>JBHLKM010000004.1:0-18385 GCA_048886685.1 Candidatus Hodarchaeota archaeon
TCTGGTTGCAGTTTATTAAGATAACTGAATTTAACAATGTTCTCATCTATAATTAAATCTAACATTTTATCAATTTTCTCATCTTCCCGAAAATAATAAGTTTTATCCTCATTGAACCCTAACTTAAAGAAATTTATAGGGTATAAACGTTCTTCTGTTATATTTTGCACAAAAAAGTTAAGTGTGGCAATTCTTATATTATATTTAAGCGAAAAATTTTCAGGTGATATATATTCTGGATATTTATTTGGATGATTTATAGAAAGAAATAATAATATTTTATAAAAATCTTCTTTTGACGGCAGTGCATTCTCAATTTTCGCATAATCTAAATGATTATTCAAATCTAAGAATATAATTTCTACATCTTCATCTTCAATTTCATACTTATTAAGAAAATTCTTTACTTTTTCCTTGATATCTTCAATTTTTTCTATTTCTTCTTCTAAAACTGTTTGATAATCTAAATGATATTTTTTCAACATTTTATTATATTGCCCTTCGCCTAATTTGGTAATTCTGTATTCCATGTTCTCACTATCTGCAAATCCCTTTTCTATTAAAAGATTTAGATTTTTAGATAGGGAATGGTGATTAATAGAGAGAGGTTTCTCAAGGAAATCTGCCCATTTACAATAATCATTATTAAACAACATCCAAAGAATAATATGATCGTAATTTCTCTTATGCAAAATAATTTCTGGAGGGTACCTTAACTTTCTTTCGAAAGAATCTTTGAATCTTAAGTCAATATATCGTTTTCTACCTTCAGAAGTAACCTCATAAATTCCTTTACTTTTTTTCTCTACATAACCATTTGACATTAAGATATTCATATATTTAGATAATGTAGCTAAACTGATCTCTAAAGGTTCCTCTAAAAAATCAGACCAATTACATTCATCATTATTATTTAACATCCACAGAATAATATATTCAAAGTCTTTTTTTTCAATGCCGGAAGGATTGATTAATTCTTGAGGAGGATAATTTATCTTTTTCGCACAGATTTTACAAAACCACCTATCACATCTTAGTTTTCAATGTTATTGTAAAATTACAAATTATCATACTTTCATGTAAAAATCCCTATATATAAATATGACAATAGAGTTTAAATAATTTAATTGAAATATTAAAAATCTCCTATTTCTCGTTTCTTTTCTCAATATTTTATTCTAATTTTGTAAGACTTCGCGCTTTAATCAAAGTTTCGAATAAACTAAGATAAAGAAGTATCGCACTTTGAGATAAGTTTCGAAGCTAAATCTAAAAATAAATATGTGATCTAAGAGTTAATCAACAGTATTTAATTAAAAAAGGCTGATAAAAACGAATTTAAATAGAGGTAAAGAAAAGATCCTATTTTATTTCTTACTTTATAGTATTATCATATTTTCTATGTTTATGGGGATTGAAATAAATGGGACAGAGTTAAATGATGAGATAAGTAAGAAATATTTTCCAAAAAACGCAGGAACTTGGGAATTATCACCATTTGAGATTGATGCTACTGCCACAGGCGTTGGTGGTCATAATTGGACATGGGCGGTAAGTCAAATGTGGTGTACAGGCTTAGGTACTTGGAATAATCCTTATGTCATCGAAGATCTTACTATTGACGGAGGAGGTTCAGATTACTGTATCTCAATTCGAAATTCGGATGTACATTTTAGAGTCGAAAATTGTAAACTTTCCAATACAGGTTCTGGAACCGAAGACGCAAGTATTAAATTGCTCAATACTGATAATGGAATAGTAATATATAATACTTTATCGTTTAATGGGCGCTGTGGAATGTTTCTCAAGTATAGTAATAATAACACAATCTCAGAAAACACTGTTAATGATAATGATGTTTTTGGGATAAGATTGATGTTTAGCAATAACAATGAAATTTCAGGAAATACTGCTCTTAGAAATATAATAGGAATATATTCACATTTTGAGTGCAATAATAATACAATTTCAGGAAACACATGCAATAATGGAGAAGGGGGCATTACATCAGGATTAACACTCGAGTTTGAGTGTAATTACAACAGAATTTCAGGGAACATAGCAAAAAATAATCTAATGGGTATAACAATAGAAAATCTATGTAATAACAACACAATTGAAGGAAATACTTTTAAAAGCAATTCATTGCGTGGGATATGGATAAAAAAAAGTAATTTTAACCTTGTAAGTGAAAATACGGTAAATAAAAATAACATCGGGATTGATTTAGAAGAATCTAATTATACTCATATTATAGAAAATACTTTACTTGGAAATAGTATATGTATAGATGAAGAAGATTGTGTGGGGAATTTTTTTCAAAATAACAATTGCGACGAAATACAAACAACAGCTATCAATGGATACGAATTACATTTCTTAATTGGCGTAGTTGTCATAATCTTTGGAATTTTAATTAGAAGACAATTGAAATTTTCATCCTCTTAAAGTCTTTTATTATTTTATAATCAAGCTATAGAATTGGAGGATCAAGTTTAGATATCTAGCTTCTCGAATGACCACACCTAAACCAATAATCCTCCTATTCTATATTTTTTTTTCTTTTATTGCTTTTTCTTAATGGAATAGTTATGAGGAAATTTGATTAAATACCTCCTGCTTGTCGTGACTTATCCTAATATTTCATTCAAAATTTATAAGACTTCGTACTTTGTTCAAAGTTTCGAATAACTTAAGAAAAAAAAGTATCGCACTTTGAGATAAGTTTCGAAGCAAAATCTAAAAATTGTATAGTCGCATAAATATCAATAACAACAATCTAACACAAAGAGGTTCAAAAAAATGAAGAAATTAAAACTAATTCAAAAATTAACATTGGTAACTTTAGTAGGTCTTATGGTATTTGGTCTTTCAACAGGAGCTCTAGGGGCTAATACTGAAAAAATTAGACCGATTGAAGAATGGGGAGAAGTTAATCCTTTCCTTGGTGTTTGGTTTGTTTGGCCTAGACTATTTTTTGCTTATGACTGGTATGGTGAACTTGCTGATCCCGATACAACCTATGATGGATTTATTCTTGAAAAGGAGAACTCTGATGGATCCCTTGATGTAAAAGTAAACTTGTTCATCCATAATGTGCCTATGGGTGTACTTGAATGGCAAATGGGATTAATTTTTATGGGTGCTGGAGAACTTCATTTTTATACAGAATTTACAATGGATAATGGTTACTATGGTATTGAATTACCCACGTTAGATAATCTTATTGAGAATTACACCTTTGGAATTCATGGCCAACTAAAATCAATGCATTTTGTTGCTTATGGTTCTGGAGTTTATTTTATAGAAGATGTGTCAGCAAAGCTTACATTTAAAGGATTGGGATTAGTAAAACCCGATTTACGAGATGATCATCCATTGCGTGGGATTTACCCTATAATTTGGCCCGGTGAATTCATAAAAATCCATACAATATAAGAAAGTGAGGTTAAACTAGCGAGGGTTGAATTACTTAACTAAGATATAGAAGCGGAGGAATAAGTTTAGATATCTGGCTTCTCGAATGACCACACCTAAACCAATAATCCTCCTATTCTATATATTTTTTTTTTCTTTTAATAACTTTGTTAATAAAGTAATTGTTACAAAAGACTTTGTGTGAATAATCTTCTTAGAAATAAGAAAAAAGCAAAAAATTAAGATCATAAGGTTTAATAACAAATGTAATGAAATATTTATTTATTTATTACAAAAATGTGAAATCTTATAAAAAAGAATTTTAAAATTAATACTTCTGAATAAATTTTTGAATCATGAGTCTGAATGACAGCAGAAACAACCCGACCTAAGAAGAAAGTATCAATATTTAAAAAAAAGCCTTTTATTGTTGGAGGAATATCAGGTATTATAGCAATAATGGGTATTGTGATTGGTATTAATCTTTACTTTAACATTTCGCACCCTGAGGTTGTTTTGGTTTTTGGTACACAGTATAATCCCAGTTTTATTGATCCACTTGCAGCATATGCTGAAAGCGACGTAAATCTCATCGATCAAGTTGCTGAAGGATTATTTGATTATAATTATTCTAGTGAATTTTTTGAACCCATTCCGAACTTAGCAAAAAATTTTTCATGGAATAATAATGCCACAGAATTAACATGTTATCTTAGAGAAAATGTTTTGTTTCATGATGGAACAAAATTTGATGCTACAGCAGTCAAATGGAACTTTGAAAGAATAAACAGGTTAATTAATCATACCGACTTTGCTGCGTCTCATTTATGGTTATTACCTGATGGTAGGACCATCATTAATAGAACTCAAGTTCTAGATGATTACACTATTAAATTTATATTAAACGCCCCCTATGTGCCTTTTAAAGCTTTATTATCCTCTTGGACATCGTATATATTATCACCTGAATCTACACCTGCGGATGATTTTATTGACCTTCTATCTGGTAAATTAGTAGGAACTGGTCCTTTTATTTATGATATATATGAGTATCCAGAAAAATTATCATTATCGACAAATTCAAATTATTGGGGTGTTAAACCAAAAATCGATAAATTAATTTTTTTTGTGGTAGGCACTAATCCCGTCCGAGTTGAAGCTATGCTTTCTGGGGAAATTCATATGTTAGTTGATATTTCCTTTAATGAAACAACCCTCGATAGCTTCAGAAATAATTCCGAGTTTACTGTACAAGAAGGGATGCTTGATGCTAAGTTTAATTTTCTCATAATGAATAATAAATTAATTAATACAACAATGAGAAAAGCAATCTCTTTTGCTTTTAATTACTCATATTGGTTAGACCTTTTGCAAGTAGTTAGAGCAAAATCACCCCTTCCAGAAGTTATACTTTACTATAATATAACAGGTTTAAAAACTCCTTATTGTAATATTTCAATAGCAAGACAAACTTTGAAAGATGCAGGTTGGCCCGGAACTAGTAGTTTAACAGTAAACAATAACATCAGTACTGGTAATGAATGGGAAAAACTCGTAGAAGATGGAATCCCTCTTGCAACTTATAATTTTTCTTATTTTCCAGAAGCGTGGTGGAAAGCACTTTCGGGACCTTTAGCTGAAAATCTTAAACAAATTGGAGTAAAAATAGAAAATGCTAATATGTCCTTTGGACAATGGTTGGATATAATGAATGAAGAGTCTGGTTATCATAGAAATATGCTTGGACTTACCTACACAGGTTGGATAGCAGATTTTAATGACCCTAGCACTTTTGTTAATCCATATTTCACAAATAAAGTACCTGCAGTAAATTGTGGTCAAGTCAATGATACTCTAACACAACAATGGATGGAGGAGGCATTAGGAGAGTCAAATGAGATTTCAAGAGAAAATCTTTACTATAAGATTCAAAAACGACTTATTGAAGACGTTTTTCCGCATGTTTGGCTATGGACATCAACACGTACGGATATCTATATATCAAATTTAAGAGGATGGTATTCTAATCCATATAAACTTGTATTTAAATCAGTTTATTTCGTCTAAGGTATTATCTTTAATTTCAGCAAGAATGGAAATAAATTATAATGAGCTTTTTTTAGTGACTTATGATATCAATAATACGTGTACCAGTTATGTAAAATGACAAATTATAGTTATTTTTAGTAAGAAAATCAAAGGACTTATATAAATACCCCACAACACCCAAATATTTAATGTCAAATCCTTCTACACTTTCTAAGGGAGCGATGCCAATTTCTGATATAGGAAAAGTAAACAATGCTCCAATTTCAGAATTATTATCTTTATAATTCAAATTTAGGTTTCCTGTGTTTATTGTTGCTAAGCCAGTTATGTTCGCACCCATTTCATTATCTTGATGGATTTCAAGATACATATTACCAACTTCAATATTAAGAATCCAAGTGGTATTTTGAGTACACACTAAGTTAAATGAGTTTAATTTAATATCACCATATTTGGTAATTCCTGTTATATTATTTCCTATTATACAGCTATAAAAATCATAAAAAATATCACCTTTGGTAATATTTGTAAATACTTTGCCAATAAAAACTCCCCACGGAACCGTTATTTTGAAATCTCCTTCAATAACTATTGTAAGAATATCAAGAGTGATGTCCTTCCTAATAAATATAATTATTTCAATATTTTTCTTGATCCATTTTGAAGGATCATTCCAATTATCTGATAAAAGCTCCATAGTAAAATTGAGTGAAGAACTAGTGTTATCCCAATTAATACTAAAGTAATCGGAATATGATTTCCCAGCCACATCAGAACCAATTACATCAAAATTTACATCTATCTTTACAGCATCTTCAACTTGAGGATCAACATAGTTTATCTGAATATTTCCTATATCAATGTTAAGATTCAATTCTTCGATTGAAGAAATATTATCTGGAGCACATTTAAAAGAAATACCCCCATGAATTATACCATAAGGTGCGAGAGTGGTTGAAAGGAAAACTATTGGGAAAGTAATGATTAAACTAAAACCGAGAATAACAATAATACTAATTGCTATGATACTTTTATTCGCCATCGTATATTCTCATGATTAGAGTTAATGAATCTACAATTAATCATATAGAAAAGGATTATATTTAAACTAATTCTTCAAAACAAATTTTTAATAATGATGTTTAACTCAAATTTAAAAGATTTATAATTGGAAACAATCTAATATTTCTAATGGATGTTTTTTTCAAAAAATTCTTAACATAATTTAATCTATAAAATAGAATTGGAAAAGGTACTAATATGTTGGAAGAATCAAAGTCAGAAGACTCAAATTTCATTGATGTTAAAGAATTTAATAAAAGATTTCAAGAATGGGCTAAAAAATATGGGCCACTCCTCTTAGAACTTGGAAAGTTGGGGACAGAAGATAAACTTTCATGGGGATTGATTCTTGAAGAAAACGCACAAAAGTACCCGGATAATCCTGCTATTAAGTTTGAAGATATCATTTTAACCTATAAAGAATTTAATGATATGGTTAATCAATATGCAAATTATTTTATCTCTTTAGGTTTGAAAAAAGGTGATGTAGCAAAAGTTTTAATAAAGAATCGAATAGAGTTTTTAGTTCTGTATTCCGCAAATGCGAAAATAGGAGCAATATCTTCATTGATCAATACGGATTTACGCAAAAAAACTCTGGTGTATAGTCTAAATCTTACCCCTGGTAAAATTATTATAGTAGGTGAAGAATGTTCTGATACATTTAATATGGTTAAATCTGATGTCAATTTATCTGATGTAAATCAGCTCTGCTTTGTATATGATAGTGGAGAAATGAAACTCCCTGAAGGTTTTATAGATCTTCTTCAAACTGTAAAAAATTTCCCTACAAGCAATCCAAATACCACAACCAATGTTGAACCATCAGATGTTATTGCTTATTTATTTACTTCCGGTACAACTGGATTACCTAAAGCAGCATTACTAACACATTCCCGAGTGATTGGGCCAGGGTTTGCATTTGGGAAGTTAATAGCACAATTTACTCCAGATGATACTATTTATATCCCACTCCCTTTCTTTCATGGTACTGCATTAATGACAGGTTGGTCATCCGTCTTTGTTAATGGAGCTGCTTTAGCATTAGCTCGTAAATTTAGCGTTAGCCATTTTTGGAATGATATTCGAAAATTTAACGCCACCAGTTTTAATTATGTTGGAGAAATATGCCGTTATTTGATGAACCAACCTCCTAGTGATGACGATTCAAACAATCCTGTGCGAGTGGTAATTGGAAATGGTCTTCGACCAGAAATTTGGGTGGATTTTAAGAAAAGATTTAATATCCCTGTTATAGGAGAATTTTACGGATCATCAGAAGGAAACGGAGGATTTGCTAATCTATTAAATTTTGACTGTACCTGTGGATTATCGCTCGGGGGTCATGCAATTGTACGATACGATCATGAAGAGGAGAAAATAATTAGAAATCAAAGAGGATTTGCTAAAAAAGTTCGCCCAGGAGAAGCCGGCTTACTCATGTTTGAAAGCATAGAGACTAGTAAATTTAGAGGATACACTGATGAGAAAGCAACTGAAGCAAAATTAATTCATAATGTCTTTAAAGAGGGGGATGTTTGGTTTAACACAGGTGATTTAATGCGGGATCAAGGCTGTAACCATGCTCAATTTGTAGATCGTCTTGGAGATACTTTCCGATGGAAAGGGCACAACGTTTCAACATCTGAAGTGGAAGAAATTCTCAATATATTTGACCAAATTACAATATCTTCTGTGTATGGTGTTAAAATCCCAAATACAGATGGACGTGCAGGAATGGCTGCAATAGTTCCAAAATCCAATGCTAATGAGTTTAACTTTAAGGAGTTGGTTAAACTTTTAGCAGAAAATCTTGCACCTTATGCGATCCCAATTTTTCTTCGATTCAAAACAAATATGACAACTACACATAGTTTCAAACTTAAGAAATTAAAGCTCAAAGAAGAAGCTTTCAATCCTGAAATTATTGATGATCCATTATTTATTTTGATCCCAAAGGAATCAAGATATATACCTCTAACAAAAGTTATCTATAAGAGAATTCAGAAACAGAAATATAAGTTTTAAAGATGGGATTTTTTAAAATCCTACAAATAATTAGTCATATATTAAAACCATCTTCAAAATCATCATAATCCTCAAGATCAAATCGTTTCCTTTCTTCTTCTTTCTTTTCCTTTTTAAGTTCTTTACGTTCTTTATATGTTAGTTCGTCGTATCTTTTTGTATATATTTCCTCATATTTTTCTCTTAATGCTTCAACATCTTCTACATGCCCTAATTTCTCTTCAAGACCATCCTCGAAAAAATAATTTTTCTTAAATTTCTTAGCAGGAATTCCAACATAAATCCAACCTGTTTCTAACTCTTGACCTACAGTTGTTACTGAATTTGCTGCAAGAATACAATTACGTCCGATGTGGGTACCTGGCATTACTATCGAATGAGATCCTATTCTAACCCCTTCTTCAATAATAGTTTTTCTCATAATCAAGAGATTTCCTATAATCGTGGCACTTTGTACAATTGCGCCCTGTCCTACCACAACATCCCGTCCAAACTCAATCATCTCAGTGTCAACCCACCCTTCGAATAAAGAGTTTGATATTTTAGTTTTTACCCCAAACATTTTGAAACAAATATTATCTAATATTCCTGGAAATGGAAATCTATGGGCAAGCCAAACTGGCCATCTCTTAATTGTGTTGCGAAGACTCCAATAACGATAGTCCCTATCTGCTGGAACTCTTAGGAACACCCCTTCTCTTGGTTTGTGAATAGCGTTTATTATAAGCAGTAGAATCTTTGTGAAAAATATTGCGGCAAACACGATGGTAACATACATTAAAAAAGCCAGAAGCGGGAGATATGTGTAAAAATGAACTGGTCTCGAATAACTCCATAATAATTGCCAATATACCCAAAATTCTAAGAGGAGGGGAATTATACTTGCCCATATTAACAAGAAGTAAAATATTAAATATCTTTTCTTCACTAACACTGTAGGAGTGAAAGGTCCTACACGCATTGTATTTGGTACACTCATGATTTTTCAACCTCTTTTTCAACTTTAATTAAATCTTTTTTATCCTCATCTATATTTACGTCATGTTCCATTTCAAATTTCGTTGCTCCATCCACATCACGTTTCAGTATGACATCTCTCCTTTCTTCTGCGTATTTATTTTCTTTTAATTTAATTGCAGGGATCCCAAAATACACCCACATTGGTTCTAAAACTTGATTGACTGTTGTTGAAGAAAGTGCGCCTATCACCGATTCTTTACCCATAATTGTTCCTGGAGCGATAGTTGTATGACCACCAACCATTATATAGTCATCACATACAACTTTTTTAATAATCAAATATCGACCAACCACCATACTTGACATAATAGTAGCTCCTTGTCCGATTAAACTCTTTCGCCCAAATTTAATGAATTCAGCATCACACCATGCATCATTAAGATGGCTTGAAGCATCCATATCAACACCAAATAATCTTAATGCTACTACGTCTGTCCATGGAAGTGGGGAATTTCTCATAAACCATAAGGCGATTTTTTTTAATTCAGTTCTTAACATCCAGAATTCAAAATCTTCATCGCCAATCTCTGCTTTAAAGACTCCTTCTTTAGGTTTATGAATTAAATTTACAAGAATTAAAAATAATTTACTAAAAAGGATGCAGGCTAAAATGAAAAAATAAATAGAGCCAAATATCGCAAAGGGAAGAAATGATAAGATAGCAATCCAGTTCTCATCAACTAAATACCAATACCAAAATATCGAAACAATTAATCCTGCTAGCCAAAAGATTGGTAAGTAGACTGCTAAGAATTTTATGTTGACTCTACTGATCGCAGAACTCGTAGTGAAATCAAGAGATAAATCTCCGTCGGTTAAATCACTAATATTAATTCTTTTTTCATCTGAATCACTAATTAGTTGTTCTTTTTCAGGTTGGTCATTAGATATTTCTTTTGAAACCGCTTCTGTTTTTAAATCTTTCAATAGCTTTTTATCCTTATACCCTTCAATATTTTCATTTTTCTCTAAATCTTTAGGAGATACCTTTAAGTATTTCATAGTTTTTTTTCTAAAAATTTTTCTTAATGGAATTCCCCAATAGTAATTATTTCCTTTAATAACACTATGCTTATTCGTTGATGCTAATGGGAGAAGAAAAGATTCATCATGAATCTCTGAACCTGGACCAATTTGGCTCATAGCACTAGAGGTTACATTATCGCCGACGTTTATTTTAAAATAGGTGATATTACCAAAAATCCCTTGAATTAAGTGGCTTGCCAATGTAGAATTAACTCCAAAATAGCAATTCTTCCCGATATCAACAAATTTATCATTGCCTACAGATTCTTCTAAAGTTGTGCCTTTTCCGATCTTATCGGAACCTACAAAATTAAAAAACCAATTACTTAACCAAGGAAAGGCACCTTTCGTAAAAGAATTTTTGCCATATTTGATCATAAAGCTTCTTATATGATAATAATTGGCAGCTCTACTACGTATATTACGCGGTATTATTCCTGATCTTGATGGAGACATCTTTTCAGTAAACTTCCAGAAAATATTTGTAGTTAATCCTAAGATAAATAAATGAAGTAAATAGCATCCTATAAGAACTAATGGCATTAATAGAAAAGTAAGTAGAGGTTTAACTTGAATAAAAATTACAAAAAAATTTGTAGTTTCTAAAAAATATGGAAGAAAAAATTGAATCAAATAAAAGAAAAAACACAAGCCAGGAATAACCCATGAAGAGTAAAAAATACAACCAAAGATCAAAATATATAAGTGATACTGAAGATTAACTTCTTCTTTAATAATTTCGTTATGATTTAGGGGATCACTCTCCTCAGAATCTTCACTCATTTTTACCAATTGATTTATATTCCTATCTATTTATTATAAGTTTTATTCAATTAAAAAACAATTGATGCTTATAATACTTTATTAGATATTTCGTTTCCTTTTAAAGTTATGAATCTAAATTAAAAAGAAATTCTACGATGAAAACTCTATGTGAGAATTGCGGAAAGTGTTGTCTAGAAACAGAAATGATTCTTTCTCAACAAGATGTTGAATTAATAAGAAAAAAGTGTCCTAATAATTTAAAAGAACAGGATTTTGTATTCAAAAACAATAATAAAAAGTTTCAATTAAAAAATATGGAAGGACATTGCGTATTTTTTGATTACTCTTCCAAAAATTGTAATATTTATAAATATAGACCTCAAGGATGTAAATTTTACCCACTAATATTTGATGTAAATGAAGGAAAATGTAAACTTGATGAGGATTGCCCTAGAACTAATCTATTCTACAAGAATAAACGAGAGTTTAAAACTACCTGTCAAAAATTAAAGATATTTTTAAAGAATCAATTAAATTTGAAAATATCTTAAACAATTTGGGATTATTTAAGTAAGATCTTTTTTATCTTTATCGATGTTTACTTCGTATTCTATTTCAAATTTCTTTTCTTCATCTACATCTCTTTTCATTAAAATCTCTCTCTTGGATTCAGCATATTTGTTTGGTTTAAGTTTGATGCAAGGTATCCCTAAATAGATCCATCCGGGTTCAAGAATTTGAGAATATATAGACGTAGAAAGAGCGCTGACAAATGTATCTTCTCCTATAATAGTACCTGGTGCAACAGTGGAATGTCCTCCGACAAGAGAATAATCACCACATATTACATTTTTTATAATCAAATATCGACCTACCACCATTGAAGACATAATCGTGGCTCCTTGTCCGATTAAAACTCTACGCCCAAATGTTATAAACTCCCCATCACACCAAGAATCATATAATGAACTTGATAAAGTCATCTTTACTCCAAACCATTTAAAAGCAAGAATATCCATCCATGGAATAGGCCAATTCCGTATAAGCCATAGAACAATTTTTTTTACTTCAGTTCGTAAACACCAAAATTCGAAATCTGGGTCTCCAATTTCTGCTTTAAAGACTCCCTCTTTTGGTTTATGAATTAAATTTATCAAAATTAAAAATAATTTACTAAAAAAGAAACATCCTAATATAAAAACAAACCACATAATAATAACCATTGTTGGGAGAAAAAAAATCATTAAAATTTTATTTTTAACGTATGAGGTGAATGTATAAAATAAAATGGTATCTAGCATACCGGATAACCAAAAAATTGGGAGGTATACTATTAAAAACTTTATATTAACTTTTGAAATTGCACTACTAGTTGTAAAATCTAATGCCAAATCCGCTTCTTTTAAATTATTATTGTTATTTTTTTCTTGCTCTTCATAAGTGCTTTCTTTACTTTTTTCGATTGCTTCATTAAACTGTCCCAAAATCTTCTCATTTTTTAATTTCTCTATTATTTTTTTATCAGTATATCCTGCAATATTTTCATTTATCTCTAAATCTTTTTGTGTTAAAGAAAGATATTCCATAGTTTTCTTTCTAAATATTTTCCTTAAAGGAATTCCCCAATAGTAGTTATTTCCTTTTAATACGCTATGCTTTCCAGCAGAAGCTAAAGGAAGTAAATATGAATTATCATGTACTTCTGATCCGGCGGCGACTAAATTTGTTCCCGCAGCAGTAACATTATCTCCTACTTTTACATGAAAATAATTAATATTTCCAAAAGTTCCATCAACCAAATGAGTTGCTAAAGCAGAGCATGCACCAAAATAACAATTTTTTCCAACGATGCCAAATTTTTCATTACATATACTCTCCTCCAAAGTTGATCCTTTTCCAATCTCGCTTGAACCCACAAAATTGTATAACCAATTGCTCAACCAAGGAAAGATTCCTTTATTAAATGAGGTCTTACCATATTTTATCATGAAGCTTCGAAGGTGATAATAATTAAGAGTTCTACTCGGAACATTCCTAGGGATTATACCATCTTTACTAGGAGACCTTTTTTCACTCAAGCTCCAAAAAGATCGTGTTGTTAGCCCAATAAAAAATAATCGGACTAAATAACATCCGATTATTACTAGGGGCATAGATATTAATGCAAGAATTGGCTTCACTTGCGTGAATAGAGCTAAAGCACTTGTTACTTCTAAGAAATTAGGTAAGAAAAAAAGTAAGAAATATGTCATAAATAAAAATGCTGGAACCAGTAATGATGTGAGATAAATTGTAAAAAATATAATCAAGTACAAAGAGTACTGAACTTTGAATTCTTCTTGGGGAACTTCATCTTCTGAAACATTTTCAGGTAATTGTTGCTCCATCGTTGTCATTTTATTAAATTTTCAATTATGATTAATATTTTTTAAGTGAGATCTTTTTTATCCTCATCAACATTGATTTCATGTTCAATTTCATACTTTTTCTGATTATCTACATCTCTTTTCATAAGGATTTCTCTTTGCGATTCAGTATATTTGTTTTCTTTTAATTTTATAACAGGAATCCCAAAGTAAATCCAACCTGGTTCGATAATTTGATTATATGTGGTTGCACTAATAGCACCAACAACAGAATCTTTACCTACTATAGTTCCAGGGGCGATGGTTGATTGTCCTCCTATCACAGCAAAATCATCACAAGTTACCCTCTTTATAATTAAATAACGCCCAACAACCATAGAGGACATAACGGTGGCACCTTGACCTATAATATTCCTACGTCCAAATTCAATAAATTCGCCATCACACCAAGCATCCCATAATGAACTGGAAAGAGACATTCTTATTCCAAACCATTTAAAGGCTAATATATCCATCCAAGGAAGAGGCCAATTGCGTATAAGCCATAAAACAATTTTCCTTATTTCGATCCGTAAACACCAAAATTCGAAATCTGGGTCTCCAGCTTCTGCTTTAAAGGTTCCTTCTTTAGGTTTATGGATTAAATTGATTAATATTAGAAATAATTTGCTGATGAAGAAACAGGCCATAATAAATATAAACCACAGAAGAATGACCATCGCAGGTAAAAAAAATGCTAAAATTATCCAAATTTGGACATAATAGGTAAATGTATAGAACCCTATTGTTACTAACATACCAGAAAGCCAAAAAATAGGTATATAAACAACTAAAAATTTTATATTTGATCTTGAAATTGCACTACTTGTTGTGAAATCAAGTGCTAAATCTTCCTCTGATAATGTATTTTTATCTATTTTTTCTTCATAAATTTCTTCGATTTTTTTTTCTTTTTCACAATTTTCATCAATTTTAGTTGAACTATTCTCCAATTTTAAGTTTTGATAGAAAATTTTATCTCGATATTGTTTAATATTCTCATTTTTTTCTAACTCATCAGGTGTTATATCTAAATATTCCATGGTTTTTTTTCTGAATATTTTCCTTAACGGTAATCCCCAATAGTAATTATTTCCCTTTATTACGCTATGTTTTCCTGCAGAAGCTAAAGGAAGTAAAAAAGAGTTGTCGTAAACTTCTGAACCAGGACCTATGATGTTCATTACTGCTCCTGTAACATTGTTTCCTACTTTTACCTTAAAATAAGAGATATTTCCAAAAATTCCTTCAGTAGTGTGACTAGATATGGCAGAATTAACGCCTATATAACAGTTCTTCCCTACCTCAATAAATTTATCATTGGTAACTGATTCTTCAAATGTTGTGCCTTTTCCGAATTTGCTGGCTCCAATAAATGGAAAGAACCAATTACTAAGCCATGGAAAGATACCTTTGGTAAATGAATTCTTTCCATATTTAATCATGAAGCTCCTTATAAGGTAATATTTAAGAATTCTACTGGGAAAATTTCTCGGGATTATGCCATTTTTAGTGGGAGACTTTTTTTCGCTCCATTTCCAAAAACCACGAGTTATTAATCCCACAAAAAATAAACGAATTATATAACAACCTATGAGAACTAATGGCATAGAGATTAATGCTAAAAATGGTCTAAATTCAGTAAAAAGTGTAATAAAATTTGTAGTGTCTAAGAAATATGGCAAGAAAAAAAGGATCACATAACTCATAAATAGGAGCGCAGGAATAACTAATGAACCTAAATAAATCGTAAATAACATAAAGAGATACCAAAAATATTGGAATTTAATTTCTTCTCTAATTAACTCGTTCCCAGTTTCGTTTTCAATTGATTCCAATTTAGTCTCTGCCATTCGTGTTCAATATATTGAGAATAATTTAACGATTTTTAAGATATATTTTATAATAAGGTAATTTCTCTAAAAAAATCAATGTTTAGATTTTTTCATCTTTATGGATTTGAGAAGAAAGAAATGAACGGATAAAGATTAGATATGGATAATAGTTTTGATGTAATCGTTTTTTTCTTTAAAAGAACTAAAGGCTTTCATAATATCTTCTAAGTTATATTGCTTAGAAATTAATTTATCTACTTTAATTCTTCCTGACTTTAATCCCTCAATAGCTTTATCAAAAGGACCACATCTACTGCTGTATAGAGTTAACTCACGAACTACAATATCAGTGAGATTAATAGGGGTATCAATTCCATGAGTACTTTTGAAATGAATCTTACCACGGGTTCTGCATGATGCAATAACATCTTTAAGTGCATTAGGGTTTCCACTCGCATCAATTACAATATCAGCACCTAGATTATTAGTCAATTTTTTAATTTTTTCTTGAATATTCTTTTGTTTTAACCTATTAATTATATGATGAGCTCCATATTCCTTAGCTAATTGAAGTTTATAATCTGAACCATCTATAGCAATTAGTTCTAAATTTTTTGATAATGCTACTTGTGTAATTAATAAGCCTAACTTCCCAAGGCCGAATATAGCCATTATTTTGTCTTTCTTATCAATTGGCATTAACTCAAATATTTGATAAGCAGCAGCAAGGGGTTCTATAAACGTAGCTGCATCGTATGGGAATGAATCTGGTATTTCATGTAATAAATAAGATTCTAAAGCAATATATTCTGCTAATGCACCATCAATATCAATACCAATTGCTTTACGAGATTGACATTGTGAGTATAATCCTCGCTTACAATAATAGCAGTTGAAATCAATATTACTATTAATCTCAGATACAACTCGTTTATTGATCCATGATTTCTCAACATCTTTACCTATTCTTACTACTTTCCCTGCAAGTTCATGACCTAGAACTATTGGAGTAGGGGTAGGTAAATCTCCTCTCATTATAGCCAAATCAGTCCCACAAATTCCCACAGCTTTAATGCGAACTAATACTTGAGAATCATTAATAATCGGATCATCAACATTTTTAATTTTAATTTCCTTACCGTCAAATACCGCTGCTTTCATCATATCATCTTCTATTATAAATATTTAGTTTTAAATTTACAGAATATAATTAAAAAGGTATAATTATAGTATATAATTAATCCCTCTTTCTATAAAGCTTATAGAATCTAAACAACACTTTTTTTATCTCAGATTAAATATAATATAACATAAATATTATTTTAAAGGATAATCTTAAACAATTTCATATAAAATTATTATTTAAAAATTCTAAAATTATGAAGAAAACAATTCTAAAATGGGAAGCGCTTGGTATATTATTTGTTGTACTAATTGGGGCTTTATTTCATTTTATGTTTGAGTTGCTGAATTATTGGAGACCTATAGGGGCAATTTTTCCTGTCAACGAAAGTGTATGGGAGCATCTTAAATTACCTTATTGGCCATTAATAATATTTTCACTAATTGAGTACAATTTCATTAAGGAACAAGCAAAAAACTTTATTTTAGGTAAAGTAGTTTCATTTATAATAAGTATTAGTACAATATTAATTGTTTTTTATTCATACACAGCCATACTTGGAACAGAATTACTAATTGTGGATATATTAAGCTTTATACTTGGTGTAATATTAGGGCAATTCGTAAGTTATAAAATTTTGCTACAGGAAAAACTACACATATGGTATATTTATGCATCTTGGACAGTAGCAATTGGATTTGGCATAATATTTATGATTTTTACATATTTTCCTCCAACCTTACCATTATTTCAAGACTCTGAGACCGGACTTTATGGAATTATCGAGCATTTTATTTAGTTTTAAAACAATTTTTATTTTCCTTTTCCTTTCTAAATATAAAAAAAATTTTTATAATGAATTTGAATTCCTTCGATTTTGATTTAGAAACTCAAGAAATATTCAATAAGCAATTTTCCGATATTAAATCTATAGATTGGAAGAACTGGCTTGAAATATCATCAAAAGAAGAATATGAAGAACTGGTATTGAAAAATTCTGGATTAATTGCAATAAACGATGTTTTCGAGAAAATTAAAAAGGAAGAAACAAATCCAAAAGAATTATCCATTGATCTTTATTATTTTCTAAAGAAATATCAAACCTCTGAACCTCCGATTGTGTGTCATAGTTCGGGTACAACAAACAATAATTTATCTGCTCTTAAATGGCTCCATATGTCAAAAAATATTGTTCAAAAATATTGGGCTCCTGGAATGCAAGCTATTTTTGAATCAGGTGGTTTAGATTCAAATTCTTCTGTTGTAATATTCGTTCCATCAAGGCTAAAAAACGATGGGTTAAATTTTTACGAAGGTAGGGATTATATTTCTCTTTATTCATCAGAGTTTTCTCAAAGGATTATGTTATCGATTGTTAAACCGAAGTCATATCTATTTTATGAATATAAATATTCAAAGAATCTTGAAATTATCTCTCAAATTTTAACAATGGAAGAAATTTCAGTAATTTCTGCTCCTGCTATTACAATTTTAGGATGGGCAGATATTAATAGACTTAAAACAGGTTTAAAAAAGTCAGTTGATTTATTAAAACAAACTCGAAATTCACAACTTGACCAACTTATATTAGAAATCAAGAGAAAAGGATTAGAAAGCACTGCCAGAAGACTTCAAAGTAAATTATCAGAAAAATT
>JBHLKM010000004.1:18485-188341 GCA_048886685.1 Candidatus Hodarchaeota archaeon
CAACTTATATTAGAAATCAAGAGAAAAGGATTAGAAAGCACTGCCAGAAGACTTCAAAGTAAATTATCAGAAAAATTTACTAATGCTACATTAATATTTAGTATTAGTTCTCTCTCAGAATCTGATTGGGATTTAATTCGAAAATTTATGAAATGGGACCGGGGCAAAGAAAGGTTTACTAATCTTTATGTCGCTTCTGAGGTTGGACCAATCGCAGCAAGTATAAATAAAGGAGACTTTGAAGTTTCACGATTAAACAGAATGTATGTATTCCCCTTAACTCTTCCTGTTTTAGAATATAAGGGAAAAAAGCAGTTAATCTCAAGAACGAAAAAGAAATTTGGCAAACTTTATGTGTCACGCCTTAATAATTCGGATGCTAAAATTAATATTGATATTGGTGACATAATTTTCATTAAAAATCAGGTGGGTCTTCCTCAAATTAAAGGGAAAATCTTAAGAAATCAGTTTGAATTAAAGTATCCTATCAGAATATCTAATCATGTTGAAATTACTTCAAATTACAAAACTTACGCCGGCGATTTTTTCTCATTAAATGGTTTTGAAATCATAGAGCCACGAAATCTCTTAGTTTATTTAAAGGAAAAATGTCAATTTTTGAATGATTCTTTACTGCTTATAAAATCTGATGAAAATGAGATTCCTAAATGGAGATTAATTCTTCCTTCAAGTAAAAATAAAAAATGTATGACAGAAGATCAGATAAGAGAAATATTAATAAGATATCAAAAAGCAGGAGATCTAAAACAAGAAATACTTAATCAAAAAATAGATATCCAAATTATAGAAGAACAACCAGTTAATTTTTTATCATCCCGAGAAGATATTTTAACTCAAGTTAGAGGTGGAAATATACCAAAAGGCATTCTTAAGAAATGGCCTTTATATGTTGTTGAAACCTAATTTAAAATCAATATAGAGAAAAATTAAAAAAAATTAATAATTGTATATTCATTTCCAAACTGCTAAAATAATTCCTGCGATTAGAAAACAAACTAGGTAAGGAATATATTCTATGAGAAATAGTTTTAAGCCCCTATCGTTGAAATTAGACTGATTAATTCCTATAATTCCAACTAATCCCACCCAAAGTAATAAATTTAATAGTAAGGCGGGACCGATATCTGTTGTTCCCGCTAGAATCATCACGACATCAATTATAAGAACAGTGATAAAACTTGATGGAATCATAATTATTGTGTCCCTTATTATCTTAGATTTAGGTTCACTTTCTTTACCTACGAGTTTTAACCACATATTACCAAAAGCAGATGGAAAATACCAAAAGAAAAGGATCACAAAATATATTATTGCTGCAACAACGACAGCTAACCAATTGATTTCTAAAGCCATAATTATCACTTTTTTTTTAAAGTATTCAAATGTTTTATATAAGCTTGATACTTCATATCTAAATTTAACCTTTATCTGTATATATTATAAAAATTTGAGTCATTAATTAAATATTAAAACTTTTCTTCAAACTCATTAATTCTAAAACCAATATATAGAAATTCTCAATAATTTTTAAAAGCACTATTTAAGTTATTAATTTGGATAATTATTATTATACAATCTAAAATTATTAAAAATAAAAATGGTTAAAATGAATTACAAAGAACGACAAGAAATTATAGCAAATTCAAGGATTTCTTTTGATTATTTACAGAAATTTAATAGAAATATGGGAATTCTTCATTTAATACAAGGGATATTAATGCTAACTGTAGGTCTCATTCTAGAATTCTCTAGAGATATATATACCTTCTATTTAACTTATGAAGTAGTTCTTCCTGATAGTTTTAATATATATCCAAATCCAGAAGTACTACTAACAATTTCATATGTTGGCGCTATTTTAGCATCATTTCTACTATTATCTGCTGTAGCTCATTTATTAATTGCCTATCCATTGAATAAAAGATATAATGAAAATTTACAGAAAGGATTCAATCCATATCGTTGGTACGAGTATGCTTTATCTAGTTCGATAATGATTGCTTTTATTGCATTATTATTTGGAGTCTGGGATTTCTGGTCACTAGTTATGATATTTGTATTAAATGCTACAATGATTATGTTTGGATATATAATGGAATTAGTCAATCAATATACGGAAAAAACAAATTGGAAACCTTTTATAATGGGATGTATTGCTGGTGCTATTCCTTGGATTGTGATCTTTGGCTACTTCTATGGAGTGGATGCTGAGGGTATACCTGACTTTGTGTACTGGATATTCTACACCTATCTTATCTTATTTAACAGTTTTGCAATTAATATGGTGCTTCAATATAAGGCAGTCGGTCCTTGGAGGGATTATCT
The DNA here is from genome assembly GCA_048886685.1 of Candidatus Hodarchaeota archaeon. GTDB lineage: Archaea > Asgardarchaeota > Lokiarchaeia > Sigyniarchaeales > SOKP01 > Loki-b32. The sequence goes on from JBHLKM010000004.1 coordinate 20,832, forward strand.
TTTTGGTGAACGAGTATACATAGTATTAAGTTTGGTAGCCAAATCCTTGTTGGCCTGGTTGGCATTTGGAGGTATTTTACAACCACAATAAAAATAATTTTTTTTTTACTTTTTTATTTTAATGGACATTAGGAGTTTAAGGGGATTTTAGGCCAATGGGTTCCCGCATTTCTACAAATTTATATATTAATTCATTCTTATTATTTATAGCTTCCCATCCTTTTCCCTTTTCAAATCCATGGGCAGCTAGAAAATTTTGCGAATAGGTCTTTCTAGCTATTTTTACCATATGTGTAAGCACATTTAATTTTTCCTCCTCATCTTCAACAAGAACTAATTTACCCTGCATTGAAATAAAAGAAAATGCACTTAAATCTTCTTCTAAGTGCTCAACGGAAACACAAACATTTGTATTCTTTTCTAGAATTTTCTTTTTCTTCCCATAATCTGTAAAATGGAAATACAATGTATCATTGATATATGCATATTGAAAAGGAGAAATATAGGGATATTTGTCATCAATAAATGCAATTCTACATATTTTTTCATTTTGAAGTGCCTGTTTTATCTCATTATCATCCATTTTTGGTAATTTTAAGGGATTCATAATTTAATCATAACGAATTTATATTTCTTAATTTAATAATAATTTACTTCTAGTTATCTAAATTTAACCTTTCATCATTTAAAATTGCATTTATTGCTTTCAAAGCGCTAACCTCCTTATTTTTTATCTCAATCATGATATCAAAATCATCATTTCTCGTAGACTCAATAAATTTTTTAAAATGATTTATATTAATTGAATCTGCATGACGACATTTACCCTTTATGAGATGTTTTGAACTATAATGTAGTATTGGTAAACCATCTTCAGGCTCCCATGTTTTGATGACTTTTTTTAAGATATCTTGAAGTTTTTCTTGTATAGGATTACATTCATGATGATATACGTCGAAAATTACCGGAATCCTTGTCTGTTCACTAATTGATAGGCAATCATCAATAGTGAAGCTTTTATCATCATTCTCGATTGCATAATACTGTTTTATTCTCTTGTCTAGAGAATGATATCGATTTATAAACCTATTAATGCTTTCTTGTTTATCATCATAAACTCCACCTACATGTGTTATAATTTTGGCAGTCTTATCAAGCCCCAGCAAATCTAAGATATCAGTATGATAAATTAATTCATTCACACTATTCTTAAATACCCTATCCTTGATTGAATTGAGGACAGTATATTGTCCAGGATGCATGGTAATTCTTATAGCATGATTTTTAATAAAATTTCCAATAGTTTGAAAATTTTTCTTGAAATAATCTTGCCAGTTAAAATCCATCACAGGGTGAGATCCAAAAGGGATTAAATCAGAAGTAATTCTAAAAAATAGAATTCTATTATTAACATTAAATTTTAAAGTTTCCTCTAAACAATTTAAATTATTAGTAATTGTTTGAATTAGTCTCTCTTTAGAGTAATTTTTTAAGCGAAATGTACGACTACTTTTGCATTTGAGGGCTAAATTAATACATGGATATCCAATTTTCATTAGAATTTACTATTTATGATTTCACATGCAAATATTCAAATTAAATAAAATTTTTTCCTTCGATCTCCAATAAGATCATTATATTCATTCAATTTTTTATTCCTAACAAGACTTACATCAATATCCGCAAAATCTATAAATTCTTGATCTAAAGGTGCTGTAGAGATTATCGAACCATCATAGGACGTAATTTGGCTCCCTCCAGTAAATCTAAATTCATCTTCACCTCGTTTCTCATGACCAATTCTATTAGCAGTAACAGCGTATATTCGATTCTCTAAACATCGAGTAATCATTGCTTTTTGGCAATAAGGGAGGACTAAATTAGCAGGATGGGCAATAATATCTGCACCTAAGATTGCAAGAGTTCTCGCTGTTTCGGGAAATATCCAATCAAAACATACCATTATACCAATATTCATACTATTTATTTTATACACTTTTAAAGGTTTATCTCCTGCAGAAAACCAGAATTTTTCTTTATAATATAAATGAATTTTTCTATAAGTACCAATTACTCCCTCATCTGATACGATCATTGCCGAATTATAAATTTTTCCTCTGTCTTTTTCAGCAAATCCCCCAACAACCACAGCTCCAGTGTCAATGGCGATATTATTCAAAAATTGAGAAGTATTTCCGTGAAGATTTTCAGCTAAAGAGATTACTTCTTCTTTTGATGTAAATGTATAACCTGTAGCAAATAATTCGGGTAATACTATTAAATCTGCGCTCAAATTAGCAGTTAATCTCTTAATATCATTAAAATTTTGTTCCTTTTCGCCAAAAATAGGATTTGTTTGAATATAACCAATTTTCATATCTATAAAGAATTAATTGATGTAGTATCTTTATCTATTCGCATTGTATATAAATCTTCAGGTTTTTTTTCCGTTATGACTTCTTTTTCTAATTGGCTCATAATTATATTTTCTAAATTATTTTCAAAGAATACATTTTTTTTGTATTTTTTTGCTGGAGCTCCTACATAAATCCAACCTTCTTCTAACTCTTGTCCAACAGTTGTCATAGAACTTCCTGCCAAAATTGAATCTTTTTTCATATGAGTCCCTGGCATGACTATAGCATGGGCACCAATTACTGCATTATCCTCAATAACTGTCTTTCTTATTATAAACAAATTTCCAACTATAACTGTTGACTGGATAATGGCACTTTGACCTACAACTATATTTTTACCAAAATGTAAGAATTCTGTATCAACAAATCCTTCAAAAAGTGAATTAGAGAATTTAGTTTTGACCCCAAACATTTTTAAGCATATATTATTAATGAAAGGAAACGGAAATTTATGAGAAATCCACAATGGCCATTTTTTAATTACACTTCTTAAACTCCAGTATCTAAAATCTTTATCAGAATGATGTCTGAGAAAAACTCCTTCTCTTGGTTTATGAATAAGGTTAACGATAATTAAGAAAAATTTAGCAAATATTAGAGATATGAATATGGATGTTAAATACATTACAAAAATTATGAGGGGTAAAAAGAGATAGAAATGAACAAATTTTTCTATTTCATAAACTATCCAGAATAGCCAAAACTCAAATTGAATCGAGAAAATACTTATCCATATAAGGAAAATATAAAAAATTAAATACCTTTTTTTTACTAAAGTGAGCGTAGTATTTGGTCCTACTTTTAGACTTGCGGGAATAGACATTTTTCTCAATCCTCTAAATTGTTATCTAGAAGTTTTTTCTTATCTTCATCTATATTAACCTCTTGCTTAACTTCATATTTTATCTCTTCTTCTACGTGTTTTCTATAAATAACATCACGCCTTTGTTCTGCATATTTATTTCGTTTTAATTTCTTTGCAATTAATGGTCCTAAATAAATCCATCCCGGTTCTATAAATTGATTTGGAACTGTTGCACTAAAAGCACCTAATACTGATTCTTCTCCCATTATAGTACCAGGAGAAATATTGGATACACCTCCGACAACAGTATAATCTCCTAAGATAATCCTTTTAATAATTAAGTATCGACCAACCACCATGGATGACATAACCACCGCTCCTTGCCCTACCGTGACGTTTCGACCGAATTCAATAAATTCTCCATCGGACCAAGCATCATGCATATGGCTAGAGAAATCTACTCTAATACCAAGCCATCTAAAGCCCCACATCACGATCCACGGTAATGGACCGTTATTCATCAACCAAAAAACTAATTTTTTTAGTTCAACGCGTAGTCTCCAAAATTCGTAATCCTGATCGCCCTCTTCTGCTATAAAAACCCCTTCTTTAGGCTTATGGATCATATTTATCATTAGAAGAAATGCTTTTGTAAATATAGCCACACCAAAAATAAAAATGAAATACAAAATGAACAACCAAAATGGCAAAAGTAAAGTAGTAATTATCCAGTTATTAATTAGATGTGAAACATCAAAGAAAACAGCAGTCGCCATATATCCCGCAATCCATAAGATAGGGATATAGAAAATTAAAAACTTAATACCAATTCTACTGATTGCACTGCTAGTTACAAAATCAATAGTATAATCTACTTTATCAGTATTTTTTATATTTCCTGTTTTGCTTTCAGTCATTTGCCGTTTTCTCTTTAATTTTCAATTTATTCTTTTTTGATAAACCTGAGATTTTGTTTAATTCCTCAGCCCTTTTTAAATCATCTTCTGTCACTTGTAGATAATCCATAACTTTTCTTTTGAAGATCTTCCTTAGGGGTGTACCAAGATAGAAGTTATTTCCTTTTAAAATATTATATTTTGTTGCACCTGTCATAGGTAACCACCATGAATTATCACCCGTATTCACTCCGGGAGCAATACAGTTAAATGCTGCAGTGGTAAAATTGTTTCCAATCTTTATTTCTGCAAAAGATATATTTCCAAAAATCCCTTCAACAGCATGCGAGCTAATTGCAGCATTCGTTCCAATATAACAATTCTCTCCCATAGACACATAACGATCTCCTGCTATTTGTTCTTCAAGAACAGAATCCCTTCCAATTTTATTAACACGGGTGAAATTAAACATCCATTTTACTAGCCATGGGAATGGACCTTTTGAAAAAGCATTCTTAGGGTATTTTATCACAAAACTTCGAAAATGGTAATAATTTAAAGTTTTACTTGGAATATTCCTTGGGATTATTCCTGCTTTAGAGGGAGATCTTTTTTCTGAAATTGCCCAAAACCATCGAGTAATTAAAGCTACAACAATGAGATGTATTAGATAGCATATTATAATTATTAGAGGTAAAGTTAAGGAAACAATTAGAGAAGGTAAATTAGTGAAAAGCGAAATAAAATTTCTTATTTCCAAGAATAGTGGTAAGTAAAATAGCATTATAAACATCATGAAAATAATTGCTGGTATCAAAAAGGAAGCAAAATAAATGACAAAAAAAGCTGGTAAATACCAATGTAATTGTAAATTAATTTCTTCTTTAATAATATTATTAGCAGTCTTTAAAGTATCTTTTTCATTTTCTTCTGTTTCTTCCACAGCGTATCCCTTTTAATTAAATACTTTCAAATTTTGTCTAATTTCTTGCTTGTTCTTTTGAATATACTTTTGAGTATTTAAAAATTTTCAGATTAAAAATCATAGGAGAAGTGGATAAATTATTTTTGGTATTATTTATGAATTATTTATTTGAGTTAATTATAAATAAAATTTGAAAGAATTAGGATACTATAAAAATTATGAATGGGTTGAATTAAAATGTTTTGTACAAAATGTGGCGGAACCATATCTGATGATGCAAAATTCTGTCCTAATTGCGGGGAAGATTTAACAGAAGTGATGGATATTATCAAGGAGAATTCTAGTACAAGTGATATTTCAATCGCAGAATCAGATTTTAAAATTTCCCTCGAAGGGGATGCTAATGTTGTATTGAATATGATTAAAGAGGAACTTCAAAATCCAAAACCAAAGACTAAAACCATTTTAAAGTATTTAATTGATTTAAGAGCAAATAAGAAGATTTCGCAACCTTCTGATTCTGAATTCTTTGATATTGTTGGAGTTACTTTCAAATTAAATCCTGATTTTTTCATGAAAGAGATTTATGAAACATTCATGGTTAAAATGGGTAATATCATTGGAACTGAAAAACGGAGGGAAATGGAAAAATATATTATTGAAAAATTTTGTTTGGCTGAAGGAGAACAAATACTTTATGAATGTAAGGGGAATATAAAACAAACTGAAATTTTAGAACAGAAACCTTCAGGTAAATACGAAGGGGGATTATTTCCAATTCGTATTTCAGTAAGTTTAGGGGATTTTTTCCTTACGAATTATAGATTAATTGCTCATGGATCATTTAAAGTAAAAGGTGGTGAAAGCAAAAAATTATTTCTATGGACATCATCAATATGGGTATTTTCGGGGGGATCTAAACGAAGAGAAAGAAAGAGGGCTCTTATTGAATCATCTCCACTTTTCGGATACCAATTTTCAATTAAAAATCATTGGGGTTTAGTTAAGGTCAAATTCACACATGTAGTGTTATATAATATTAATGTTGACAATCGTAAATGTCTTATTTCTATAAAACCCACTGATAAGTCAAAAAGAGAAGAAGATATGAGTAAAATCTTTGATCTTTTACGTAAAGATGCTAATGAGTTCTTAGATGTTATTCAAGAAATAATGGAATTCGAAAAATCAGAAAAAATGAAGAGGAGACTAATTTGGGGTAATCTAAAAGCATTACATAAAAGTGAAGAATTCACTGGTCTTTCTGATTTGGATTACTTAAATATTGTAAAAGAGACTTATGAATTAGATCCCGAATTTTTTATGACTTCAATTTACCCAAAAATGACATCTTGGAATGATGAATCATTTCTGAGCATAAAAGAGGAACTTTTTGCTCTGTTAAGCAAAGAAGGAGCTAAAATTAACTAATCTGATTTAAGTCAAAATGAGTAGAAGAAAGTACTAAAGAAAAATTCAAATTATTGTTTTTTCTTTTTTGGAAACCACGGAAAAAAGACACTTGTTCTTTTTTTATAATCTGCATATTTATCATCATCTTTATAGCGCCAATTCAATAGTCTTATTCCAGAGACTTTAATTATCATATAAGTAATAAAGATTGGTCCAATAACTGAAATAAAGCCAAATGGAGCTGCTAAAGCAATTATAAAGATCCCCCACCATTGGGTAACTTCTCCAAAATAGTTGGGATGTTGAGTGTATTTCCATAATCCTTGATCCATAACTTTTCCTTTATTATCAGGATCTTGTTTAAATTTATATAGTTGGTAATCACCAAAAGTTTCAAAAAGAAATCCTATAAACCATATTAAGGATCCAAGCCATAATGTTACTTCATTAAAGCCTAACAGACTCTTTACAGTTGGGATATCACTTACATTTACAAACCAAACAGGAAATGCGACAATAAAAATAACCAATCCTTGGAACATATAAATTCGAATAAAACTTTTCAAAACAATATTAGTCTTCCATCGTCTTCTCATAGCTTGATATCGATAATCTTCGGGTTTCCCTCTATTCCTTATGAATACATATGTTGCTAGTCTCAGTGCCCAAGTAAATACTAAAGCTGTAATTATCAGTTGACGCAAATTTACCTCATTATTTATGATAAAATAAAGAATTAAGCTTGATAACGCCATAATGAAATATCCAGGACCATAAAACACATCCATGAGTCCATTATTTTTCTTGATTGTCCCAATTATAAAAGCTATTATTAGGTAGAATAGTAGACATAAAGCAGAATATCCAATTATTATTAACATTGACTCTATTGCTGTCATATAATTTCCTTTAAGATGAATTATAATTTGAGATCAATCATTATTCAATCAATATAATATTTTTCTCTATTTTTTATTGATTAAAAATCTCGTTTACTACATCCCATAAAGAAGGAGGATAATTCAACTCAAACATCTCACTTAGACTTTTAAAAATAAAAAAAATATATAGATTGATAGAATATTGGTTCGGTGAATCTTGAAGCGTTTCATCTAGATTAATTCCTTCTTTTATTTTTTTTTTTATTTAAAGATTTCAAGTATCTCTCAATTCTTCTACTGTAATGAAGCAAGCAATATTTTTATTCTATCACTTTAATTTTTTTTTAATTACTATTGTTGATATTGTTATAATCAATCCTATGATAAATAACGAGTATCCTGGAATTCCTGGTTTTGGTGGTTCACATTCAAAGGTGTTATCTTCCAAGATATTTTCTGTACCCCCTGCTGCATAATAATTAATGATGCTTCCACAGAATTTGTTTCCTATTATGTTATTATAAGAACTTGCTTCCAAAAATAAACCTCGATCAATATTATTTTTTCCTTCATTATACAAGATATCATTGTAATTACTGTACATTTTTAAACAGATGCCGCAATAAGCATTATTACTCATAGTATTTTCCAATATTGTATTATTATTACTCTTGATTAAAAATATCCCATGACCCAATTGTTGGGAAGTATCTTCTCTAAAATAAATATTTCTATTCATTTTATTTCCGGAAATCGAGTTATTAGCGCAATCACTCATATAAATTCCGTTATAACCATTATTAGAAAAAATACTGTCAATTATTAAACCATTTCTAACATAACTAAGTCGTAGTCCAGCATTATACGCTTCAGTTCCACTATTATAAAAATTACAGTTTCTAATCACGAAATAAACATCAGAAGATATAATCTCGAAACAGTTACCTGCACCACCACCATTTATTTCAATGTTCTCAATGATATAAGGATTTAACGAACTCCCATCACCCCCACCAAACCAAGGTTGACTCTCAACCCATGTCCAATTATGTGCACCAACACCCCCCGCGGTTCCATCAATAAAAACTGGACTCAATTCCAAATAACTTGAAATTTCCAGCTTATTATCATTAAAATCGTTAAAAGCTTTATCATTTCTAAAATCAATATTTTTAATGATTAATAATAGTGAAGAAACACAAACTGCGATTGTTAGAAGTGTTAGTGCTAGTAGTATACTCCAATTTTTTTTTGTTTTCATTGTTCTAATTCTCACTCTTTTTTTTTTAGAATCTTTAAATTATCTTTTTTATTGTTTTTTTTAGTAGATTTCTCCATTTAAGATGGCACAGTGCTGAATCATGTGTTTGGTGGCACTGTCCCATTATATATAATATATGGGACACACTCATATTTAAATGTTACCATCACCATTTAATATATAGAGAAAATAAAATTTTATTAAAACAAATTTAGAAATAGTTTTATGATTATTAATTAAAACTTAAATTGATTATTTTTATGAATTACAATCAAAATAATGAATCAGAAAGATTCAATGAAGATGATACTGATACTGTAGAAAAAAACAATGGAGATTTATCAATTAAACAAAAATTTTATGGTGAACTTTATTTAGGAAAAGATTGGGAATTTTTAATTTCCAAACATACAACGCGTTATGATATTTGGATGTTTCTCAAATTATATCATGAATTAAATGTTAGTCAAATAAGCAAATATATAAAACAAAGCAAATCTACAGTGTCAAGAGTTTTAATCGCCATGGAAAGTGATGGGCTTTTAGTATCTAGAAGGGGAAAACTAAAAGTAGGAGAAAGAGAAAGAATACCACCAAAATATTATCGTATTAGTGAAAAATATAGGAAGGAGGATGAAACTGAAAGAAATTTTATGGAAATACCTTCAGATCCACAAGAACTGCATGACTTCTTGCTTTCAGAGATTCAAAACTATCAAAGTGCTATATATAATGTTATTAGGTTGGTGAATTATTTGAGTTCCTCACTAAATTATCTGGATGATCATTTGGAAGATATTGAAAAAGCTAAAGATATTTATCAAGAGTTTTTATCAGGAATAAATGAACCAGAATTTAATTTTGTGTTTTTAGATAAGAAGCGGTTTAGGAAATTTTATGATCTACGTTTAGAATATATCATAAAATTGAAAAAATTAAGTATGGAACAAGAATTAGACGCAGAAAGTGCTTTTGTCTATTTTGATTCTTTTTTACCTCTAAAAGCTCTTTTAAGATTATATAAAAAAGAAATATAATAGTTTATTTTTTTTTTCCTAAACATACTGAAAATTGATTATATTTTCAAAAAGCTATTATGGTTGTTTTACAAAATATATTTTAGATTCAAATCAAGTTTATTAAACTTAAATAGTTGATAATATTATTTTTTATTAAATTGTAAAAACATTATTTTATAAGTGCCATCCTACTTTATTTTTTTTTTGATATGATAATATGGGCGAACAAGAATTAGAAAAGAATGTAAAACCCGAAGAATTAATTCAAGCAGAAAAAAAAATTGAAGAGGGAGAATTTGATGAAGCCCTTAAACTTTTAAATATATTTGATAAAAAACGTGGAATCCACCATTATGATAAATTGTCTTGTTATCATTTAAAAGGACAGCTATTAATTTGGCAGGGAAATTATGAAGAAGCTATTAAAATAAGTGAAGAAATGTATAAATTCTCCCAATTATATGATAGTAAACTCAAATCAATAGATGCTTTAATTTTGCTCTCTCATATTCATACTTATCAATATGAAGATGATAAAGCTCTTAATATAATTGAGCAAGCGGAAAAATTACTGAAAAAAATCTCTCAAAAATCATCAAAGATTTATTTAAGCAGAGAAGCTCATTTAGTTTATTGTAAGGGTTTAATTTTCGCTCATAAAGGTGATTTAGTTCGAGCTTTAGAGTATCTTGAAAGAAGTCTAACTCTACGAGAAGAACTTGGGAATAAGCAAGAAATCTCTCAATCTCTTTGGAGTATTGGACGAATTCTAACTTATGATGGTAAGATAGTTAGAGCTTTTGATATTTTAGAGCGTAGTTTGACACTTGCAACGAAAAGTAATAGTTTATTTTATGTTGGGGCGATTCTTAATACTATTGGAACGATAGAATCCTTCTGGGAAGGTAAAATCAATCGAGGGTTAGCGAATTATGAAAAAAGTCTTGCAATTTTCAAGAAAATTAACAATAACTATGCTATTAGTGGACTTCTTAATAATATAAGTGGTATATATGATCGAAAAGGAGAACTAAATCGAGCTTTAGATTACTTAGACCAAAGTTTAGCATTCGTTGAGGTTCTTAAGATTGTGCGACCAAAAATTAATATCTTAGATACAGCAATTCAAATTTCCCTTGAAATTGGTGATGTTAAGCGGGCACAAGAATACTTTCAAAAATTAGATGAAATCAATGATCAAGAAGATAATGAAGAAATTAATTTTATACACCTTTATAATAAGGCTTCGTTATTGAAATTGAGTTCTCTGAAAAGTGATCAAATCAGAGCCAGGGAGATATTAACGGAAATCGTTGAGAAAAAAATACCATTTCTTTTCGAAAATGAAGTTAGATCTTTGCTTAATCTTTGCGACATATTACTGACCGAATTCCATGATACCAGTAATTTAGAATTGTTGGATCAAATACAATTATATATTAATCAAATCTTAAATATTGCTAAGAATCAAAAATTATATTGGTTATTAGTCGAATCATACTTAATAGATATAAAATTTGACTTAGTAACTTTAGATTTGAAAAAGGCACAAAAAACATTAACCGAAGCTCAAGAAATAGCCGAAAAATATAGTATGAATCAACTAGTTAAGAGAATATCGATAGAGCAGAAAAACTTGTTTAAACAAAAAAATAAATGGTTAAAATTAAGAGATTCAGATATAAAAATAGTAGAACTTGCAAACTTAATCCCATTAAAAGAACAAATAAACTATATGCTCAAAAAACGTGAGATGTTTAAAGGGTTTAATATTTAATGAAAAGATATTTGGAAGGTTTAACTAAGTATCTTTTACTTAAAATATTACTCAATTGATCATGAAATTTATAATTTACAATTTAATAATTCTATTATCATTTTTTGTTTAAATATAACAACTTATTTGGGTTTATTAAAAGATAGCACATTTCAGCGACAAAAAAGAATACTGAAGTTTTAAAATAAAATCATAAAAGATATATGTACAAATTTGTGTATATTCCATAGATTTACATAATTGTTAATAAACAAAAAGTAGAGAGGTTAATCAATAGCTTAATAATAACCCATCAATAATTTTATATTAGATTAAATAATAAATTTATAGGTAGGTTAAGGCAATTTAATTAATTATTTAATAAACAAGCCGATAAAATTCTTAATTTAATTTTTCAAGCATAAATGGATGAATAGAATGACCAATAATTCGTTTTCGTTAATAGATTTATATCCAAAGTATGTAATTAATTCGAAGGGGGAGAAGAAGAAATTCGATGAAAACAGCATCGCTAAAGTTTTGAACAAAGAAACTGGTTTGGATATGCATATCTCTGAAAAGGTAGCTGAGGATGTTATACGCACAATAATTGGCCTAGGAGTGGACGAGATCACTACAAATTATATACGCGAATTGGTTTGTGTTGAATTGACTCAACGTGGATTAAATAAATATAGAAATCTATTTGCAAGAGCTATTAATTTAGAAAGTATTGGATTTAGACTTGACGACGAATTTATTAACGAATTCAGAGGTAAACAACCTGATTGGGGGCCCATAGGATATATTACATATAAAAGGACATATGCGAGAATAATTGAAGAGGAAAACCGGAAGGAAGAATTTTGGGAAACCATAAGACGGGTAGTGGAAGGATGTTATTCAATCCAGAAAGAGCATTGTATGAAATTGAGCTTACCTTGGAATGACCAAAAGGCTCAAAAATCAGCTCAGGTTATGTTTGAAAAGATTTGGAATTTTAAATTTTCTCCTCCCGGACGTGGGTTATGGATGATGGGCACTGAGTTTATTGCGCGTCATGGATCAATGTCTCTTAATAACTGTGGATTCGCATCAACAGAAGATATCGACCTAAAGTACTCAAAGGCATTTGAATTTGTCATGGATGCTTTAATGCTTGGCGTGGGAGTTGGATTTGACACAAGAGGGGCAGGTAAAATAAAAATACAGAAACCTAAGGAAGGAACTTTTAATTTTGAAATAGAAGACTCTCGAGAAGGATGGGTGGAATCGCTAAAGTTAATTCTTGAAGCTTATTTCTTAGGAAAGCAAATTCCCACTTTCGACTTTGGTAAGATACGTCCTGCTGGTGAGCCAATTAGAGGATTTGGTGGTATTGCTTCTGGTCCAAAACCATTAAAAGAGATGCTAGAAGACATTCAGAAGATCCTTGAGGCACGTATTGGACATATGATTACTTCCGTTGATATAGTTGATATTATGAATCATGTCGGTAAATGTGTAGTCGCTGGTAATGTACGAAGAAGTGCAGAAATAGCTCTAGGAGATCCTACCGATCTAGATTTTGTAACCTGCAAACAAGATGAAGAAGCCTTATATTCTCACAGATGGGCTAGTAATAATTCTGTATTTGCCGTTAAAGGATTAAATTATTCTTTTATTGCTGATCAAATTGCTGTAAACGGAGAACCTGGAATTTTTTGGCTAGATAATGCCAGAAACTATTCAAGAATGGGTGATGCCCCTGACTTTAAAGATAAAAAGGTAGCAGGAGTTAATCCGTGTGGGGAACAGAGCTTAGAATCATTTGAATTATGTTGTCTTGTTGAAACATTTCCCTCCCGTCATGAAAGTTATGAAGAATTTGAAGATACTTTAAAATATGCTTACTTATATTCTAAATCTGTTACATTAGTAAACACACATTGGAAAGAAACTAATGCAGTTATGCTAAAGAATAGAAGAATGGGAATCTCTCAAACGGGAATAATAGAAGCTTTCGTTAAGCACGGAAGAAGAAAGATGTTGGAATGGTGCGACAAAGCTTATAGGTATCTTCGAGAACTAGATGAACAATATTCTGATTGGCTTTGTATTCCAAAGAGCATAAAAATTACTACTGTGAAACCAAGTGGTACTGTTAGCCTGCTTCCAGGCGTACCTCCTGGTATTCATTATCCTCATTCTGAATATTACATAAGGAGAATAAGACTTTCAAATAATTCAGATTTGATTGAACACATAAAAAATGCTGGTTATAAGATTGAAGATGATTTATATTCACCAAATACAGTTGTGGCGGAATTTCCAATTCATGAAAAATATTTTGACCGCTCCAAAAATGAAGTATCGATTTGGGAACAAGCCGCTAACGCAATCGATTACCAAAGGGTATGGTCTGATAACCAAGTGAGTATTACAGTGACTTTTAAACCAGAAGAAGCAAACCAGATTAAACACGTTCTACAATTCTGTGAGGACAAACTTAAAAGTGCAAGTTTTTTACCTATTAAAGAGCACGGTTACAAGCAAGCACCTTACGAAGAAATCACTAAAGAACAATATGAGGCAATGATAGCAAATATTAGGCCTTTATTCTTAGATGAAACAAAAGACAGGGCAATTGGAGTTAAATTTTGTGATGCTGATGGTGTTTGTGAAGTGATAATAGATTTTAAAAAGAAATAGAATTTTAAGAATCTTTCAATAATTATTCTAAATTCATTGCAATATCTTTAAAGATTTGATAAATATAAATTAAAATAACATCGAAATCTTTTTCGGGCATATCTGAACCATATATCCTTAATTTATTTAAGAGATATTCCAGTTTATCCAGCCCATATTGTAAGTGATTAATCTCACTTATATTCTTACCTTTATTAAGCTTAGATCTTAAAAATATAATCTCACTAATAAGCATACTAGTTAATTTCTCTTTTCTTGATTGAATAAAATCATTATATTGCCAAATCGATGCTTTACTCATTTTTAAATCCATTTTTTCTTTTTCCTAAATAGAATTAAAATTTGAGCAAATTAATTTCTTATAGAGTCCAATAATTGAGTAGTTTTTAAATGCAATATTAAATTAGTAAATTTTGGAAACTCTAAAATGAGGGAAATAGGGTGAATATCCCAAAATCTCTTAAATATGTAGAAACACACGGATCGATAATAGAAAAAGCCCGTCTTTCAGCTATTTTATTTAATAAAAAGCCATCTTCAGAAATTTTGGCAAAATTAGGGGCACTTCAAAAACCAGATGGAGGTTTTTCTTTTTGGGTAAAAGGTTTAAGTAACATAACTGATACTTGCTATATACTCGATTGGTTCGATGATTTAAAGGTGTATAAAGGAAAAATCGTTGATCCTGCATGTAAATATCTTTTAGAGCGACAGCAAAAAGATGGAGGTTGGGACGAGATTTCTGAAATTGTTAATTTTAATCCACCGGAATGGATGTTACCCGGAAAAATAGAAACTCGTGTATGGTTAACAGCTTACTGTGCCCATATATTAATCCGGTTTGGTTATGCTGAAGCAAAAGGTACCTATTGTCCCACAGATTTCTTACTTGCTAACTGCGATCCTTCCGGTAGATTAAAAGGTTATCTGCGTGCCACCTGGATGGCATTACCTATGTTAGCTTTTTATCCTGGACCAGATCTAGAATCATTTAATAGAGCAGTTAAAGTGGTTGAAGATAATTTCTCTCCTGAGTGGAAAGGATCTTATATTGCATGGTTGCTACATTTCTTAAAAGATGCTGGTATAACTGATGATCATCAACTAGTAATAAAAGCAATTTCAGAGTTAGAAAAAAAGCAAAATGATGATGGAAGTTGGGATCCAGAGGAAGAAGAGGGGGAAGAGCAAAGAGTTAATGCAACTGTATTATCATTAAGAGCATTGAAAGATTTTAATGCCTTTAAACTCTAATTGTTTCTTTTATAATTTCCTGTATTATGTTAAGTAATAATATCTATTAATTGATTAAATATTTACTCAAGTCCTTATAAAAAAATGATTTTAATTAGACATCTTTTTAAAACAATCAAGGAACCTTAAGACAAACCTTTGAATTAATAATAATTTAAGGTAAAAATTATAAGGTACCTTAATGAAAATAAATTTAACACACTATTATTTATAATACAAATTTTAAATGTGATTTTGAATGTCAGAAGAAGATCCAGTTGAAGAATTGGAGGATTTGGCTAAAAAGGCAAAACCACGAGCAACGATAAGAGAAAAACCAACAAAAAAGAAAACTACAAAAGCTCCAAAGACAAAAGAAGCTCCTGCAGAGGCACCAAAACCTAAAAGAATGGTACATAAAAGAATGAAAGTCAATTTCTGGCGTACACGTTTGCACGATGAGGAACTCGGAATACATCAACAGCTCAAATATCAAGCAAAAACTAGATGGTTCTCAAAAACCTTTGATATTGAAGGAGTAGTAGAAGTAGATAAGGAGAAAAAATATATCATTGCTTATAGTAAGGATTCGTGGGAAGAAAAACCAGATATTGAAAAAAGACTTGTTTGCAGAATTTTCACGATAATGGAAGAAAAAATTACAGATGCACATGAAGCTAAGGGGGGAAATTATAAGGGAGGTCTTGAACTGAGTGTTACTCACTCATTAATTCAGAGTTATGAAATTAAACATCCTGCTCCAGTATTTTTTATGCAGATACCAAGAACAATCAATTTATCTCGAGTAGTTAGAGGTTGGAGATTAGTAGGAACACGATGGACATGGCCATTGCTTCCAGAACAGAAAGATGATAAATTCCAAGTAGTTCGGGCAAAGGGGGTTGTTGGACCAGGAAGAAATTACAATATATTCATTGGTGACGTTAAAGTTGCACGTGTAGATGGACAGGTTGTCCAGAAAAATTTTGAAGTTGAAATTTACGACAAAAACTACGCGAAAGATAAGACTTTTGTTATCTATTTGATATTATTTGGATGTATGTGTAATTTCATGAAGGACGCGGAGAAAATTGTTAAAAAATTGTATAAACAAATGAAAAAGACAGCAACCTCAGATTATAAACCACCTAAGCAGGAACTCGATTTGTTCAGGAATCCCCGTATGATGAGACGTTAGAATAGAATATTAAAATATATGATATCTATATTTATTTTATTTTTTTTAAATTTTAATTTAAGTCTCTTTTTCTAATAATTTATTGCAAAAATAGAAATAAAAAAAATATACAAAATGCTACATTATTCCTTTAGGCCTATTGCTTAATCCCAAGTTTCTCTTTCCACTCTGTATAACCTCTTGTTTCTCTTCCTCGATGTATGGCTTTTTGTCCCATCTCTTTTTTGTAGATATCTCTAAGTGTTCGCTCATCAGAATTCTTAATTGCTTCTTTTTTTATGTTTTCTTCGATTTCAATCTCTTCTTCTATTTCTTTAACGTGACTTAGTACCCAGAAAACCCCTTTATTCCATAACATAATACCAATAAAAATTATACCAATAAAAAGCCAGACAAGCAGTCCTACCCACATAATCCACATTCCAAGCGAAAATTCATCCACCATCCAGTTCCAGACTTTTTTAACAATATCTACAAATGCTGATGGAAGAAGCCCTATAATTACACTTATAAGGGTTACATAGAGACCTAGCAGTGCAACACCTATAAGCATGCGTAATCCATAGTAATCCCTCCATTTACTGGCAATTAGACGATCTTTAAACATTATCTGACATAATCGTACCATTCCTCCACGAAAAAGGGTATAGAAGAGAACTAATAAAAATAAATGTCCTGTAACTGCTCCAGCTATAATCGCTACTTGAAATCCAAGATCAAGGTCTAACCAAACTTCCCAAGCACCCTCAGCGAATAAAATACCAAGAATAACCCCCCATACACCTAGTACGAGTATTACTGTACCAAGTATAAATCCGTAATAAATTACTTTTGCATAACGTAAATCCCATACACTATAAACATCAAGTGGATCGGTTTCTCTATCCGGAGCTTTTCTTCCTGCACGCGGCATATTTATTTCATCTTTTAATTTTTTTATTTTAAATTTAGATTAAGTTTTAATAATTCTATATTTTTATAATTGGTTATTCTACTATTTATTTTTAATATATTTATGATGTAAAAAATGGTAATTACTTAGAGTTTATGAAATAATTACCATTGTATTACAGACTTACAGAAAGAACATGTTGGAAGTTTTTCTTCTAATTCTTCACCACAATATGGGCAGAATATTTTATCTTGCTCCGGTTTTTCTTTCTTTGGCTTCTTTTTGGGAGCTTGTTTTGTAGGTTCTTCTTCCATCTCTATCCCTGCTTTATCGAGTACTTTCTCTTTTGGTGTCATTTCCTCAAGTTTCTTTTTTGGTTTTTCGAAGGGTTGACCTGATTTGACTAGTTTAGTATAACAGTCTGGACAGTATTCCTTAGGTCTTGTAGAGAGATATATAGCATATATAATTGCAGCAATACCGATTGTAGCAACTATAGCAATAATCCAAATAGTTTTCTGCATTCTTGTCAATGGTTTTCTATCAGGCTCTTCTACCTCACGTTTGCATGCATTACAATAATTATATATTATTTTAGTTGACATTTCTACCCAACTTCTAATGTTCAATATGAGTTTTTTAACAAAAGATTATTTTAATTAAAAAACGTTTTTATTATCTATTAATCAAGTTCTTTTTAATATAAATTATTATATTATTTTTAAATGATCTAAATTTGCTTGAGAATTCATTTTATATAGAAACTTATGGTTGTGCTTCAAATAAAGCAGATTCGTATATTATTTCAACAATTTTAACAAATTCAGGTTATGTTCAGGCAAAGTTAGAAGATGCTCAATTCCTAATTATTAATACTTGTGCAGTAAAGGAACAAACAGAAAACAAGATAAAGGAACGATTGAAAAACTTACATCAATTATATCGCAATAAGCCTAATAGATATGTTATAATTGCTGGGTGTTTACCCCACATCACTCCCGATTATATCAATATCATCCGAAGGATTATTCCGTCATTTTCAGCTATAATTGATCTAGATAATTTTAAAGAGCTTCCAGAGATATTTAACAAAATCAAATTCGGTAATAAAAATCAAATTTTTAAATCAGAAAGATCAATTGATAAAGCTGAAATTTTAATAAATCATCCCGTTGGAAAAATTACTGGCATTGTTCCAATATCAGAAGGATGTCTTGGTTCCTGTACTTACTGTTGCGTAAAACATGCAAGAGGAGAATTAAATTGTTACAATCCTGAAAAAATAGTCCAAAATGTTAAATATCAATTAAAACAAGGAATTAAACAGGTTTATTTAACTTCCCAAGATTGTAGTATTTATCAATATGATGGCACTCAGTTATCAGGTTTAATAAAAGATGTTGTTAGTTTGGATTTTAAATTTTATTTAAGAATTGGAATGATTAATCCAAGTTTTTTAATCGACAATACAGATCAGTTGATATCAATTTTCAAACAACCAAAAGTATATCAATTTTTACATATACCTATTCAATCTGGAAGTAATAAGATTCTTAAAGAGATGCAAAGAAAATATCTAATTTCTGATATAATAGATAAGCTTGAACTTTTAAGAGATAAATTTCCTTACCTTACAATTTCAACAGATATCATTTGTGGATTCCCCGGTGAAACAGAATACGATTTCTATAGGACTATTAATTTTATCAAGTGGTTGAAGCCTGAAATTCTGAATATTTCAAAATTTACACCAAGACCTGGCACAAAAGCAAAAGATATGAAACAATTGGACAGCAAAACAATAAAAGAAAGGTCAATAAGGTTATCGAATGTTTTTAGGAATAGTCTGAAGCGGATAAATAATTCTTGGGAAGGATGGGAAGGAGAAATCTTATTATTGCATGAGGGAGCTGAGAAATATCAAGCTTTTGGTAGAAATTTCGCTTATAAAAATGTATTTATCAATAATTATAAAGGTAAATTCGGTAAATTTGTTAATGTTAAAATAGAAAAAGTAAATGGATTTAATCTATTTGCAAAAATAAAATAAAGAAATTTTAATTTCATAACTTAAAAGCTTCTAACGCCTTTTTAGTGACAATTTCTCCCCATTCTTGCACAAAATGACTGGCATCTTGAATTTCTAATGGTTCAGGGATGTTTGGGATCATATCCCTTAAAATCTGCATCATGGGTGGTCCAAGTATGGGATCTGCCATACCAATTGCCATAAAAGATTCACCAGTCCATTCATTTTGGTACCAATCTCGAGCCTTTCTTGATATTTCAGCTCCAGGGGCATCATAACTTGTTGGTACTAATTGAGGAAATCTCCTGACTCCTGCTTTATAATTAATGTCAATAAAAGGAGCATCATACGCAGCAACCTCTTCAGGACTCAAGTGGCGGGTCACGCTTTTAATTAAACGCCCTGAATCAACATCAGGAGTTCTACTCATAAATTCTCGAAATGCTTTAAATCCATCAGAAATACCAAAATCACCTGTTGCTAATATTGTATTCATAATTAGTAAACGTTTGAATCTATTTGGAAATTCCATTGGTAAAGTAAGTCCAAAAATTCCCCCCCAATCTTGACCAACAAGTGTTATATTATCCAAATCTAACAATTTTATGAATTCTATAAGTGAGTTTCTGTGAAAATCAAAAGTATAAATCTCATCCTTAACCGGTTTATCAGACCTCCCAAATCCAAAAAAATCTGGAGCAACCACGCGATACCCCCCTTCTAAGAAAATAGGGATCATTCTACGGTACAAAAAACTCCATGTAGGTTCCCCATGAAGACAAAGAAATACTTCATTAGAATCTTTTAGTCCTTCATCATAATAACACATTCTTAAATCTTCGTATCCTTTAAGATCTTCAATATAATGAGGTTCATAAGGAAAGTCAGGAATATTATCAAACCGTTCTTCTGGAGTTCTTAAAAATTCAATCATATAAGATCAACAGATAATAACTATATTATATTTTGAAATATGTTTGCATATTAAATGAGTTAATCTCATATTAAATTTTTCAAGAGAGACTGGATTATGACAAAGAAATTATATTGGGATGATCAATATGAAACTAAGTTTATCGCAAAAGTAATTTCCATCAAAGAACATGGTGTCATACTTGATAAAACTCTATTCTATCCTGAAAGTGGAAATCAATTAAGCGATAGGGGATATATCAAAGTTAAAGACTTTAAATTTAAGATTGAAAAAGTTAGTAAGGATAATGATGATATTACACTTCATATTGTTCCAGATTTAAAAGATAAAATCAATATAGGAGATAAAGTCGAGGGTGAAATTGATTGGCAATATCGATATGGTTTAATGAAAGCACACTCATCTCAACATGTTTTCTCCGCGGTTTTAAAAGAAAAATATAATATTGATACGGAGCGCGCAATTCTTGATCATGAAGAAATATTCCTTCAGATATCACAAAAATTAGAATATACTCAATTAAAAGAAGTATTATATAAAGTAAATAGTATTTGTACCTCAAATAATTATAAAATAAGCACAGAGGTTATACCTTATACTAAGGCTCAAGAAATAGCTGATAAGATAAGAGGTCAAATCCCGAATGAACCTCAAGTTCGTTTAATAGAAATTGAAAATCTCGATCGAGTCTGCTGTGGAGGGACTCATGTTCATAATACAACAGAAATTGGACCTTTATATGTTTATGATTTCAAAAAAGGGAATGAGATTAGATATTATGTAGGAAATAAAGCAATTCTGAATAATTCCAATATTAATGTTAACTTGATTAATCTTGCAAATAGCTTGAACATCCCAGTTTTGAAAGTGCGAGAAATCGTCAAAAAACGTTTGGAACTCCTTGAAGATACCCAAAATCGGCAGAAAGATTTGATATTTAAATATCTACATGTTATTTCAAAATTACCATATAAAATAACTGAAGATTACTCTTTATTTTACCTCGATTTTGATATAGATATAAAAATTTTAAATAAATCTTTAGGCAATTTTCCTGAAAATTCCCTTTTAATTGTAGAGATGGGAAATAATAAAATAAGAGTACTTTCGATGAGCAAAAAAGTTGATGCAAATGATCTTTTGCAGAAATTGATCAATAAATATAAAGGAAAGGGAGGGGGAAATCCCAAGTCCGCTCAGGTAGAGTTGGAAGAAATGCCTGAAAATCTTTTATCTGAAATAGAAAAAATTTTGATAAAATAAAAAAAGAGGATTATTGAAATCCATGCTTCTCTAAAAAGGCAGTTAGCCTTGTACGGTGGAAATTTAATCCTAAAGATTTAGGATCTTCCCCAAAAACGAGTGCTAATAATTCAGTCACGTATAAAACAGGGATACCAAAAGTTTGTTCATTAATTTTTTCTGCTTTTTTCTGATTATTATCAAATTGTTGATAACACGCAGGGCAGTTTACAATTAAAGCTTCAGCACCAGCATTCATAGCGCTTGTTAATTTATTTGCTAATATTTGCATTGCTGGTTCTTCTTCAGTATTTCCAACTCCAGTTCCACAACAAAGAGATTCTTCCTCGTAGTCAACTGGAATTGCTCCAGCAGCAGCAACGACTTCTCTTAGTTTTACCGGTTTCATAGGATCATCGGTTTGTACTTTTTCAGACGGTCGGTTATAATGACAACCAGTATGACAAGCAACTTTTAATCCTGATATATCTTTAGTTATATTCTCTTTTATTTTTTCAATTGAATCGTGTAAAACTTCTACAAAATGCTTCACATCTACTGTACCTTTGAATTCCTTTCCTATGGTCTTTAGTAATTTATTTATTTTCTCTTTTTCATGATCGTCATGTTTTAATTCTTCATTGACAAGTTTAAGAGTCTGAAAACATCCATTACATAAAGAAATGATGTCCTTTCCTTCACTTTCGGCAATTGTAAGATTTCTTGCTCCCATTGCCAACCAACTAAGATGATCAGTGCTATTAAAACCAACTGGATCTGGACAACATGCAAATGCGGCATCAGAAGTGTTAATTCCTAGTTTTTCAAATACTTTTCTTGCAGATGCTTCAATAAATGGAATTCTGTTACCAATGACACATCCTTGAAACATTTTATATTCTTCAGCTTTAGCCATAATATTTACACTTTTTTAGGGATAATTTTTGTTAATTAGTGTTTGTATAATTTAATATTTAGATCTATTAAGAATTAATTAAAAAATTTGTTAAATAATTCAATAAATTCTATATTACACATACAAACAAAATAAATGCAGAAAAAAATAGTAAATATTTCTCTTATTAATCCTTCTTTAATTTTAAACGTGCAATAATAGTAAGTAATATCCCCAAAAAACCATAACTACCATTAACTATTCCTAAGACAATACCTTCTAAATCTTCTACAATTGATCCTTCAAATATCCCTGTAATGAAGGCAATTATTAGACTAAGTAATCCCATACCAGCTCCAATACCGATAATGAATTTTCCTAATCTATAATGATCCATCGCAACTATAAGAGCTCCGATGATAACAGATATTCCTCCCCCCATTGCTACATATGCTAAGATCTGTATAACAAGGGAGACAATTTTAGCTACATCTTCTCCAACATCAGCTTCAATCAAACTAAATAGGGTTTCAAAGAAAGTTATACTGCCTACGACGGAGCTAATAATCATTAAAATTCCGCCAATGATACATAATAAAATCCATTTTTTGTTTTCCATTATTTAGTAAACCTTTTTCATTTAGATTTATTTAATTTAAATTGTACGAATAGAATATAAAAGCTTTTTAAATAATTCAATAGTTTTAAAGAATAGCTAGTTCCCTAATAAAAATCCTTGGAAAGTTAGTGTTCAATTCTTTCTGGATGAGTATATATATTCATTCTCGCTCCACGTGCAAAACCTATTAAAGTTATTCCATAAGCAAAAGCTAATTTAATCCCTGATTCAATTGCAGCTGAGAATGAAGCCACAATTGGAATTTTTGCTCGTATCGCTTTTAATACTGAATCACTGGTGAGTCGTCCGGTTGAAGTTAAGAATATATTATCAAAGCTATTCTTTTTCAATAGCATTTCACCTATTACTTTATCAATCGCGTTATGTCTGCCAACATCTTCTTTTACAGATAATAAATTTCCTTTAAAATCAAAAATAGCTGCACCATGGCATCCTCCTGTTTCTCGATATAGTGGAGTATTTGTTTGCATTTTCTTGATAGCAGAAAAAATGATATCAGACTTGAGTTTAATCGTATCTGCAGACCATAGTTTCTCCTTTACTTTTGCTTCGTCTATTCTATTTTTAATTAATTTTCTCCAAGGTGATGATATACCACAAGTAGTATCAACAACTCTACTTACAGGATTCATATTAATATCTTCAATTTTAAAGTCAACTGTATCTTGTAATTCGATAAAAATATTATTTTCCAAATCAGAGATTTCTATTGTTCTAATTTCATCAACTGAATTTATTATGCCTACAGAAAATAAAAATCCAACAGCTAATTCTTTAAGATCTTTAGGTAAACAGATGATATTTACTAATGGTTCTGAATTTATAAGAATATCAACAGGACTTTCGATAAGAACCATATCCTCAATATTGCTTCTTTCTTCTTTTTTAATTCTAGTTATGTTTAATTTCCTTTTGAACAATAACCTTACCTAAAGATGAGTTTCACTATTCTATTTTTAAAAAATTGGATAAATAAATAAAAGTTGTTTATATATTAAATAAATTCTATTGATAAATGAAAAGATTTGTGTTATTATTCAAAAGGAATGTCCGTTTTATTAAGTAAATTTATATGAAGAGGTAAGGATGATAAGGAATTGACTGGTGTTAGCTTTCTGAAGACTCTGGAGTAAGAGATTCACGTTCCTGAAATTCATCACCTATTTCTCCCTCTTCTGATAATTCAGCTTTTTTCTTTTCTTTTTTAGGTTTTCTAATGAAATTCCGTCCAACAAGGGCAATCCCAACCCCAATAAATTGTAAACCTACTCCATATGTAAAAAATCCTTTAAGCCTATCCAAATAAGCTATAATTTGTGGATCTGTAATAATATCTGTAGCATGGACTATTTCTGAAATAAGCCAAACAATTAGGGCTAGTGAACCAAATGTTAGACCAACTCCAATTATCCATTTTCCTAATCTAATTTGCTTCAAAATTACTAGGATTGCACCAATGATTATTGCACCACCGCCCCAGTCTGCGATGACTTTTATGACGAACAATATAGCTCTCAATAATGGTATTAAATCTGGATGTACTTCTCCGGAAATGAAATCGTATAAAAACTCGTATATTCCTATACTACCAACCGCAGAACTTATGATCATCAATATTCCCCCAATGATCAATAAGGTTAATCCTGTTTTATTCCTCATAATATTGATTACTCGCTATTGTATTTAATCTTATAATTATCATTTATCGATTAAAAATAATTATTAATATAGATTATAAATCGTACTAAAAAAATATAGTGCAAAATATGAAATTTAATGGTCCCATTTTTGAAGAAAGGACTACAGCTATTCGTCAGATTTCTCAAATGGATACTTCTCCATTAAGAAAACACATTAGATATTGTAAAAAAAGAATATTCCCTCAATTGGAAAGTAAAGGTGCAAAAATTATATGTTTACTTCAAGGAATTATTGGAACTCCGAATAACGTTTTCATACAAATAACACGTTATTCTGATATTAAAGCATATTATAATATCCAAACTGAGATAATGAGAAAGGAAGAAGATTTAATTGAAAGTGAACAAGTGAAGTTATTGAGAGCGATCACATCCCGACCTAAAGATCCTTTTCCTATAGCTGATCATCGTCCATTTTATTCTAATAGGGTATTTTTAGTCAACAAAAAAGATATTGAACTATGCGCAGATTTAACCGACAAAAAGGTGTGGCCCCTTTATGAAGCATGGGGTGTTAGTGTTCTTGGACTATTTTCTTCACTTACATATGAAGTTTTACATGAGATTAAACTGTTTGCAGGTTACAATTCAATAGCACACTGGGAAGAAACTCGCAATTTAACTGGATCAAAACCTAAAGATATTGAAGAAATTGTTTGGGAAGAAGGAAAAAAAGCGGTTTTTAAACGAGCAGAGCTCATAATAAAAAGTAATGTCTCCTTGATGAGAACTGTTTATCTTCCTGATAACAAATAAAAGTTATAAAACTAAGAATACGATTTTAAAACAATTAAGCAGCAATAAATAATCTGCCGTTAGAACTATTTGAGATTTCTCCAGTTTTTTTATCAATTTTAGAATGGTTTTTTTCAACAGAATGGTCTCCGCTATATTCAATGAACTTTCCAGTTATTTTATCTCCATTCATTAATTCGATTTCTTTTACTTCCCCAATTTTCTTATAAGATGGAAGTACTTTTGACACTTTACCTTTAACTACAATTGTTCCTCTGACTTGATCTGCGCCTACACATCGATTGCAGTCTCCTTCAACAATAATTGTCCCTCCATGACCGTGAATTCCTAAAAAAGATCCGGCGCTTCCACATATCAATGTTGGGAATCGGTTTCCAGGCTTTGAACCATTAACCCATGTTAAAGCTTCGTCACCTATTTTACCATGGACTTTTATTATTCCATTTTGCATTCCTTTCCAAAAACCTCTATAAGCAGCACCAACATAATGACCTGCATTACCAGTAATCTCTAATTCACCACCATTTAACATTGCACCAGCCCAATCATCAGCATTCCCATTAACTGTTATTTTACCACCTGTCATTTGATTGCCAACATGCATGCCTACATCTCCATTTACAAATATTTCACCCGCACTCATTTTTTCACCGATACGTTTAACGTTGGAAAGGTTACCATCTAATGTAATTTTCAAATCCGCTATTTCTCCCGATTTTCCAGATATATCAAAAAAATCGCCTAATATTTTTTCTTCATTACCATGAAAAACAGTTAATTTCTTGATTTCCGCTAGAGTTTTCCCAGCGAATTGATCTGGACTAATAACATCTGCTTCTAAAGGAAATTCATGATCTTTTTTTAGTTTTAATTTAATTTCTGTCATTGATTACTCCCCCTTTTTCTTTTTTACAACCTCAATTAATCTTTCCAATATCTCTTTATCTGTTAAACATTCACCAGGAGCATCTTTTACTTTTCTCAATCTAAGAGGAACACTATCCATTCGATATGCTGTTCCTTCACATTCAATTCCAGCAATAGCAGGAGGCAATATAACATCCGCATTTACAGAAGTTGGAGTATGATGAGGTTCAATTGAGATTAAAGGATGTTTAAACATATTTTTAACCGCTGCTGCTGGAAAATTGCTTGCAGGATCGGATGCTACGATTAAAGAAGCGTCAATTTCATTTCTTATCAATACATCAACTGATGAGAATTCTCCGGGATTATATCGGGGATAACCTCTTGAAAAGTCAATAGAATATGAATATCCTGTTTGCCATGAGAAAACTTGGTTTGCTCCAGCAACATTGTAATGTCCTCTCATCGGAGTTAACAAAAATTTAGTATAATCGTTTAATTCCCTTACCAAACAAATTGCCGCGTCGATATTTCTATGGTGGGAAAGAGATTGAGTTAATCCCATCCCGAAAAATATAACACCGAAATTACAAGATTTTAATTTATTGACTAGTTCAATAATATTTTCCATAGGGACTCCTGAAACTTCTTCTCCATCCAATTCTGTGCCCCTAAGAATAGCTCTGATTGCATTAATTAGTTCGTAATCTTCACTTGGGTTTACTTGAACGAATAAATCCGCTATTTGAGCAGTGTGAGTGTTTCTTGGATCAACAACTATTATAAATCTATCATTTCTTCCATCTTTTCTAAAATATCCTCTTACAAACTCACTGTATCTACCAAGATGTCTAGGATGAGCATGAACCGGATTACAACCCCAAAAAACTACAAGATCTGCCCTATTCTTATATTCTCCTAATGTTGAGGTAGGGGCTCCAACATCTTGAATTGCTAATAATGATGGACCATGACATACAGAAGCAGTGTTATCTAATATAGCACCTAAAACTTCTGCTAATTCTACTCCTTTACCTTGAGCTTCACATTCTGTACTAGAAAAACCATATAACAAGGGTCTTTTCGCTTCTATTAAAATATCTGCTGCTTTATTCAGTGCATCTTCCCACGATACTTCTTTATAAGACCCATTTTCCTTAATCAAGGGTTTTTCATATCGATGTTCACTAGGATTTGAGGCAAAGTATTTTTTTGTGCCTATTTGGCAACCATTTCTAACTTCTACCACTTTATTATCTTTAGTGTCAACATCTACTTCCAAATCATCGCATAAAGTTCCACAAAAAGGACAAACTACATCAGTTATTGTATTAATTTTTACTACCATTCTTAAGCCCCCTTTAAAGTATTAATTAATTCCACGGCACCTAATACCTTACCATTTGGAATAGCTTCAACAGTTGCTTTCATACCTTTATAAGTTGGGGTTCCACAGGATTGCGAGTCGGGATTAACAACTTGATTTGCCCATGGTCCCATAGGAATAAAAATAATCCCAGGATGAGGTCCTTCTTCCGAGATTGTAGAATATACTAAGACCTCTCCATAATCTGTAATAACCTTTACGGGGGTTCCTACAAGGCAATCCAATTTTTTAAAATCTTCCTTATCAAAAGCGCAGATTGCAGCTGCTCTTACGTTTTCTCTAGAGGTTTTTCCACCTTCAAGGGCGACCCCTTGATCAATGGTGCGGCAAGTAATCAAAATAAGATTATTTATAATCATTTTTTTTATTCTTCCTCCTTTTTTTCACTCCATCTTAAAGTTTTTAATCTCTTTAAAAGGGGTTCCCAGAACATTTCACTGAATTCTCCTGAAGTCTTTACATCAGTAATTTTCAGTTTTACTGCTCCTGTAGGACACCCATTATCGCAGGAGCCACAAAAGATACATTTTTCTTCGTCTACAACTACATTCGGGACTGTTTCCCAGCCTTTATCCGATTTTTCTGGAAGCGAAATTGCGAAAGATGGACAAACTTCATAACAAGTTTGACATCCACCTGGACATTCTTCATCAACAATACTTATTTCTCCATCAGAATATTGTTTAGCGACTCTTTCAATCCCATTATAACTTGTAACCTTCTTGGCTTCAAATTCTAGTTTAGGGACTACATTTTGAGCTACTATAGGAATATCATCAAGTTCTATAGTTTCTCCATCTTTTTTAAGAGTCAAAGCTGAAAAAGGACACATAATCACACAAGTTCCGCAAAAAACACATTTTTCGGGATCATAGACTTCTGGTATAATATCTTCCAGAGTTGGGAAACGACGGGATGAACCAACGGGTCCTCGTGAAATAGCATCTTTAGGGCATACACGAGAACAGGTTCCGCACCCTACACATTTGGTTCTATCCAAAATTAATTCTAAACTTTCGATAAGAAATTGAACTTTAACATGTTCTACTTCTTTACTAATTGATCTTGAAATTTTAGGAAATGAAATTTTTTCCACCTCATTTTACTTCTACTAATTTAACTTCGATTGCAGAAACAGGACAGAATTTCACACATACTCCACAACCGTCACAATTTGGACTATTTCGATTTTCAACAAAGATATCATAAGCCGTTCCGTTTTTAACTAATACTACTGCATTTTCTTTAGTTAAATAACCCTTGTCTTTTAATTGTTGAAAATTAATTGGACAACTAACCACACAATCATTGCATCCAATACATATGTTTCTGTTTATTTTTAACCGATATACTTGCATATTTTTATCTCATAATTAATTGGAATGAAATGTAATACATACAAAAGCGTAAAAGATTAACTGATTTTTAAAGTTTGAAAAATCCTTCAAAATATATTAAACTTAATTTGTAGAAAGTATATTTTTATAAAAAATTTGTTGTATGGTTTATTAAGTTAATATAATAAAAAGAACATAAATTAAAGATCGTAGTTTTGCTATTCCTTAAACTTATTAATTTTCACACAAATCTAATATTAATTAAATCTTATTTAATTGTGACCAATATATTTATCTAATAACATGGAATCTACAAAAAGTGAAGATTGCCTTATTTTTTACGCTTTAACTCCCGAGATTACTAAATTACGCCAAGTTTATAATATAATAGGAGAATTTATGCAGAACAAGCAGTCTATTGATCCATCTGATAGATTTAATCTGATTTGGTTCCAAGATGATGGGCCAAATTATTTGGATCATTTTACTTTTGATCCAGAATATATTTTAAAGACTTTAAAGTCATTAGGTAAAAAAATTACAAAAGCAAATATCGCAGGTGGGGTTTTTATCGCAATAACTTTTATCATTGAAGTATTTAAGAAGATTTCTGAAAAGTTTTTTCGATTATTGATATTGGTTGACGATGGTGCTTACGAAATCCCTGATGAATATCTCCCAGCACTCGAAGAACTAATTAAAAAAGTCAAGGATATGCCCTTCTTTATTGATATTATCTTGATGGGAAGTCCCTATTCTGATCAAGCACAAAAATTATTGAAACTCGCAAATCTATCAAATGGAGACCTTTATGGAATCAAAAATATAAAGGATTTAAATCCAATCTTAACTGAATTATCAGAAAAAAAACGTGTTTCAGAGCCTTCATTTGTGAAACAACAATTGAGAATGATTCTACCCGATAACCAGCTATTTTACATAAATTTAGCTGATGACCCTGTTAGGGTGAATGAAATAGCAACATGTTCCATTTGTTTTCATAAAGATGATGAGGGTATAGTAAAGTGTCCCTCCTGTGATACTCCTGCCCACGATGTGTGTTGGGCACAATGGGCAGATACTTCTAATATCGGCATTCTACATGTCTTTAGATGCCATAATTGTTTCAACATACTGAAACTTGATAAAAATTATATAATGGATGTACAAGCAGGAAGAATACCTACTATTGCTGAATTGATTAAAATGAAGAAAAGGAATATTATTGAATACTTGCATGAAATTGAATCGAAAAGTGAACCTAAAGTCATTCATACCGAAGATCCGATGGCTGTTGAAATACGAGCAATGGTAGAAGCAAGAAAGTTGCAACCTGAAGTTAAAAAGAGACGCAAAAAAGTTGCAGTAAATATTTGCCCTAATTGTAGCAAAATTATGATGGGGGATAGAAAAAACTGTCCTTCTTGTGGATTTGTCTTGTTTTAAAAATTAAAATCTTCAGTATAAACTTACAGCTACCTCAAAAGTTAGGTATTGAGATTTTATAAACCATATATTTAAATAATTTAGGGCTAAAACTATTAATAAGTTGATATAATAGAGTTTTTTAGATTGATAATAAGTAAGGGAAAAAAATGGATTCAAATATATTCACATTTCTTGTTGGCGGCAAAGCTGGTGAAGGGGTAAAGAAGGCTGGTTCTGTTGCTGCTCATATTTTTTCAAGCATGGGTCGTCATGTGTTCCAAATGGATGATTATATGAGTTTGATACGTGGTGGTCACAATTTCTCGGTTGTGAGTACTTCTCCTAGATGGATTAGTAGCCATTATATGAAAGCGAATTTAGTAGTAAATTTTGATAAAAGAAGCTGTGAAATGCATGTGAATGATATCGCTGAAAATGGGGTTATAATTTATAATTCTGATGAGCAAGAGCTTAAGAATGGTATTGGAATACCACTAACGTCAAAAGCAGAAAAATATCCGATGAAACCTTTAATGTATGGTGTTGGAGCTGTTGCCATATTATCCGCAACGATTGGTTTCGAAAAAGATCAAATGAACCAAATTATCAGTAGTGAATATCCTAGAGGAATAGAGGATAATATTAATTTTGCAAATTCCATTTATGATTTAGTAGTTCCTGATTGTGGAGCAAAATTCCCTTTAGAAAAAGGAGATAGGAAAAGATCAATCATTACAGGAAATGAAGCAATAAGCCTAGGAGCTATAGCTGGAGGTTTAGACGTGTATTATGGCTATCCCATGACTCCCGCATCGACAATCTTGCACACACTCGCTCGTGAAGCTGAGAATTTTGATTTAGCTGTTGTCCACGCTGAAAGTGAAATAGCAGTAATTAATATGGCAATCGGTTCATCTTTCACAGGAGCAAGAGCTATGGTTGGCACAAGTGGAGGAGGTTTTGCTCTTATGACCGAAGGTTTCTCTTTAGCAGGTATAACAGAAGCACCTGTTTTAGTTATATTATCTCAAAGACCAGGTCCAGCGACAGGTGTTCCCACTTACACAGAACAAGCTGATTTAGCTTTTGCTTTAACTGCGGGTCATGGAGATTTCTTAAGAATAGTTGCTTCCCCTAGAACAATTCGAGAGGCATATTATCTTACTGCTGAAATGTTAGGTCTAGTATGGAAGTTTCAAACACCAGGGATATTACTAACAGAAAAACACCTTTCAGAGAGTAGTATGACAGTTGAAATTGATTTAGAAAAATCAAAATGGGCAGAGCCAAAAATGCATAAGAACGGTGATTATAAGCGATATCTCGATACTAATGATGGAATTTCTCCTATGTTATTTCCTCCTTCAAAATCGATAATAAAATGGAATAGTTATGAACATGATGAATTTGGTATAACAACAGAAAATGCTGAGAAGATATCTTTTATGCATGATAAAAGAAATAAGAAGTTAAAAACACTTATAGAATACCTAAAGGGACAAGAAACTGTTAAAATAATTCGTGGTGAAAATCCTACTAATATTTTCACGTATGGATCAACTTATATGAGTGTTTTAGAAGCTCTTAGATATGGACATTTAAATCCTACAACTGTTGCACCAATATATTTGAGTCCATTACCCACATGGGAGCTCGAAGAATTTAAAAATCAAGATAATTTAGTAATTGAACAAAGTTCTACAGGACAATTTACTAAACTTTTGAAAGAAAAGGCGGGATTAAAGATAAGAAACACAATTAAACAATATGATGGACGTCCATTTGATCCAATTGAGTTATCAAACAAAATTAAGGAGGTGCTCTAATAAAATGGAAGACCTTAAAACTTATGCTGAAATTACTTGGTGTCCTGGCTGTGGAAATTTTGGGATCTTTACAGCTGTAAGAAATGCAATCCCTCTTTTAGAGGAAAAAGGTATCAAAAGAGATAATATTGTAATAACGTCGGGTATAGGCTGTCATGCAAAAATATTTGATTATCTTAATTTAAGCGGTTTTTATGGATTACATGGGCGTAATTGTTCAAATTCTGAAGGTATAAAAATTGCGAATCCGGATTTGAAAGTAATTAACTTTTCAGGGGACGCTAATGGATTGGCAGAAGGATTAGCACATACTATATTTGCAGCAAAAAGAAATCAAGATATAACATTTATTTTACATAATAACAGTGTTTATGCTCTCACAACAGGTCAATTCTCTCCATTGGCAGAAAAAGGATGGAGAGGACCCTCCACTCCAAGGGGAAGCTACGAGGAACCATTTAATCCAATGTCTTTAATGATTGAAGCAGGAGCCACTTTCGTAGCAAGAGGTTTTGCTGGTGATACAAAGCATCTCACAGATCTCATAGTACAAGGTGTAGAACACGAAGGATTCGCTTTCATAGAAGTCTTACAACCTGCCGTTCCTTACCATAAGTGGGAAGAATATAGAGAGCATGTTGAATATCTTGAAAAAGAACCAGAGAATTATTTTGAAGCCATTAAGGTAACTAAAGAAAATCATAAGTTTACAATAGGAATATTTTATAGAACAACAAGACCAGTTTATCATAAAGAGTTATATGGAAATCATAACCCTATTACTAAAAAATTATCACGGGATACACGAATTGAAAAAATTCGAAAAATTCTTGAATCTGAATAATGATGATTTATTCATAACTTAATTAAGACTATTAAATAAATTCAGGAATTAGAAAATTATATTTTTTTAAAAAATATTTTATAGATTAATTCGACCTATTGCTCTAAATGGCAAGGATTCATTAAATGTATTATAATCATATAATCTCCTCCCATCTACTAAATTCGGAGTTTTCATATGTTTCTTAAAATCATCTGGAGTCAGAATTTTAAATTCATCCCATTGTGTTATTAATAAGGCGCACTCAGAATCTTTAAGAGCATGTTCTATAGAATTAGCATATTGAATTTTATTTCCTAATTCTACTTCAGCAGTTTCAAGTGCTTTTGGATCATAACCAACAATATTAGAAACTCCTCTTTTTCTTAATTCATTTACAACCCTTATACTAGCTGCTTCTCTCATATCATCAGTTCCAGGTTTAAAGGATAGTCCTAATAATGTTATCTTCTTCTTTGCCAAGCTTCCTGCTAATTCCTCAGCTATATCTACTATATGAATTGCTTGGTCGTCATTAATGTCTAAAACTGCTTCCAATAACCTTGATTGATATCCTTTGGATTTTGACCAAGCTTTTATAGCATTAACGTCCTTATGAAAACATGAACCCCCAAAACCAACTCCAGCACCTAAAAATCTAGGATTCAATCGATAATCTAGTCCTACTCCTTTCATAACCTGAACAATGTCGACATTAGGTACTAATTCAGCAAAGTTAGCAAACTCATTTGCATAACTTATCTTTGTAGATAATAAGCAATTATTTCCATACTTAACTAATTCAGCGCTTTCTAAGTTCATTCTCAAAATAGGACACTCTTTTAAATGTTCACCATAAAAATATTCATAAAATTCTTGAAGCATAGCGCCGCTCTTTTCGTCAAATTCTCCAATTACAATCCTATCTGGATGTAAGGTGTCTTCAATTGAGCGTCCTTCAGCTAAAAATTCAGGTTGCATACATAATCCGTAATCTTTCCCTGGTTCTTTTCCAGAAACATCCTTAATGATTTTACCAACTAAATTTCTTGTTGTACCAGGAACGACTGTGGATCTAACCACAACCAAATGATATTTGTCCTTTTTTTTTAATGCTTCTCCAATTTCTCTTGCTGTACTTTCAATATAACTTAAATCAATACTTTTATCTTCTCTCATTGGAGTTCCTTGAGTTATCATAGAAATATCAGTTTCAAGCACAGCCTTTACTGGATCGATTATACATTGCAAGAGCTCTGGATGTTCATTCTTAATATTATCCATCATTTCTTGGAGTCCTGCTTCAAAAAATGGAGCAATTCCCTCATTAATCATATTGGCTTTTTTCTCATTATGAGTAGATGCTAAAACCTTAATATCTTTTTCAGCAAAGCAAGCTGCTGAACACAAGCCAATAAATCCAGTGCCTAATATAGAGACTCTATATTTATATATTTTGAACACCTTGTCTATTTCTATTTCTACCTTATAAAATCACGTAATTTTTTATAATTTTTTGGTAATTTAGAAATAAATTTATAATATAATGAATCTTGTATTAAATTTATGGTCTATTCCAATAAAGTTTGGAAGTGTGGGAAACCTATGGGTGTAGTGAGAAAGGTTTTCTATAAAAAAATAATATTAGGTAGATAATTATAATGAAAGATTTGAGAAAAAAGTTAGAAATCCCAAAAGATGCTTTAAAATCTGTGAATGATTTTTTACTTGATCAGAATAATCCTTTAATTAACAATTTATTGACTGTATTAGATAAATATGGTGGTATTGAAGAAATTAATAAAAAAGCACGAGAAGCTAGTAAATTAGATAACTTAATCAATAAATTAGCTAAGAAGAATTCTGATCATGTTAAGGATATTGAGTGGCTTATAAAGGCTCGAGATGACCATTCTTTTATTAATATTAAAGAATATAGAAAAAAAATCTTAGGAGAAAAAGCTTTAGAAATGAAATTCAATGACGATTATGCTGTTACTTTAGAATTATCAGCTTGTCAATATTTTCCCTTTTTGATTGATATCGCAAAAAATGCAATAGAAAACCAGAAACTAGTTCCAGGAAGAATTATTCGAGTAAGAAGAATGAAGGAGCAAGAAGAAGATGGAGATTTATTAGCAATGACTGCCGCTATGCAAATTATTGGGTCAACCTGGGTAGAAACGCTCGATACGAAAGGCACGGCTCCAGGTCCAGATGGAATGCCTGTGAATGTGCATCTAGGAGGCCCGGATACGATTACTGGATATTTTGGAGGAGTTGGACAGCCTAATGATTTTGCCTTAAAGTGGATTGATGAATATCTTTATTATTATACTAATTATGGTATAAAGCAAGTACTTAATGTTAATCCTGGAACTGTTCTTTTAGGTTATTTTATTTATAAACTAGGGATTAATAATGAATTTAAAATTAGTGTATACATGGGGAATGACAATCCTTATTCTTGTTTATGGACACTCCTAACTGCTAAATTATTTGCTCGAGAAGATGGAAGTAGCCCTTTAATTGGATTTAATTTATCAAATGCAGTAAATAATGAAACTATAGAGATGGCTGCATATATTCGAAAACCATTTGGTTTTGAAGATGTTATTAGATTAGAGCATCATATAACAGAGACTTGGAAGAGTATAGTAAGACAACCCTATGACCGAAGAGATGAATTGTTAGAGTTAGCAAAAAAGGTAAAAAATATAAGTGCTAAACATGAAGGTGGAAACGTAGAAGTCGATGGGAAAAGAGAACATCCTACAGATATTCTTGAATACTTTATGCCTAAAGAAGAATTAAAACAAGCAGGTTTGTGGGATTATTTAAGAATTAATCATTTAGATCGATATGAAGCAGTAAATTCAACCGCAGAAACTCTTACTAAAAATGGATTATCATTTATTGCTGCAAATGAATTACATCACTATGAATAAAATATTGAGGTAAAAATATCATGGGTAAATTTAATTTTAGACCTACTGGGGTAATGCCTGCATTAGTTACACCATTTAATAAAACTGATGAGTCCATTAATGAGGAAAATTTGAGAAATTTAGTAAATCATCTTATTGAACAAGGAGTCACAGGTCTTGTACCCGTTGGAACTACTGGTGAATTTGTGAATATGAATTTTGAGGAACGTCTGAAAGTAATAGAAATTGTAGTTGATGAAACGAATGGCCGAGTTCCAGTTATTGCGGGAACAGGAGAAACAGGGACTAAATTAGTAATAGAAGCTACTAAAGCGGCAACTGATATTGGTGCAGATGCTGTATTAATTGTAACACCCTATTACTTAAAGCCCAAGGCAAAAGGTTTATACGATCATTATTATACTATTACAGAAAAAACGGATATTCCTATTGTTTTATATAACATTCCTGCTTGTACTGGAGTGGAATTGCCATGGACGGTTGTAGAAGATTTAGTTGATATCGAGAATTTCGTAGCGATAAAAGATTCGAGTGGAGATTACAAATATTTTTCGGCATTATTAGAAAAAGTAAGTGATAAGATCTCAGTTTTGATTGGATGGGATGAAAATGTATTGGGGGCTTTAGCAGGAGGTGCTGCAGGCTGCATTCTAGGCTCTGCAAATGTATTTCCAAAAATATGGCTTGAAATATATGAACATGTGAAAAATAATCGTTTAGAAGAGGCACAGATACTACAGAAAAAAGTACAAAAATTAGCAAGACTATTAATAAATTCTGGAGCATTAGGAGTAAAATCATGTTTGAATATGATGAAAATTCCAGTAGGGACTACACGTCAACCATTAGTACTTGGTGACGCGCTCTCTTATGAGATTAAAGATGAATTACGCGTAGAACTTGAAAAATTAGGATTAATTAAAAAAACAGAAATCCAATTTGAATTTGGAGAAAAGCCACTTACAAGTCGTTTTTACGCAGTTGGTATTACTCCTCAGAAAATCACTGATTTTGAACTAAAAGTAGGGGAATCTCTTGTAGGGGATCGTGCAGAACTTGCTCATATCGATCTCCTAATTGGCCGAAAAAATGGACCTGTTGGTAATGCATATGCTCAAGCTTTAACAAATCCAGAAGAAGGACGTGAAGGGCTTCAGGTCATTCTAGAACCAAATATGCAAGTTAAACCACCAACAATTATGATTCCCACTGTACGTCCAACTTCTCTTCGTCATGCTAGCCTTACTTATGGTCCTGCCCAAGCGGCTATTGCTAAAGCTGTTATGCAATGTGTTGAAGATGGAATTCTCCCAAAAGAATTAGCTAATGATATAGTTCTAATTGTAAATGTTTTTGTTCATCCTAGTGCTAGTGCAAGAAAAAGAATTTTTATCAATAATTATAAGGCAACTCGAAATGCAATCCGAAAAGCAATGGAAGGCTTACCAACAGTAAATGATGGAATAAAGAACGCAGAAAATGCACGGCATCCTTTTAGGAATGATCCTTAAATCTTACTTTTATTATATTTATAAAATATTAATTGAAATCATGTAGGTATTTTATTTTTTAAACTCAAATTCCATAAATTTAATACTTCATAACGCTAATATTGATAATTTTAAGAAATAGATTTTAATTAATAATATAATTTAATCCAAAATTTAGAAAAAAAACAAAATGAATGAAACATGACAGAGCAAATAATGGAATTAAAGGTTGGAGCAGATGCTCCAAAGTTCTGTCTTCCAGACAAAGACAATAAAGAAGTATGTTTGGATGATTTTAAAGGAAAATATATTGTTCTCTACTTCTATCCAAAAGATAATTCACCTGGTTGTACTACTGAAGCAATAGGATTTACTGGAATTTTACCAAAACTAGAAAAATTAGATGCTGTTGTTGTTGGAGTTAGTCCAGACAGTCCTGAGTCTCATGCCAAGTTCATTGAAAAGAAGAATTTGAAGGTTATCTTACTTAGTGATGTTGATAAAAAAGTGATTAAAGAATATGGTAAATGGGCTAAGAAGAAATTTAGAGGAAAGGAATATATGGGGGTCATTCGAAGTACTTTTTTAATAGATCCAAAAGGAAAGATATCACATATATGGCCTAAGGTTTCTGTTAACGGCCATCCAGAAGATGTGCAAAAGATTCTAACTGAATTAAAAAAATAACTTTTTTATTATTTTTATTTTGTCAATTAAATTTTTGCTATGAAATTATGGATGTTAAAGAAGCCATTGAAAAAAGAAGAGCTTATCGATCACTCGATCCTATTATAATCGATGACAAATTAATCCAAGATTTAGCTGGAATGGTTAAAATCGCACCATCCTGTGCGAATCGGCAACCTTGGAATTATATTTTTGTAAGGGATAAAAAAATATTGAGTCAATTATTTACTACCCTTTCTGAAGGGAATAAATGGGTTGAAAAAGCTTCGATGATTATTGCTGTTTTCAGTAAACCTGAAATCGATTGTATTATAAAAGATCGTCTTTATTATTTGTTTGATACAGGAATAGCTACTGCTTTCTTAATTTTGCGTGCTACTGAATTAGGGCTAGTTGCACACCCAATTGCAGGTTTTAATGAAAGAAAAGCAAAAGAAGTCCTACAAATTCCAGAGGAAATGAGACTTATTACCTTAGTAATCATTGGAAAACATTCAGAAGAAATAAACCCTGTTCTTTCTGATGCAATGAAATTAGGAGAAAAACAGAGGCCTCCTCGAAAACAACTAGAAGATTTCATATTTATAAATCGTTATAACAGAAATTCTGAAGAGAAATAATAAAAAAAATAAAAACAGGTAAAAATTGAACGATTAAGCATTAAGTTTCTTAAGAACATGGGCAAAATTTTTACCAAGATTCTTAAATGTTTGAATACCTTCTTTATCGTCTAATACCTCTCCAGGCATTCTCCCAATACCCATATTCCAGTACGTGCTTCCCACAACGATCATTTCCTTAATTAAGAAGAAATAATTAATACTTGAAAAAACATGATTAGCACCTGCTCTTCTCACAGCAACTACTGCGGCACCAACCTTATGTTTTAACAGTCGGGCTGTTGCATATCCTGCTCGTTCTATTAATGCTTTGGTTGCTACCGTTAAATCAGAAAAATAAGTAGGAGAACCAATGATTATTCCATCCGCTTTAAGCATTTTTTGGATGTAATCATTCATCTTATCTCCTTCAATAACACATCTTTGGTCATTATTTTCAACACATTTGTAACATGCAGTACATCCCTGCAATTTATCCATACCAATCCATACATATTCACATTCAATCCCGGCAGATTCTAATTCCTCTATTACCGTATTCAAACAATGATATGTGTTTCCCTCTTTTCGAGGACTTCCATTAAAAAGGACTACTTTCAATATGGTGCACCTGAGATAAATTCTAAATTATGATTTATATAATATTATTTTTCTTATTTTTTATCTTTAGATTATTTCGAGATTAATTACATTCTTCCATGATTTATAAGCATTAGTTTGAAATTTGGACTTTATATTAATTAAATAGAACGGTGAGAATTGGTTGATTAATTCAAAAATATTAAATTCAAATAAACTGATAAAAGAAAAAAGTCCTTATTTACTGCAACATGCCAATAATCCTGTGAATTGGTATCCATGGGGAAAAGAGGCTTTTAATAAAGCTCAAAAAGAAGAAAAACCAATTTTTTTATCAATAGGGTACTCAACATGCCATTGGTGCCATGTTATGGCTCATGAATCTTTCGAAGATGATGAAATTGCTGAATTGATGAATGAGACATTTATCTCTATTAAAGTGGACAGAGAAGAACGCCCAGACATTGATAAAGTTTATATGACAGTATGTCAGGTGATGACAGGCTCAGGTGGATGGCCCTTAACAATAATAATGACCCCTGATAAAAAGCCATTTTTTGCAGGAACTTATTTTCCAAAAAATACAAGATTTGGACGAATTGGTTTAATAGATTTAATTAAACGCATCAAAGAATTATGGAATAACCAGAGGACTGAATTAGTGAATTCTGCTGAACAAATCACATTTAACTTACAGAATATAGATCAAGAATCCCCAGGAGAATTATTTACAGAAGGAACGCTTAAAAAGGCTTATAAATTGTTATTGCGACAATTTGATGAAAATAACGGTGGTTTTGGGAGCCGACCTAAATTTCCAACACCTCATAATCTAATATTTTTGCTTAGGTTTTGGAAACGTACTGATGATAAAAAGGCATTGGAAATGGTTGAGAAAACACTACAAGCAATGAGAAAAGGCGGGATTTATGATCATATTGGCTTTGGGTTCCATCGGTATTCCACTGATTCTATTTGGCTTGTACCTCATTTTGAGAAGATGCTTTATGATCAAGCATTAATTGCTATTGCTTATATAGAGGCTTATCAAGCGACTAAAAATGAAAAATATAAGAGAACAGCTCAAGAGATATTTACTTACGTTTTGAGAGATATGTTATCACCTGAAGGTGGATTCTATTCAGCTGAAGATGCAGATAGTGAAGGAGAAGAAGGAAAATTCTACGTTTGGACTAAAATGGAATTAGAAAACATCCTTGAAAAGGAGGAATTTAAGCTTGTTATTAAAATTTTTAATGTGGAGGAAATTGGTAATTATTTAGAGGAAGTGACAGGAAAAAATACTGGGAACAACATTTTACATCTGAAAAACGTCCCAGATAAATCAGTTCAAGAAAGTATAGAAAAAATTCGTATAAAATTATTTGAGGAAAGAGAAAATAGAGTCCATCCTCACAAGGATGAAAAAATATTAACTGATTGGAATGGATTGATGATCGCTGCGTTAGCTAAAGCCGCTGTGGCATTCCAAGAAAAAAAATATCTAGATGTAGCTAAAAAAGCAGCAAATTTTTTTCTAGCAAATCTAATTAATTCCAATGAAAAATTATTACATCGCTATAAAGATGGTATTTCAGAGATTAATGGTTATTTGACTGATTATGCGTTTTTTATTTGGGGATTAATCGAATTGTATGAAGCTAGTTTTGATATTTTCTATTTAAAAACAGCTCTCAAATTACATGAAATCCAAATGAACGATTTTTGGGATGAAAATGTTGGTGGCTTTTATTATACGGCAAATGATGGAGAGAAACTATTATTAAGACAAAAAGAAATATATGATGGAGCTATCCCTTCAGGTAATTCAATTGCAATGTTGAATATGTTAAGGTTAAGTTATATAACAGGAGATCATGAATTAGAAGAAAAAGCAGATTTATTAAATAGAGTCTTTTCTGAAAAAATTAGATTTAATCCACTGGCTTATACTCAATTTCTGGTTGCTATAGATTATGCGATTGGACCAACATATTCTTTAGTAATTGCTGGAAATACAGCGGATAACGATACGAATTTAATGATTGAGATTGTAAGAGAAGAATATATCCCTAATAAAGTAATCCTATTAAGGAAAACTGGACAATCGGTTCCTGATATCGATAATTTATCTAATTTTGTAGAATTTTTTACTAACCTCGAAGAAAAAGCGACAGCTTATGTTTGTATTAACAAAACTTGTAAACCTCCAACCCATGATACTAAAAAGATGATTGATTATATGCAATCTAATTGGAATAAATAATTTAAATTCCGAATTTTTCTATTTTTTGATTTACCAGTTCTTTTAATTCATCTATTTTTTTAACCACATTCATCTCCTTCTGAGATATGAATAATTCTAAACCAGTTTTGTTAAGAAGGTAAGCTGAGGGGAATTTTGCATCTTTTACATCATATTTCTGATCGAACTCATCTTTATGTAAGAATTCAAACTTAAATTTGTCTTTTTTTTTAAATTCAACGGGTACATCAAGATCATTTACAAAATTTTTCCATTCCTTTTTCATGCCAAAAGCTCCAAAGGTTACTTGACAAAGATTACATTGATAAGTGCTTTTTCTAAAGGTTT
Organism: Candidatus Hodarchaeota archaeon; assembly: GCA_048886685.1. Lineage (GTDB taxonomy): Archaea > Asgardarchaeota > Lokiarchaeia > Sigyniarchaeales > SOKP01 > Loki-b32. Next base: position 63,000 of record JBHLKM010000004.1, read on the forward strand.
TATGGAGAGTGTCTTTTAATCCAGTATAAAAACCTCCAGAATCAGCATTATAAACAAAAATTAATTTTTTTTCTATTTCTTCACTCATTTTGAATCAAGTCGTTTTTTAATTATATTTATTTAGGAATATCTTAAATTTTTAATTTGTAGGTTATAAACCATAAATTTGGCTCTAATTGAATCATAATTAATAGAGAAAATAAAAAATTTGAACTTTCTAGAATAAATTATTGTCTCTACTATGCAGCAACTTGAGAAGGATAGTAAAATTTATTGATTTTACTTAGAACTATCGCCTCCATCTCATCTAAATTCTTTACAGAATTCATTTCTTCTTGTGAAATTAATATTGATAAGTTACCACCCTCATTAAGATAAGCAGAAGGATATTTGGCATTTCTAAACTCATATTTCTTTTCAAATTCATCCCTATGCAGAAATTCTGTATCAATATTTAGATTGTTAATAAATTTTTTCCAGTCTTTTTTCATTGAGAAAGCTCCATAAGTAACCCCGCATAAACGACATTGATATGATCCTGGTCGTAGAATTTTCTTCCAAAAATCCTTAACTAAACTGATTACATCTGAATCAGCATTATAAACAAAAACTAATTTCTTATCATTCATTTTAAACCACGTGAAAATACCATTTCGCTATAAGTTAAGCAGTAAATTAAGAATTTTAATCTGTTTATTATCTAAAATAAATCTACATGTACATTAAACAAAAAAATATATGGAAAAGTGAAGAATAACTATTATTTTATTAATAATAGTTAACAAAAAAGAAAAAGATGAACTAACAGAAATTAAGCTTTTAAATACAATTCCTTAATGTTTTCCATTCTTTTTCTATTTACTCCAAGATCAGAATAACCTAATCGAGCAGCAGATCGAAAGTGAATGATCTTTTCTGTATCATCAAAAAAAAATTCAACATCGTCAACAAATCGCCACACCGCGGTTCTAAATTCAATATGTAGATAATTTTCTGTTTCAGTAATAATTTTTGAGCGTTTTAATGACTTTATTATGGTGATAATTTTTGATTTTGCCTCTTCTAAACCGCCTTCATATTTTATTGGTTCTATCTTATGTTTTTCATCAGAACTTTGGGTGGAAACACAATTAGGAGATTTAGGGCATGGATGAAATTTACCATCAATTAAACCTATTCTTTTTGGTTTTTTCGTCATAATTACCACTTAAGAATTAGAATTAACTAAATAACTTATATCTGAATAATATAAATAAATTTGCTTTATAAATTCAAAAATCTTAATTCCTAGTTTTTTTATACATCAAGAATATCTTTGATATCAGCATTAATTTTTGAAGGATCAAAATAAGTAGTTCTGCCCGTTTCTAAAAAGGCATTTATCTCATCTTTGTATCTATCCTCAAAATCCTCTAGGAAATATGAAAGCCTCTCTTTTAAACTTTTATAAGCTGGTTTTGAAAGGATTAGGGCACATTTGATCCATTTGCCGTACGCGGCATGAATAGAAAATCCTTTGTAGCTTATCTCGTCCATAGCTTCTGAACCTCCTATTTCAGATACAAACGAATCCATAGCACTTAAAAATCCAGAAATTAATTCCTGATCTACCCCCAAATCTTCACGAGAGTAAGTGATTACAGGTAATCCTGATTTCTTATCTATCACTAATAAGGTTCTAAAAATCTCTCGATATCTTGGCTTTCTAACCAAGGATTCTTCACGTTCTAGAGCCACTTCTCTGGGTAAGATTTCATACATTACAAATTTTTTTGGATTATATGAATTTGATTCACTAAATTCATAATTTGAAATTTTACTTAAGCGTGATTGGGCTCTTATCGGCTCTCGAGGGAGTTTTTTGATGTATTGATCTCTAATTTCTGTATCATAATCTTTCGATTTTTTACCTTTGGTGATCCCTAAAACTCTTTGGTGAATTGGATCTACAACATAAAACCAGACATTTATTTTTTCCATATCAGATATAAGTCTTTCGAATCCGATATTATAGACTCCTCTAGGTGTAGTGACAAACACAGTCCATATTGCAACTTTTGAGGCCTCATTCAATAAATAAAAGGTATTTTTGTATTCTTCTTCGGTCATTTGCGACCCTGTTCTTACAAAAACAGCCTCAGTTCTTAACATTGGCTTTTTTTTGATTAAGTATAAATCACAGTTATATTTTTTTTCATTAATACTAGATGCATCATAAACATCTATACCCAAATCAGCACAGTAATCAGCAAAAACATCAATTAAGTCATATTTTGCAATAAAATCAAATCGTGATAAATATTTTTTGATCTTTTCATCTTTAAAAAGCATATCAGCGATGAAAGCTAAGCAAGTTGGGAAAAGTTGTTGAAGCTCTTTAATTTCCCGATATTTATTATAAAAATGAATACTAATATAATCAAGATAGTCTAATTTAGAAAGTTCTTTATCTTTTGGGATTTCTATTCTATTAGTTTCTATAAAATCCTCAATTTCCTTGAAACGTGTCCTTACTATTAAACAGTTTAAACAAAGTATCCCAAATTTGTTCTCATTTTCTTGACGAATAATCTCAAGGATATCTTCTTGACTTTGTGAACTCATAATGATTATTATGATATATGGATTTTAAAAGATTTGTCTTTAATTTTAGTAATTTAAGTTTTTTATCTTAAAGATATTAATTATTTTAATTATTTTTATTCTTAAATAAATGATAAGCATCTCTTAATCGGAACAGTGCTGTTAATAAGACTAGGAAAGCAAAAATCCATAAGATAATATTTCTCCATGGAATCAAAACTGTCAATAATACTAAGAATATTAATGTTTCAGATCTCTCCATTATACCGGATTGATAATATATCACTTTTTTTGTTGTATCCAAATCTTCGGTTTTCACACTCCCACCAACTAATAAAAAAATTGTAATACATAATATGATGGAACTAAGAGAAAGAATTCCAGGCCACATTAAAGTTATAGGATCTACAGAAATAATTGAAATAATAATTAAGACTTCTACCGTTCTATCACTAAAAATATCGAGTATTCCACCTAAAATGGTAGTTCCTTGTAATCTTGCTAAAGAACCGTCTAAAATGTCTAAAAAAAAGGAAAGAATTATTAAAGAAACAGCACATATTATCAATTCTATTTCCCAAATTAATAATCCACTCAAAAAAATAAAGAAGGCTCCTAAAGAACCTGTAATAAAGGCTAATAATGTGATTGTATTCGATGAAACTCTTTCAAATAATAATTTTCTAGCAAATTTCTCAAAAAATCTATTTAATTTGGTTTTCGAGAGCCATTTATCAATCATTTAACTAAATATTTTATATTTGGATTAAAATTTAAAAATTAGGTAAAAGAGTAGATAAATATTCTTTATAACCTTCCAGTTATAATCGAATAAATTTGTTCGGCAGTAAATCCTTTAATATCTATCGCTGAGCATCTACAATTACCTGAACAGGCACCACATCCTTTACATAGAGCTTCATTAATTTTTGCTATTGTACCTAATCGTTTATCATCAACAAGTTCAATTGCTCCATAAGCACAATTCTCTACGCACATTCCACAGCCAATACAACGTTCTGCGCGAACTACCGCAAAGAACGGTTCAACTTCTACTTCACCTTGAGCCATCAACGCAGAGGCACTTGAAGCAGCTCCTTTAGCCTGAGCAACAGCATCTGGAATATCTTTTGGTCCTTGGGCCACACCAGCAATAAAAATTCCTTCTGTTAAAGTGTCTACAGGGCGTAATTTAGGATGAGCTTCTAAAAAGAATCCATCTGCTGATCTTTGAATTCTTAATAGAGAAGTTATAATATCTGCATCAGCTCGAGGTTCTAAACCACAAGATAAAACAAATAAATCTACTGTTAGTTCAATAGGTTGTTGTAGTAAAGTATCTTCAGCTCTTATGATAATATTATGATCATCATCTTCGGTTACCTCTGCTATTCTACCTCTCATATAATTGATTCCGTAATTGCGTCCTGCTGATTCATAAAATTCTTCATAACCTTTTCCAAAAGCTCGAATATCCATATAGAATATGTAAACATCGGCATTAGGATGTTTTTCTTTATATTGTCTTGCTTGTTTAGTAGCATACATGCAACAAACTCTTGAACAATATTGATTTCCTCCCTCTCTAAAATTTCGACTTCCTACACATTGAAGGAAAGCAATACTATGAGGTTCTTTCAGATCAGATGGTCTTACAGGTTTTCCTACCACTGGTCCAAAAGAACTTAATAATCGTTCCATTTGAAGCCCTGTAATGACATTGGGATATTTTCCATATCCATATTGTTTTAATTCCGTAGGATCATATAAATCCCATCCTGTAGCAACTATTATTGTTCCTACTTTAATTTTAATTTCTTCGGGTTCTTCATCATAAATAATTGCCTCAGGTTCACAAACATCTTGCCTCGCACATATTCCGCATTTTATACAATTATCCATATCTATAGTATATTGACCCGGAACAGCTTGAGGAAACGGAATATAAATTGCTTTACGAGTAGCTAATCCTAAATCAAATTCATTTCCTACTATAACTGGACAATAATCAACACAAATTCCACATCCAGTACATTTTTCTTGATCTACGTAATGAGGTTTCTTTAAGATAGTAACATCAAAATTCCCGATATACCCAGAGACTTCTACTACTTCAGAATAAGTGAGAAGTTCGATATTTTTCTCACGTGAAACTTCTGACATTTTTGGAGTTAAGATACAACTACTACAATCCATTGTGGGAAAAGTTTTGTCTAATTGTGCCATATGACCGCCAATCGTAGGTGTTTTTTCAACTAGATACACTTTATAGCCTTCTGTAGCCAGATCCAAAGCAGCATTCATTCCAGCAATACCACCTCCAATTATTAAACACGAGGGCTCTACTTTTACTTTCTGAACTTCCAAAGGGACTAACTCTCTTGCCTTCGCGACAGCCATCCTAATATGATCTTTTGCAGTTTCATATGCTCCGTCTGGTTCTTTCATATGAACCCATGTGGAGTGTTCTCTAATATTTGCCATTTCAAATAAGAATTGGTTTAATCCTGCTTCCCTACAGGCTATTCTAAAAGTAGGTTCATGCATCCTTGGAGAACAAGCAGCAACGACAACTCTATTTACTTTACCTGCTTCAATGTCTTCTTTAATCATCTTTTGTCCTACATCAGAGCAGAAAAATTTATATTCTTGGGCGACCTCTACATTGGGTAAAGTTTTTACATACTCTAATAAATCAGGAACAGAAACAACGCCACCAATATTTACGCCACAGTGGCAAATATATACACCAATTTTAGGTCTTTCATTTCCTGTAACTTTAATTTCTTTTTTAATTTCTGTCATTTTATTTTCTTACCTATATTAATTGTTCTTTAACACTATTTAAGAATGGATCTATAGGAATAAAAGGAGAAACCCCTTGTAATTCATGGTTTTTTATCAAACCTAATAAATTGGGATCCATTCCAAAAGCAACACCTAAGAGTTGGGTTATATATATTACAGGAATTTTGAATGGTTCACCAATAATATTTCCATAAATATTGTTTACTTCCATTTGGCCAAGATCTAATTGAAGATGACAAAACGGGCAACAATCAACAATAATATCTACTCCTGCATCTCTCATATTAGTTAGTTTTTCTCTAGTAAAATCAGCTGCGACTTCTTTGACAGCTGTTCTAACAGCTCCACCAGCACCGCAACACATATACTTATCTTTATAATTTACACTTTTGGCTCCAGTGATCTCAACAATTTCATCAAGAAATCTTGGTTCTTCATATTCACCTTGCCAAGGTCTTTTATCACTTGGTTTTACGATGTGGCATCCATAATGAACAGCGACCTTTAAATCTGAAAATTTTAGCTTGATATGATCTTTTAAATAATCTAGTCCCATATCAAGATATAGAGCTTGAACAATGTGTTTTGGCTCAAGATTCCCTTTATATACACGATTAATCTTAGCTAGGTATTTATTAACTTCTTTTTTTAATTCAAACTCATGTTCAAGTTCATACCATGCGTCTCTTAAGGTTCCATAGCATCCATTGCATCCAGTAATAGGATTTACTCCTATTTCTTCTGCAATAGAAATATTTCTAGCAGCAATTACGAGCCAAGTAGGAATATGAAATGCTCTAAAAACACCTGGAGCAGGACAACATGAGGCTCCTGGTAAATCCAAAATTTCAGCATCAAGGTGATCAAAAACACTTCTAATAGAGGCTTCAATCATAGGATAACGGTTAGGAATCACACATCCTAAAAATAAACCATATCTCCATTTATAATTCTCACTCATCTTTACTCCTCCTTGTTTTCGTTCTCTTTCTTTGATCTCTCTTCTTTTAATTTAGCTGCATTATCCATTAATTTTCGAAAACCCACTTCTTTCATCAAGGTTTGACACTCCTTTACAGCTTCAGGATAAGAATGAACTGTCGGTGGTAATGGTGGTAAACCATAAGATTCTCTTAGGTCTCTCCATCTTTTATTATTTTCACCATTGGCAGGAACACCATGTCCAGTAGCATAAAAAATGTTATTAGCTAATCCAAAGTGAGGATCTAAAATATAACCTTCCTCAACAGCTATATTTCTAAGTTTAATAATCATATCTGTTACAGGAATATTTCTAGGACATCGTTCATAACAATAATAACAGGTTGAACAAAGCCAAATATCTATATCTTTTAAAACAGATTCATCTCCAGTTAAAGCCCTTCTTATGGCAGATCTTGTGCGATATGCTGTCCTCCTCCCTGATGGGCATCCTCCAGTACATGTACCACAATTTATACATGCCCTTAATTTCTCTAAGCCCGCGTCAACAAATTTTTGTGCAATTCTTGAACTTGTGGACTTATAAACTTTTCTTTTAATATACTTTTCTACATTATCGCTCATATTTATTTCGAATCTCGTTTACAATTTTAAATTAGATTTGCGATTTTGTAAAAAACAAGATATTTACTTACTGTATTTGATCAAACAAAATCATTGATAATCTTATGAAGGTAAAAGTATTTTTCTTAAAAAAATTTGTTATCGATACTTAATAACTAAATTTATTTTAACAGTTATTTGTTATATTTTACATTTTTATAAAGAAAAGCAAACTTGCTAAAATTTTAAGCTAGATCTTTTTGTTTATTGATTTAATTATATAATCGATATAATTCGTCCAAATATTTCATTTGATCTCTTTTAGATAAAAAGGCTAGCTCTTTCTTCAAAATTTTTTTTTTCTCCTTTGAGATATCCAAATTTTTTAATTTTTCCCGAATTTCATTTGATAATACAGTAAAAATTCTCGAGAAATATTTTTTTATTTCTGAAATCTCTTCCAAATCTTTTTCATTTATATCCTCTTTAATTTTTATCACCAAATTTCTTCTAATTAAAGAAAGCAATAATGTTTTAATAAAAAATTTGGAGTCCATTTCTTGGATTTCTAGATACTAATAATTAATTGAATAACAAATTTGATTTATAACTTCGGAATTGTAAAGGAGAAGGTACTTCCTTTATTTCTTCCTTCGGATTCAAGCCAAATTTTACCACCATGCAATTCAACAAGCTTTTTAGTGATATATAACCCCAGCCCAGTACCTTCAATAGCTACATCCCATCCTTGACCATATCTTTCAATTTTTCCGAATTGTTTAAAAACTTGATTTTTTTCTTCTTCAGTGAAACCAATACCATTATCTTTTACTGAGATAATATAAGAATCATCATTAACCTTAGTCTCAATCGATATCGTCCCCCTTGGAGGTGTGTATTTGACAGCATTAAGAAGTAAATTTGAAATCACTTCATAAATCCTTTCTTTATCAAACTTGGCTTCTATTTTATTATTAGGGTTAAATAAAATTGATTGATTTCGCAAGGTTGCTAAACCTTTTAACTCTTTTACACAGAAATTGATTAGGAAAGTTAAATCTTCATTCATTAAATTCAGTTTTAATTGGCCTTCTTCTAGTTTCGTGCTTTCTAATAACATATTTATTATTTTCTCTAGCCTTTTGCTCCCATCTTTAATTTCTTTTAAAATTGAAATAGTCTCTGAATCTAATTTAGCTTTGTGCAGTGTTAATAAAAGTTCAGTAAATCCTTTAATTGAGATGAGAGGTGTTTTTAATTCGTGTGATGTCCTTGAAAATAACTCAGTCTTTAATTTGTTAATTTCATTTAAAGTAATGTTTTGTTTTTCCAAATCTCGTTGTACCTGCCATCTCCTTTGTTCGATTTCAATTGCGTCACAAATTAAGAATAATACGAGTTTATCTTGACCAGATATGAAAGGATTATTACTATAAAAAACACATACCATATTATCCAATCCATCCTGAGATTTAATTATTTTTCCAAAACAACCATTAAAATTACCATTTTTGATAAAAGGATCTGATTCAGTATACCTTTGATTATTAATATTAGAAAATTGTTGAGGAAAATCATGGCCTTCTTTAAATAATTCACTGATGAAAAGATTTTCATAAAATTCTTTGGAATTGTAAAAGAAAGTCTCATTATCAGACGTTATTATCTGGTATCTTTCTTGTCCAGCAGACTCAATTTTATGAGCGTAGATAATAAGATCACCATTAAGCAATTTAAGCCCTGTATTAAGCAATAATTCAATGTTATTCCTAATATCTGCTGTGAAATTCAAGAAATTGGTGTTCAACTCGTATATAAGTTCTTCATACATTTTTTTTTCAGTTATATCATCCAACCAAACTCTTATACTTATAATTTCACCATTTTCATCAAAATTAGGAATTCTTTTACCTGCTAACCATTTTAATCTCCCTTGTTTATCAAAAATTCGAAATTCTAATTCTGATTCTTCATTGGATCTTAAAAGTTTAGATAAATCTTTTGGATACATGAGTTTATTTAAAAATATTTCTTCATTTAGTTCCTCTCTATTATAACCAATTATATCTGACAATTTTGGATTAATAAAAGTCATTTTATGATTAATTACATCAAGTTCAATGACCCCTACTGAAGATGTTTCTAACAAATCACGATACTTTTCCTCACTTCTCTTTAATGCTTCCTCAGCTTTTTTTTGTGTTGTTATATCGTAGATAACTGAAAGAATAAAAGTTTCTGTTTTCATAGGAACTAAGCTTGAAGTAACACGAACCCAGATGGTATGATTATCTTTATGTTTAATTGGAAACTCTATATATTCTAATCTATTATCACCAAATAGATCTTTAAATCCGTCTTGAAGAATTTCTAACGCATTATCTTTATAAAAATTTAAATTCAAGAAATTCTTTCCAATAAACTCTTTTATTGGATAACCAGACATACTTTCTATTGAAGAATTACATTCTAAAATTGTACCGTTTAGATCCGAAAGTATTACACCGTTTGGAGAAGTTTCAAATAAATTATGATATTTTTCTTCAGATTCAATTACTTTTTGATCTGCCTCCTTTCTTTCGGTGATATCTTGAATAATAACTTGAAAAATCATTTCATTTTCAATGTGAAATATTGACGCTTGATAAGAAATCCAAGCTTTAGATTTATCCTTCCTATAAAGTTGAATTTCTTTTGGCGTAATATTTTTTTCTTTTAGTAAAACCTTGAAGTCTTCTAAAACCAATGGTAAGTATTCTTTCGGTATAAATGATATTTCTTGAAAATTCTTTCCAATTAATTCACTTTTTTCAAATCCAGAGAGTTCTTTAGATCTGAAATTGCAATCTAATATATCTCCTTTAGTGTTAAATAAAAGAATTGCATAAGGAGAATTCTCGTATAAATGACGGAATTTTTCTTCAGATTCTTTTAATTTTTGTTCTGTAAACTTTCTTTCTGTTATATCTATAATAGAAACAATAACTTTTGACCATGTGTCCTCAAATCCAGGCACTATTGATGTCTTAGCATAAAGATATATATCTTCTCCTGTGAGTGTTTTAGTAGCAATTTCCGATTCATATATCTCCTCACCATTTATTAAAGATAATATTTCCATTTTGTTATCTAAAAATATTTCTTCAGTCATTTTATTTTCTTGACTTTCACAAAGCTGATTCATTCTAAGAATGAAATCTTCTTTATTATGGGCTTTATATACCTCCAAAATTTTCCGATTTACATCAATTACTTTAACTTTAGTAATAAAATTTAGAATTTCCTCAGGATTATCATCGAAATATTTCTCAAAACCAGTAATCCCAGATGCTTTTAAATGATCAACATACGTCTTCATCTCTGAATAATCTTGGTCCATCAGAGCAATTGGAGAATTTTCAAACAATTTGCGATATTTCTCTTCTGATGCTTTTAAAGCTTCTTCAGCTTTTTTTCTATCAGTAATATCTTTAAATGTTACTGCAAAAAATCCTTTCTTTGGAGAATATCCTGAAACTTTGTACCATCGATCAATAGCCTCAGAATAATCTTCAACTGTTAATGGAACACCTGTGAGCCCGACATTCCCAAACTTACCTATCCAATCTGCAGGATCATTCTCTATTCCAGGAATTGCTTCTGTTACTCTTTTTCCTATTAAATCTTCTTTTTTTAGGCCAGTTAGATTTTCAAAGGCGGGATTTACTTCATGATATACATAATCGATAGGTTGATTGTTTTCATTAACAATTACTTCGTGATACGCGAATCCTGCATTCATATTTTCGAATAAAGAACGATATTTTTCTTCTGATTCTTTTAATCTCTGTTCAGCATTAATTTTATCAGTGATATCAACAGACATTACTAAATCAGCAGGTCTTCCCTTATATTTAATTGTCTTTGAAAAGTTCTCAATCCATCGTACTTCACCTGTTTTAGTTATTATTCGATACTTATGGTGTTGAACAACATCTTTTTCACCTATCTGCTTTTTTCTAACTTGTTCCATCACAAATTCTTTATCATCCGGATGAATTAACTTAGCAAATTCATAAGGTTCCCAATTTTGGATTTCTTCGAAGGAATATTCATTTAATTTTCTAGCTTGTTCATTAAAATATTTAAAAAGACCATCCTGTATTATAATTATGCCCATAAATGATTGTTCAGCAATGGTACGAAATATTTCTTCAGATTCTTTTAATTCTTGTTCTTTTAAAATCATTTCATTTATATCATTTATTGTTCCTCGTATACCGACGATATTACCGTTATTATAAACGGGTCTGGAATGAATTCTGGCATAAAAGTTACTTCCATCCTTCTTATAAAGCAAATATTCGTCAGGATCAGTCGATTTACCTTCGAAAATCTTTTTAATTTTGGAGAAAGCTTTTTCTTTATATTCTGGATCAATCAATTCAACTATATTTATACCACAGTTCAAATCTTTTTGTGTATAACCAAATTTTTTAAAGGCAACAGAATTAACGTAAGTAAGATTCAAATCTAAATTTGCTTCGTATATTATGTCTGGTAAAAGTTCAACCAAATCTCGATATTGTTCTTCAGATTTTTTTAATTTTTGTTCAAGAAAATATTTGTCTGAGATATCAATAATCGTCCCTTCAGTCGCTATAGGATTCCCATTTTCGTTTTTAATTAAATGAGAATTTCCTTGAATGATAATTTTTTCTCCTGTAACTTTTATAGCAGGGACAACATAATTTTTAACATATCCGTTTTTCTTCAATACTTCAATGAATCTTTCTCTATCCTCGGAATTGTACCAAAAATCAAAAGATTTCGTCCCTACCAAATTTTCATTAGGATTTATACCGAAAATTTCATTAAATTTAGGATTATGGCGGGAGATTATTCCATCCAAACCTACTCTAAAAAATCCGACATCGAGATTATAAACAATGTTTTTATATTCTTTTTCTATATCGAAATTCTTCTCATTAGAAATCATTTACAAAACACCAAAAAAATAAAAAGTTGTAAAATTCCACATATTTCTTTAGTAAATTCGATGATATTTCATTAGTATAAAAATCTTTATTTATACCTTATTCTATCACACTAAATTCGTAATATTTATATACACAAATGTATCCAATTTATTGAATTAAGTTAGAAAGTACTAGGGTCAAACTAAAAAGAAAATAAAGATGTACGTTTTTATTTAAAATTTACTATAATATATATTTCTTTAAGAACTCATTATTTTCTATTTCGGAAAAAATCTCTTTACTAAGATCTTGATAGTCTTTCCCATATATTACTTTACCTTTAGATTCCTCCAAGTCGGAATATCTCAATGTAAGTGATGCTGCAAATTTTAAAGATTCTTCATTAATTTCGTCTTGAATAATAGTTATTGGACCAGGAATATCTGGAACCTCCATTATTAAATCACTTGGTTTCTTAAGTTGAAGTAGCATGTTATTTTCAATTTCATTCCTGCCTACGATAATTTTAACTTTATTAAATCGAAAATGTCTGCCATACTTTAATATATCTATATCTTCTAACTTTAAAGTATTATTAAATTCTAAAGAATCCCTCATTCGGTTTGAAAAATTAATGTCTGTTAATAAACATCCACCACATGCAAAATAATCCTCCAATAATCCGTGATCTCTGGCTAATTCTAACTGTATTTTTCTACTCCTCCCCTTTATTCCCAATAATTTTGTTCTATCTATTAATCCTTTTTCTTCATATATCGTTGGTGTTAACTGAAGGGCAGATAAAGGTCTTAAAAGTTTCCCCTCCAGTCCAGATTCCTTTTCCACAATCCTAAGTGCTTTCATATGTTGAGACTTTGGTCGTTGATTTAGAACTTCACCAGTAAATATAAAATCTGCTTTTATTTTCTTCAAATATTCTTTAGCTTTTTTTAAAATATAAATTCGACAATCTACGCAAGGATTTAAGTTTCTTCCATAACCAAATTTAGGACTTCGGATAATATCTAAAAAATCATCACCTAACGACAAAGTATGTACTTTTATTCCTAGTTTTTCACGAAAGTTATCAAAGTTTGATTCATATTGACAAAATGGAGATTTAAAGTTCAGTCCGATTACTTCGATTCCTTGTTGTTTTATTAATAAACATGCCGTTAGACTATCTAATCCCCCCGAGACTAACCCAAGTCCGACTAAATTATCTTTTTTCCTAATTTCAATATCCTCCATCTTTACATGTCTCTAAATTTTTTTAATTAAAAGAATCCATATTTTTTTCTCATTATCTACTTCTTTAATATTCATTAATTCCCCAATATTTTGTTGTTTACAATTATCAGGAACATTTTTTACAGCAGCTGGAAAATCTAATGTTAATTCTAAAAATTCACCAGGATTCATTTTTTCTAGTGCTAATTTAGTATAGACAAATGTCATTGGGCATACTTTTCCTCGTATATCTAATTTATGGATTTTATTATTATTCAAAACAAGCATCTCCTATCTTATATTCATGTGTTTCAACAAGATCAATGGCATTATCTCCACATGCTAAGCAAGCTTCATTTCTAGCAAGTTTAATAAAGTTAAATCTATATTTTAATAAATCTAAAAATAACATTCTGTTAATAATCAAATCTCCTATTCCTAAAATATATTTAATTGCTTCATTCGCCTGGATACATCCAACAATCCCAGGAATTAAACCAATTATACCTGCTTGAGAACAGGACATGGATGGTTCATTTTCTGTTATATCTCCAAAAATACATCTGTAACATGCTGTTTCTTCATCAGGTATGATTGTCATAATTTGACCATTAAATCGTACGACTCCTGCTATTGTAAAGGGAATTCCAAGATTAATACATGCGTCATTGATTAGCATCTTTGTTGGAATATTATCTGTTCCATCTATGACAAAATCAGAACCTTTTAAAAGTTCTTTGATATTCTCAGGTAATAGAACTTCATTCTTTGTTTCTATTTTGACATCAGGATTTAATTTATGTAATTTCTCAAACGCGCTTTCAGTTTTTAATTTATTTACATCTTCAGTAGAATGGAGGATTTGTCTATGTAAATTTGATATATCAACATTATCAAAATCTATAAGTTTTATAGTTCCTACTCCCGCCGCAGTTAAATAATAAGCAACTGGAGAACCAAGACCTCCACATCCAATAATAGTAACTTTTGAATTCAATAATTTTCTTTGTCCAACTCCTCCAATTTCCTTTAAAACAATTTGTCGAGAATACCTTTCTATTTGTTCGTTAGTAAAATCCATAAAAATCAAGTTTTGATCCTAATTTTTTAAAATTGCTAAAAATTAGTATAACAGTTAAAAGATTATTATTCTATAACACAAAAAATTTTGAACCATTTATTTTTTATCTTAATTTTTTATAACTGTATTCTATAAGATATTAAGGCAAAACTTAAATTAAGTTTATGAATAACCTATTAAAATCAATAGAGAGTTGATTAAATGGGAAAGGTTTCAAAAGTTTTATTGCTATTAAAAGATATGATATATGAATCAACAAGTCCATTAGAAATAATTCGATTTGCTAAATATTATAAAAATAAAGGACTTGATGTGACTATTGTCCTTTGGGGACCAATGGGAATTATCCTTGGAAAAAAGAATAAAATTGGGAGAATGCAATATGATGATGAAATATTGGAATGCCTGAACATAGGGATAAATTTCAAGTGTTGTGATCTTGCTGCTAACCTTATTGGTTTAGATAAATCTGAATTGATTGAAGGTATTGAATTAGTCGAATCATATGTAGTTGCTGATTTATTATTACAATATCAAGAAGAAGGACAATTGATTTTCTCACTATAAAAGAAGTTAGAAATAATTCAAAGATCCTTATTAATAATGATCCACTTCTGGATGTACTTCATTAACAAATTCAAAATTAAAAATCTTCTCACGCGTAAGCTTTTCTTTAATGTAGCCTAATCTGTGCATAGTATTGATAAATCCTTCTGTTGATTTTAAATATCCTTCTGAAAGAGCTATGCAATATTTAGGAGAGATTTCAAGTACAGCTTTTACATATTGCTTTTGGTTATTGAGAATTGTAAAAGTTCTTGATATCGTCTCTGCTGCTTTATCTTGAGATTCTCTGAGCAAAAAAGAGGCTTTCTTATGATGTTTAAGGAATATAATCACCAATTCGGGATAATCCTCTATTAAAGATTCATGGAAAAAAATGCCGTAGCTAGGATTATTTGCTAATAAATAATGTGCTGGAATTACTAAATGAGAATTTAAAATCGTTCTTGCAAAAACTGCTAACGCAGGAGTTCCTACACCTCCTTCTAATATACCCCTTTTCATATCAATTGCTATGAATTCAGCTTGTTTGTAATTTTTTACTTTGATATCATTTTTTAAATTGTGTTTTTCTAAATAGTAGTTGAGGATTGCGTCATGTATAGAGCCAATACTTGGAGTTCCTATAGAAACTCCTTTAAATTGGAGGAGAGTTTCATAGATACTGTCATCTAAATGTGATATAGGTTTATGGTTTGGTTTACCAATCATAATTGTTCCCTCTACATGACCCCCAGCGACACACTTGATAGGAACTGAATTGTCTATTCCTATTATCGCAGGGGGTAATCCCATATAACCTATATCCAATTCACCTTTTTTAAAAGCTTCTACCATAAGGGGTCCCGTGCCGAATAGAAACCATTTAACCTTAATTTTCAAGTCTCTTTCCAGCTTATCATCTCCCATTAAAATAAAATTTGTATGATATGCCGTTGAAAGATGACCAATCCTTAATTCTTTTTTTATGATAAAATTCCCTTATTTTAATTATTTAAAATTATCAACAATGCTATTCCCATTTAATAATTATAATCTAAAATATTAAGTTATTTAATTGCATTTATGAAAATATATAAGTTAAAATCTCAATTTAAACTGTTAACTTTTGCTTAATGTAAAAATAATATTTTTATCTGTTTTGGTTGACATTACTGAAATCGAGGAATTAACTCTTCCTATAGATGATGGATCGAATATAAGAAATATATTGAAACAGCTAACTTCAAAATTTGGGAAGAAATTTGAAGAAATGATTTTTATAGCTTCAGAAGATTTAAGTAAATATGTAATAATTACAATCAATGGAAAAGACATTCGTACTTTAGATGGGCTTAACACAAAAATACAGCCAAATGATGAAATTTCTTTTATACCAGCTATCGCAGGAGGATAGTGAAAGCAAGTTTTTTAAATAGAAAAGCTAAAAAAAAATCGAGAATAAATATAAATATCTAAAAAAATTTAAAAACTCAAACTTAATTAAGCCAGCGTATCCGAGTAGTTAAGGAGGCGGCCTGCAGAGCCGTTGCTTTTCAGCATCGTGGGTGCAAATCCCACCGCTGGCTCTTATATCTTCATTTCAAGACCAATAAACCTTGAATTCATAACTATAAATATTGGTCTACGGATCTCTTTTATTGTTCTTATTATATACTTAATTAAAAAAAAGAAAAAATAAAGAGTGATAAAACTGAAAAAAGGACCAGTTTGCTATGTTTATTATGCGATAAAAAATAAGCGTCAATCAAAATTAAAAGAACAGAAAAAAATTCCAGAAGAGAAAGAAATATTCTCTCAAACCGAAATATATTTTACTAATCAATAAGATTGTTCTCAAGATTCCTTATTTATAAAGTGTTTTTCAAGAAATTCAATACTTTCTTTTATTTCTTTTTCTGTACACAAGGTTCCATGACCTGGTACAAAAACTTTAATATCTTTCTCAAGATAAAACTCTAATACATTCTTAAAGTTAATCGGATCAGCAGCCCAGGGAATGCCATTAATACCATTAGCCCATTCCGGATCCAAATTGGTAAATAACAAGTCACCCATAAAGCAAATTCTCTCCTTAGGGAAATAAGCTATTATGTCGTCGTATGAATGTGCATTTCCAACATTAATTATTTCAACAGATCTTTCTTTACCATTAATTTTCAATTTACTTGATAACAATAGATCAGGGGGTCTTAGTTTGAAACTAGGATCTTGTATATTGTTCCAGGTGATTAAGTCATTTTTATATTCAATTATCTTGTTAGGATCTTTCTCTTTTTCTAATAATTCTTCTGTCTTCTTTAATTCTTCCGGTGCTCTCTCCTTAAGTAATTTAAAACGCTCTGGAAGTGTGTTTTGAAATTGATTTAAGGCACCATAGCTGCTTATAACTGGAATTGAACTTGGAAATAAATGATTTCCAAATAAATGATCAATATGCCAATGGCTATTTATTAACAAAAATGGATCTTTATTTGTAATCTCTTTAGATGCTTTCATAAGATCTTCTGTGGAAAAGGGGTCCATTAAAGTATCAAATATTATTGTAATATTCCCTAAATCAAAAAATCCAGCATTTGAGCTAGCACCAATGTCTTGATTAAAGATTGTAGCGTAAATCCCTTCATCTAATTTAAAAATATCAAAATATAACGAATCAAACTCAATTTTTTCAAATTCCATATAAAATCCCATTATTTAATTACAATTTTTGATTTTTGTACAAATTATATTATTCTAAAGAATTCATACTATTATAGAGTAATAATTTGAACTTTTATTGAACTTTCTTAATTTCTCCCAAATTGGAGGAAATTTATAAATATCTTATAATTGGAGATATAATCTATGAGTGTTTATGATTTAATGATTAAACGGAGATCTGTAAGAGTATTTAAAGATCAAGAAGTAAGACAAGAGATTATAGATAAACTACTAGACGCTGCAAATAATTGTCCTTCTGGAGGAAATATACAGCCTTTATCAATAATTACAATTGAGACCGTTGAAGGTAGAGAACAATTAAGTAATTTGATTGGTTCACAACCATGGGTAAAAAATGCTCCATTATTAATGATTTTTTGCATAGATTTTTATAGATTAAAGAAATGGGCAACTTTATCTGACGTAAATTTTCAAGGGGAAAATGCTCTTTCTCATTTTCTTGTAGCTTATGCTGACCTAATGTGTGCTGCTCAAAATGTTGTTATTACAGCAGAAAGCTTAGGGCTCGGATCGGTTTATATAGGAACAATTCAAGGACTTATTGATGAAGTTAGAGAATCTTTCTCAATACCCAAATTAGCTCTACCTTTAATGTTACTATGTATAGGATATCCTGAATCTATTCCAAGTACTATTCCTAAATTAAATCGGAATACTATCACGCATAAAGAAAAATATAGGTTACTGAGTAGTGTTGAAATCCAAAATGCATATGAAGATAAGTATGGAGATTTTGATGAAGACCCTGAAAAGTACTTCGTGAAAACCTATATTGAAGTTATTGAAGCAAGTAAACAACAAAGTGATAGATGGCTAAAGTTAGCAATGAAAAGGTTTAAAAGATTAGAAATTAAGAACCATGCTCAATTCTTATTCAAATTGAGATATCCTGCTGAGGCAATGGTAAGGATGAATGAAAAATTAATCCAATCTTTTAGAAATGCAGGATTCAATTATTTTAAATAAATTTTCGGAATTTAATATCTTTCAGTATATCCAACGAAACCTGCCACCAAAACAAGAATTCCTCCCACTAAACTTGTATAAATTATCATTATAATCCCGATAGCTACGCAAATAATCCAATTTAATTCTACAAATTTATGGGGTATGATTATACTTAATAAAATTAATGCTGCTAGTATTATTGAAAGTACTAATAAGATCACTTTTGAACTATCTATATTTCTATCATCAAAACCTAATATAGCGTCAATTAAACTTATCGCACCACCCAAACCTGCTAATAATTTCATTATGTCTTGATTTTGCATCCCTAATCCCTAATTTAGTTTTAAATCCTTATATAAATATTATCTGATTTTAAACTAATTAATATTTGTTAGTAAGAAGATGAAAGAAATATTAATGAGATAAATTAAAATAAAATAAATATAGAATCAGCTCTTTTTAACAATATTTAGTATAAAATTAATGAACCAACCAGATAATGAGAAAAAATGAGGTAATATGATTATGGTAAAAAAGTCAAAATTTGTTGATTTAAGCTTGGAAATTAAGGAAGGGTTAGGTGACTTGCCACCTGAATTTTCTTATCTCGCAGAAAATTTATCTGCTAAGATCAAGCATGCGGATCATAAAGATAACATATCCATAATGGTAGGTTCTTTTCCAGGGATTTCTGCTGAAGATCTTCCAGACGGTTTAGCTTGGGCTGATGACTATTTATCATTAGGAGTTCATATGGGCACACATATGGACGCACCATGGCATTATCATCCTACCAGTCAAGGGAAAAAATCAAAAACAATTGATGAGATCTCTCTCGAATATTGCTTCAGTGATGGGGTAGTATTAGATATGACTCATAAAAAACCAGGAGAACTAATAAGCTCACAAGACATACAGGAAGCGCTTAATAAAATAAATTATGATTTAAAACCTTTAGATATTGTCTTGATTAGAACAGACACTGACAAGTTCTGGGATACTTTGAAATATTGGACTGATTATGCCGGAGTAGGAAGAGAAGGAACGATTTGGTTAGCCGATCAAGGAATAAAAGTTGTTGGAACTGATGCGCCTGGCTGGGATCGTCCATTTCATTTTCAAGCTCGAGAATTTCGTGAGACAGGTAATAAAAAATTAATTTGGGAAGGACATTATGCAGGTATTGAGAGAGAATATTACCAAATGGAAAAATTAGCTAATTTAGATAAGTTACCTTCTTACGGGTTCAAAGTTAGTTGTTTTCCTATTAAAATCTTGAAAGCAAGTGCCGCTTGGGTAAGACCAGTGGCTATAATCGAGGTTGATGATTAACCTTTAATTCAGCTAAAAAGAGAAAAATAATAATATTAAAATTTATGCTCCATTTACTATTTTTACTTTCGGAGCATAAGCATCATGAACTGCGTAATTAGCAAAATTTATACTATAATGATCACGCCAATGAGTTTTGACATCTTCTAGCATCGCATCCATGATTTCATCTTTTACTTTACCTTCTGCACAAATCGTTGTCCCCATCGGTGTTGCTGTAATTTCGCCATCTTTAACTACAATCTGTCCATCTTTTATTGTATAAGCTGCTAAAGAAAAAGCTTTTTCTATAGCTTGTCCATCTGTTTCATCAGAATCTATCTTATAAATTGCAAGATCCCCGATTGCTCCTAGCCCTAAATGCCCTCGATCTGTCATCCCTAAACATTTAGCTGTACCCCCCCTTGTGATTATACAGATTTCATTCAATGTAAGTTCTCGATCAATATCTTTTAATTGAGTTTTCTCAGAAGCTCTTTTAGAACATATGTTTAAAAGCACGTCATCCCTGGATTTCTTATCCATGAGCCATCGAACAATTTGCGGATATGAAGTGAATGGTCCACCATTCGGATGATCGGTCGTCATAAAGACTTGCCATGGATTTTTTGTCAAAAGCATGAGTTCTAACCCTACTGCCCATTGAACGGCATTAACAGCAGTCTTAGGTGAAAAGAAATATGGTACAATCCCAGAACCCGATTCACCTTCTACTTGCCCATTAATCCATTTTACTCCCGGTCTGTTTCCCCATGCCGATGTTCCACCAATATGATGCAAAGCAAACTCCCAAGGACCATCAGCTGTCATTGTTGTTGTTGCTGCTTTTCCGAATATTACTTGTCCTGCATCAATTGTAATATGATTATGTTTATTTAAATATTCGGCTATATCGGCCGCTCCAGATTCAAAATCACCCCAGTTTGTTCCTCCATATGCATTAAATTGACAATGGGTTAAATGTAAAGCTGAATCTCTCCCTTCTTTCGTTTTAATTTTCCCTACGGCTTCAAATGTTTCGATTGTATGCTTTTTATTACCTGGATGTCCTAAATTGTTTGCATGGACATGAATCGTGTGAGGTAATCCCAAGTTCTCATTGATTGTTGATAAACCTTCTAATATTTCTCTAGGAGTTACATCAAAATGAAATACATGATCATCTAATGAACTAACATTTTTACCCCATGTCCAGTTCTCAACGCCTCCAGGATTTACTATTTTTACAGCATAACCTTTTGTAACATGTAAAATCCAGGAGACATAAGCAGCCAGTTTGTCATAATTCTTTTCTTTAATATATTCCATCACAAACCAGTTGTTTCCAAATAATGGAAATGCTGCTTTATCAATAATAGGAGTAACTAAGAATTCTTCATGAGTATGACGTGCTTTAAGAAGTGGCATTGCTGGTTCAACAACTGTAGTATAACCTAACCTAGCATAACGATATCCAGTGACCCAAGTGGAAGGAACTGACCAACCAGTACCACTTCGAGTTAATTTAGTACGTTTTTCATTGAATTCTTCTAGTTTATCATCAGGTCGAAATGATCGTCCAGCATTAACTTTCGTGCCAGCAATATGAGAGTGTATATCGACACCACCAGGCATTACAATCATTCCGGAAGCATCAATAACCTTAGCGTCGCTATTAACTTTTTCTACGATTACTCCATCTTTAATATGAATTTCCTTTTTTTCACCGTCAATTCCATTTAAAGGATCATATACAAGACCGTTTTTTATAATTAGATCTTTCATAGTAAACTTCCTTCGGTATATCTATGAACTTAATACAAATTTGTAAGATGTAATTTAATGAAATAAATCTACTAGTTTAAAGAATTTATTATTTTTATAAAGATTTATTATAAAATTTAAATATAAGGATAAGATTTCGTTTTAGAATATATTTGAGTGAAAAAATTATTTATTCTTTTCAAAATCTTCCTTGAAAAGTTCCTGATAAATGTTATTTATTTCTGCAGGTTCGAAAAATCTCGTATAATCAAGATATTCGCTCCAGTCAATCTCCTCTTTTGCTGAAGTAGATACCCCGATCATTTTTTGTTCGGTTTTTTCCAACTTCTCACCTCCTTTTCTATTTTCCTGAATATTTTACGAACCTTATACTCCTTTTTTACATAGAATTAACTGGATATCAAGAGAGATCAAATCCGTGAGAAAAGATATATCAAAAAAAGAGTCAGGTTCGTCTCTCTTGATTTATAGTAATAATACTACTACAAGTAAACTGAGTAATAATAATACCAATAATTTATTCAAGAGAGGTCTTACAAACATTATTATAATATTTATCGATTGTACATATTTAAAGATTACTGTGAGATTTGCTATTTTTTTTGATGAAGTTAATACTATTTCTATGCTCGGTAGACAATTTAGACAAAAGTTTTTCTATTTGTTTAAACTTAAATAGAAGTATTTTGTTTATTATTGTAATTTATAAAAACCAGTTTCGTATTTTTCATAAGAATTAGGGATTTTTGCATGGTAAAGATTTTTATCGTAGATGATGATCAATCCCTACAACGGTTATATACATTGATCTTAAAAGAAGCTGGTTTTGAAATTATAGATACAGCATTCAATGGTAAGGTAGCTGTCGAAAAATATAATAAGCTTAAAGAAAAACCTGATATTGTTTTAATGGATCATCGAATGCCGATAAAAAATGGACTCGATGCCATGACTGAAATCTTAAAGGTAAATAATCATACAAAAATAATATTTGCGAGCGCGGATATTAGTATAAAGCAAAAGGCCATTGAACTTGGCGCTTGTGCTTTTCTCGATAAACCGTTTAATATACATAAGTTGCTGACTATTATCGAGAAGATCTGTGAAGAATTAGTTTTGAGTAATTGAAATTCTCGCTATAAATGTTCCTATGGTTTGTTTACGATAAGTTATAGTATAATATCAGCAATATTATAATTAGGTATTGTTTTAACAATTTTATCAAACACTTTCATTAATTAAAAATTGATTAAAATAGGTTTATATTTTATATAGTACAAGATCTATTTAATAACAAAAATAAAAAGTTTCAAAAAAAAGTGACCAACAATGGAAACAGGAAAAAAATTAAGTTTAATATCTGGAATAATAACGATTGTAGCAACCTTTTTCTTTTCTTGGTATGCAATTGATGTCTTAGGTACAACATACTATGCTAATGGTTTGGGAATAATGAATAATCTTGTTGATATGTTTACAGATGCAGAGAGTTTAGGAACAACACTAGATATACCTCCTTTTGCATTTTACATAATTGCTGGTATATTTATTGCTTTCTTAGTTTCTGGAGTTTTACAAATATTAGGAATGAAACACCGAGTATTTGTAATAATAGGAACTCTTTTAGTTCTTCTAATAGCATCTTTAATCTTTTTAGGGAGTGCTGATGTTGTAAATATTGATAATTGGATTATAAATGTTTTAGGGACAGATACACCATTGATAGAGGGAATTATTCCACTAAAGATTTTAGAGGAGGGTATGTTCGATATCGGAATGTATTTACTTTATGCTGGTGGAATAATAGGAATAATTGCATCTGTTTATGGCCCTGGGGCCTTTTAATTTATTTTTTTATATATTTTTTTCATTTTATTATTATGAAAATTCGTTGAAATTCAATTTAGAATACACTAATTTATCTGTTAATTTAAGACATTACTGACTTTTTAACAAGATTTTTTCCATGCTAAACTAAGGATAAATCTTATATATCACATTCAATCTATCTTATATTAAATAAATTTTAAATTAAAAAATAGAAAAAATATAAAAAAAAGTGCGATTTATATGGGTGCAGGTAGAATTATCGCCATAATTGGTGGTATAGTAGGAATTCTTAGCATAGGCCTTTATCATTTGTTGCCTGAATTATTTTGTTTATGGAGGCTTGACGCGAGTCCTATTCTTCAGATTTGGATAGGAGGATTTGGATTTGAAGCTGGAGAAGTGATGGGTATCGGATCTGATCCTGAATACACAGAAGAGATACTTCTGTTGATTATCGGTGCACTAACTGTTGGAGGAGGAGCTCTATCCATAATCGGTGGTATAACAGAGAGTAAAATAATTGGAATTTTAGGGGGAATCGTGATGTTAGCTGGTCCAGTTCTCTTTATAATTGGAGCAGCAATTGAATTTGGTCCTTTTGAAGATTTAGCGGCTTTAATACCTCCAGGAGAAAACCTCTTATTTGGGAGCCAAGCCGGAGGAGATTGGGGTTTATGGATAGGTACATACCTAGCAATTGGGGGCGGTGTTGTAGGATTAATAGGTGGATTTTTAACTGAAGCTTAAGTGGTACGCCACTTTAATAAAATATAAAATTTTTTTTATTTAATTATAATTTCTTTTTTTTCTTCGTTAGAAGTTTAATATCTTCAGGAGTATTGATATTAAGAAAAGTGAGAAGATTTGGATCGAGTTTCTTAATTGATTTTTCAATTGAAATGAAATTAATTTTCCAATTCTTATCTATAATATTTGTGAGTTTGTATTTCCGATTTTTCAAATTTTCTTCAATACTAATATAAGCTTTTTTGATAGGGTAGATAGCAAATAAAGGTTCTAAGAATCCATTATTCCATCTTGGAATACTACAATCATATCCTACTGATTGATTTATCATAAATTCAATGACATCGAGATTAATAAGGGGTAAATCGCAAGAAAGACTAAAGGATTTCTCATAACCAATGTCTTTTAATTCTTTAAAAGCAGAGTATAATCCTTTCATTGGAGTATTCATATTTGAATCTGATAAAAGAGAATTATCGTCAATGATGAAACCCATAATTTGCTTGAAATTAATCTTATCAATATATGACTGGGCTTGTTGCTTAGAATGCGCGACTAAAAATATATTGTACTGGATTTGAGTTAAAATCTCAAGTTGATAGGAAATTAAAGGTTTCCCACGAAATTCGAAAAGTCCCTTATCAATTCCAAATCGGGTACTCTTCCCTCCAATCAGTATAGTAATAGCAAGATTTTTTAACTTATTGCTTATTTTTAACACTTTTTTTAATAGTATCGTAAATTTTCTATTAAACTAATAATTAAAAATTATATATGATTTAAATTAATTGAAGATAATTAAATTTCCTCTCGTAATTATCTAATAATCATGCTCTTTAATGAGCCGACAATAAAAATGAGAGATAAGATA
Source organism: Candidatus Hodarchaeota archaeon (assembly GCA_048886685.1). Taxonomy (GTDB): domain Archaea; phylum Asgardarchaeota; class Lokiarchaeia; order Sigyniarchaeales; family SOKP01; genus Loki-b32. Next base: position 87,988 of record JBHLKM010000004.1, read on the forward strand.
AAAGACCATTGTGCTATTTTTGGTGTTACTTCAGATGATTTAGGTTTTTCAGTATCCAAGCTATTGTATCAAGGTTTGATAGCATTACAACATCGAGGACAGGAATCAACTGGAATTTCTATACTAAAAACAGGCGGAAATATTATTACTTATAAAAAAAGTGGATTAGTCTCACAAGTTTTAGAAAGTAAAATTTTATCTCAATATTGGGGAAATGTGGGTATTGGACATAATAGATATGCTACCACAGGGGCAATAGGATTTAAATCCACCGACTATATGCAACCTTTTCATTTTAAAAATAATGAAATTGAATTTTCTATGGCTTTCAATGGCACTATTGCTAATTTTGATGATGTTAAGCAGAAAATGGATGATATGGGTCGTGTATTTATTACTGATACTGATACTGAAGTAATAGCCCTATTAATTGGATCCATTGCTTTAGGAACAGAAGATTGGCCAGAAGTTTTAACACTAGCTAGCAGACTATTAGATGGTTCATATTCATTAATTTTACTGACTTCTGAAGGAGATGTCTATGCAATGAGGGATCCATTTGGATTTAAACCTTTATGTATTGGTGAATTAAAGAATTCCAAAAGAAATATCTATTTTGTGGCATCCGAATCTTGTGCTATAGATGTTGTTGGTGGAACACTTATACGAGATGTTAAACCTGGTGAAATAGTGCATTTAAGCCACCAAAAAGACATTCATTCTGAAAATATTATTAAATCAAATAGAACAGCATTATGCCAGTTCGAATTTGTATATTTTGCTCGACCTGATTCGGTTATAGATGGAGTATCAGTTGCAGAAGCAAGGGTAAGATTGGGTAAATATTTAGCTAAAAATGATTCCATTTTGAGAGATCCTGAAATTAGAGAAAATGCAATAGTAGTACCTGTACCAGATTCTGGTCGAAGTGTTGCTGTAGGTTATGCAAAAGAAGCTAAGCTTCCCTATGTAGAAGGATTGATGAAAAATAGGTATGTACATAGAACCTTCATTATGCCAGGTCAAGAAAAACGAAAAATAGCCGTGAAAGAAAAATTAAATCCCATAAAAAGTGTTGTTTCTGATAAGGATATTATTCTCTTAGATGATTCTATTGTGAGAGGGACTACAACTCAACAGATTGTTTCACTATTGAGGGAAAAAGGAGGAGCCAAAAGGGTACATTTACGAATAAGTTGTCCTCCAATAATAAGCCCTTGTTATATGGGAATTGATTTTCCAACAAAAGATGAGTTAATAGCAGGGAAGTTTCAAGATCTATATGGTGAAAATTACATGGAAGAAATTAGAAGAACCATTGGAGCAGATACTTTATTATACCAAACTGTAGAGGATTTAACTCATGCGATTGGAAAGGATAAAAAACAATTATGTTTAGCCTGTTTAACCGGAAGTTATCAATTAAAATCTGTACAAAAATTAGCAGAATTAGAAAAATCGTTTGTAAGAAGTAGAACTTAAATTTATTCTACACCATCCCAACAATACGTACATAACTTTTCCTTTGGTAAACCGATTGCTTTAACCAAATTTTCAAGTCTTTGGTATTGTAACGTAGTTAAACCTAACTTCTTACGTATAACATCAACCATGGCTTTATAATTCTCAGAATTTGGATTAGTATATTCTGCAGGATCTCCAATATCCCTTCCAATTAGTTCCTTTATGGCCCATCGCCCAGCTAAATCTAACTCAGAACGAGATCGAGAGAAATTGAGGAATTTACAACCATAAACTAATGGAGGGCATGCAGGCCTCATATGAACCTCCTTAGCACCGGAATCAAACAATCGCTCAATTGTTTTTTTAAGTTGAGTTCCTCGAACTATCGAATCCTCACAGAAGAGAAGGCGTTTATCATTAATTAGCTCCTTTATAGGGATGAGCTTCATTCTTGCAACTAGATCTCTAATGGATTGATCCTGAGGCATAAAACTTCGGGGCCAAGTTGGGGTATATTTTACATAAGGACGTGAGAATGGGATTTTTGCTTCGTTTGCATAACCTAAACCGTGAGCGGTTCCAGAGTCTGGTATTCCTGCCACTAAATCAATTTTCACGTCGTCATTTTTTGCTAAATAAGATCCACATTTATAGCGAACAACTTCCACATTAATTCCTTCATAATTTGATGCAGGGTATCCATAATACACCCATAAAAAAGCACAAATTTGTAAGTGATCACCAGGAGGGATTTTTAGTTCAAATCCATTTTTATTTATAAAAACTATCTCGCCTGGTCCTAAATATTTTGTTATCTGGTAACCCAAATTCGGAAAAGCACTGGTTTCCATAGTAACTGCATAAGAGCCGGATTTTTCTCCTATGATAAGAGGAGTTCTACCTAGTCTGTCTCTGGCAGCATATATGCCTTCCTCAGTTAATATAAGTAATGTACACGAGCCATCGATAATACTTTGAACCTTTTGAATTCCTTCTTCAAAGGTTTTACCTTGGCTTATTATAGTAGCTATCAATTCTGTGGGGTTAATCTCCCCTCCATGCATTTCCGAGAAATGTGTTCCATTTTTTAAGGCTTCTTTTGCTAAATGTCCCAAATTGTTTATTTTCCCAACAGTAGAAATTGCAAACACACCTAGACGTGAATTGATTATTAAGGGTTGATCATCAAAATCACTAATCACTCCAATACCTTTATTACCATGCATTCTCTTGATGTCTTTTTCAAATTTAGATCTAAATTGAGATGATGTAATATTCTTGATAAATCTTTGAAATCCACCAGAGTTTTTTACTGCTAATCCACCTCTAACAGTTCCTAAATGGCTATGATAATCAGTTCCGAAGAATAAATCATCTATACAATCATTATCTGAATAGACTGCGAATAATCCTCCCATAATTAGTGCACTAAGTATAAATTTGATGAGATATTTTTAAAGTAATTTATTAATCTACTAAGCGAAAACTTACTTCCTACAATAATGGATAAAATTTTGATACATCTTTATCCCATATTTACTTGATTTTTCGGGATGAAATTGAGTAGCAACAATATTATCCTTACAGACTATAGAACAATATTCAATTTCTCCATAATTAGTTTTTCCTAAGATTCTTTCTTTTTCTTTAGGTATTGCATAAAAACTATGGACAAAATAAAAAAAAGCGTTATTTGGAATTTCTTTCACTAGAAAGTGGTTATCATCTATAATTTGAACATTATTCCAACCAATTTGAGGGATTTTATTTACCATTGTCTTATCAAATGATATTACTTCACCTTTGATTAGATCTAATCCCCCATGTGTTCCCATTTCAGAACTTTTAGAAAATAATAGATGTAGTCCAAGGCATATACCAAATAAAGGCTTTTTATCATTTATAATATCTTTAATTATTTTAACAAGGTTTTTTTTATTCAACTGTTTCATTGCATCTCCAAAAGCTCCTACTCCCGGTAAAATGATTCCATCAGCATCTCGAATCTTTTTTGGATCTGAGGTAATGACGCTTTCTATCTCTAAATAGCGAAAAAGTTTATAGATGCTTTTAAGATTTCCCATCTCATAATCTATAATGGCAATATTAAAAGGCATAATTTATAACCTCATAGGTATTCCAACTTTACAACACTCCTGTTTTACAAGCTCTATTGGATATTCGTTATAGTGAAAAATTGAAGCTGCTAATGCGGCATCAGCTTTACCAAGTTTGAATACATCTATAATATGCTGAGGAGTTCCCGCACCTCCGGAAGCAATTATTGGAACATCTAACCTTTCACTAAATACTCTTGTTAATTCTAAATCGTACCCACTTTTAGTTCCATCGCAATCCATAGATGTCAATAGAATTTCTCCACTTCCTAAGTTAGTAGCTTCTTCACCCCATAAAACAGCATCTTTTCCTGTAGGAGTTCTTCCCCCATGAATAAAAACCTCCCACCAACAATATTTATCATCGACTTGAACGACGCTATGTTGTGTGGCTTCTTCAGGAATTTCTACATAAACTCTTTTAGCATCTATTGCAGTTACAATGCATTGAGAGCCGAAAATCTTTGAGTTTTCTTTTATTACATTAGGATTCTGAACAGCAGCAGTATTTAAAGAGACTTTATCGGCTCCTGCCCTTAATATTTCTTTAATATCTTGAGCAGTTCTTAATCCACCTCCCACAGTAAATGGAATAAAAACTTGCTCTCCTGTTCGCTCAACTAAGTCGATAAGTATTTTCCTTTTGTCTGAAGATGCTGTAATATCTAAGAAAACTAATTCATCTGCGCCTTGTTCATCATAAAATTTCCCCAATTCTATAGGATCTCCAGCATCTCGTAAATTTATGAATTTGGTACCTTTTACCACTCTTGCTTTATTTGAACTGGTAGTAACGTCTAAACAAGGAATAATACGTTTAGTTAATGGCATTATTATGAGTCTTAATGTTTTTAAGCTTAGGTAATACAAAAAATGTATTAAAATAAATCTTATTACATCATTTTTTATTTGATTTAATTTAATATTAAACCTAATGGTTATAACAAGCCAGGTATTTGTTCTCTTTCAAATCGTTTCATCGTTATTGCATCACTGGGACATGTTACAGCACATAAACCACATCCAATACACTTTTCTGAATTTACACTAGCAAATTCATTTACAGTAATTGCATTAAATTTACATCGATCAACACAAGTCTCACATGCAGTACATGCATCCTTGTCTATGCTTGATATAAAATTCGCCCTAGCTATAGCTCTTGGATTATCAAATTCAGTTAAACCTCTCAACATTCCACAACAACATTCACAACAGGAACATATCACACTGGTAAATTTCGCTGTGTTGTCAGTTGCCAGGACGAGCCCTACTTCTGCGGACTGTCTCATAATTTCTTTAGCTTCTTGTTTTGAGATTTTTTTCTTACCAGGATCTTCACCTAGTAATTCAGCACCAGGACCTATTTGAAGGCAATTATGAAGTGGATATTTATCAGTACATTCTCTAACACCACTAATTCCTGCTCTTAATCGACATGGACAAGCGATAACTGCAAAAGAACTATATTTATCAATTATACTATAGACTTCTTCTAGGGGAATAATTTCATGCTCTGGGTCAATTTCTTCACTAACAGTTAAAACTCTCATATATGGTGTACCTTTCCAAGAAGTCTCCCACTTCTTGTAATATTTATCTTCTATGAAGAATTTTCTACTTAAATCAGCAAAGTTCTTAGCATCTGGTCCCTCATAATTCTCTTTGACTATGAAAGGAACATCGTACATCATAAAAGGATCAAGTAAAGAATATAGTTTTCCACGGGTTACTATAAATCGTTTTCTACTAACCTCATCAAGCTTCTCGATTAATTCTTCTTTATCAATATTTACTTGATTAGCAAATTCTGTAATTTGTATCGCTTCGGGGAAAACAGGGAGAAGTTGAACAATTTTTGCTATTTCAGGACTATACATAAGGCTTAAATATTCGATATATGTTTCAGTAGGTTCATCATTTTCGTCTGTTGGAATAGAATGTGGTTTCCTTATCAGCTTTTTGGCAATCTTTATTAAATCTTCTTTATGCTTATCGTCTACTATCATTTTTCTCAAACTATTTGAATAATTTATATTATATTTTTTATAATTGCCTACAATATTAATAATCTTTCTCTTACTCTTTGTTGTAAGCGAATAAACCTCCAATTAATTGTCCAGAACTTATTCCAGCATCTCCAGGGGGGATAGTATTGTGTTCTAAAAAAGTAAAACCGCATTTTAAAATTTTCTCCTTTATGATATTGGAGAAAGAATAATTATATGCAACTCCTCCAGTTAATCCAATTTTATTAATATTATTCTCCTTTGCGATTTTTATGCCTATTTCAGCAAATGTTTTTCCTAACTCAATTTGAAACTTGGCAGCAATATCCTCATTTTTTAATTTACATTCCTCTAATAAAGAAATAAGGTTGACTACTAAATCTGATGTTTTAATTAAATACATACCATCTTTCTTGGTGAATCCTATTTTAAGCTCAACTTTAGCAGGATTTCCTTTCATAGCCATTCCTTCTAACCTCAAAGCAGGTTCTCCTCTATAAGTTTTTATTTTTGAGGCTCCTAACAAGTAAGATACCGTATCAAAAATTCTTCCTGTAGAGCTTGTCAATGGGATATTTTGTGAAGGGAATTGATCTTTTGCTTGCTTAAATTGAGAAGTTAATGTTTTCAATTCAGTACTTTTATACTCAAGATCATTTTCCAATTTGAGTTTTTGAAAAATCTTATCTGATTCCTCTATTCCTAGTGAGTTTAGGATAATTGATGCTGCCATACGAGCAGGATACTTTGTACATCGATCTCCTCCAATCATAGGTTGATATTCTAACTGACCTAAACGTTTATAATCATTATAAGAAGATAATAATACTTCACCACCCCAAATATTACCATCTTCACCATAACCAACACCATCAGTGGAAATTCCTATTATTCTATCGTCTTTTTCTACATTATTCTCAGCCATCAATGAGAGGAGATGAGCATAATGATGTTGTATTTTATATAATTCACACTTAAATCGTTTTCCAAGTTCTTTAGCGAATTTAGTTGTAATAAATTCTGGATGAATATCGCACGCTACAAATTTAACCTCAGAATCTTTAATTTGGAGTAAATTTTTTAAATGATATAAAGCGTCCTTTAAAAATTCAAAGGTCTCTAAGTGAGTGATATTTCCTATATGTTGTGTGGGGAAAATTCTGTTTCGTCTTAATATCGCACCTGTCACTGTTAATAATGGTCCTGTGGCAATAGCCCCTGGGACATCTACTTCGAATGGTAAAGGTATATATTCAGGTACATAACCTCTAGAACGCCTTATTAACTTTACTTTTCCGTCATGAATTCTTAACACACTGTCATCGGCTCTTTGATAAATAGGTCTATTATGAAGAAGAAAAACATCAACAAGTCCTTCTAGCTGATCAAAAATTTTTGTATTTTCTAGAGACATAGGAATATAGGATTTATTCCCACTTGTATATATTAATGGTTTTTCTCCAATATAATCAAATAAAAGATGATGTATACCAGAATAAGGAAGCATTACTCCGACATTATGCAAACCTGGAGCAACTTGTTTACTTACAAAGGAATTTTCATTTGATTTTATTTTTTCTAATAAAACTATTGGTCTTCGGAAGGAGGTTAATAACTCAATCTCTTTTTTTGAGATTTTTAAAAAGTTTTCAACAATTTTTAGGTTTGGAAGCATTAAAGCAAACGGTTTATTCTTTCTTTCACCCTTTCTTTTGCGTAATTTAAGGATAATATCGTCATTGTCAGCTAAACAAACTAAATGAACTCCTCCTATACCCTTAATAGCGACAATATTACCATCAACTATTATTTTGGCTGTTTCCTTCAAAATATTTTCTATTGATCCATTTTTAAGTAAATCTCCCTGTTTGCTATAAAGTGTATAATGTGGTCCACACACAGAACACGCAAAAGTTTGAGCATGAAATCTTCTATTATTGAAATCTGAATATTCTTGAATGCAAGACATTGGTTCAGCTTGGGAACAAAATGGAAAATTTATCATTGTGCTACGTTCCCTATCATAAGGTAATTCAGTTACGGTAGTAAACCTTGGACCACAAACAGCACACGCGATGAAAGGATAATTATAATATTTCTTTTGGTGAGAATTTCGCATATCTTTTAAACAGTTATCACAGATTGCAATATCAGGAGGCAGTGTTAAACTAATACCACGTCCTTCTTCACTTTTATGGATTTCCAAAGTCTTAAACTCTCGTGAATCTTCAAGATAATTTACTTCAATATTCTCTATAAATGAAATATTAGGCTTCTTTAACCTAATATTTTCTAAAAATTTGCTTAAAATTTTAGCAGGTCCTTGTAGAACTAATCTAACTCCTGCATTCCCTCTATTTAGTATATAGCCATTTAGATTTAAGGAACGAGCTAAATTATAAAGAAATGGTCTAAATCCTACTCCTTGGACAATACCCGTTATATTAATTTCTGCTGTTTTATAATCCTTCAATTAAGTATATTCGAACTTTCATATTAAATTTAAATCTAAATTAATTAATAATCGTTATAAAAAAAAGCTAATATTTTATTATTATAAGTATTATTAGTTTAAGATCTTGTTTTAAAACCAATTAATATATGAAGTAGTGAGATTTTAAAATGGATATCAAAGAGAATAGATGGGAAGTTCCTTTCCATAAGGCTTTTTTCAAAACTAGTCATAATTCGTATGAACATTCTATAAGAGAACAATTAAACAAAGGAGTCAGAGGTCTTGAATATGATATCCATGATGATAAAATACAAGAATTAGGAGATTTTGAAGTATATCATTTGCAAAACAACATTGATGTACTCCTCGGAAAAGAAGGTAATCCAAATGATTATTTGTTTTCTAATTGGCTTAAAGTTCTAAATGATTGGTCTAATGACCAAAATAAAGAGCATGCCCCAATCACTCTTTTTGTAGAACTTAAAGATAATATTATTGATTCAAACAATGAACCAGACGAGTTGTTTGGAATCAAGAAATTAAATAAACTAATTACGAGTTCATTTGAATATCGAACTCTTTTTACTTTTAATGATTTTAAAGAAAATGATTTTAAATGGCCAACAGTTAAAGAATTAAAAGGTTGTATTTTAATCGTACTCGTTAGCTATTGGGGAGGATATTGGGCTGCAAGTGAAGGGGGATTCGATTCAAGATTAAAATATTTAAACAATTGTCTGGAGGGTAAAGATGATGTCTGTTTTGTTTCATGGGTTCAAGAAGATAAAGGAACTGGAGTATCCCATCTTAAGGAAAATGCTCAATTTTGGAAATGTAGCCTAGATTATAGTACCAAAAATTTTTCTGAGAATATTAAGTCTCAAAGATTAACTAGAGCAGATTTTGATAAAATAGTATGGGGAAGACATGTGAAAACCTATTTTAGCAAAAATTATGAAAAAGGTTATCGTTGTAATTTTCCTGCTACAGATGCTTGGAGAACTGATAAATATGCTTCTTGTTTTCCATGGTCGGTTTAAAAATTATTGTTACTATGATATTTATAATAGATGCTACATGTTCCCTCTAGGGAAACCATACAAGGACCAATAGGATTAAGAGGTGTACATTCCTTCCTAAATAATTTACATTCATAAGGGTAAAGTTTACCGACCATTATTAAGTGACAAGAACACCCAGGTGGAATATCTTGAGACTTTTCGATTTTTATATCAAATTTCTTATCAGCATCAAATTTTTGATATTTTTCTCTAATAATTAATCCACCATCATATACCCTTCCAATCCCCCTCCATGGGGATGACACTGGTTGAAAAACATCATCGATGACTTTTTGGGCTATAATATTCCCTTCAGGCTTCACCACTCTTGAATATTCATTTATTGTATCAAATTTTTTATCTCTTACTTGCTTTAAAAGCATTAAAATAGAGAGCAATACATCATTCGGCTCAAAACCAGAAATCACATTAGGAATTTTATACCCTTGCGAAAAGATTTCATATGGTTTTAATCCTATAATAGTTGATACATGACCAGGAGATATAAAACCGTCTATCCTTAACTGGGATTGACTCATTAAAAGCTCCAAAGCGGCTGGGATCAATTTATGGGCACAAATTACTGAAAAATTTGAGGGAGGTTCGGATTGTAATTCATATCCAATTAAGGGTACAGTAGTTTCAAAACCTATAGCAAAAAATATCACTTCTTTATCTGGATTTTGTTTAGCAATCTTAATTGCATCATGTGGACCATAAACAATTCGAATGTCTGCACCTTTTGCTTTGAGTTCAGCTAGAGATATATTTGTCGCAGGAACTCGTATCATATCACCAAAAGTAGTTATTATCGTATCATCTCTTCTCCCAAGCTCAACAGCTTTATCAATATCAGCAGCAGGACAAATACAGACAGGGCATCCCGGACCAGACAATATTTCAATTTCTTTAGGTAGAATCGTTCTTAACCCATATTTAGAAATAGTGTGTTCATGGGTTCCACAGACATGCATAAACTTAATAGGCTTGTTTATTTCTTTAATTATTTTGTTTATTCCTTTTATAACCTTATCAGTAAAATCTTTACTCCTTAGAATATTCAATCCTGGAACTTCCATTTTTTACACCTTTTAGCAAATTCGCGGTATCGGTTCTCCCAAGGGCATGTCAACAAATCGGGTACCTCCTACTATCGTTCTTAACAATACTCTTTTGGGATTTTCAGGTTTCACTTCTCCAATTATTTTAGCTTCTTTTCCAATTTGAGTAGATTTTATTTTCTCTAAAACGTTTTCTGATTTTGCGGGATCAACCGCTAAGAGAGCCCTTCCTTCACATGCTATATTATAAGGATCCAATCCTAACATATCACAAATTGCTGAAACTTGTTTTTTAACTGGAACCTTTTCTTCCTCAATCCATATGCTAACATTTGATTTTTGAGCCCAATCATTTAAAGTAGCAGCAATACCACCACGAGTGGGATCCTTCATCGCATGAATTAAGTTATTATTAATTTCATGCTTGATCGCATTATAAATTTCAAGCAGTAAAGAGATATCTGATTTTAAATCAGTTGAGATATTCAGTCCTTCACGAGAAGCCATCAATGCAGTCCCATGATCTCCAATACTCCCAGTTAAAATAATTTTATCACCTGCTTTTAGATGACTATCTAAAATCTTGATGCTTTTATCTTTAATACCAATACCCGTTGTAGCTATTATTATTTCATTTAATGTACCTCTTGGCATTACCTTAGTATCTCCCGCAATTATAGCAATATTCGCTTCCTTTGTTTTCAAATTCATAGAATTAACCAACTTTCCTAATTTTTCAAATTCAAATCCTTCTTCAATGATTATCATGGAAGTTAGAGCAATAGGTTCTGCTCCCATCATAATAAGGTCATTTACAGTACCACATACACTTAATGTTCCTAGATCACCGCCAGGAAAAAATAAAGGAAAAACCGTATGACCATCTGCAGTAACCACAATTTCTTTATTATAGCCATCTAAAGGGATAGTAGCACCATCATCTAATTCTTCGACACCTATACCATTATTTGCTTTTTTAAATGGTATATCTTTTGTAATAAAATCAATTAGTTTTTCTTGTAAAACTCCACCAGCTCCGTGTGCCAAACGGATTACATCTGAGCTCTCTTTTTTTTCACTCATAATAAAAAAAAAGAAATGACAATTAAAAGAATTTAGTTGTTTTTGTAGAAGTGCAAACTAAGTTTTTTAAAATCAATTTAAGTAATTGTTTTACATTTTTTTATAGAATTTATTTGAGAAAGAGTAATTTTTTAATAATTTTAACAATAAACTATCTCAACTAATTTTTTTTATTACAAATTAGCTATTCTAAATTAAAAAAAAAATACAAAAAAATTGATGAAAAATGGTAAAAGTGGCTTTTATGCAACTTTCCGATTGTTGGGGGTGCCATCAATCCTTATTAAATACTCATTTAGGATTGTTACCTGTTCTTCCAGCACTCGAGATTGTTTATTGGCCAGCTGTAGTAGACTTTAAAGATGATTCATTGAAAGCGAGAGAGGATGGTTCGATTTTAGTCGGTTTTATTGAAGGATCTATAAGAACTAAAGAAGATCTTGAAAGTGTTAAATTAATGAGGCATAAATGTGCTCTCATTATAGCATTTGGTTCTTGTGCTTGTTATGGAAACGTAGCTGGATTAGCTAACCAGTGGGATATTGAAGAATGTCAAAACCGAAAATTCTTAGAGGTTGAATCTGCAACTGAACCGAAGATTCCAACTCAACATGTACCTGGATTTCAAGATAAAATCGTAAATGTTGATGAAATAATTAACGTAGATGCTTATATCTCAGGATGTCCACCAAAACCAGAAGGTATAGTCTCCGCAGTAGCATTTCTGTTAGGACAAAAACCTTTCCCTCTGAATGATCTAGCATTTTGTAATGATTGCAGTATTAAAAATGATTGTTTATTAGATGCGGGAAAATTTTGTTTTGGATCAATTACTAGTATAGGATGTAGTTTAAAATGTACTACTAATGGAAACCCATGTGTTGGTTGCTTTGGTCCAGCAAAAACGGTAGATTCAAGAGCTGAGAAGTTAAACAGTATGTCGAAAAATCTGACATCAATTAGTTCAGGGGATAAAAAGAATTTGTATGAGTTTTTAACTCTATTCTTAAATATTCCGCTGATGGCAGGATTTGATTTAGCTGGAGATATATTAAAACAAGTCAAAAGATATGGAAGTCCTAAAACCCCTTTAGCAAATTTACCTCCAACAACGGAGGAAATTGCAGGGGAATTAATGGTTTTCTTGAGAGATAATCCGGATTTCATTGAAATATCAAATGTCTGCGACACATGTCCTAGAATCATAGGAAGTAAATCTACGATGACAAGAGTTAAAAGAGATTATGAAGGACTACCTAATATGGATGATTGTCTTATTGAACAAGGTTATATCTGTATGGGTCCTGTCACTAAAGCTGGCTGTGGTGGTATGTGTATAAAGGTTAATGCTCCGTGTTCTGGCTGTTTTGGTCAGACAGAGTGGGGTGTTAATCAAGCAGAGAGATTTGCAGATACAGTATTAAAACAATTTAATGTGAGCTTATCGAAGGATGATCTACTTGCTCAAGTAAAAGATCCCATTGGTACTTTTGAAAAATTCACATTAGCATCAAGAAAAGGAGGCGTATAAAAAAATGGTAAAAGAGATAGAAGTAGAGCCAGTCACTCGATTAGAGGGACATGGTGGTCTGAGATTAGTTTTAGGTGACGATGGAAAAGTACAAAGTGTACAATTTAACATCACTTCGACGAGATTTTTTGAAAAATTTCTTGAAGGACGTTATTGTGAACATATCCCAAGAATAACACCTAGAATTTGCGGTATTTGTCCCATTCCTCATCATCTGACACCAACTAAAGCTGTAGAAGATGCTTGGGGTGTACAGATTCCTCCTGCGGCATATAAATTACGACAATTATTGCAGAACGCAAAACAATATTCATCACATGCATTGCATTTCTATGCACTCGCAGCCCCTGATTTCTTATTAGGACCTATGGCTGACCCTGCATTAAGAAATGTTGTCCATGTTATTAACAAAATGCCAGATGTAGGTGCAATGGCATTAAAAATGATGGATTTTGGTCAAAAATTATGTCAGGTAATTGGTGGAAAATCAGTACACCCAATTTCAGCTATTGTTGGTGGTATGAAGAAACCTATGGATGAAAGTGCAAGGGATTTGTTTTTAAAACAAATTGAGGATCAAGTTGAATGGACAAAAAAGACTGTTGATATCGGTTTAAAAGTAGTTGAAGATTACTGGGATGTCGTTGCTAATGTTGGAGTTGTTCCTACTTATTACGTTGGTTTGACAAAAAACGGTGTTCATGATATTTATGATGGGGATATTAGAATTGTCTCTCCTACTGGAGAAAAATTCGATTATGCTCCTCAAAAATATCTAGATGCCTTAGGTGAACATATTCCAGAACACTCTTATGCAACTCATATGTATTATAAACCTGCAGGATATCCTGAGGGAATTTACCGAGCAAATACATTAGCAATGATTAACGCAGCCGATAAAATGGCAACTCCTTTAGCTGATGAGGCACTACAAGCAATGAGAGCAAAAATTGGGAATGTACCTCATCATACATTTGCGTATCATTGGGCTCGATTAATCGAGTTAGTTGAGTCGATTGAAGTTATTGCAACATTGCTTCAAGATGATGATATTGTTAATCCCGATTGCAAAACATTGGATGTTCAACCTAAAGAAGGGAATGGTGTCGGAGTTACTGAAGCTCCAAGGGGTTTACTTTTATATAATATATGGTCTGATGCTGAAGGTATCTGCAAGAAAGCAAACCTCTTAGTAGCAACCAACCACAATATTGCGGGAATCGAAAAGACATTAATGCATGTTGCTAAACAAGTATTTGAAGACAAAGCGCTAGAAGGATTAAAATTACCAGATCCATGGATTAAATAAACTAAATCAAAATTTAGAGTGTGAAGAAAAAAGATGAGTGATATACCAGAAGGGGTAGTAAATGTCTTAGAAATGATAGTCCGTTGTTTTGACTGTTGACTATCATGTGCCGCTCACATCACAGTTGTTGATGAGGATGGTAAAGAAATTTACTCTCGTGAGATGCACGTTGGTTTAGGATGAAATATCTAATAAAAATCATAGATTGGATATGACTGCCCTTGCATGGGTTAAAACCAACCAATAAAAAAAAATGAAAAAAATACTCGAAAAAAACGTGATAAAATATGACATTACCATTAGGTATAGATTTTGAATTTAGGAAACTTGTTATGGACGTACATATTGGATCTGATAAGATTAAATATTGTTATCAATGTAGCAGATGTACAGACAATTGTCCTGTCGCTGCAGTTGCTAACCCATTTTATGAAAACGTTTTTGATCCTAGATTAATTGTCCTTGGTACTCTTTTAGGATATAAAGATGTTGTAATGGCTCTTGCAGGTACAAAATCGGCGATAGTACCATGGGGCTGTACAGTATGTGACACGTGTGATACCGTTTGTCCTCAAGCTATCGAGGTTACTGAGATTATTACTTTAGCAAAAAACGTAACTACTGGAGCCGGTTTGGCACCAGACAATGTCGTAGCTCAGGCAAAAACTGTTTTCGAAAATGGAAAAGCGATTCCATCTCAACCAGCGATCGAGAGAAGACGTGAGCAATTAGGCTTACCAGCTGTAGTTGCACCAGATATTAATGAAGTACAAACTTTGTTAAAAGCAATAGGTGCAGATAAAAAATTATAATGGAGGTTAAAAAAATGACAGAGTATAAAATGTTTGAGGGATGTGTTATTGGAAACAGAATTCCATTTATTGAGGCAGCCTCCAGAAAAGTTTTAGACAAGATTGGAGTTCAAACATCACAAGCTCCATTTGCTTGTTGTCCAGATCCTACTGGAGTAAAAAGCTTTGATAATACAGCTTGGCTCGCTTTAGGTGCTCGTAACTTATGTTTAGCAGAAGCTGAAGGAAAAGATATAATTTCGCTTTGTAATGGTTGTACTAATACGCTTCGTGGGGTCCAACACCAATTAAAACATGATTCTCATAAAATGAAAGCGATTAATGAAGAACTTGCTAAGATCGGAAAAGAATATAAAGGTTCTATTGATGTAAAGCATTTTGTTGATGTTTTAAGGTCAAATTTAGATTCGATAAGAGGTGCAATTACGAGGCAAATGGGTGATTTAAAGGTTGCCTGTCATCCTGGTTGCCATTACATGCGACCTGTTGAATGGATGGAATCTGATGATCCGTTACGTCCTAAAAATTTGAAAGAAATCGTTGCTGTTTCAGGAGCTAATGTAGTTGATTATGATGAATTAGCATTGTGCTGTGGAAATGCTGTTGCTGGTCCATTTCCAGAACATGGAGAAGCGATACTAAAACAAAAGTTTGATTCGATTAAAAAATCTGGCGCAAATTGTATCGTTGTAAACTGTCCTGCATGTTTTCAGCGATTAGACGGAGAACAGCGAAATCTTTCAAAGAAATTTGAAAAAGAATATAATATTCCGGTATTATATATAACAGAATTGTTAGCTTTGGCTATGGGTGTTAGTTCTGAGGAGATAGGTTTAAAAAACCATCGAACTAGACGAAATACAGCCATAGAAAACCTTTAAGCTAAAATCTATAAAATATTCTTATTTTTTTTATTTTCTTTATTTTTTGTCATTCGGATTGTAAAATTTAAATAATAAAAGTTTCTTTTATAAATTGGATTTCTTAAACTTTTCAAATATAAGAATATAACAATCAATTTCTTGAATTGAGTTAAATATGGCTCTTTATAATTTAAATCGGGAGGTTCCTTGGTTTTTTCATCATATAGAAAATTATTATCATTTGTTTTTAAATATAAGATTTAATAATAGAAGTATAGTTCAAGAGCAAATCAGATTTTCAATCGAATTGGATATACAGGGATTTGAAGGATTAGTATTTTATATGTATAAACCTCATTCTACGAAAATAAAATTTGATATTTACAAACATTCAATTGATCAAATTCATATGATAAATGATCTTAAATATGTTTTAAGTAGAGAACCTATGAATTCCTTGGATTTAGTTATAATTCCATTTGGTTATTTTAAGGATGAGCATAAATTTAGATTAGTAGTTCATAATGAACAGATTGAATCTAGTTTTGATATTTATTCATGGTCACCATCAAATCTCTATAAAAATGTGAAATCTGTTATCAAAATAGCTAATAAATATATGGAATTAATACCAATAGACGATTATAGAGGGTATTATTATCAAGTAGACAGTTCTTTTAAGGGAAATGAAACTGGACGTCTATTTGATTTAATAAATCATCTGGTTGAGTTAGATAAAAGCATTAGTAAAGCTACTAAGAAATCGGTTTTTGATCCTATGGATTATGATATAAAAGCTCTCGTAACAAAGACTAATGAATATTTATTTGAATTATGTCATAATCCTGTTCCTTTAGATATCAAGAATGTATTACGAGAATTAGAAAGATTGAAATTCAATGTGGATAGTTTATCTAAAGAAGAAATTTTCAACTGGCTCGATGATTTGATTACCTTTTATTCACGAAGGGCTTAATTAAAAATAAAAATAATAGTCCGATAAACAGCTTTTTATTGTTTTTTCTTTATAAATTTGTCGATTAATATAAACAGTAGGACTATACCGAAATATATAATAGCAACAAAAAGGAATCCAAATTTCACTGTTGCGCTCAAAGAGGCTATTAAAGGCAGAATATTTGACACGGCAGTTGGAGTATTAGCCATTAAAACCAAAAAAGTATTCTCAATTATATCAAAAATTCCGGTTAAAAAGGGAGTAATAGTTATATAAGTTCCAATTGCTTCAAGTTTCCCTGTTGAACTTTGTAAGACTAGGGTTACTAATGCAAAAGCTAATGAAACATAGCCAACAATGAATAAGAAATCCCAATATATTGCCATTAATTGACGATCTATTCCACTTGTTCCCCATACAGAAAAAATAATTTCAACTCGACTGGAGGTCCACGCGAATTCATAATCTAAGATACCATACTTGGAAACTGTTGCTTCAATAGGTATAAACACGAATATTTCTACTAAAAGAACTATTAAGAAACCTAAGATTGCTAAAAGGTACAATATTCTTTTATTAAGAGATTTTCTAAATCTATCCAAGAACATATTTCTTTTCATAATTTATTTTATGAATTATTTAACTATATTATTAGAAAAATATTATTTTCCTTATACAAAAATAAATAGTTCTCTAATGAAAATGAATCAATAGTTTTATTTGGTTTTATATATTATCAAATTTGTATGAAATAAAGTTCCAAACTGAAATAAAATGTGTTTAGCTATACCAGGAAAAATATTGAATATCGAAGGAAATTCTGCCTTAGTAGATTTTGATGGTATTAAACAAAAAGTAATTGTAGCTTTAATTCAGAATCCGGAAGTTGGGAAGTTCGTAATCGTTCATGCTGGGTATGCAATCGAGCAAATGGAGGAAAAAGATGCATTAGAAGCAATTGAACAGTGGAAGGAACTTGTTGAGGAACAAGATTTAGATTTATCAGACTTGCTATAAATTAATGATTAGAAACAATAACTCTGTATCAAACTTATTATTTCTTTTTTTCTAAAGAAGTTAAAATCACATATCTAGCATTAGAATAAATTGCTATTCCAATAAAGAACAACACTACAAGGTCGACTACAGGACTTGCTTTACTAACCATTTCTAAAACAAATGCTATAATTAAAGAATACATTCCTAATACTAAAAGATTTTCTTTTTTCCTCAACTTCTTTATTTCACCCTCTAAATTTTTCAAATTTTCAATTTTGGAATATTTCCACTAGATAAAACAGAAATAAGGTATTTATTGAACATCTATATAGAATATATATATCTAAATGAAAAGTATATCGTCTTGAAAATAACTCAAATAAATCCTATAAATCAAAAATCTCTTTTTTCAATTTTTTTAATTTAAGGTAGAGGTTTTTAATCGCAATTATACCTTGAGAATCTTGATTAAAATCAAGAGGGGATTCTCCATTTAAATCTGCTTTTCCTATTTCAGGATCAAAAGGAACTATGTGGTAAAGAGGCACTTCCCAACCTTTAATTTGCTTGTTAATAATCTCTCTTTGAGAATCATCAATTAATTTATTTGCAATTAAATAGATATTAATAACTCCCAATTTTTTTGATAAGTCTATAATTTTTTTACATAGATCTAATGATTTTTGGGAGGGTTCTGTAATTACTAGCATCACGTCTATACCTTTAGCAGTACCTCGCCCCAAATGTTCTATACCTGCCTCAAAATCAACAATTATTACTTCATCTCTTTTTACAAGCAAATTGTATAATAGAGTTCTTATTAAAGCATTTTCGGGACATAGACATCCTGTAGCAGGTTCTTCAATTCCTCCTAAAACCAGTAATTGTAAACCATCCGGTCCTGACACCTTAAATTTATCAGGGATATCAGAGACTTTGGGGTTAATGTTATAAATTCCAGGACCCGCACCCTCAACAACTGTTCTTTCTTCAATCATCGATTTCATTTCTTTAATTGGAACGATTTGATCTTTAGTGCTTTCATCAAGACCTAAAGTATAACTTAAATTCATTGCTGAGTCGTTATCTATTGCTAGAACTTTAAATCCATCTTTAGCAAACATTCTTGCTAATGTACCAGCTATTAGAGTTTTTCCAACACCGCCTTTTCCCGAAACGGCTATTTTCATCGATATCAAATGTAGATTTTTTTTAACTTACTTCAATTAGGAATTTCTTTGATTTGAATTTCACGGTTAAAATTCAGAATAAATTCATTTAAAATTACAATAAAATAAGATCTAAAAATCTCATTAATTATTAATAAAGGCAAAAACAACTTATATACAATAAATTTATTAACTTGAATGACATTTAAAGAAGAATTATTAGGAAATAACTACTCATTCGAGCAAGCAGAGTTAATTCAAATAAAATATCAAAATCTAATAAATATTATAAGTAAAGATGATATTGACAATATTAAGTTAATAAAAACTATTGTTGGGGTAGATATTTCTTATTATCATGACGGAGATAAAGAATACGGCGTAGCTTGTGCCGTACTTTGGAATATAGAACATGATATAAAAGAAGAGCATAATTTTGCTCGAGATCTCATCAATTTCCCATATAAACCAGGTTTTCTCGGATTCCGAGAATGCAAACTGCTAACTAAGGCAATTTCAAAACTACCGATTCAGCCTGACCTTATCATGTGTGATGGACATGGGAAAATTCATCCTAGAAGATTTGGGGAAGCAGTACATCTTGGTTTTGCCTTAAATATTCCTACGATTGGTATAGCTAAAAATCCTTTTATTGGATATTTTAATAAGAATGGAATTAAAAAAACTAAAGGTTTTAAAATACCAGTGTGGGCTAAAAATCCAGAAAATATAAGTAAAACTTCTTTAAATGATTTATTAGGTTATGCTATCTGTTTGAATGATGGCTCAAAGCCAGTATATATAAGTGTAGGCTATAAAACTACCATTGAAATCGCACTTAAAATATCTCTTATTACAGCTAAAGGACATCGACAACCAGAACCGTTATATTTAGCAGATCGTCTATCTAAACAGAAAGCAAAAAGTTACACGTCTTAATAAAATTTATTTTATTTTTAAATTAATTAGAAATCTCATTAAGCATTTTAGCAGCAAGCTCTCTTACGTCTACATCTGCGTCATTTAAGAGCTTTTTCAATAATTTTTTAAATTCTTCTGATTCAAAGTCAAATTTACTCAAAGCCTTAATTAGATTATATCTAATAAGCCAATCATCATCATGAATTAATTCTAAAAATGCATCATAAACCTTTTTATCTTTAATTTCGCTTAAAATCTTTATAGCACATCTTTTAATTTCATTGTTTTTACTATTTAAATCCTTAATAAGCGTATTTATAATAACTTTTTTATTATTATCGCTCATAAGCCTATACATTCTTTTAAAAAGAGAAATTTGGAAGTGATCTGGAAAATCATAAGCAAATGAATTTGTAGAGCTTTCTACATCAATCAATTCTATAGCTTGAGTCTCCAATTCTAACAATTTATTATTTAATAATTCATTTTCTTTTTGATATTTTAATAATTCAGATTTTATATTATCATATTGTTCTCTCATTTTAGCAAATTCTAATGCTTGCTCCGTTGAAATTGTTGTAGGTTCGATCGAATTTTCTAGCTCTTTTTGTAAGAACTTTAATTGGGCATCATAGTCTTCAATTTCTAATTTTAAAGCTTCAATCTTTCTATTTGCCAATTCTAATTCTTCTGAATTTACTTCTTCAATTCTTTCTTGTATTTTAACATTTAAGGTTTCAATTTCTGAGGTTAAATCTTCAATCCTTTTGTTTGCCAATTCTAATTCTTCTGAGTTTACTTTTTTAATTCTTTCCTGCAGTTGAGCGTTCAATGAATCTATTTCTGATGTTAAATTATCAATCTTTTTATTTGCTAATTCTAATTCTTCTGAAACTAATTCTTCAACTCCTTCTTGTATTTGGGCTTTTAATGATTCTATTTCAACTCGTAATAAGCCATTTTGTTCCATTAATTGAAAATTTAATCGTTTTATATTCACCATTTCTTCATTTTTTCCGATCTGTGCCTTATTAGTTTCTTCAAGATCAATATTTTCTGATTCGATAGTCTCGAGTTGATTTTTCAAATCTTCAATCTGATTTCTATATTTTTCGTTCTCTTCAGATAATTTTAGTATCAGTTCTTGAGCTTCAATTAATTCATTTTTTTGTGGTTCAAATGTCCCATTTTTAGGTTTTTCTACCTGAGATGTTAATCCATCAATTTTTTCGTTTAATTTATCGATTTTTTCATCTTTTCTTGATAAATCTTTTCTTTGAGAGTTAATCATTTCCTTTAGAATATTAATCTCACTCGGTAAATCATTTTGAGTGAAACTAATTTGATCTCCTTGTTCTTCAATCAATAAATGCTGTTCTTTTATTCTAAATTTTAAACGATTAATCTCTTCCTTTAAAGAATAGATTATCGATTCTAATTCTGCTCGAGTTTTAGTTTCTTTTTCAACGATATTAATTAAATCCTTTAAATCTTTATCCATGACTTTAGCATCTAACGAGATTAGTTTGATTAGAAATTTAGTTTATTCAAGTATATTATTGTTGTTAAATGCTATAAACTTTTAGTACTTATTGAGATATATATTAAATAAAATACTACTCTCTTAAAAAAAATTAAAACGATATTGTTAGATTTAAAGCTACAAAATCTTAATTTCTTTTATTGCATCTCCCTGAACAATAGAGTTGATAACTTTTTGATCACTAATAGGATCTACAACCTCTCCGAAAATCGTATGATTATTGTTAAGATGTGGAGTAGGGACATGGGTAATAAAGAATTGAGAACCATTTGTATTTTTTCCTGCATTTGCCATTGCTAAAATCCCTGGTTTATCGAACTTTCTTCCTGATTGGAATTCGTCCTCAAAAGGATAAGGGATATTTTTCCCTTGAAACGGAAATGAAGCGATGCCTTTTTGTTTTGGTCCGTGATATCCCGTTCCTGAAGGACAACCTCCTTGTATCATAAAATCTGGAATAACTCTATGGAACTTAAGTCCATTATAATAACCCTGCTTAGCTAAAAATAAGAAACTAGCCACTGTCATTGGCGCTTCTTCATCAAATAAATTAAGATTTATCTCTCCTTTACTTGTAATCATTACAATTTTAGTCATACAACTAAAAACGTTCAAAAGTTTTTAATCATTGTGCTTTTCTTCGTTGTTCGTTTAGTTTATTTATAACAAAAATTGGTCTATAAAAGAAACTTATACAACTTCATTTTGATTATAAATATGAATGTATCAATAAAAGAAGAAACACAAAAAATTTTTTCAGATTCTAATCAACTCTATGAAAAAGTACACTCAACTGATATTATTATCGAAGTACAAGATTTAAAAAAGTCGTTTGATGATATTAAAGCAGTTGATGGCGTCAGTTTTAAAATTCGTAGAGGAGAATTATTTTCACTATTGGGTCCTAATGGAGCGGGAAAATCTACTACGATTAGAATGCTTACAACTGTATTAAAGCCTTCTCGTGGAAAAGCAAGAATCGCTGATTATAGCCTAACAAAAGAAAAAAACAAAATTAAACCACTTATTGGAGTATGCCCTCAAGAAAATGTTGTTTTTAACGCCTTAACAGCTGAGAATAATGTTGAATTCGTTGGTCGAATGCATGGGATGGATCCCGCTGAAATGAGAAAACGCTCGAAACATTTACTAGAAAAAATGAATATAGCAGGACGTAAGAAACCTGCAAAATCGTTTTCTGGAGGAATGAAACGACGTTTAAATCTTGTAATGAGCCTTATTCATCAACCACAAATTCTTTTTCTTGATGAACCAACAGCTGGTTTAGATCCTCAAGCAAGACGGCTTGTATGGGATTTTATCAAGGAACTTAAAAATACTGGAATGACAATTATCCTTACAACTCATGACATGATAGAAGCGGATGCATTAAGTGATCATATAGCAATCATGGATCAGGGGAAAATCATTGCTTTTGGTACCTTAGATGAATTAAAAAGAGGTTCAAGCAATGGTAATATTCTTGAATTCAGTTTTTCTTCGAAAAAAACGCTAAATCAAGCAAAAAACAAGTTAGAACAAATAAAAGATGTAAAAAGCATTACAGAAATGGAGAATAATAAGTTAGTTATCTCCTTTTCTGGAGGAATCGACACTTTCAAGGGTGAAATTTTAAAACAAATAAATTCATTTAAAACTTTACATTTTAGGGAAGATTCTCTTGAGGATATATTCTTAAAATTAACTGGTAGGGGGTTGCGTGATTAATGTATTCAATTGATGTAAAAGCATGGTATATCGCTAAAAAGAACATCACAGAAAAGCTTAAGAATTTAGGTTCGATGTTTTGGACTGTTGCATTTCCAATCATGATGTTGCTTGTATATAAGCTAGCTTTCAGTGCTGATGATGAATTGACTATGATAAATGGATTAAACGTATTTGACGTAGAATTTCCAGGAATAGTAGTATATACAATCGGTATGTCTTCGGTTACAAGCGCAGTTATGTTTGCAATGAGTAAAGTAGATGGAACCTTAGAGCGTATAGATTCAATGCCTGTGAGTCGTGGAAATGTTTTTCTGGGGGCAGTAATATCAGAAAGTATTTTTATGAACCTACAACTTGTTTTATTATTTACATTTGGTTATGGAATTTTAGGAGCCCATTTTGAACTCGCGATGCTACCACTTGGATACTTACTTGCCATGCTCTTTGGAATTGGTTCTATAGGATTGGGTCTTATTATTGCGAGTTTTCTTAATTCACCTGAAGGTGCAAATGGAATTGCTATGTTAACTCATATGTGTTTAATGTTTGTATCCGGATCATTTTTCCCATTAGACAATACTGGTGTTTTCTTTACTCCACAATATTGGGTTAAACAAGTTTATCTCCAATTAACAGTTGTAGGGGATTTCTTCACTGATTTGATGTACAGTGGGAACATAATCCTACCGACCTCTAAAGCCTCGATCTTTCCCATCTGGAGTGGAATCCTAATTATATTAGCATTTACATCCACATTTATCTTTTTGGGAATTAAAATCTTTCAAAAAAAGACATCGCTTTAAAATAATATTCATTAACTTTTTTTTTTATTTTTTCTTGTATTTTTTATCTTTGATAAGTATTTTACATGTTTGTTATAGATCTATGAAAATTTTAAAAGGAATTACAATTATAAATTTGCATATATACCTTTTTTAATTAATTACCCTTCGAATTAAAAATGGCTACTAACGATATCTCGTTTTTATTCAATCCTAAAAGTATTGCTGTTATTGGAGCAAGTGATACTAAGGGTAAAGTAGGAAATACAGTTCTAAACAACATAATAAACTCAGGTTATAAAGGAAAAATTTTCCCTATAAATCCTAGAGCAGAGAAAATATATGAAATCTCTTGCTTCAAGAGCGTCTTGGATGTGAAAGATGATATTGATATAGCAATTTTTGTTATCCCAGGTAAATTTGTTAATAAAGCAGCAGAAGAGTGTGGGAAAAAAAAAGTAAAAGGTTTAATTGTTATCTCAGCAGGTTTTAAAGAAATTGGTGGAGAAGGCGTAGAGAGGGAAGAAGAACTTATCAAAATTGGAAAAAAATATAACATGAGAATCTTAGGACCAAATTGTTTAGGGCTTATTGGGCTTAATTATAATGGTTCTTTTGCCGCTGAAACCCCTAAAAAAGGTGGAATTGCTATGATATCTCAATCAGGTGCTATGTTAACGGGAATGATGGATTATTCAATGACACAAGCATTCGGATTCTCTTGTAACATTAGTCTTGGGAATAAAGCAGATTTAGGCGCAGTTGATTTCATTGAATATTTAGCTGAAGATGAAAATACAAGAGTTATTTTATGTTATTTAGAAAGTATTAAAGATGGGGATAGGTTCCTTGAAGTTTTACCAAAAGCTACAAGAAAAAAACCAATTGTTATTTTAAAATCAGGTGTAAGCGAAGCAGGTGCAAGAGCGGCATCCAGCCATACTGGAGCTTTGGCGGGTGCAGATATTTCCTACGATTTAGCATTTGATAAATGTGGTGTTATTAGAGCTAAAACTATAGAAGACTTATTTGATTATGGTGAAGTTTTCTTATATCAACCCATCCCAAAAGAAAATTCATTTGCAATTGTAACAAACGCAGGAGGTCCTGGTATTGTTGCCACTGATGCATTTGAGCTAGAAGGTCTAAAATTTGCAGGATTTTCAGAACGGATTCTTCACGCATTAAGAGGGAATTTACCTTTAGAAGCATCAATATTTAATCCAATAGACATTGTTGGAGATGCTACACCTGAGAGATATAAATTTACTTTAAATACAATTTTTGGTTTAAATGGTAAAGCAGAATCCAACAACATTACTACAGAAGGAGCACTCGTTATTGTAACTCCCCAAGCTCAGACTAATCCGTCTGAAGTCGCTCGAATTATTCATGACATCTCATCCAATCATTTAACTGGAAAACCAATAGTATGCTCCTTCATAGGAGGCAAAAATATTTCAGAGGGAAGAGAATATTTAAAACAAAACCATATCCCGTGTTATCACTTCCCAGATCGAGCAGCTCATTCGTTAAAAACACTTGTAAAACGAACTGAGTACTTAAGAAGTATTCCTTTAGATGAATTAGAAATTCCTACGTTTAAGGTAAAAAAAGGAAGAGTTAAAGAAATTTTTTCTAAGGTTAGAGAAAACGGGAGAACTGTTTTATTAAGTTATGAAACAAGCGAAGTTTTTGATTGCTATGGGATAAAATCTCCTAAATCTCGATTAGCTCAAACTCCCAAACAAGCAATGAATTTACAGTCTGAAATTGGGAAATCTGTTATGAAGATTGTTAGCCCAAATATTATACATAAAACTGATGTGGGAGGAATTCTGTTAAATATTGAGACGGAACAAGACGCTTTTGAGGCTTATATACAAATCGTGAATAACGCGAAGAAATTTGGCCCACAAAATGCAAAAATCTATGGTGTAGAAGTGCAAGAAATGATTAACTTTAAAACTGAGCCGAAAGTAAATGAAATTATCATAGGAATGTCTAAAGATCCTCAATTTGGACCACTTTTGATGTTTGGAACAGGAGGAATTTATGCTAATTTCATGCAAGATGTAGCATTTGCTTTATCTTATAAATTTACTAAAGAAAATGCAAAAAAATTGATAGAAAGCACAAAAATTTACAATCTGCTACACGGTGTTAGAGGAGAATCGCCATCTGATATTGAAGCTGTTATCAACGTTCTTTTAAGACTTTCTCAATTAGTTAATGATTTTCCAGAAATTGTAGAATTAGATATTAATCCTCTTTTAACTTTTGTTAAAGGATATACAGCAGTAGATATAAAAATAACAATTAAAAGATGAGATATATAAATTAAATATATTAAAATTCAAATAAATAAGAAAAGGAAAAAAAAATGGTAAAAGCTTTTTATTTGTGTTCATTCAGAGAACGTGCAGGTAAAAGTTTTCTCTCAATTGGATTAATTCAGAAATTGAAAAAAGAAGGAAAGAAATTTGCTTATTTTAAACCAATAGGAATACCAAAGGCAGTATTTACTAATAAAGCAGATCCAGATGTAGGTTTTATTTTAAATACCGTATATAAAACTGACCACCCCTATGATCACATTTCTCCAGTGTCGATTCCAGATGCATATTATGTTGATTTAATTGATGCAAGCAAAAAGGAAGAATATCTTCAAACAATTAAGAATGCATATGATAAAATCGTTAAAGATGTAGATTATATTGTAATTGAAGGAAATCCAAGTATCAGAAGGTTTATAAGAACAGGGATTGATGATGTGTCTATAGCACAAAATTTAGGAATAGATGAATTAATTTATGTTTCTATCGAATCCTCAGATAGTTGTATTGATAACTTCTTTTTTACAAAAAACTATTTCGAGTTCCGCAATATAAAGATTTTGGGAATTCTTTTTAATAAAATAGATTTCGAATATATAGCGAGAATAAAAGAACTTTCAGAGGATCATATCGCTAAATATAAAATTCCAGTTTTGGGGATTATAGAAAAAAGTGTTGAGCTATTCTCTCCTCGAGTAAACGAAATAAAGGAGCAAATAGGGGGAGAATTAATTAATGAACAAGCATCTATGGGTTTAAACAATCTTGTAGAGACATTTCTCATTGGTGCTATGAATGCTCAAAGTGCTTTGAAATACTTGAGACAAGTTAAAAGAGCAGCTTTTATTACAGGGGGTGATCGAACAGACTTAGCAATGACAGCATTAGATCAGGATGTATCAACATTGATATTAACTGGTTTCATTCAACCTGATATGGGTGTAATTACTGCTGCAAATGAGAAAGGTATTCCAATTATATTAAGCCCATCTGATACTTATACCACTATGAGAAATTTAGAGCGTTTACGACCGGGTATTCAAGAAGATGAAATGGATAAGGTTTTAGCCTTGATCGAAAAGGAAATTGATTGGAGTTTATTATTATAATTCAACCATTATTTTTTCTTCTTAAAACTATGTTCATATAATTTGTCCGTTATGGGTTTCATAGCAGGACATTCATCCCAATTGCCCTCAAATTCACACTGTAAACATCTTTTCTTTATATGTTTTACTCTTATATATGCAATTGCCCCAGTAATGAAATGTATTTCAAATAAGATTGAAATCTTTATGAAAAGGAAAATCGGAAGAAAAAGTGTCGAAATTATTAATAAGCCTGCCCCTATACCGATTGAAGTTTTTGTAAGAATTTTTAGAAACTTGTATTTAGTTAACCCAAAAATGTTTAAGACGATAGGTATAAAAAATGCAAATGAGAGAAAAAACATAATAAAAAGATTAGTTAATGTTAGTTTAATGAATGTTATTATGAATAGGATAGTTACTCCAACTGTGGGATAAAAAGTGAAACAGCCAATACATAATTTAATTCTTCCAAGGGTATATACATGGTTAGAGAATACATCGCAATTTGGATGATGTGACAATAATATTGGTTTCATATCTGAGAAAAAAAGTTTTATACGAGAAAAATTCATCCTTGAATCATTACTCTTTTTGACATTAATAAAAGGTAGCAAAAAAAAAAGGGGAAATTATGTTAAAATCTAATCTCTCACAATTAAGTAAATTATGCATCCACAACATCCTGTCAGGAGCACAATTAATAACCAAACAGCCGCATTCATGTCTCTTTTCTTTGCGTCATTGTATACCCATACGGCTATTAAAATGCCGATGACATAAAATACCACTATTAAAATAGCAAAAAGTATCCAAAATCCTGCTAAGAAATCAAAAGGATCCTGAAAAAGCATAATATTTTCCTCTTCATAATTCTATTGGTTTTTATTAAGGGTTTTTAATTAAAGATTATAATATAATGTTTATCTATTATATATTTAAATCTTTATGAAAATACCCAAATATATAGATTTTTTAAAAGTATGGATCTCAATATTATGGGAAATTAAAAATTCTTTTTGTTTGGGTTGATCTCATCCCGAAAAAAATTCTTAAAGTTTCAAATATAACTATTAAATAACTTCTATATTAAATTATCTTCGAGAGTGAATGAACGATGGTCATTTCACAAAGAATTAAGGAAATCTCCTACGCAATACGAGAAATAGCTGCGATTGCCAATAAAGTTGCTAAAAGCGGGAAAAAAATATATCACTTGAATATTGGAGACCCAGTAATATATGATTTTAATACTCCTCAATATATCTCCCAAGCATTAGCAGATGCTTCTTTTGCAGGTAAAAATTATTATGTTGATTCATTAGGAGCTCCAGAACTTAGAGAGGAACTCAGTAAGTCTTTAACTCAGAATTATAATCTTAAAATTAGCCCAAATGATATTTTAGTTACTACAGGGGTAACTGAAGCAATTTTTTTTCTCATAGCTGCAATGATAGAGAATAAGAAACAGATATTAATTCCTGGTCCAAGTTATCCATTATACATAAATTATGCTAAATTTTTTGATGGAATACCTGTAGAATATGCATTAGATGAACTTAATGATTGGGAACCAGATATAGATGATCTAAGGAAAAAAATTACTAAAAATACTCAAGCAATCTTAATTTGTTCTCCCAATAATCCGACTGGTGTAATGTTTAGTGAAAAAATGATAAAACAAATAATAAACATTGCAGGAGAGTATGATATACCTGTTTTATCAGACGAAATTTATGATCAAATTATATATGAAAAACCATTTACATGTCCTGCGAGCCTTAGTAAGGATGTTCCAGTAATCGGATTGAATGGTTTTTCAAAATCCCATCTTGCTACAGGATGGCGCTTAGGGTATATGTATTATCATGATCCTGAAAATAAATTAGAAGAATTAAAAGAAGGTATTGCAAAAATGGCCAGAGCAAGATTATCTGCAAGTTCAACAGCTCAATATGCTGCTATTGAAATTCTAAGGAATCCGGGAACACACACGAAAGAAATGGTAACAAAACTAAAAGAGAGAAGAGACTATTCATATGAAAGATTGAGAAAAATCGAAGGGATTACATGTGTTAAAGCGAATGGTGCATTTTACTTATTTCCAAAATTTGATTTTACTGAATTAGGAAAATGGAAGGATGATAAGGAGTTTGTCATAGACTTACTTGAAACGACAGGAATTTGTACCGTTTATGGTTCTGGATTCGGCGAATACGGAAAAGGCCATGTTAGGTTCACATTCTTACCTAATTTGGAAATTTTAGAAACTGTGTATAATAAACTCGAAAATTTTATCAAATAATCATAAATTTTTACTACATTGCCTCGCAAAGATAAAGTTCAGCAAGAAAGAGCCTTTATTTTGATTTAATATGTGGTATAATTAACTCAACATTTGCATTATTTTGCATTATTTTTGTCTCTATAGTATATCGAATTAAATTACAGAGCGGGTTTTTATATTGGACTTACATTTTGTATTTGCTATTTAGGAGTTTCAATGTTTCTAATTCTTTATGGTATTTATATTAGGCAAAAAGAAAGGATTTACGGTATTATTAGTAAAAAAAAGAAAAAAAGAGAGCTAAAACCACCTATAGTCTCTTGATGACTAAATAAAAATAAAGAAAAGCTTTATATACACTTTTGTCTTATTATTTCTGTATAGTTGTAATTCATCATTTCCTTTACAAATGGGGTGATATATAGAGAAACACGTATATTCACTGTACTATAAAGGAGAATGATTACATTTGCCTTATCAGAAGTACACGTGATACACGAGACAGGAAAACAACCGTTATTCCAAAAAAAGACTTTTTCTATATACACCCCGCCTTAAAGATCATACCCCATGTTATTAATATTTTTACTTAAGAATCTTTCCAGTTTCCATATACCACATATAAAGATCAAGTTCGGCAAGATTAAGGTTTAATTTTACTGCGATTTGTTCTAATAATTCCTCTATTTCAAGGTATTTTGTTTTTGTTAAGGTTTTTGGTTTTTCAATTAATCTAAATTTTGTTAAGAGATCTAAAATATGAAAATCTATTATCGCATATTCAGTAAATCCTATATTCCTTAAAAAATGGCTAGCTTCTTTATAACCTAATCCTTTAATATTTGATACAATCCATTCTCTTAATTCAGGGAGGCCCTTATAAGTTTTAATTTTGATCTTTAATTCCTTTTGAAATTCTCTTGCTCTTACAATGTATTTTGCTCTAATATTGGGAAATCTATAACCATATAGTTTTAAATTTTGAGCTAACTCCTCTTCAGGTAAATTATTGAATCCATCACCTATTAACTTTTGAACTTCAATACATTTATCTGCGCTGCAATTTGCTGTCATAATACAAAAACATAATTCTTCGAATATTTTATTATGAGAACTGTTCCGAATTTCTTTAAATCTGTTAATTCTGCTTTCTATTAATTTGTTAACTTCACTCTTCTTAAGAAGGTTTATAGCATTAAAAAAATCTTGCATTTTTTATTAAGAATTAAGCATAATTTTTATTTTAAATTCTTTAATTAAATAAGTCTAAATTGCTTTTTCCAAACCACTTCCAGATCCTGTTCCTGAGTTAGAAAGTGAGTTAAACAGGCTTAAGGGTAATAATTCCGAATAATATGATAGAGAGGTATCTTATCTATGACCAAAATTAGTGCATTTGAAAGAGTATGCATCTTAACGGTTGACGATCTTGAAAAGAAGATCCTAAAGGTTTTAGGAATTTTGCGAGATATAGAAGAGAAAGAGTTATTTTCTTATGTAGAAAAGGAGATCAAGCAGCTCTTCACTTATTATAAGGAGCGAGTTATCTTTATCAAGTTTAAACCGGAAATAATACAAGAGGTATTATGACCAGAATCGATCCTAAAGTTAAAGTGTAGAGGATCTAAGTTCTTAAAAGGAAACTTATATTCAATAAAATAAAAAAAATTTTAATAGACTAGTGGCTATAGGAAATATAGAAATTTAATAGCTGAAACTTTTTGGGTAATTTAACCTAACCATAATTGCTTTTATTTGTTTTTTTCTCCCCTTTCTTCCTTATATTGCCTTAATATATCAATTATTCCTTTTATAAGCCAATAAAATATTGGAACAGAAAGCAAATAAGAAAAATTTGGCATTGGTGGTATTAGATAATAAAAGAATATATTTAAGATAAAACCATATATCCAAAGGCATATAAAAAATATATGTACTAATAATTGATATATTTTTTTCTTTTTAGTTAAATCAAATATTATATCGTTCATTCTTTCCTTTAATAATTAAATTAATTTAATGTTTAACAAATTTGTAAATAGATTTGCGTATGATTCTATTTCTTTCATATTTTTTAAATTTAATTAAGTAGGCTTTGTGACGTTGTTTATTTAAGTTTAAGAAATTTAATTTAAATATAATTAAGTACGTTTTATGACTTACTTTACTTAAGTTTAGGTTTTTTAATTTAAGTATAATTAAATTATCAATAAAAACTCGTATTTATGCAATTAGAGGAACACTTTTTTCAATAAAGATTTTAGTTATCAACGGTTCCAGAGAAGGGATATCTTCTAACTGTACCATTCTGCATGTTTGATTATATTCATTAAAAGTCTTCCATATGGTTGTATCCTCTTTAATATTATCAATAAATTTTATTACTCTTTGCTGCGCACGATATGATTGTCCCTTGAATAAATAACATACTAAGAAGGGATGAAGGGAATTCATAATAATAGTATACTCCCCAAAATTAGCCCTATTGAGTCCCTCAGAGAACATCTCATCACTAAAGGAATTTATAGCTGTCAAAAAACCTCCAAAAAGATGATCTTCGAAAGCCCATTCTTCCGCAAAGGATTCAGAGAATACAGGCCTTCCCCCCTCTGAAATAATCAAAAGTACGATAGGGTCTTCGTCAGTAATCTCAGGAACAGCTATTTCTCGTTTTCGGATCATTTTCTCCATCTGTTCATTTAGTTGTGCTAACTTCAAGCGTTCAGATAAGGGTGCTTTTGATTCTTTTAATTTGTCCCACACATCTAATTGCTTAATTAATTCATCGTGCTCATTCGAAATTTTCATGGCTATTAAATTAAGACCGTATTTTTCGGCAATTTCCTGAGCTCGTGTCAAAAAGCGTCGAGCTTCGTTCGTATCAAAAGTTATTAATGCTACTTTGGCTTGTAATAGGTAGGTTTCAGCGAGAATCCGAAACGAGTTTATTTTCTCAGAAGATTCTAATATACGATTTAGATTAGTTTTAATCTCTTTTAGCACTTCAGCATCGTTAGTTATGCGTAGTTCAACCAATAATAAATCACAAAGCTCTAATAATGCGTCAACTTTTAAATAAAATCCTTCTTCTTCAATAATTTCTTTATATATTTCTTCTGCTTTGACCCGATTTTTAGCTCGTGTGCTTGTTTTCAGTAGGTTAGCGTTCGTAAAGCGAAAGTGTAAATTAATCCATTTACTATCCTCTTGTTCGTTGAGCTGCTTTAAGCGGTTAAAGTATTTTTGGGCTAATACAAGATCGCCCATATCGACTGCTAACTCAATCAAACCACAGAGAGTTATAGCTGTAGTCATATTAACCCCGAGTTCCTCTCTTAATGTTAGACCTCGTTCTAGATGCTCTAAAGCTTGACCAAAATTACCCTTTGCTTTATAGATATCCCCAATTTGGGTAAGTGAAGCTGCGATCCACTGTTTATTATTAATTTTTTCGAATAATTGTAAACATTGCTCTCCATACATGAGACCTCGATCTAATTCACCTTTATCTTTATGAAAAATCATTAACCATGCCAAGACCCAAGCAATATTATACTTGCTATTACTTTCCTCCGCAAATAATAAGCTTCGCTTTAGATATTCAATAGCATGATTCAATTCACCTTTTTTCATACCAAGAATACCAGCGATGATATAAAGGGATTCAGTAATTATAACTTTATTGCCTAATTTCTCTCCCAGTACTAAGCTCTGTTCTAAAAACTTTAGTTGATCATCCGTTTTATAAGAAGATGATAGATTTTTCATACCTTTAACTAAATAAATCTGAGCTTCTCGTTGCATGTAATCTTCTGGTAATTCTTGGGTAAATTTTTTTAATAATTCTTCGGCTTGGTTAACGTCATTAATAGCTTCCTCTTCTCTATCAAGAAATTTTAAAACCTTCGCGCTGAGTAATAAGGCGTCAACTGATTGGAGATTTCTTCCCAACTCTAAACTCTCTTTATATGTTTGATCTGCTATTTTAAGCATTTCCTCAAATTTCCATTGCCAAAATAAAAGGTTGCACTTGAGGAGCTGACATGATACTTTATCCTGAAGTGTGAGGTTCTTCATTTGCTCGAGATTGTCTATAAGTTGGAGGGCTTCATCATACTTGCCTTCATTAATGAGTTTTTTTGCCTGAGTTAGCTCCTTTAATTCTGAGTGGGACATACAATCATCCATATTTTAGAGATTTGAAAAGTTTGGATTATAATTTTTCAGATACAAGTTATATATTAAGATAATGACAATTTTAAATATAATTATGTGGGTAAAAACACACCTTCTACTTAAATATTGGATACTATCACCTTTTATTTAAGTATTCATTTAAAAAAGTAACTAAAGTACGCTAAGAAATCAGCAAAGCTATTTTGTATATTGTATATAAAAAAGAAGAAAACAGAGAGAGGATAGAGAGGATAAGAAAGGATTCAAAATAATCAAAATTGGGAATTCTCAGGGAGTAATTATAGATAGCAGAACATTAGAATATCTTGGTTTAGATGAGGGGGATTGGGTTGAGCTTATTATAAGAAAAGCTGAAGAGGAAAAAGAAGACTAATTTTTTATCTCTTTTGTTATAGTGTTGTCATGACAAAAACGACATCATATCTATATATTATATTAGAAAATAAAAAAGCACAAAAATTTATTATCTAAATATGGAAAGGATTTTACACACAAATTAGAATCCACAAATTTAGCGCTGTAAGGGGTTTATATAATCAGTAAGACTAAGATTATCTAATATTGTGAGGATTATTATAACAAAAAATCAAACAAAAAAACCGGCTTAAAAATATATGTTATCATTAAATAATTAGAATCGACTTTTTGTTTATAAAAAAGATGAAAATTAACAATAATACTGAAGATTTTGAGTTAGATTGTTATTTGAAGATACTTGAGTATTTCCAAACTGAAAAAGTAAGCAAGGAAAAAACTGAGATTTGGAAAGACCACTCCTTAATAGAATTGATGAAATTATTAGATAAAAAAAAAAACCGAGTTTTAGTTACTAATGCTCTTATTTTAATGTTGTCTTTATTTGAGGATATACCTCCCGATATTTATAATAACCGGGGAGTTGATATAAACCTTATCTCTATTGAAGAGAGAAAATCTTTAATTGCTGATTTAAAGGAAGAA
Organism: Candidatus Hodarchaeota archaeon; assembly: GCA_048886685.1. Taxonomy (GTDB): domain Archaea; phylum Asgardarchaeota; class Lokiarchaeia; order Sigyniarchaeales; family SOKP01; genus Loki-b32. The sequence goes on from JBHLKM010000004.1 coordinate 122,724, forward strand.
TTTCTACCTAATTAAAGAATAAAATTTGAAGAAATATACCTAAATTCATGAGACATTAATTTAAATTTGCATAATTTTATTCTTATTACATAAGAATATAATTTTTAATTAGGTAAATTGGGATATTATTTAGTAATTTCAATAGCTGTTAGGTGTGTTTTTTATAATGAAATTAAAAACTCTCAAAAATAGAAGAATTATCATTGCATTTACAATTCTAGGCTTCTTATCATTAAACATATTCTTTTTGAATTTGAATACAAATCAAAACTCAGGAATAAACCATCGAAATAATGATGACAATTTAGATAAAAATTTAAAACTTCAGGATTTAGCTTCTGATAACACCTATAGTGGAATAGGGGCACCTTGGAATGTAACCCACTGGGCTAACCGAACAGATTATAATTTAGAGATCGAATTTGAAAACAATACGTATGATATTCTAGAAATCCCTTTAACTACGGGTTGGGAAGGTTACACATTAAATGCTAAGATAAATAATTTATTTGATAAACGAAATTGGTGTAATGGTTCATTTAATTTTGGAACTGATGATAATATAGAAACTCCAGATGATGATACGGAATTGATTGAAAATAACTTTCAAAATTGGACTTTTGGTTATGAGGATGTTATCACTTACCCAGCTCCTCCCCCACCTGATTGGTTTGTTAATCCAATGAGTGGTAATTACTTAGATACTACTTATGGCCCAACCGATGGCCATGATTGCTTGGAATTAAGAATAGACGGAATGGATCTTAGTGGAGATTATTATTATGATCAAGGTGATAGATGTTGGTGGAATAGTTCTTTTGAGATTCCAAGAGGTAAAGTTATTGATAGTAAATTAGAATTTGAAGTAAAAGCCATTCATATAATGGATTTTAATGATTTCGAGTTAAGATTTTATTTAAATAATGAAAGGATTTACTCAATTGGGGGATATAATATAAAACAGCTTCATGGAACTTCATGGGGTAGTTTTTCAATACCACAAGGTCTTTGGACTAATTCTTCAAATGTATATACTAATCCAGTAAATTCATCAGTTATAGATATTAGAGTGGAATTAAGACAATTAATCGAATGCGGATATGGTAGTGGTTTTACAAATTACGAGTATCACCAAATTTTTATTGATAATGTAAAGTTAACTGTAAAGGCGGAAGCGAAACCATCACAAATCCAGCTTAAAATGAATGAACATACAGTAAATGATATTGTTTGGGGTAAAGGAACAGTTAATCAAGTAAATAATTGGACTACAAGTCTTGTCCAAGTAAATTATTCCAGCACTGATGTTGGGGAATTAGGAGGTTATATAATAGATTTAAATTCTGATATAAATCTATATGTAAGAAAAGATAGTCCAGAGACTAATTATGAAACTAATACCGGCTCATTAGGCACCGGCTTTTCTGTGAATAATAATAGTATAGTAAATTGGGAGTGTTATTCTTATTTTGCGGTTCCAACAGGTTATCAAGAAACAGAAATGAGACTACAATTCCCTACAGATGTAAATATAACATGGATATCTGAACCTCAAGATCCAAATACTAACAGATTGAGTTTGTGTGATAATTCAACTCAAGGACTTTTAATAATTCCTGTAAATGCTATATCTACAACTCCAGATGGGTATTGGAGGATTGAAGCAACATCTCCAAATTATTGTGAGCGATTAACTATATATAATAATGTGACAGGCGAATGGCTTCAAAATAATACATTTTTAAGTGGAGATTTCATTAACATAACTGGAAAAATAACAGATTCGTCATTGATTTCAAGTTATATCCAACAAACTGAAGCTCAGCTCCATATAAAATTTCCAAATGGTACAGTTTGGTATAGCCAAAACCAATTAAAATCTCCTGATAGTAATGGTTACATCTATTTTGATAACTTCCAGATACCTTCATTACCCCCAAATTATGAAGTTGGGGAATATCAGGCAATAATTACATGGAACAATTCATATATTTCAGGACTAAATGAAACTGGAGTTATTTGTAAGGATTTTACCATAATACACAAATCTCTCTTAATTTCTGATCAATATTTTTACGATGAAATTTTTGAAGGTGAAATGATTAATTTGAAGGTTTCCTTTAACGATAAAGAAAATTATGATGCAATACAGAATGCCATAGTATATTTAGATAATTTTAGTGGGGGAAGACAATATTTTAGTGAAATTAGTCCTGGGTATTACTTTCTGGAGTTTGATACTACTGGTGGAGTTGCCGATAATAACACTCTTACAATTTATGCTAATTCTACATCATATACAAATTCGCAAGTAAATGTCAGTGTTGAATTAATTCAACAAACAGTCCTTACTGCTGAAGAATATCCAACTATGCAAGTTATCTGGAATGATAATTTTACAATCCATCTTAATTATACTATGAAATCAACAGGAGATGGTATATCAACTATGCCTACAAATAATTGGCTTGGTGAAACCCATACTGTTGAAGGGAATCCTGGAGAGTATAATATCACTTGTAATAGTTCTGCTTATGAAGTGAATAAAATTCATTCTTTAATAATAAATGCGGATAAGGAGGGATATGAATCCAAAACGATAATTATAGGAATTTTTTTGATAAAAAGACAAATAAATATGTCAGTATATATAGATTCTTTGAAAGTTCCAGAATTATATCAAGCTAAAAAATCTTTTCATGAAGTCCTATCAGTATCTGTAAGGATTTCCGATACGGTTACAAGTGATTTCTTATCTGGTGAAGTATTAACTTTAATAAGTGAAAATTATATTCAAAATTTAACGTATACCGCTGATTTCTGGTATAATCTGTCTATTCCTTGTTCTCCCTCAAATTTCTCATTAGGATTGAATTCAATTGATATTCGTTTTATAAAGGATAATTATGAGATATGTATTTTTTCGTTTCAATTATTAATTAATCAAATTGAGTTAACCATTGAAACAATTGGATTTGAAGATACAATTAATGCCGAAAAAGGAGAAACAATAACAGTTCAGCTACAGTTATTAGATCCTAATACAAATAAAAGTGTTGAAAATGCATCTATTACTTATTCATGGAAATATGGAATAGGTTCAATTAATCAAACTACTCCAGGCATGTATCAAGCAAGTATAATTTTACCGGAAGATATACAAGGAAATTATAAATTCGAATTAATTATAACTCCTGATAATTCAACTTATAGAACAACTATATACTCTTTTATAGTTATAATTGGTGATCCTATTCCCGGTGGAAATCAATTACCAAGTATTCTATTATGGATAATCATCGCGATTTTAGTGAGTATAGTTAGTGTTTTAGGTGCTTTAAGTATGAGATCTTACGTGATTTTACCGCGAAAGAGGAAGAAAGAATCAGAATTATTATCAAAAACACAAAGATTTAAGGATCTTAAAAATATTCAGGCTATTGTAGTTGTCCATAAGTTGAGCGGGATACCTATTTATTCGAAGAGCTATTCGATTTTGGAAAAACACAAGAAGGAATTATTTTCAGGATTTATTCAAGCTATAACCACAGTTGGAGAAGAATTTTCTGAAAGGGAAGCTAGTATGGAAGAATCTAAAGACTCATCGAAAGGTTATGGCATTGAGAAAATAATTGAATTGGATTTCAAGTATTTCTATTGTTTAATTGCAGATAAGGATGATATAAGAGTTGTATTCATCTTAAGAGAAAAATCTTCTGAAAGGTTAAAAAGTCAAGTATCTAATTTAATTTTAGCTTTAAACCTAAAATTATCTATAGAATTGGAAAATTGGGATGGTTCATTAGACAGGTTCGAAGAAGTGGTTCCTTTAATAATAAATGAATACTTTGAATTGCACTACAAAGGCTCTTTCAGATTACCTGGAAAGATAAATCTCTTTCAATTACGAAAAGATAAAAGCTTGAACAAGTTAGAAGTCCGTACGTTAAACGTGATCCAATCAATATCAAAAAGAAACAATAATATTGTTAATCTGGATAATGTTATAGAATTAGTTCACGAGGAAAATAAAGATCTCATAATTGTAGCTATTGAATCGTTGATAGAGAAAAAATTTATTTTACCGATTAATTCTTAAATTTATTACACAAAAATTCAAATTTTAAAATTCTTTTCTTTTATTTTGATGCTAAATCCGAAGGATTTAAAATTTGCCTGTACTAGGTGTGGGAATTGTTGCACTGATAGAAATACGCTTGTAAATGTTACTTACTTAGATATTGGTAGAATAATTAACAGTTTAAACTTGGATTTAAAAGAATCGCTTGAAATTTTCGGATTTTACATATATGATAAAGCCTTAAATAATATCATCCTTGAGAAAATGGTAATTTCACCAATAGAAACTGAAAAGGGATTAGCTTTTATTGGACTTATGAAAAATAATCGGGGTGAGTGTTACTTCTATGATAAAAAAAATCAGAAATGTTTAATTTATAGTTTAAGGCCCTTACTTTGTAAATCATTTCCTTTTTCATTTATTCAGTTAAATAATAACAATTTTATTACTGAAGGAAGAATTCAAATTATATATACTGAGAAGGCTAAGAAATATTGCCCCGGAATAGGTAATAATGCTCCTCCTATTGACATTGATTATTGGCTTGAATTAGCAAATAGGACGTTAAGGGAATTAAAGGATAATTATATTTTTAATGAAAATTGGAATAATATTGTAAAAAATAGAGAAATTATTCCTTCTGCAAAGAATTTTATTAATAGAATAATTAGTATGGTTGAAGAACAAGTTTTTAATTTAAATTAAGCTTAATTTTTTCTATTTTTCACTCTAGAGGTTTAATAAATTTTTAGGAGAATATTGAGAGCACGCTAATAATGCCCAAAACAGCATTCTTAATTCTATTTTATATGCTAATTTGTCAATACGCCAATTAAAATCTCTATCAAGATTCTCCAAATTAAAGAAGTCCGTCGATTTTATAATATAATTGAGTAATCGGCTACATAAAATTGACTCTTGCTCTTTTAAGTTAAGCATATCTAAGATTAACAATGTTTTAGCAGATTCTGTTATTGAATCACTAATAGCTCCCTTCGGTGTCAATAATTTTTTGAGCTCATTTACATAAGGCACTGATAATTCTGTAAGCTTTACATTCTTATCCAAAAATTTAATAACAGCTAATTGACTATAAAAATCTAAGGTTGGGTTCAGGCCTTTTATATTTAATATATTTAAATTTAATACTTGTTTTAATAAGGCATCTTTACGCGATGATATTATTTCATTTCGTGCTAATAGTTGTAAGCAAAGCAAAGTGTAGTAATTCAATTCTAATTTTTCAGGCAGAAAATCCTTCAATTCCATTTTAAGAAATTCTTCAGTAGCGTTTAGGTTTATAATGTTAGTTTTGTGGATTAAATTCAATTCAGTTACAATTGAAAGACCATAAAATATGTTAATTGAATCTGGTATCGCATTTCTTGATGAGCTAAAGATCATTTCAGTTATATGATTTCTTAGAACATCTAATATCTCGATTGAAGAGAAAGGAAATTTTGCATTTGTCATTTTCAAAATAGATATAAAATAGAAGAGGGTTTCTAAATCTAAAAAATCTGGATTAATCAGTCTAGAATTTAAAAGATTTTCAAAATTTATTTTGAATTTATTAAGAAGTTCAGGGTGTATTGAGGGTAAGTTACCAAAATGATCAAGAAAAATTACCTCCTCTGTCTTGAAGGCAAAATCTCTTGGTACAGTTTTTAAGGGATCAGAGATGTTTTGAGTTGTTGAAGTAGGTGTCTGATTGATTTTTTTCTTAACTTTTAATGACTTTTCTTTAGGAATAACATTTTCCAATTGGTCTAGTGAAGATTGTAATAGATCTTTTTTAGGGGTCTTTAGAGTTTCAATAATATCCTTTTTAGCTTCTTGTAATTGTACAAGAATATTTGATTCACAACTGATCTTCTCTTCTTGTTTCTCTATTTCTTCCTCTTTTTTCATGGTGGAATAGTGAGTCTTTTTTGGATTCACTTTGAATGTTTTTATATTAATAGATTAATCAGAGAAATTTAAATTTTCTTCAATACCTGGGAAGGTCTCAATAATTGTATAAATTTAGTGAGAAAAATGACACGATCTTCCATTTCCTAATTTCCTAACAATTCACTGTTAAATGTTGAAAATTATTTAACTATATTAACATTTATATGTCATAAAAGAATGAAACATTTTCATTTCATGGAGGGTTATAACTACAACCATATTGCAAAAGACTATCATTTAAAAAGAAGTAAACCATGGAGACCACTTGAGTTTTTTTTAAATTTTTTAAAGAATAAGGGTTATAATTTTAGTGGATTAGGTTTGGATTTAGGATGTGCTAATGGCAGAAACTTTAAAATTTTAGGAACACATCCTAAGAAATTAATAGGTATTGATCTATCACTTGAACTAGTAAAAATTGCTAATATTGATTTAAGGAATACCGATCATTATTCTAAAATTGAATCGAATTTAATTCAAGTTCTTCTTGCTGACATAAGAAACCTCCCGATTCGAAGAAATTCAATCCAAAATATTTATTCAATTGCTACAATTCACCACATCAAAAATAGATCTGACAGAAAAGATTTAATAACACAAATCAATGATTTACTCTCATTTAAGGGAAATTTAGTTATCACAGTATGGCGTAAGTGGCAAAAAAAATATAGAAGTTATTTTCTTTTAGATGGATTTAAAAGAAAATTTAGTTTTAACCATGACAAACAGCAAAAAATGGTTGGTTTGGAAGAATTTGGTGATAAGTTTGTCCCATGGAGTCTTCCAGGAGAAAATAAAGTATATAATAGGTTTTATCACTTTTTCTCCAAACGGGAGATAAAAAAACTGTTAAAGATCTTTAATATCAAAGAGTTTAATATAATGGGAGGCCCAAGTAATAGTGATAACTTCTTTATATTCGCTCAAAAAAGATAATTATTGATGACATTCAATAAATTTATATGATTTTATTATATACGGTTGGTAATTTTCGTACATACTTTCTATTATAGAAGTGTGAATGTCAAATAATCGTTCAGAAATTTCACAATAGAAAATACCATGTATTACTTTTTCAACATAATATCTTTTCCTTATCATCTTCCTTCGCTGCCCAAACCAAAATGTAAATTCATGACTCATTAACCAGTCTCTTTCCTTTTTAGTAACTACAATCCCAATCGCATTATAAGTCTCAATACTCTTCTCTACTTCTTTATAGTAAAAAAGATTCATCCTTTCTCTTTTCTCCCATTTTATTTCAAATGTAGAGGTTGCCCCCCAAATCTCATCATAATCATCTTGAGAATGCAATAGAATGTATCCATTATTCTCATCGCCTTCATATTCTATTTCTTTAAACCAAATTGGCATTTTGTTAATATTTAAATTACATTCTGGTTTATTGTAGATAAAAAAATTGTATTCCATGTTTATACTTGTCTTATTTGATTTTAGATTTATTAAATAAACTTATTTCTAAAATAGATTATGTATTTATAAAACTTCTGATATTTGAAAAGACCTTCATAATAAAGGAAAAGTAAGATTTTGAAGAATAAGAAGAATCAATAATATTACTTGGTGATCTCTTTACCTTCTTCAATCCAAAATTTTAATCTATCTAATGATACTCCTTTGATTAACGACGCTAATTCCTCTGGATTTTCATTACATAGATCTTCAACTGTATTAACTCCAAGTTCAATGAATTTTTTTGCTGTAGTAGCACCTAATCCCGGTAAATCAGTTAAAGGAGTTCCTCTCTCTTCAATTTTAATTTTCTCGGCTTTAACAGGTTTAATTTTCTCTTTTTTCACGGGTTTTGGTTTTTCTTTAACCACAGCTTTTTTAGGTGCTTTTTCAATGACCTTTTTGGGTACAACTTTGGGTTTTTCTTTCTTAGGTTTGAAAGGAGTACCTTTTTTCTCCTTTTTAATAAATGGTTCTCTCTTCGTAATTTTTTTCTCTTGTATTTTTAAATTCTTTAATAGTTCAATATTCTCAGGATAAGCAGAAACTCTAAAATAATCTATATTAATTCTCAGCTCTTTTAATTGATTAATACTCCTCCCAGATTCTTTTATCTCCTTTAAAGAGAAGCCTTTACCCTTCCTCCTATGTGAATCTTTAGTGGGACTCTTTACAGTAGCAATGACTTCCGTTTTGCTCTTCATAATTATCACATTATTATAAGGTAGTTTTGATAAACTAAGAAAACTTTTATTTTTTTCTATTTAGATACAATCCTATTTAGAAGATATATTCATTATTTAGTTTAAGCGACTATAAATATAGAAGAAGAGAATTCTTATATCCTAATAATATCCAATTTTTCTAAATTCTTAAGGGCATCATAGATTTCATTTCTTTTTTTATCTAAGTTTCTCGAAATCTTTAATGGCGAATTTTTCCCTGTACATAACAAGGCAATTTGAAATTCAATATTATTAATCACTCCCATGGTTAAGATTTTATCTAACACGTTTTTGGCAACAAGTAATTTTGGAAATACCTCTGCTATTTTTCCTCCTATAGTAAGATTCTCAATATCCGCATTTAAAGTCTGGAACCTACTTTTTTCAGTTGTAGTTCTGAATACTTTGAGATCCGACCGATGTTTTTTCCAAAACCTATTAGCAATTTTATGAATAACTTCTTTTATTTTCTCAGTATCATCATCTGCATCTGAAATCGAACAAAAGAGAATTCTAGAGAGGGGATGATAATATATAAAAATTGTCGAATCTTCCGACTCTAAAACTCTATCCATCTCATTGACTCTTCTTCCTTTAGCCATAGATTCTTGTATAATATCAATCGTCTTATTAATTGCATTAAAAAATCCAGTTAATAAATCATCTTGAATCTTTTTTAATTCTTTAAATGTTGCCTCAAAGAGAGAGATTCCATTATCAGCATCAATTAAATATGTCTTATAGATAATTTTTTCCTCAACTGGCCTTAATTCGTTAGAGATTTAAAAAGTTAATAATAATTTTCCTATTAAAGACATAAAAATTTACAATAATAAAAATATCCAAACAGAAATTAAGATATGATTTTCATTCAAATTCAAAAGAAATAAAATTATAAGTTGAGAGTTTTATACATTTTATAACAAATATTCATACACTAAATTTTTAAGAATGAAAGCTAAAGCTAAGTACATTGGAATATATTTACTCTTCTTCCCTATCGTATTTTCAGCCTATTCAACTATCCCATTACTTTCTACGGTATCGCATACTAATCCTTTCATTTCATCCCCGGTTTTTGGTGTTTCTAATTTTGAAATAACTCAAAATGTAACATATCAAGTTGAAATCAATTTTACGCTGACACAGACCTTAGGATCTGGAAATTATTATTTTAAATTTCCTAGGATAGATGATAGATTGCCTAATTCTTTAGATACTATGTATACGCCACCCTATCAAGATAGTGAACTTCTACATAACAATATAACGGGATACGATGCGATACTTATGAATATTAAAGATAAATTTAACAATACTCATGATTGGTTTAATGCTACATTAGGAGCTGGAGAAAAAGTTTCAATAAGTCAAAAATATATTGTCGGATTAAATGCGATTAAATTTTCCGGGATTAACGAATCTGAGATTGGAATTTATGATACTTCAGATGAAATTTTTGAATTATACTGTAATAAAACAGAAACTTGTTATGAAAGGAATGAAACATCTTTAATTTCTTTATCTAATAGTATTGTAAATCCTAGCGATAATCCTATAGAAAAAGCAAAAAAGATTTATAACTGGGTTTCTGATAATATTGAATATACCGGGGATCTAACTGACGAAATGGGAGCCTTATGGGCGTATACCAATTTAAAAGGTGATTGTAGTGAGTTTTCAAGCTTAATGATTACATTATTGCGAATTCAAAATATACCTGCTCGTAAAATAACAGGTTATTTAGTGTCAAATAATCCCTCATTACGCCCAAAGCCAGGGGATATATGGAGTTTTGATGCCAATGAAATTATGGGACATGCATGGATGGAATATTATGTTCCTGATATAGGTTGGATAGCTTGTGATCCTTTGTGGGAATATTTTAATAGAATTGATTATCTTCGCTTTAATTTAAATGTAGGTGCTAATTTTTTCTTCCCACCTGGCGATGTCATAAGTGAATTTAATAGGTTATTCTCTGCAACTTCAATGTTCCATGATTATGATTACAACATTACTGTAACGGTAATAGAATCTAATCTTGCTCCTTTAGATTCAATTCCATTGATGTTTTATGTGTTTATTGCAATTGGGTTAGCTGCTATACTAATCACTGTTCTTCTCATCATACGAATTAAGAGACATAAAGGATAATATTAGTGAATATTAAATTATTTTTTTTTTTTAAATATATGTATGAATTAAATCTATAAGGTTTTTAGAAAAATCTGGTAAATTCTTCTCAATCTTTTCGATTTGGAGAGATTTTTCAATAAATAATAGCAAGTATAGATTATACTTTTCAACCTGGATTTTTTTAAATATTACTTTTTTCGATTCATCTGCTATTCCTGAAGATACTAAAAAATCTTGTTGTAAAATCTTAAATTCTTTAAACGTTTTATATAATTCTTGGAAATGAGGGGCAGAAATTTCAAATACTCTTTCAGATATTTCATCTTTAGAATAATTAGATAAAATAATTCCATTTTCATTTAATAATAATATTGCATCTGATTGAGTTTTCTTCGCAAACTTTTTTAATTGATTTCTAAATAATTCTCGATTAGGACTAAGTTGTGAAAGCCCAAATGAATATGCTGTTATTAGGCTCCAATGATCAAAAATACTAGTTTGAAAAATTTTAATTAAAAATCTATCAGAATTCTTCTCAATTTCATCTGCAATAATCTCTAAATTTTTGAATATTTCTTTTGATCCCTTTAAATCTGGATCAAATTTATTTAAACAAACAACAATAGGAGGGAATTCCTCTAAGTCAATTAAAGAAACTATAATTTTCCTAAAAAGGTCTAAGGCCTCTTCTATTCTCTCAACATCTTGAATATCAATAAAAAAGAAGATTAAATCCACATTATAGAGATAAATTTTACTTTGTTCAAGAAATCTCTCTCGATATTGTTTTTGACCAGCTAGATCCCAAAGTGAGATTACAGAATTCTGCTCTTCAAAAATATTTTCTTCAGATCTTTCAACACCTCTAGTAGGTAAAGCCTTTATGATTTCTGAATATCTCTTCTTTATTCCAAACAAAAAACTTGATTTTCCTGCCTTATCCAATCCAGTTAATAGTACCTTGATTTGCCTTCTCACAGAAAATGGATCTTTTAATTCCTTAGTGAATTCAAACAATTCATTTTTTATATCATCCATTATTCTTTTATGATCTTCAAGTTCTTTTTCTGCTTGTATCTGGCTAGCAGCCTTATCAATAATTATTCTTAAGTATTTCATATTTTCATAAAAGAAGACTCTATCATTTTCACTGATTAGTATGGTAATAGTAGCTGCTAAAGCTTGACCTCGGGCTTTTTCTTCAGGGATGAGAAAAAAGTATGTTAGACCATTTAATTTTAAGTCTGGAAACGGTAAAATACCAAAATAGTTAACACCCACGTCTGAACCTTGTGAATCTTGATAAACGGAATCACCCATAAGTAAACTGATGGTTTTCATTGCAATTAAAAGTCCAGCTTTTTCATCTAAATCAATAGGCCAAATAACTCTAGGAATGGGCCCCTTTTCATCAAATATGCTTAGAACTATTGCTTTTATTAAATCAGATTTGTTAGCATTTTCGGTTTTTTTATTGGTTTGTTTCATTTTCGATTTAGAGTCGTTATTGGTCAATTTATCCCCTTATCTTTGGCTATAAAGTAATATTTTAAAAAGTACCGTATTTATTCTTTAGATTATAATATAATAAAATCAATATATTACATTAATATACTCAAAATAATAATTACTATTAAATAATTACTTTTCTCACCCAACGTTCCATATGTTTTAATCTTTTATGATAAAAACTTTAAACTTACAAGTTTAGATGGGAGGAATATTTTTTTTATAAAATCTACCAAAGTGAGATTACTTCTTTTTAGTTCATTTAAAGATATATACTCAATTGCTCCACTTTGGATGAAAATTTGATACTCTTCTTGTTTCTTAATCTTTTCTAATACGTCAATTTTAGCATCTTTCCTAAAGTGAGTAGAGTTAGTATAATAAAAGATATCTCTACTAGATTGAGGTAGCGCAATTTTTGGAAAATGTTTTAAATCTAATTTCGCAAAACGGTATGGTGCTTTCTTTGAGATATTTTCACTTAAAATAAAGGATTTATCATGTATTTTAGAGAATTCTAAACATTTTTTATACATCTCACTTAAGATTTTTTTTCCCAGATTGAATGAGTTTGAATTTTCATGCAATTCAAAATCAGTTAGAAACTTAACAGCTTCATTTAATCCTATAAAACTAATTGACATATGTTGTTCTTCTAAATTATAGAGTGATATATTATTGATTTTACCGCTACATAGCGGTAAATGTTTCGATTTTAACCTCTTTTTTATTATTTTATATTTTTTTAATAATATCTGAGAAGATATTTTCATATTTGTATCGATTATCTCAAAGAAATTTGACTCATCTTTACTGGTATACGCAAATCGAGGAAGATTTATACAAATTTCTTGAAGCATACCTGAATTAATAAGATTACTTGAATAAAACGACTCTGGATAATTATCATTTAAAGATTTAACATTTGAATTTATTAAAATAGGTGTTTTCATACTATCAATTTCATCACAAACATTCATAAAAGCTCCCTTATACTTATCTATCCAAAGGTTATTCACTAAAATCTCACGTATTGGGGATTTAAACGGATTTTTATTATTATCACCTTCTTTGAAGGTTAATGTCAGCGCGTTAAACAATCTTAGACACTCTTCATAATATTCTTCATAGAAATCCCTCGCTTTATTGGTGATAGGAACCTTTAAAAATGGTTCGAGAAAAGTAGGACTAGTTAACAATGAACTAGAAGAAATCGAACCACCCGTCATTACTGATAGATGATTTAATTCGTAGATTAAGTCTTTCATTGCAAGAATTAACTCTGAATCACTCACTCCTTTAGCATAAGGTGATAAAAACATTGTTAAGTAATTATATCCCTGGTTTCCACAAAACTCATTTTGAGTTAATGCTACCCATTTAACTAGATGACTAATTGCTTCTTTTAGAGTGCCTGCTGGTTTTAATTTACAGCAAGGGACAAAATTATTTATAGGGGGCAACCCATGTTCTAAAATTATGCGAGGATCCCACATCTGAGATAAAGGTCTTAAATCAAAATACCGTAACTTATGAATATGAAGATCGCCAGATAAATGAGCTGCTGATTCCTCACTCGATAAAATTCTTAAATGAGCATATTCTTCAGATATTCGATTTGCGGCCCAATTATGGATTTTTTCTGGATTAATTATTTTTTCTGGATGGTCTCCAAATCCTTTTTCAAGAATTTTTTCATAGTCCATTAACGGCATACCTATTCTCGTATATAACTTACGTTCATTTTCAAAGTGTTGTTCAGAAAGTATAGAACAAACTATTTCTCTTATATGAGGTCCTGAGAGAAATTTTATTCCAGAACTAATAATCCTCCTAACAACTAATTCTGTAATTTTGTTGGCATCAGCTTCGCTCATCCCAGTTTCTTTTATAATACTTTCAAGAATTCTTGAGGATTCAAATTCAGCAAAATCACCTTCGGTTCTAAAAACTTTTGGAAATAAGTCCATGGTTAGTCTTAAAGAAGTAATTTATATAATTTTAAAAAATATCTATTGAACTATTAAATTCAAGAGATTTAAAAAATTAAATTATTAATAGGTTAAATGCGAGAATTATAGTTTATTTCATAAAAATATAAACAACTGTTTAAAAGGATAATTAAGCTTGCTATATTATGAAATCCTTTAAAATCTCTATCAATTTATTTTTATAGAACTTCTATACTCTCTATGATTTATTTTATAAAGTTGCTAATGAGAAATATATGTCAAATTTATACTCTGAAGCGTCTCTCCAAAATTTTTTTACTGAAATTTATTCCATATTGAAGGAAACTGATCCGAAAATAATTGAAATATGGTGTGAAATTTCAAAAATTTCCTTTTTCAATGGATTGAGAAAAACAGAGTTATATAATTTCTTAGATAAGTTTGAATTTATATCTCTTAAAAAGGGAAATTATGTTTACTATATTGTAATTGATAAGGTTTTATTTATTATCAACTGTATCAAGTTCTTGAAGTATGATGTTGCACATCTTTCTGAAATATTGGATTATAACGGTTTTGAGTCATTAATAAAGGAAATTTTATCTAAAAATAATTTTCGGACAATTACGAATTTTAGATTTTCTGAAATTTCTAAACTATCATCAAATATTTCTCAGAAAAAATTTGAGATTGATGTTATTGGAATTTATTTAAACTATATTTTAATCATAGATGCAAAACAATGGAAGCGCAAAGATTCATATGGATCGCTTAATAAAGCAGCCAATCTCCAATATAATCGGATTAGAGCATTGCAGCACAATGACGAAGCTTTTTCAAAGCTCATTAAAACAATTTTAGGTAAAGATCCTCAAGTGAAAAGGCATTTACCGTTCATACTTATACCGGTTATGGTTACCCTTGAAGATAATAGCATAAAGTTAAATGAAAACCAGATACCACTCGTATCTATATATGAATTCAATGTTTTTTTACAAGAGTTCCCAAATTATCTACATTACTTTAAATCAGTTCAAGTGAATAAAGTAGTACTATAAAAGAAAACTGAAAATTCTCACGTTAAATTTTTAAAACAAAATTATTCTTCTAAACCCAAATAGTATTTTATTTGTTTCTTTATTAGATTGATAGCAACGGAAATAATTCCACTTTTAACTTTGGGATGAGAAAATAGAATCAAAATCATATCTTTTAAACTTGGAGATTCACGATCGATAGGTGCTAAGTCTAATACCCCTTCACTTCCTTTTACACTTATAGATTTTAAAGCACCTGCGCTTAAACCATGAATAATATCCGAACCAATCATAGAAAGATTCACCCCTATCGTGCTAAATAAAGAATCTGACATCCTACTTGAAATTGCTGAAGCTAAGATTGTTCCATCTGTTTTGATAATCGCTGAAGCTTCTATTCGAGAGTCAAGCGTAATCAATTCGCGTAAAATTTCATTCATACTCGCAGGAGGGATCTTTTCTTCAGGTTTTTTTTCAATCTTAGACTCAACTACAGGTGATTCTAATTTCTTCACTGATATTTTCTTTGATAGAAAGCTTAGAACTTCAGTCATATCTTTTTCTAATCTTTTCTGTTTTGAAATAGAAACTTCAGTTTCTGGCCTCTTGGTAGGAATAGGAACTAATGTAGATTTTAGTTTTTCTTTCTCATCTTCAATAATTGATTGTTTAAGTTCTGAAAACGCATCAGAAATGGAATCTTGGGTGGTAACAGGAGGAGGTTGAAAGCCTTTTTTATCTGATATTAATGAACTTTGAAATGGTTTTGGTGTAATTTCTTGAAGAACTTGGTTTTTATCTTGTTCAGATTTATCTTGAATTTCATTAAAAGAATCATCTTCACTAATTTCACTAGTTTCTGAGGGAATATCATCAAGATTTAATTCCATTTCTTTTGGAATTTCGTGTAATTCAATCTTTTCCTGGTCTTTTTCAACGGTTTCAATTGATATTTCAATTTTTTCACTAGAAAACTCTTTATCAACTTTTTTCTCTGATTTCTTTTTTTTAGTTTTAACTCTAGAAGGTTTGGAAGAAATTGGCAGTAAAGCACCACATTTTCTACACGTACGACTTACTGCTTCGTTATTTGTGGTACCACAATTCTGGCAGATAATAATAGTTTTATCTCTCCTCCATGAGTTTAAATTACTAAAAAATTATTATAGGTGCTAATTTTCATAAAGTTTAGATATGAATCTTTATTTTATTTATATTAAATTAATGATTTTCTTGATTTTTAGTTTTTTGTTGTATAAATTACTAGTAAAAATTTGATTTTATTAATATTTATCATCTTAAATTAATGTTTTAATATATTCGCTGGATGTAAAGTTTGGGAGTTTAATCTCACTAATGAAACCTACAATTTTGGAGAAATATAGTTAGATCAGTGGTTTTTATTATCTATAAAGTATTTCTTTCATTATATTCGTAAACGTTTCAAAATCCTCTTTTTGGAAAACTGGATCCTCCTTAAGTAGCAATAAATAATATGGAGTTGAATCTTTCTGTAATGAAATTTGCTTAAATATAAAATTTTTCCCAAATCTTTGAACAATCATTCTATCCTCATATTTATTGTCCATAACGCCAGTAAATTGTATATTATCACTAAGGGTTAAAAAATAGGGCGTTGAGGCTGTCAGTAAATGCTTAGTCTCAGCATCTTTATAAAAAGAGCCAATTACAAGTGAATTATCATCAATAACTACTACACCAGCTGAATCGATTTTTTTGGCAAACTCGATTATTGTTCTCTCAATAAGTTCTGATTTTGGATATAAGCTTAAAAGGATTTCCGACATTGCCTTAATTATGGATCCAAAATCATAAATAGATGTCTCATAAAAGTATATTTCCTTATAATCAGTAGCACCTTTTACTTGCTCTTTTAAATCTATTGTAAGATTTTCCATTTCATTTAAAGCCCCTCTTCTTAAAGCGGGATCATATTTGTGAAGAAAAACATAAATCGGGGGTTCAATCTCTAATTTGTTGAACTGTTCAATTACATCCTTAAAATAACTTATTGCTTCTGGTATTCTAGGTTTGTTTTGAATATCGATGACATAAATAGCAATTTCCGTACCATCGAAAAATTTTCCTGGATTCTTTAAATACGAGATTCTATAGCTAATTTGTCCACCTAAATCCCATTCTGCAATTTCTTTTCCTAAAAAATCAAAAACTCTTCTTTGGGCACCTCTGGTTGGAGATAATACGGCTATTTTTGAAAATTCTCTTTGAAGTGAGAGAATAATACTTGTCTTTCCTGCATCGTCCAATCCCGTAAATAATAACTTTGATGGTTCCGGTTTCGGTTCCGGTTCTTCTTTTTTCAAATACATTATTGATTGTTTTAGATTTTTCTCCAAAGTTAAATTTCACCTTTACACATCTAGAAAGCAATTAATTAATATATATTCTTTTATAAGATAAAATATGATCTTATCGCTTATTTAAATTTTGCTTTATAACTTATTTTTGATGAATAATTTCAGATCTTCATACTTATTAATTTCTACTGGATTCGAGAATTCCTTTTTATTTTGAATAATCTCCAATGCTTTTGGTAATTCTGGTTTAACTTTTATTAATGAGATAATTTCATTAGGAAATTTAGCTGGATCAGCAGTTTCGAAAGTAATAGATTTGATTTGACTTTGAGAAGGATTGTTATTACGGTAGATCTGAAGAGCTGCCCATCCGACGGCACCATGAGGTTCTATAATTTTCTCATATCTTCTATAAAATTGTACAATTGTTTCTCGTGTTAAATCATCACTTATGGAGTATGATGCTATATTAGCTCTAAGTTTTTCTAAATCTGGATTTCTTTGAATATTTCCATTTTCATCAATTTGTCCTCCATATAAATCAAATATACGGGCTAAATTACTAGGATTACCTACATTCATAGCAGAAGAGAGGCAATTTCTTGAGGGAACGATTTTTGAATAAATTCCTGATTTTAGAAATTTTGGGAATTCATCATTCTCATTTACAGCAGAAATAAATTTATCAACTGGCAAGTCCATTTTAGATGCTATAAGTCCACCAGTAAGATTACCAAAATTACCTGAAGGTACTGAAAAAATCACTTTTTCATTTAGGTGTTGGATTATTCGTGAATAACTCCAAAAATAATAAATGACTTGGGGGACAAGACGACCAATATTAATAGAATTTGCAGATGATAGGTTATAATCTTGTAAATCTTTATCTGCAAAAGCGGTTTTTATAATTTTCTGACAATCATCAAATTTCCCATTGATTCCTATTGCTATAACATTTTTTCCAAGAGTTATCATTTGTTTTCTTTGCAGTTCGCTGATTTCTTTTTTAGGATAGAGTACAATTACTTTAATTCTTGACATTTTATAGAATGCTTGCGCTACAGCGCCCCCCGTATCCCCAGAAGTTGCTGTTAATATTATTATTTCTTTTTTCTCAAGTGAAAGAAAATATTCCATGATTCTTGCTAAGATTCTTGCTCCAAAATCTTTGAAACTACAAGTAGGACCTTTACTTAGATGGCATAAATAGTCAGATTTTTCAATTGTCTCTAATCCAATTTCAAAATTCAAAGCACTTCGTATAATCTTTTTTAATGACTTTTCAGGTATTTGATCTTTTAAAATTTTTAATAAAATCTCAAAAGCAATTTCTTGTAAACTTAAGTCTTTAAAACTAAATATTTTTCGATGATCTATTGTTGGAATCTTATTTAACATGTATAAACCCTTATCTAAGGCTTGCCCTCTCAAAACAGCCGTTTTAAAGTCGACATCTGGAGTGTTGTAGTTTGTTGAATGGAATTTAATCATAGTTGATATTGATTAATTTTATTTTAATAAATCATTAATTTTGTTGATTGCTTCTAATGGAGTATTTACACCATATATCATGTCATTTCTTCTATTATCTAACTTTTGATTAGCAATTTTAGAAGACCAACCCTGAACACTCGATAAAGCTACTAAAGGTTTATCATATATCCATGCGAAACAAATTTCAGATAAAGTTCCTGCTTTTCCACCAATAGCTAAACATATGTCACCTGTAAGTACGACAACAATATTTCTTGCTTGTGAAAACGGACATGGAATTACAAGATCTACATATTTGTTAGCTAAGCTTTTTTCTGTATGTGGAATAATTCCGACTGTAAAGCCTCCTTCTTCTTTGGCACCTTTACATACTGCTTCCATTACACCAGAAAGACCACCACAAGCCACAGCGTACTGGTTTTTTGCGATTAATCTCCCGATTTCTATGGTTTTATCCTCTATTTCTTTATCAATTTCACTTGCTCCTATAACAGAAATTACAGCTTTAAAGTTATTTTTATAATTTAAACTCATAATATTGAATCTATATTTATTAAATTAAAAATATATTACGTAATATATCCTCTTTTTATTGAAATATCTATTAAATCATTTAGTATAGCCGATGCGGCTTCAAAACCCCCAGCACCTCTCCCCATTAAGATTATTGGCCCTGCATATTTAGTTTCTAGTTCGACCACATTTAAATTTCCGCTAATATTAAGAGGAGAATACTTATCAATCAAACGTGGTTCTACAGATAATTCATTATTTTCTGCTATAGCCAGATGTTTAATGACAAAACCATCTGGTTTAACTAATTCAATCGCATGAGGGGTTACCTTCGAAATACCTTCTACTTTAACATCCGTTATACTTTTTGACCATCCTAACAATTCGTTCGCTAATATAACTAACTTTCCAGCAGCATCATAACCTTCAATATCTAAAGTAGGATCTGATTCAGCATATCCCAACTCCTGTGCTTCTTTTAAAGCTAAAGGAAAATTAACTCCTTCCGCAGTCATTCTGCTTAATATGAAATTGGAAGTGCCGTTTAATATTGCTTTTATGCTAAGAATTTCATTTCCAATTAAATCTTCTTTGATCTTTAATGAAGGAACACAACTCGCAACAGTTGCTTCAAATTTTACGTAGCAATTATTCTGTTCAGCTAAATTCTTAATCTTTTTATATTCGAGATAAAATGGTCCTTTATTAGAAGAAATAACGTCTATATGGTTATTAAGAGCTTCAATAACATGAGACAAACCGGGTTCTCCTGTTTCCGGATTTGTAGGTGTGGTTTCTATACAAATATTTACATCTAATTTAGAGATTAAATCGATTGCTTTTAGATCACTTTTCCAATATGAAAGATTTCTAAAATCGTTGTCCGCATCCAAAACTTCTTTTAAATCAATTCCTTTTTTATTGATAAGTGCTCCATCGATTTCGAAAATTGAATTCACAATAACTTTTAAATTAAATTTCTGCTTTAAAAAATCTTTTTTTTGATATAATAATTGAATTAAACTAGTTCCAACCACCCCTTTCCCGATTAAACAGATTTTAACAGTCATTGTTTTGATTAGAACAGATTTTAATTATTGTTTGGTTTTACAGAGAATTTAGTCGGTTTATTATCATTTGATTTATGATACATATTAAACTCATTCAATTTAACTTGTAATTAAAAATAAATTCTTTTCTTCACATATTTTTCTAAGTTCATTATTAAGTTCCTTTTTATTCATATATTCAGGGAATTCAATTCTTAACTTAACATTACTTACTTCTTCTAATTCTGTAAATTTAGCTTGTAATTCTAACACATTAATGTTTTTAGATGCTAATCTTTTAATTGTATCCATCACATCTGTATCAAATACATGTCCGGTTAAAATTATTGTGATCAGTTTCTTCTCAATCCCATAATTTATGTTCTCTATTTGAATATTTTTTTCCTTTAACTCTTTTTTTATATTTTTTATGCTAACTTCTTGAATTTCCTTACTCAATTCAAAAGTAACGTTTACAGGAATCATGTTATTTATTTTTCTATCATGGAAATGAAGGATACCATAAATATTTCCCCCATTATTAGAGATCGGTTTGATTAATTCAATTAAACTTCCAGGCGTGTCAGGTAATTTAACTTCTAAATTTATCATAATTATTTTTCTATTTTCTGTAATTTTCTCTTGATATTCCTTGATTGGATCTTAAGAATTTAGGATTATTACGTTATTAGCAATTCTATTACTTATATTAACTAAAAATTTTAAAATCTAATTACATCAATAGACTCTTCTTTTCCATTATTTATCCTCAGAAGATTTGGATCTTTAATAATATTTCCTATAATATTAGCATTTAACCCATATTCTTGAAATGTTTCTATAATTTCTTCGCAGTTTATTTCAGGGGCAGTCAATAGAAATGAGGTAGTTAAATACATTTGAATATAGGTTTCTAAATTATATCCATTATCCTGTAATTTTGGGGGAATTTTAATTTTTGATATATTCACATCTGCTCCTACATTTGAATAATTTATCATTTGAAATAGTGTTCCAAAAATTCCACCATTAGATATGTCTTTTGATGCATTGGCTAGATGTTTTTGCGCAATCATATTCATAGCTTTTCTCTTTCTTAAAACTTCTTCGGAACTTTTAAAAGTGGTAGTATCATAATATAGGTTGCTTGCTTTACCCTTTTTTCCATCGAAATCAACTGCTAATATAATATTATCTCCTACTTGTGCATTTCCTGCAGAAATGTAATCTTCCTTTTTAATTTCACCAATCATTGTAGAACTTAACTCATAACATTTTCCATGGACGTTAGTATGTCCTCTAATAATCGGAACATTAAATTTCTGGGAACCCGCACATATTCCTTCAAGCAATTCTTTACAGATATCTGGTTCTTTCACTGAAATAATTATGCTTGCTGCTAATGGGACTCCCCCACATGCATAAATATCATCTACACTAACCAGAATTGAGCTAAAACCAGCACCAAATGGGAAATTTTCGATAAAAGTAGTTTTTATTCTATCTGTAGTAACCAGTATATATTTATCATCATCTTTTATAGTGGCAGCGTCTTCACCTATATCTGTGAATATATTTGCACTTTTAAACGAATTTTTGTCAATAAATTGAACTATAGGACTAATTTGTCGCTTTTCTAGAATGTATTGATTATTTTTAATGCTATTAGCAATCTTTTTAAGTGTCATCTATGAATTTAATATGAAGTTATTAATAAATAACTGAGTAAAATTACTCGGTTTACTTATTTATACTTAATATTGTTATTAATAAATAACTGAGTAAAAATACCCAGTTTACTTAATTATAGTTATATAAAGTTATTAATAAATAACTGAGTAAAATTACCCAGTTTACTTATTTATACTTAATATAGTTATTAATAAATAACTGAGTAAAATTACCCAGTTTACTTATTTATACTTAATATTGTTATTAATAAATAACTGAGTAAAATTACCCAGTTTACTTATTTATACTTAATATTGTTATTATAAATTAAATACGTTAAATAACATTATTTACTTAATTTTAAGTTATTTTGTTTAAGTTTAGTTTAAATCATCAATAAAAACTAAAATCTAAGCAATTAAGGGGACACTTTTATCTATGAAGATTTTGGTTATCATAAGCTCAAGAGAAGGAATATCTTTTACTTGAATTTCCTTATTTAACCGGTAAAAATCCCTAAAAGTCTGCCAGGCATCTTTATCTTTCTGTAATTCGTCAATGAAATATCTAATCCTCTGTTGTGCCGAATATGATTGCCCCTTGTATACATAACACATCAGAAAGGGTGAAACAGAGTTCATTAGGAGAGTATGTTCACCAAAAGTAGCTCGATCAAGCCCCTCAGAGAATTTTTCATTTATAAATGAATTAATTGCTGTAAAGAAACTCCCAAGTAGATCATTCTCCAAAGACCATTGTTCAGTAAATGATTGAGAGAATATTGGTATTCCCCCTTCTGAGACAACTAAAAGTAGAACAGGATCTTCATCTGAAAGTTGAGGAGCTTCCACTACTCGCCTTCTGATCATATTCTCCAATTGTTCATTTAATCGAGCAAATTCTATACGATCTTTTATTGATGAACTTGATTCTTTTAAACTCTCCCATACATTTAATTGTTTTAGAAGATCATCATGTTCATTTGAAATTTTTATAGCTAGCAATTTAAGACCGAATTTTTCGGCGATTTGCTGAGCTTGAGTTAAAAATCGCTGAGCCTCCTTCATATCAAAGGTTAATAGAGATAATTTAGCTTTTAACAAGTAAGTTTCGCATTGAACCGAGAAAGAACCCGTATTTTCGGCAATATTTAATAATTGAGCAATAAGAGGTTTGATTTCCTCCAGTACCTCTAAGTCGTTAGTCATTCGTAACTCGGTTAAGAGCAATTCACATAAGTTAGTTAGTGTTTTTATTGTTAGCTCGTAATCTTCATCCTTATCTTCAAGAATTTGCTTCAATACTTTCTCGGATTCAGCTCTATTCTGAGCTCGAGTGCTCGTTTTCAGCAATAAAGCTTTATTTAAGAGATACCTCAAATTATAATCTTTTTCTTTAAGCTGATTGTTTAGTTGTTCATAACGGTGAAGAAATTGTTGCGATCGTTCAAGGTCTCCCTTTTCAATTAATGTTTGAATTAAATAATCGTAAATACTAGCCAGACGTCTTAAATTTCCCGAATCTTCATATAGCGCCAAGCATTGTTCTATACACTCTAAAGCACGATCTAATTCTCCTCTCTGTCTATAGGCTTCCCCCATATTATTAAGAACACCAGCAATCCACCTTTTAATGTTAAGGTCACTGAAAATTGTCAACGCTTGCTCATAAAGCTTAATACCACGATCCAAATCACCTTTAAATATATATACTGCTGCCATACTATAAAAAGAAAATCCGATAAGCCATTTAATGCCACTTTCCTCGGCGATAATCATTCCTCGTTCCAGGGTTTTTAAAGCACGATCTAATTCTCCTCTCCTTATATAGGCTAAGCCCCTATTGTTAAGATGAATTCCGATCATAAATTCATTGTTAATACTATTGAAAACTGCTAAACCCCGATCCGAAAACATTAAACCAAGCTCCAAATCACCTTTACCATAATACTTAACAGACATACTACTCAAAGAATATCCGATAACCCATTTATTACCACTTTCCTCGGCAAGTGGCCTAGCTTGCTTGGAAAATTTTAAAGCTTGATCATAATCGGATTTCAAAAAAGTATATACCCAAGAAATTGCTATAAGGGTAATAGTCATATCCTTTTTAGCGTTAAGTTCTTCTCGTAACGCTAAACTATACCCAAGATGCTTTAATGCTTGATCAGCTTCATCTATTAATATGTAATACCAACCCTTAAGATAAGCTAAATAAGCCTTTCTTTTCTTATAATCTTCTGATATCTCTTGCGGTGAAACCTTTAGCAGTCCTTCTACTTGTTTAATAATATTGTTAAGTTTATCCGATTGTTTATGCCATACTAAAGCATCGGCCATTCTAAGTAAGATATCGACTGACAGGAGGTTTTTTTCTAATCCTAAACTCTCTTTATATGTTTGTTCAGCAAGTGTAATAACATCTTTATGTAAACCTCTCCAAAATAAAAGATCACATTTGAGGAGATGAGATAAAACAATACTATGAAGAGAGTGTCCTCCCTTTTCCTCGAAGTTTTTAAGTAATTGATTCGCTTCATCTAATTTACATTCTTCAAGGAGTTGTTTTATAAGAATTAATTCCTTAGGTTCTAAATAAGACATATTTTTTCCTAGAAATTATTGAATCAGATAGCTTGGTATTATCACTTTTTAATTACAAGTTACATATTAAGAATATTACACTTTAAAATATAGGTACATGTGTAGAAATACAAATTCTACTTAAATATAGGATACCATCACCTTTAGTTTAAGTATTCATCTAAAAAAGTAACTAAAAAAATTAAAATTACGTATTTATATATTAATAACTTTATAAAGTATAATTAAGTAAAGTGGGTAATTTTACACACTTATTAATAAATAATAATAACAATAAAAAAAAAAATATATTTTTTAACAAATACTTATTTTAAATTTACTCTCCGCGTCCAACGAACTTTTCAAATATAAATGCGACAATACATATAATACCTGAAATGAGAATCCCAATAGGTGCGAAACCAATAGTAGTTTCACCCATCGCAATATTTTCTGAATCAAATACAATATATAAGATTGGAAATATAATCAGTGCAATTCCTACTAGTGCATAGACTAACCAATCCCATTTAAAATCCATACCTTTCATATTATGGATTCCATAAAACAATAAAACACTATATAAAACTATCGCATTCTCTCAATTGTGTTACAATCCAACTTTCTTTTTTATCTATTAATTGCTTTTATTTCAATTGTATTACAAAAAATTATTTTTATAAAAATAACAAAGTAAAAACTTTTTCTTATTGTGTACACATTAAAAAAATATTTATTGATAAAGGTTATGTAAAATTAAATAAAGTGAGTAAAATTACTCAGTTATTAATAATTAATTTTGCTTAATTACTTTAAGAAATTTAAAATTTAAAACAAAAAAAAATTACTTCAAGCAATGGAGGAATTATTCAAAACTTCAATTATCAAGGGATTAATTTTTTCATCTTACGGAGATTTAGGTCCACAACCAATTTATGTATGGCCTAAATATTATACCGATAAAGAGATAGAAATTGTTAAAGAAGAGAGGGAAAAACAAAACCTTCTCACTCTAACAACTAGAGATGTTACACAAATCTCAATTAAAAACCTTAGTTTGTTTATTAGTGATAGAGCATTTACTCCAGATATAGATATTCAAGGTTTAATGTATTTTGCCATCTTACCTTATCCTGATTTCAATGCAACATCTTTAACATATTTTCATTATATCAACACTGGTCCTTCTAACTCCCAGATTCCTACAGCTTTTTCAATCTTAGTTGATGAAATTAGTAGAAGTTTTTTATATAATAATATAAACAGAATTAAACCTATTGTTATTGAATTTTTTAAAACTTTTGATAATAAATTAACTGATGGGTTTCCACCTCAATTGGAGATAGAATCTGCATTTCATGATTTATTCAAAAAAATTATAGAGATCGAAAGAAATCCATCAACTCCAATTACTACTCATCGAAAGATGAAGATTTTATTTGCTGGGCTTGACGATAGTGGTAAAACAAGTTTTTTACTTTCTGTAGATCGAAAATATAGTAAGTTGATTGGATTAAAACCTACTACTGGTGCTAGTATTAAATCAATAGAAGCTTTAGGAGCAACAATCTTTTTATGGGATTTAGGTGGACAACTAGAATTTAGAAAAAAATACATTAGTAAAGCAGAAATATATTTATATGAAGCAGATTTATTATTTTATTTTATTGATATCAGGAATAAAATTAGATTTGAAGAAAGTATTGAATATCTTCTTGATTTAAAAAGAGTCTTAAAACAATTTAATCAAAATACTCCGATTATCTATATTCTATCAAAAGGGGATTCTGATATTATAAAAACTGGGGAAATTATAGAAAATATTGAAACTATTAGAAATAGTTTAACTGAAATTTCACCAGAAGAACCACCTGAAATATATGTGACTAGTATTTTTCAGATATTTACAATATTAAGAGCCTTCTCTTCAGGAATCTCAAAATTAAGTCCTAACAGAAATCTTATCAATCATAATCTTAGGAATTTCTCTTTAAAAACTAACGCTTATTTAACTCTATTGTTAAGTGTAGATGGGTTGGTTTTAGCAGATTTCTATTCCCCAAAAGCGAAAAAATTGACAAGGTTACCTGAATCCGAGGAATTAGTTAATGTTTTTGAGATAACTGCCCCACAATTTGCTATGTTATTCAAAATTTTCTCTAGATTCAAGGCACTACAGGAAGAAGAAGCAATCTTTAAAGTAGCAGATTCAGTGATACTTTTCAGAAGGGTTCAAGCAGCAGAAAACGATATGTTCATGTTATTTCTGATTGATAACGAAAAAAGAAAAGAAAAAATAAATGCTAAGCTAGTTGATTTCCTTGGTCAAACAAAAGATCTTTTATTAAGATATATTGCTTAAATAATAAGAGTTAATGAATTAAAATATTACATTTAATGGGGTTTTTTCAGATATTTTTTCCCTTAATATTCTCTTTCTATAATAGGAGTTAACGCCAGAGATTAATGCAACTGCAGGTACGGCACATTTTGCGAATTTTACAGGGCCAAATAATATGAAATCGCTTGGGGCACATGCACAATAGGTCATAATAGAGGCTATTGCTCCACATCTAGGGATATCCCCATATTTCTTAACAAAATCCCATCCATAAATTGCATTTGAAGGAGCAAATCCCGTAGGTAAACCTAATTCACTTTTTACCATATGATTCGTTTCAAAATTTATTGAAATTGAAGGTAAATCTAATACAGCACTATCAATAATTATATTTTTAATATTTGCTTTATTAGCTTTGGGAATTAATATTTCTTTTAACAATTTTAGTTTTTGATGAGGAAAAACATATTTACTTCCAAATGTTAGCAATACTGCATTTTTAACTCCAATTTCCTTTAATTTTTCAAGATTTTCTTCGTTAGTAGCGTCATCGATACTATTTAAGATAGCTCTATCAATTAAACCAATTTCCTTCAACCCTTCCATAGCGGGAATACGGGATGAATCATTTAACCCATCAACTAGAAAAGGATAATTTATTAAATCTGCCACAAATTCGCACTCTTTTAATAATGCATCGGGATATGCTCCAACGACATCCACTATTCCTTGCATTTTAGTTTCTTCTATAATCTCAGTAAATTCATTTAATTCTCTTTCCACAAGGAGTTTATCTATCTCACCAGTTTTTTCATTTAATAAAGCTGCATGTTTCGAGTAGAAAACAGTGCCAACCATCACAATTGGATTTTCTCCTGGTTGTCCTCCTATCCTAATCTCACCAATTTGAGCTACTTTTTGCTCAGATTCAAAATTTAGCATAATTCATCACAGGATTTCTTCCATATTTATTTGATTAATAATAACTCAATTACTCTATTAAAGTTGATTTAAGTTTTCTCTTTTGCAAATGGCTTGTTCTGCATAAGTAATTCAATGAAATTAGATATTTCATTATCAGGAATAAGCAAGAAGTTCCCTTCTACTGTGTATCCATATTCTTCAGACCATTTAACAATATCTTTTAAATATGTTTTCTTTTCCATTCTTAGAACTTTTCTTATTAGATTTAAATCAACTTTACCTGTTTCTTTTACAAGTTCCTTAACTTTTTTCTTTCTATTCTGTTTAACTGGTTCACTTACAAGTGTTCCTACATATATTATTGAAATAATAAATTCTGGAATCCACTTATGCATTAATAGTACGATTATAGCCGCTATAAAAGAGCTTGCCGCACTTATTGAGAAATGAATGTCTTCCCATGCATAGCCAATATTATATAACTCAATTTGGATAAGCATTCTAATAATGTTGACAACATAAAAGATTATTGATGATATAATGAGCGCTTTGGTTTTTCGCCATATAACATCTCTTTTTGTGTCTGAATCTTGACTGTGGGGTGTAAAAATGATGACACCAGCAAATACGCATATTGCCTGAATCCCAGTACAGAATGTCTCGAAGGAAATATTTGATTTCCCCGGAATTACAAAATCCCAGTGATATTTTCCTACGGGATTATAGACCGCGCTCGCATTCATATCAAAAAATAAATTTAGAAAATAAACTGTTTGTTTTACCACAATCTCATGAAGATAGTAGTTTATCTCTAAATCAAAGAACAGATAAATGAGGTAGGCAGATAAGGGGGCTCCAATAGCAAATATAACCAAAAATCTAATAGAAAAAATATATTTTCGTTCATTATATTCAATTATTGGCTTTTTGATTTTTTTTATTCCTTCAATCTTTAACATTGAGTTTCTCCTCTTTATCATTAAGCTGAGTAATTATATAATGAAATCTATCTACTATGATGTAATTTAAAATAATTAACAAGGGAATCATTACAAATCCGAAGATATAACTATTCCTTGTTTCTAATAGTGGAATAGTGAATCCAATAAGATATGCAAACAGTAAATTTATTGACAATAATAGCCATATATATACTTTCTTTAAAGTTATTTGCTCCATGATCATGATAACAACTATTTTAATATAAAAATGACAAATTAACCATCGATAAAAAACCTTTATTAGAAAGTGAAAATATTGCTTTCATTTATTTTTATCTCTTATATAACTTTGGTAAATTGCTTAAAAGAGCTAATATTTACTCATTCATAATTTTTTTATATCTAAAATTTTTGTAGATACTTCAATTATGCCATAAACGGGATTTAAGTCTCATTTTGGGCAAATCTTAAGTAAAATATTATAGTTAAATAGAATGCAATCTTAATATGTTTATAAAAATCAAAGGTTATCATTAATCTTCGGAGTTCTTTAATGGTTCTTGAAATCCAAACTAGAGAAGATATAAGTAGTCTGACATATACTATTCAAAACATCGTTGTTAAATCATTTTTAAAAGTTGCCGAAGATCTTGATTTAGTATTATTATCAGAAAAATTGAAAAACTCACAATATGATAAAGATCGCTTTCCTGGGCTTTTTACGAGGTTTAGTCATCCTAAAAGTGCCATTATAATTTTTAGAAATGGAAAGTTGATTCTAACGGGATTAAAAGCATTTTCTCATGTTGATCTAATAATTAATAGACTAATTTTAAAACTAAAAGAGATTTTTCCAATTGATATACAAATTGATTTAGTTGAAACTCAAATTGTCAATATAGTAGTAACCGCTGATTTTTCTAAGCCAATCAACTTAGATGCAGCGTCTATCAAACTAGAAAATGTTATTTATGAGCCAGAAGTTTTCCCTGGATTGACATATAATTCCTCTATTCCTGTGAAATCAGTATTTTTAATATTCAGTACAGGGAAAGTTGTACTTACGGGAATTAGAGATAAAAATATGATTGAACCTGTATTAACTAACCTTGGACGATTGTTTAAAAAGGAGAAATTATTTAAAAGTAGATAAAATAGTTTTTCAACAAAGTCAATAATTATTAAAAATAAAATTTTTAGTCAAAGAAATATAGTAATTTATGATAAATTAAAGTAAAAGATCTTTTTGGGAAAAATAATATGTCAGATAATAATCAAGAAAATCAAAACTCAGATAAGAAAGAAGATCCTGAAATAACAGAATCGGAAGCAAGTGGAATTAGTGATGAAGAGAAAGAAGTTAAAACTAAATTTACATTCAAATGTACCCGCTGCGATGCATGCTGCTTAGCTAGAGGTCCCGTTCCAATCACTTTTTGGGATTTAGAAATGTGGGCAAGAAATGGAGTAGTTGCAAACTTTATGCCCTATTTGGATATCTACCAAAAACCAGATGGTGGGATTGATTTAATATTAAAACCATTACCTCCACCTAAAGAAGGAGATGCAGAAAGTCCTCCTCAAGATCCATTTGAGACAGCACCAATTGAGGAACTGCTTGATGTTAAATGTCCTTTATATAATAAAGATGACAAAAAATGTCTTATTTATGATAATCGTCCATTAAGTTGCAGAACGTACCCTTTAGAATTTGATGGAAAAAATTTTATAGTGGTTGATGCTGATTGTCCTGGTATAGGTGAAGAAGGTATGACAAAAGAAGATCTTGCTGAGATGAGAGAAACAGCAAAAACAATGCATTATGAATTAACTCGTATGAGGATTGCTTTACCCGTTCTAAATCAAATTGTATCAAGTAATTTCATGAAGATGCTAATGAAACAACAAATGGAAGCAATGAGTAAAATGTCAGATGACGATAAAGCCAAATTAGACGAAATTTTTAAGAAACAAGAACAGAGCCACGATCATGATCATGAATCTTAAATTTTTTATTTCTTTCTATAAATTTTTTTAAAAATCTTATCTACTTATATCATATTTGAAAATAATAGCAAAAGTGTAATTGTATGAAAGAAATAATTATAAAAAATTCTAAAATTAAACTTGTTCAAGGGGATATAACGGAGTTGGAAACAGATGCCATTGTTAATGCGGCAAACGCTCAACTAATATTAGGAGGAGGGGTTGCAGGAGCAATTAAGAAGAAAGGTGGATCCTCAATTCAAGAGGAATGCAATAAAATTGGTGGTACGTTTGTGGGTGGTGCTGTTATTACAACAGGGGGAAATTTAAAAGCAAGACATGTAATTCATGCAGTAGGGCCTAGAATGGGAGAAGGGAATGAGGATGAGAAATTAAAAAATGCTACTATTAATAGTCTAAAATTAATGGATGAGCATAAATTAAAAACAATAGCATTTCCTGCTATATCTACTGGCATATTTGGTTATCCAATCGATAGATGTTCAAAAATCATGATTTCTACAGCGAAAGAATATTTAAGTGGTAATACTCAAATTGATGAGGTTATTTTTTGCCTTTATACCGCTTCAGATTATGATATCTTTTTCAAAGAGTTAAAATGATTAATTTTTGACGTTACTTTTTTTATTAACGTTTAATTTATAATTAGAAGAAGAATAATTATTATTTAGAGAAAGTCGCATTATTACTATAGTTTAAGGTTTCTCTTTAAATGAGTAATTATAGATATATCAAGTTCTTTGAAGATTTAAGAGTTGGAGATGTGCCTCTCGTAGGAGGCAAAAATGCATCACTTGGGGAATTATTAAGTTTTGGGATAGCAGTTCCACTTGGTTTTGCTGTAACTTCTACAGCTTTTGACTATGTTCTGGATACTAACTACTATACAATTAAAGAAAAGGAAGTCTCACTTCGAGAATTGATTGCAAGAGACATAAAAAGAATATCTAATGAATTAAAATCAGAAGATATTAAAGCTGTAGAAAAAGTTGATAAAATTTGTGCAAATATTCGATATGTCATTGAGCAATCCAAAATTCCAGATTCACTCGCTGATGAGATCCTAGATGCTTATAACAAATTAATTGAAAAGATTGGAGAAGAATCCACGTTTGCCGTGAGAAGTTCTGCTACAGCAGAAGATCTTCCTGATGCTTCTTTTGCGGGACAACAAGACACACATTTAAATATCTCTGGTGAGAAGGAAATATTGGAATATATTCTAAAGGATATGGCTTCTGTATTTACCACAAGAGCCACAATGTATCGTGAACGGGCAGGCTTTGATCACTTTTCAGTTAAACTTTCTGTAGGAGTTCAAGAAATGGCTGGTGGTTTGGGTGGAGTAAAATCTTCTGGTGTAATGTTCACAGAAGATCCTGATTCTGGTAATCCGAACGTTGTTGTTATTAGATGTACTTGGGGTTTAGGCGAATTAATTGTACAAGGTGTTGAAAAAGGGGATGAATTTATCGTCTTTAAGCATGATCCAAAAGCTCTCAGAATTATTCGACGAGAACTTGTTAAGAAAGAGAAAATGATGATTTTTTCTGAAGGTAGGGAAAAAATTGGAACTGAAGTCGTCTCTGTGCCAGAAGAAAAGCAAACATTATACTGCTTAACAGAAGAAGAAGTCTTAACTCTTGCAGAATATGCCCAAAAAATCAGAAAACATTACGGCAGACCGATGGATATTGAATGGGCTGTTGGCAACAACGGAAATGTTTATATTGTCCAAGCGCGTCCTGAAACTGTCCATAGCATAAAAGGTGATGTCGAGGAAATTTTTTATCTACTTGAAAGTCCAGAGGAATTGACAGAGAAAGGTTTATTAATCGAAAATTCAGGTATTGCTATTGGTAGAAGAATTGGATATGGGAAAATAAAGGTAATAGAGTCTATAAATGATGCTCATTTGTTAAGAGAAGGAGATATCCTTATCACTGAAGAAACTAATCCTGATTGGACATCATATATGCAGAATTTAGGGGGTGTAATCACTGAAAGGGGGGGACCAACTTGTCATGCAGCAATAGTTTCAAGAGAATTAAATATTGCCTCTATAGTAGGAGCAGATGAGATAGTCCAAACAATGAAGGAAAAACAAAGGGAAGGTATTGAGTACGTTACAATTGATTGCAGTGAAGGTGAACCCAAAATATGGTTGAAAGATGTTGAATACGATTCTGATACAATCGAATTTGCTAAACTTCCGCATACAAAAACTAAGGTATTAGTGAATTTAGGAATCCCTAAAGGAGCATTATCTGCCGGGAAGTACCCCGATGGAACTGGATTAGCAAGATTAGAGTTTATCATCAACGATGAGGCTCAAATTCACCCGAATGCGTTAATAGATTTTGAAGCCTTAATAATGAGATATGAGATATTATTAGATCAACGAAAAAAAATAGAAAATATCAAAAAAAGTGATTTATATCATAAAGATCCTTTTAATAAAGAAATTTTTCAATTAAAGGAAACTCTTGATAATATAAGGACTCAAACCGTTGGTTATGAGGATAAAGAAGAATTTTACGTAGATAAATTAGCTGAAGGTATTGCTACAATTGCTGCTGGTGTATGGAAAACATTGGACGATGGGAGTATAGCTGAATGTGTTGTTAGACTTTCAGATTTTAAAACAAATGAATATGCTAATCTTATTGGTGGTTGGATTTATGAAGGAGAAGAGAATAATCCTCTACTAGGTTTTCGAGGAGCATCACGTTATGTACATAATGAGTTTCAAAATGCTTTTATTTTAGAATTAAGAGCAATTAAAAAAGCTAGAGATTGGGGTTTAACAAATATAATTCCAATGGTTCCATTCTGTCGATCCCATCTTGAAGGGAAACAAATTTTAGAAATAATGGAAAGCGAAGGATTAATAAGAGGTCAAGATGACCTAAAAGTCTACGTTATGGCTGAAATTCCTTCAAATATCATATGTGCAGACTTATTTTGCCAATATTTTGATGGATTTTCTATAGGATCAAATGACCTCACAATGCTCACTTATGGAGTTGATAGAGATGAAGCAAAGTTAATTCCGATAGCGAAAGAATTTAAATATAGCACAAATAGTGAAGCTATTCGAAGATCTCTAAGCTTTCTAATAAAAACAGCTCATGAACATGATAGAAAAGTTGGTATTTGTGGACAAGCTCCAAGTGATGACCCTGACTTTTTAAGATTTTTAGTACGAGAAGGAATTGATTCAATTTCCTTAAATTTCGATACATTTGCCCGAGGACGAATTAATACCTGGAGAACTGAGATAATCGAAGCTAAATTGGATGATATCAATAAATCTAAATCTTATGATTTTTTAAATGATTGTGATAAACTTATAGAAAATATCAGGATCCCAAGAGGCAAACTTCGAAATATGGTTAGAAAACAAGGTAGAAATGTAAATCCTAGACTAATTGAATCTACAGAACAATTTAACCAAATTTTTGATACTATCCAGAAGTTATCATATGATTTTGTAGAAGGTATTGACAAGGGAAAAATTAATAAATTCGACGATTATTTTGAAAATTTAAATAACCAGATCAAAGAATTTAAAAACAAAATTCCTTTAATGAAACGCGAAATTCGTGAATTTGGTATTTACTGAAAATTGCTTAAAATCAAAAAAATTAAATTTCAAAAAATATTTCACAATTTAAATTTCTCACTAACTAAAAACACTATTTTTGGAGATTTCTGATCATGACTAAAGGATTTAGTGATGAAGTTAAAACTGCTTTTGAAACTGTTGAGGAGCTTTTAAATGGAATGTTAGGAGATCGAAGTGTGCCCCGAAACATAAAACGGGTGGCTCAAAGGAGTATTGATGAATTACATAAGGAAGATGAGACCCCGGGTGTGATTTCCAGTAATGTAATGTATATGGTTGATGATCTTGCTCAGGACGCTAATATTCCATTTCATGCGCGCACTACAGTTTACCGAATTATTTCAATATTAGAGAACATTAAAGATTAAAAAAGTGTATAAACGATTCTCTTTCTACTTATTTTTTAACCAATTATTTATTAAACCGAAAGGTCATATAATAAGTTAAGATTATATCTTTTTCCAATAAATTATACGAATTAATTTGGTGGATTATACTTTTGGCTATAGAAGATATAAATGGATGGGTTGATGGTATTACCGCAACCGGAGTAGTTCTTCTTGGTATCATATTCGGTTTATTCTTCATCTACAAATCACGAAAAACTGGTGCAAAACTACTTTTATATTTAGGCTTAGCAAATGTACTTGCAGGATTAATGTTTTTAGGAGTATTCATGGATTTCTTATTTGTTATATTATTAAAAGAGAATATAAAAAACAATGGAACAGTTGCCATATTATCATATATCTGGTTTGCGCCTGTTATTATTACTGCAATGTATATTGGAACAGAACTTTTAATACCAAAAATAAAACTACATATCTTTATAATAGTTTTAATTATCTCCATATTCTTTGAGATAATAATCTTCATGGATCCTCTAAATTCTTTTAATTTTAATCCAGAACCACCAATACCACAAACTGAAAATTTAATTGATTATAATGTAAATTTATTTACCCTAGCAGGTATGGTGATGGGAGGTTTACTATTGGTTGTTATAATCTTTCTTGGGTTAGGATTTCTCTTAAAAGGTTTGAAATCTTCAGGAGTAATAAGAAAAAATTTCTTGTTCTTATCAGGAGGTTCTTTATGCTTCTGCATATTCGGATTACTAGAAGGATTGACAGTTCCTGGATTTCTTGTGATTGTAGTGAGGATAGGTTATCTTAGCTCATTTTGGCTGATGTATCTTGGATTAAAAGATTAACGCAATTTTTTTTTCTTATCGATCATTATTTATAGTATTAAATTTTATTACTAGTTATATTAACATTATATCCAAATAATTACAATTCGGTATTATCAACGTTTTTTATCTATCATGGAAAGGCAAATAATCAAAGCTCTTATATATAGTAATTTAGATGATGAAATCGGCCCTAATCCTAAAGCATATTCTCCCCAAGATTTTTCTCAACTAAATCTATTGCATATTAGTGTTAAAACTTTTGCAATTCTTACAGGTGAGAGAGGAATGATACCTGAGTCTTTAGTTATTTTACCATTTCCATCTCTGCAATTAAAAGCTTTGATTAAATATATTCAATGGAAAGATCCTGATATACGAGGAGGTATTGGTCAATCTAATATAGCTTTATTATTTCAAGAGATGGATGATGTAATTTTCTATAAGTACTTGAAAGAATTTTCAAATACTTTTGACGATATTGCTCAAAATATTGCTTTCTTAGAAAGATCCAAGGCAAGTAAAGAGGAATTTGGTGATGAATTAAAAAATCTTGAAGCTTCAATAACAGAGCTTATAGAAAAATTAAAAAATCAAGAACTAACAGAATATAGGATTGAGGCATTAGCAGAGGAAATAGATAGAAGTTTGATTGATTATCAATTCAAGATAATAGTTGTAGGAGATCCAACTGTTGGAAAAACAAGCTTAATCTTAAGGTATACTAATAATGCGTTCAGAAGATCATATGTATCAACCCTAGGTGTTCATGTTTCAAATAAGATATTTAAAACTGAAGACTCCACTATTATCCAGCTTGTTTTATGGGATGTAGGGGGTCAAGAAAGGTTTAAACTTATGAGAAAACAGTTTTATCAAGGATCTGATGCTATTCTTTTGGTTTTTGATTTAACTAACCCTGAAACTTTTAGCAATATCCCCGTCTGGTTTTTAGATATAAAGAAACAGATTAATAAGCTGGATGAAGATTTTACAGGTTATATCATTGGAAACAAAAAAGATTTAAAGGAGGATATAAAAATAACTGCTGATAATGCTCAAAAGCTAGCCGATCAAATGAATTTAAAATATCTTGAAACTTCTGCTTTATCTGGGGAAAATGTAGATTATGCCTTCACAACACTCGCAAAATTCCTTTACGAGTCGCGAAAGTGATAAAGAATGAATTTTTCGTGAAAGGTTAGTTTCACGACCAATCAAATTGATTTAGACTTATAATGATAAATATGATTCAATCTTTTATTATTTATATCCTATAAGATGAACTCATTTAATCATGAAAAAACTATTTTATATATAACTGCACTCAATAATTATGTCTGAAGAGATTATCAAGGCAATCATATATATTTCGCTTGACGAGTCCATAGGACCCAATCCTCTTTTATGGATTCCACTTGATTTATCAGAAAGGATTAGAATGGGAGTAAGTATTAAGACTATTACTATGCTTACTACAGATCAAGGAATCGTTCCTAATTCATTAGTCATTATGCCGTTCCCTGCATTCAAATTAAAGGGAATTATCAAATATATTGAGAGAGAAGATAATTCTCGACGAGGGGGGATTGCTTTGTCATCAATTGCTCTATTGTTTAATGAGGCAGATGATCTTATTTTTTATAAGTACATGGATTATCTTGAGCCTGCGTTTTCTAAATATGCAGAAAATATCATTGAATTAGAAAATGCAAATGTAAATATTGATGATATATTTGTTGAGATAAATAAACTTCGAAGTGAATTATCAGGTATTCTTAAAGATTTGTATAATAAAGAGAAAGCGACTTTAGAGTTAGAAGCTTTTCCTGAGCAGAAAGAAATAGGGGAAGAGATATTAGAATTTGTTTTTAAAGTGGTGGTATGTGGTGATCAGGGTGTTGGTAAAACAAGTACAATATTGCGGTTTACTGATAATGCTTTTATGCGTACGTACGTCCCAACACTAGGTGTAAACATTACAGAAAAGGTAATAAAAGTAAAGGATAAACCTGTTAATTTAATTCTTTGGGATATTGCAGGTCAAGCTAAATTTGAATTAATGAGGCGACACTTTTATCAAGGCGTTAATATAGTTATTTTAATATTTGATCTTACAAACCCTAAATCATTGGAGAATGTATCTAAATGGTACAATGATATAAGAAAATATCAAAGGGAATTTATTGGTTTCATTTTGGGAAATAAAGAAGATTTAGTTGATGAGAGAAAAATCCTTTTTGAGGAAGCTTTAAAGATAGCTGAAACTCTAAACCTTAAATATTTTGAGACATCTGCAAAAACTGGTAAGAATATTGAAGAGAGTTTTTATAAGATAGCAGAAACTTTAGTTAAATCAAATGAATAATTAAAAATCAGATGAAAAAATGAATATAGAGGATATTATTTATAGGAGGAGAACAATCAGAAGATTTAAACAAGAGCCGATTTCTTTAGATACATTAAAAAAATTAATAGATTTTGCTCGGGTTGCTCCTATGGCAAGGAATGTTCAAGCACTTGAATTTATTATCGTTGAGAATGCTGAAGTAAGGGAAAAATTATTCCCATTAGTAAGTTGGGCAGGATCTTTACCTGCAGATCAAAGAACACCTGAAAATGGAAGAGAACCCACTGGTTATATTATAGTTTTAGTAAATACTAAAATCAAAAAGGTATATGTAGATTTTGATGTAGGTGCTGCCGTTGAAAATATATTACTTGGAGCAGCAAGTTTTGGGATCGGAACTTGCTGGATGGGTGCAATCAACTTTAAAAAAATAAGAGAATTATTTGAAATCCCTGAACATTATGATATAAAACAGGTAATTAGTTTAGGATATCCTGATGAAGAATCGGTTATGGAAACGTACAAAGATTCATTTACATATTGGAAAGATTCTAATGGAAAGATGCATGTTCCCAAAAGGGAATTAGATGATATAATTCTTAAAACATACTAATTAGTAATTTCTTTAAAAAATTTAAAAAGGAATAATAAAAAAATTATTTAACTTCGATTTTCTTCTTTTCTTTTTTCTCTTCTTCTTTTTTAGGTAATTTCAGAGTTAATATTCCCTTTTCAAGCTTAGCGTCAATATTCTCCTCATCTATATTTTCAGGGATCATAAAACTTCTATGATAACTTGCACTGTGATATTCTCTCCTGACATAACCATCTTTCTTCTCTTCATGTTCATTCTTTTGTTCTCCTTTAATCTCTAAAACACCATCATGAACTGAAATTTCTATGTCACCCTTATCTATACCGGGTAATTCAGCAGTAATACTATAATTATCACCATTATCCGTTATATTTGTGAGAGGTGTTCGGAAAAACTTCTCTTCGTCAAAAATTTTAAGATTAAATGGCTCAAAATCCCAGAATCTAGAAGGTCTCCATAAATTGTTGAAATATCTATCTAAATCATCAAATAAATGGTCAAATCTTTTAAATATCGAAAGTGGTTTGTAGCGTCTTAACTGAATTGCACCTTTTTTAACATCCTCTTTAGGATGTTCTTCTTCTTTAATATCTATGCTTTCTTTTTCTTTTATATCTGACACAATTTTTACCTCCATTATTTTGTTTATTGTCAATCATGCATTGGCAATCCATATTTAACATATATTGATTTACATATTTAAATGTTTTGTTTAAATCCAATATTATTAAAAATAGATAGTCTGATATGAATAATCCTTTTGATTGAAATATAATTGCTATTACAATTAACCGCTTTGTACTATTGAACCAATATTAGTAGAGTAAATAGTTTTCAATTAGTAATTTCTTCTTCTTCTACGTTTAATAATAATTTGAAAGTACTCCCTTTCCCAAATTTGCTTTTTACTAGAATATCTCCTCCTAAAAGATTTGCTAATTTTTTAGAGAGATGAAGTCCTAGGCCACTCCCTTCTTCGAATTTCCCAGATTCATCAATTCGACTAAATGGTTTAAATAATTTTTTTATATCTTCTTTTTGTATTCCTAGTCCAGTATCTTTAACTGAGATAACAATTTCCCTTTTTGATGTTCGAACTTTTATCGTAATTATTCCTTTATCCGTGAATTTTACTGCGTTTCCAATTAGATTTAAAAGAATTTGGTTTATTCGCTTCTTATCATTGTAGATTGTAAGATGTTCGGGAGTATCCATGAACATTTCTAGTTCTTTTTCCTTAATAGCAACATCAAATGTATCTTTCAGGATAGCTAGCTCATTTATAAGATCAAATCTCTGTTTTCTTACGTTCAATTTATCAATTTCTATTTTAGCAATATCAATTACGTCATTAATTAATTCATGTAAATGATTTGCGCTATTTAGAATAATATTAAGCTGCTTTTCTTGTTCTTTATTTATTTCTCCAGTTCTACCCTTCAAAATCGTATTAGCAAAACCTATAATTGAAGTTAATGGCGTTTTTAATTCATGACTTATGCTTGCTAAAAAATTAACTTCTTGTGGTCTAGTAAACATTGCTAAAAAATCAGCTTTAAAATCTTCATCAGCTTCATGTGTTTCTTGACTTACCGAAACAATTTCAGATTTTATATCTCTTATTATTAAAAGAAATAAGAAGAGTATATAGAAAAAGGCTATAAAAAACATAATGATAAACAATGGATTAAATCCTTCCGGAATTCCTTCTACTATATCAATAAATATCAAAGCTATGAGGATAGGAAAAGTTAAAATAGCGAATGATAACCAATAAGTTAAAGCTCGAGAAATAATCTTAGGATTAATAATTATTGGTAATATAATTATGCAGCAACCTAACATAAAAAGAATCGGACTCAATTCTAATGGGTAAACATCAATCTTTTTATGAGCTCTTTCTGCTAGTACTAATGAAATCATGAATAAAATAAATCCGAACAATAAAAATGAAGAAACAGCCTTAAACTCAAGATGTGACCACTTTGTATAAAGATATAAGATAAATGGAACAAGGATTATTAATGCGGGAAATAAAAATATATTAAAAATACCTCTTGTCAAATCATAGTCAAGAGATAGAATCTCTATTATTATTATAATTATTATAATAATTATAAAACCTGTAGTGAGAAGGAATTTTGTTCGCTTTATTATTATTTCGAAAGCCAATGCGAAGATCATACCTGCTAATCCAACCAAGATATAACTTAACGTGCCGAAAAATTCATAATCTGCTGTATCCGAATAGAAACCGCAGAAAAAAAAGTTATTAAACTCAATTACTTCGAGTTGAAGAACTTGGAAGAATGTGAAAAACAAACTAATTGCAAAACCAAGAGGTAAACTTGCTAGTCCTAACATAATGATTCTTTCATTAAAGACTTCTCTTTTTCGAGCTATATGTATAAAATATAAGCCACACATTATTGCTATTATAAAAGCAGTCCCCCACAAAAATCGTTCAAGGGGATTCCATATCATTACCGGTTCATTCGGACATGCCATATTTTCGTCCTCTCTATACAAATTGAATGTTACATTTAAATTTAATAATAACATAAATATCAATATTATTCATGAGGGAGTTAAAATGAAACCTTTAATATTAATAGTTGAAGATGACCCAAATATTTTAAAATACCTTAAAATAACATTAGAATTTAATGAGTGCCAAATTATTACAGCAGAAAATGGAAAAGAAGGATTAAAAGTTCTTTCGGAGTTAAAAAACACCCCTGATCTTATTATAAGTGATATAATGATGCCAGAAATTAATGGATATGACTTTTTTAATACAGTTTCTAATAATCCTGCTTATTATCACGTACCGTTCATCTTTTTATCTGCTCTTGATTCTCCTGAAGATGTCCGACTAGGAAAAATGCTTGGAATTGATGATTATCTCACCAAACCCATTAATGAGGAGGACCTACTGGCAATAGTTGCTGGTAAAATTAAACGTAGTAAAACAAGCAGTTTGATTAATAAAAAAATTACGGAAATTTTTGGTTCATATGAAATTGAAAAAGAAAATATTCTTGATGAGCATAAAGATTTAATAATATTAATAGAAGTAGAATGGGATGACGTTGTAGGTCCAAAAATTGTGAATAGCTTCCCGAAAGATATCAAATTAGACTTTTCACTCAAAAAGATTGGTGAAGAGCTCTATGATGGAGTTGTAGCAATGTATGGTCAGGATAGCATATTAGATGCTGATGGTTTTTTAGTACCTAAAAAGAATATTAATATTATGGCATATGTGTTTTTTGATTCTTATCCTGATAGTTCTTATAGAGGGGGAAGAAAACAATATATGGTTTCTCTTATTGCTACAAAGATTACATATTTCCAATCATTAAAATTAAAGCAACTATTTATAGAACAATCTTCATTATATAAAAATCAAGATAAATGGGATATTGAAGAATTTTGGAATAAGGCTTCGGATATCCTTACAAAATCATCATTAATTACCGGTTCTAATTGAAATTTTTATTTAATAATTAAAAGTAAAGAGATGAAATAATTAATGGTAAATGCTGAAAATGAAGAAAAACCAATAAAGCTTGTAATTATGGGCATGGAAAATGCTGGAAAAACCACGATATTGGATGTGCTTATGGGCAAAATTAATGAAGCACCTAATAGACCACCAAGTATGAATCCAACCAAGGGTATAGAAAGGAGTACTTTTTTGTTTTTTGAGAAAGAGACTAAAATTTGGGATTTTGGGGGGCAAGAGTTATATCGTAATGAATATTTACTAAATCCCGAAAATTATTTTTATACAATCTCATTCTTTTATTACGTGGTGGATATTCAAGATTACTATCGTCTTGCTCCCTCAGTGATGTACTTCAAAGGCGTTTTTAATCTTATTAAAAGATACAGTCCTGATGCAAAAATTATTTTTTTATTTCACAAAATGGACCCCGATTATATTTCAGATGAGAGAAATCTAAAGGGAAAATTCCTAGAACAAGTTGAACCAGATTTAAAGTCAGCAAACACACCATATATAATGTTTGATACAACAGTTTTTGATATCCATAGTATTAAAACTGCTTTTGCTCAAGATTCATAGCTATAAATCGAGACTCAAAAAAAAATGACAAAAAATTGATAAAATTTATCTTGTTTTTTAATTAACTATTCCAAGATTTTCCCATTTGGTAATATGAAATCGTATTCTGCGTAAAAACCTCCTAAGTCTTTAACTGCATTTTCGAGCACTTCATCGGAAATATCATATTGAGAACGTTGACTTTTTAGGTAATTAGCAAGTGCACCATTTTGAGTATGAACTTTTTCTATTTTTATGGAGGTTTCTGTTAATTGTCGAAGCGCTGCCTTTGTATTATTTTCAACATCTGGGATTAGTTTCAAATTGTAAAAAGGTAGGCTTTCAAACATATCTTTAGGATTTAAACCTGGTTCAGTGTCCATGATTTCAGCACTGATATCAAAGATTGTCGTTCCTTTCCGTGTAACTTTTCCATTTATTTCATTTTTCTTGATTTTAGATAACCTAATTTCTGCTATTTTCTTAGGAATTCCCCATATTTCTCTACCTGCGGCTAATGCTACATCATCATCCACATATATACTATAAATGTATAACCCTGGTTTATTTTGATATGTACAACTTAGCACAAGTATAGCTTCATTATAAGGACCAATTGAAGTCTCTGGATATTCTAATATAATAACTGTGTCAAGGCTACTTTCTATAGGTTCTAGTTCCCTGGGTAAATAGGATTTTTTCTTGTTAGGTGAACACTGAAATACTAATGCAAGAGCCCGTGCATTTTTTTAATAGATTGGGGGGGGAGGATACAAACCACATTGACGTGGCATGGAATAATCCACATTTTGATTATTTTCTATCATTTTATAACACCTTCCTATTATTTTTAAAGCGGTACTACTATATGAGTTTGTGTTCTATCGACACCTTCAATTTTATGAATTTTAGCTAAAATAGTTTTAGCGATGGTCTCAACATCTTTACCCTCTACTTTTGTGATAATATCAATACCTCCTGTTACTGGATAAGTTTCTTTTATTTCCGATATTTTATTTAATTCATCGACAACGGATACAACAAAACCAGCTTTAACTTTCATTAATACGAAGCATAAAGTCATTTTTTAGTATCGCCTCTTTAAAATTATTTTTATTATTGTTAAGATTATTATTAAAATTTAAAAGTTTTACAGTTATCTATGGAAGAAGCACTTGTTCAATCAAAAAATAAAAGAATACAGCACTTCCAAGATATAAAATCATTACAATATAAGCTAAG
This sequence comes from Candidatus Hodarchaeota archaeon, assembly GCA_048886685.1. Lineage (GTDB taxonomy): Archaea > Asgardarchaeota > Lokiarchaeia > Sigyniarchaeales > SOKP01 > Loki-b32. Next base: position 166,533 of record JBHLKM010000004.1, read on the forward strand.
GGAATTTTATACCAATGCTTTTTCTCTTTTACCAGTTCATAGGAATAATAAGTACTTAATCCAAGTATAATCTCAGGCACAATGATATATAATGCGATATGCCCGATCATTACTACATTTTGAGCATACCAAGATTGAAGCATCCACATCGATTGTTCAGCTAACCCAAAGATTAATAATGACAATAATATAACAAAAATATAACTTACTTTCCTAGAATAACGTTCTTGAAGCTGTTGAGCAATAAATAAAATTAAAAACAAAGGGATTACCCATAATCCTGCCATATATCCTGAGACTGTTCCAATTTTAAATGACCCATCTTCAGGAAAAACTAATATATCGAGTTCTGCCGATAAAACCCAATCTGGCCATATTTGAAAAAAGCTTATAAATAAAGTGAAAAACCAAATATTTAACCAATTTTTATGTTTTTGCCATATTCCTACCGATAAAATTAGAATATTATAGATAATTACTAAAATGAATAATTTAATACCAATTTCAATCCCAAAAGGTATTAATAATACCACAATACATGAAATAATAAAAGCTAAATGCGTTAGTATAGCATCTTTTTCAATTTTAGATAAGAAATCTTTCATTATTTTCTAAACTTTCTCTAATATCTTATTTTAAATTTTATAAAAAAATTAATTGTAATTATTAACTTTAATTAATACAGAGAAATTTTTAATCATATGATAACTATGCAGGAAGAAATTAAAGATATGGCTAAGGATTTCATTGAAGAATATAAGAAAATAAATAAAATTAAAACTAAATGGAAAGAAACAATTGTAGCTTTTGCTAATGCTAAAGATCCAATTTTTCTGCAATTAAAACAAGCAGTAAATGAAGATCATAAGCTACCCCATGAATTACTTAAAAATGCTAATAGTATAATTACTTTTTTTGTATCCTTTAATAAAGAAGTTGTACTTAGCAATTCTAATGGTATTAATGCTTCAAAAGAATGGGCAATTGCGTACATCGAAACTAATAAATTAGTGTCAGATTTATCAAGATTTTTAGCTAACTCTTTAAATGAAAAAAATTATGATTGTTTTGAAGTTCCACCAATCCTTGATTTTGATAAAAAAAAATTGATGTGTTATTGGTCTCATAAACATGTTGCTTATATTGCGGGATTAGGAAAATTCGGCCTGCATAAACTATTGATAACTGAAAAAGGATGTTGTGGGAGATTAGGGAGTTTAATAACCTCAGCTAAAATTGAGGCTACAAAAAGAAGTGAAGAAAATTATTGTCTCTATTTTCAGAATGGAAGTTGTACACATTGTATTGATAAGTGTATATTTGGCGTGTTCAATAATGATTTTTTTGATCGGCATAAATGTTATGAGATTTGTTTAAAAAATGGTAAGTTTTATTCAAAATTGGGTCCTTCAGATATGTGTGGAAAATGTGCTTGCGGAGTTCCCTGTTCATTAACAAATCCTTGTAAATAGATTGATATTTACTTTCTATTAAGTAGAATAGTGATTAAAATCAATAATTTAATATAAAAAAAAAGAAGTATAAAAAAAAATTATTTTAATTCAGGGTGTTTTTCTAATTCTTCTCTCACTTTTTCGAGTTTTTCTCCATGTAAATCGTAAGATCTGAAGAATAGGATTGATCCAATAAGTGCTATTGAAGGAAATAGAAATATTAACGCTTTTATGCCAAGTTCTATTAAAACACGATTAGTAGTAATGAGAGAATATTCACTCCAACCTGTTCCTGAGAATACAATATAAATCGAAGTAATACCTAGAATCATTGAAAAACGATGAACAAACGCATTAACACCATAATAACTAGCAGCTCGTTTTATACCAAAATTAAGTGCGTCCTGATCGATTATGTCTCCATGAATTATATCAATAAAAAACAGTGCAGCTGACAGACCATAGCCTATAGTAATAAAAATTATCATTGACATTAATCTACTTATATTATTATCTGAAAGAAAAACTAAAGGAAATAAGGTGATAATCCATATTCCCATTCCTAACATAAGTCCCTTCCGTGTACCTATCTTCTTTCTTATCCAAGATTGAAGTGGCATAAAAGCAGCGGCAGATAATAGGGCTAACATTAAAGTTATTCCTATTAATAAAGATTCATCTTTACCTCTTCCAAGTATTTCGACTGAAAATAGAGGAAAGACGGTTAACAAAACATTAAAACAATACCATATAAGCATGTTACCTAAAGTGAATTTTATAAAGGTCTTATTGGAAAATGTTATTTTAATTGATTCAAAAAATCCAGGTCTTCTTTGAAAATCAGATGCATGTTCTTCTTTTTCCTTGACTGCAAAGAAAATGAATAATATTGCCATTATTAATACTATAAAAGCTAAAATTATACCTGAAATAACATAATTTGGATGTATTTCCTTTGCTTCTACAGCATCTGGTATTGCATCTTCAGTATTAGGTACTAAAGGATCAATGATGAAAGTTGGAATTATTGATGCTACTATTACAGCAATCATTGTAAAAATTTTTACAAACACATTAACCTCCCCTCTTTCTTTTTCTGTAGGAAACATTTCGGGGAATACTGCATTTGTATTTACTGAAAACATGGTATAAAATAATTCAAAGATAAAGATTATGAAAATAAAATACCAAAACTTAAAGCTGGAGGGCGTTGTAAAAAGAAAAATCATCATTAATGATAAAGGAATAAACGAAATTATTAAATAAAATTTCCGTTTTCCTAATTTTCCCTTATGCTTAGTTTTCTCGCTTAATGCCCCTAATAGAGGGTCATTGAACATGTTCCAAATGCCCCATAAAACGAAACCAATCCACATTTCAAGCATTGTAAGGCGTACAATCGCAAAATAAAAAGTAAAAACATAGATGGTAAATGCTTGATAAGTTAATTGATCCGGGAAAGCACTTGTACCGAATAATATTCTTTCTTTTAATGGTATTTTTTGTTCACTCATAAAACATACTCTGTTGTAATTAAATTAACCTTAAAGTTTAGATATATGTATTTAGATTTTGATCGTTTTAAAACTATATCATTGATAATTTTGAACAATATTAGTCTTAATAATATTCATTTAATTTGAATCATATTCTATCTATAGAAAAAATTCTATTTTAATTACAAAAATTGAAGAGTTTGATATAAGATGACTGATTTAAATATAGAGGTAACATATTTTGAAAGGGGAGGTCCTCATAATACAAAAAAGGCTTTAGAAATTGCAAAAAAATATGCCGATCAATTTGCTATTAGGGATATTATTATGGCTAGCACGACTGGAACTACTGCAGAGAAATCGCTTGATGTTTTTGACCCTAATGAATATAATTTGGTGGTTATAACCCATTCTTATTATTTTGCTGGTGTAAATAATAGGCAAGAATTCCCTAAAGAAAAAATGGATGATCTAAAAAATAAGGGGTTGAAATTCTTTGTAGGTACTCATGCTTTTGCTGGTCCAGAAAGGAGTATGAGAATTTCATTAAAGCAATGGGGTCCTGTTGAATTAATGGCTAAATATTTGCGAACAAACTTTAGTCAAGGTATGAAAGTTTGTATGGAAATTGCTATTATGGCTGTTGATGCAGGATTAATAGAAGATATTGAAAGAGACATTATTTGTATAGGAGGAACTGGGCGAGGAGCAGATACAGTATGCGTTATTAAACCCGTACCTACTAGTTTATTTGATAAATTACGAGTTAAAATGATACTCTGTAAACCATTATAATACTGTATTGTATTCAATCACTAAAAATAAAAGTAAGAAATGAAATAATAAAGAAATTTAGATTATTTTTAATTTTTTTCCAACTTTTTCTATCGCCCCTAATGCCTTATCCAAGTCTTCTTTTGTTAACAACGCATTCATCTGAACTCGAATTCTAGAAAGCTCTCTCGCGACCATAGGAAATACTATAGGGGTACCATAAATATTTTCCTCTTCAAATAGTATTCTAGCTAGTTCTTGGGCTTTACCGGGATCACCAATTATTAAAGGAATGATAGGTGTATCTGAATTACCCGTATTATACCCCATATTTTGTACTTCTTTTTTAAAGTAATTTGTATTATCCCAGACTCTTTGTACGTGCTGTGGTTCACTTTCTACCACTTCAATTGATGCTATATTAGCAGCGACCACTCCTGGTGGATGTGCTGTACTAAGGAGATAGGTTCTACTTTTATTCGCACAAAACTCAATTAAATCTTTTGAACCGGCTACTGTTCCCCCAAAAACCCCAAAACCTTTGCTCATTGATCCTCCTTCTACATGTACTTTTCCCTGTAGATTAAAATGAGCTACAATTCCTCTTCCTTCTCCTAAAACACCTTCACCATGACAGTCATCAACAAAGATCATAGCTCCAAAATCTTCTGCTACTTTTGCTATTCCTGGTAATGGTGCCACATCACCGTCCATTGAAAAGACACCATCCGTTATTATACATATTCGCCTTGCTCCTTCTTTTTCTGCTTCTTTAAGTTGCCTTTCTAAATCCCCAACATCATTATGTTTATAAATAATTCTTTTTGCTCCAGATAAACGTACACCATCGATAATAGATCCATGATTTAATTCATCCGACACTACAATATCAGGTTTTCCTACTAACATAGGGATTAATCCTGAATTGACTGCAAATCCAGTTTGACATAAAAGAGAGGCTTCCACTTCTTTAAATTTGGCAAATTTCTTTTGGAATTCCTTAGTTAAATCAAAACTACCTGCAATAACTGGAACCGCGCCAGCACCAGCGCCATATTTCTTCGTAGCATCTATAGTAGCTTGAATAATTTTGGGATGTGTCGCAAGACCAAGATAATTATTGGTATTTAACATTAGCACTTCTTTACCATCAACAACAGAATGTGGTTTAGAACCTTCTTCTAAGTATCTAATTATCCACTCTAAGTTATTTTTCCTTAATTCAATCATGTCTTCCTTAAGGAAGGCAACAGGATCTCTTTTCATTATATCACCATATTTGATTTTAAAACAAGTGAGTGAAATTATAAGTTATTGGTATTCTGAAAACTATATTAGTTTTTCTCATTATAAGGAGAGGGTAAAAAGTGGGAAAATAATGAATAAACCTTTTTTTATGGAGTAAATTATGAATTATACTATCAACTTAATATGTTAAAATCTGATAAAAATGAGACGAATCCTTGTTATTGGGGCAGCGGGACAAATAGGGAGTGAGTTAGTACCTTTTCTTAGGAAAAAATATGGAAATGATAATGTTATTGCAACGGGAAGAAAAACTCCCCTTCCAGATGTTATCAAAAAAACAGGTCCCGTTATATATTTAGATACTTTAAAGAGAGAAAGATTATCAGAAATTTTATATGAATATGAAATCAATACTATTTTTCACATGGCATCAGTTCTATCAGCCACAGGGGAAAAGATACCTCAAACCGCATGGGATATTAATATTAATGGATTAATTAACGTCCTAGAAGAAGGGAGAAGTTATAATATTGATAAAATTATCTGGCCAAGTTCTATAGCTGCATTTGGGCCTACAACTCCAAGAGAAAACACACCAAATATTACTGTGCTTCAACCAACTACAATGTATGGAATTACAAAAGTAGCTGGGGAGTTATTAGCTGAATATTATTATAAAAAGTATAACTTAGACGTTAGATCAATTAGATTGCCTGGAATTATAAGTAGTGAAACTTTACCCGGAGGTGGGACTACAGATTACGCTGTAGAAATCTTTTATGAAGCTATTAAGAATAAGAAGTATACCTGCTTTTTAAGAGAAGATACAGTTTTACCCATGATGTACCAACCTGACTGTTTAAAATGCATGGTTGATTTATTAGAAGCAGACAATTCTAAATTAAAAAGACGAGTTTATAATATAACTGGTATGAGCTTCTCTGCTGGCGAAATCGCAGCGGAGATTAAGATATATATTCCAGATTTTGAAATTGATTATAAACCAGATTTCAGACAAGAAATTGCAGATTCTTGGCCTAAAACGATTGATGACTCTCTGGCTCGTGAAGAATGGGGATGGAATCCTTCATACGACTTATCATCTATGACTAAAGATATGATCGAAATACTTAGTAAAAAATTATAAAAATAAACTATGATCTAATTTCTTAAAATTAAAATTTATGAAAAGAATTTAGTCCGTAATTCATTGTGAAAAGCAACCCCTTTTTCTGGAAGAGAGGGGTATTTTTTCCTGTTAATGAGTCTTCTGGTCGCTCTCAATCCAATTGAATTGGATGGATTGAATCTTCTCATGAATTTTAATTCTTCTGCGGTGGGAGGTTTTGTTTCCGATAAATTTGGTGATATTTTTAACTCCCATGGAATATCTTTTTTAATTTCATCAACTGTAATGCTTGGGTGATTATAAGCAAGAAACATTTCTTTACTCGCAGGATCAAACTTAAAAATACCCTTTCTACTAATGAGAGAACACGGACCACTTCCTTTCAAAAAATGCCTTGAATTATCTCTGCTATCACTCCCATCTAAATATCCTGGAGAAGTTAAATAATCAAGCTTTTCCACAAATTGACCCCTATTCAAGGTTAGTATCGTCCGTTTGGCATAAGAAATAAAATCTGAGGCACCCCCTGAACCTGGAAGCCGTCTTTCAAAATTATCATAATCTCCTATTACTGTTGAATTTACATTTCCAAATTTATCAACCTGCCCAACACCTAGGAAGCAAGAATCCACAAAACCACGATAGGTATGCGTCGTGAAAATAGAAAACATATCTGTTGAATAAGAAAATCCTCTACAAGCTTCTACGTCTGCTATACCAATTAAAGGAATTAATGGATCAAATCCTATCATACCAGATTCTGTAATCAAAATCGCATTTTTAGCATGCAAACCCTTTGCTAATGCACATGCGGTCACAGGAATACCTGCACCAATAACAACATTCTCATAATCACGGATTTCTCGGGCAATTGCAATATTTAATAATTCATCAATTGAATAGCGATTATTCATGAAAAAGCCCCTCCTTTTCCATGATTTTTTCAATATCTTCATATTTTATTCCCAACGTCGTGTGTACACCATTTTCATCCCAACTTGGATGAGGATCGCCGAAATTTGTTGGAGCTGAATAAAATGGTTTACATTTAAGGGAATTTAACATATTACTTCCATAATATTCTCCATATTTCTGAATATAAGCATCATGATCTTCACAGCCATAAACCCATTCATCCAACCATCTTTTTGTTCCTTCATCTGACGTCATTAGACCAAAAGCCCAATTATTGAAAAAGCTATCATCTTTATAATATCCTGCCACGGGAGTTGGATGTGCTCCAAATTTAGCCTTAACAATGGCATTAGTTCTATAAGCTGGAATGATTGTACAATGGGGACTTGACTGAATGATTTCATGGTCAACAATCTCTTCACATGATACAACAACCTTTTTACTTGCAAGTGCTGCGGCTTGAACGCTTCCCATTGCTCCCCAGTATTGAGCATTTCCATATTTATCCGCTCTCTGCACATGTACTATGCATACATCAGGATTTGCAGCAGGTACCGTAAGAATATCTTTTCCTGTATAAGGACACTTAATAATCTTAAATTTATTTTCTCCCATAAATGTCCTTTTTTTGAAAAGATCTGTATCAATAGCACTCTCAAGCACAGGCATGAAAGAAAAACCATACATCCCCGCTTGAAGCCGTGCATTATAATGAAAATTTGAATATTCTTCTACCTCAATTTCTCCTCTTTGCATCCTACGAATCACGTTACCGGTTCCACCAATTACAGATATAAAATTAGTGATTATTTTATCTATGCAATTCGCTCCAGCTAAATATTCAAGATCAATATGACTGGATTGTGAATAAACAGTAAGGTGCTTCTTTTTTTGTCTGATTACTTCCGAAGCTAATGCGACGCACATTGAAAGTGTATAATTTCCGAGAACTAATTCATCACCATCTTTTACATTATTACTAATGGCTTCCTTTAGACTCATAACCTTATTATTCGAATTAACCATTATTCAATCATCTGTGATAGATATATTATCTAATATTATGGACAAATAATAATAAATATTATTTCTCAATTCCTTTTATTATCATTTAATTCAAATGGAGAAATATTTGAATGAAAATTGTATTTCATGAAAGATACTATAATTCAGATTACGCAATGGATCCTGCTGCAAGACAGGGTCGTCTAGAAGGAATTATTGAATTATTACACGAAACTAAAGATTTTGAATTTATAACCCCGAAACCAGCAACAAAAGTAGATATATTGCGAGCCCATACGGAAAGACATTTTAATAATATTAGAAAAAATTCATTGTTATTTGAATTAGCTTCATTAGCCGCAGGTGGTTCAATCTTAGCCGCTGAAGAAGGACTTAATGGAAATCCTACTTTTGCAGTAATTCGGCCCCCAGGGCACCATGCTTCAGCAGACTCTTGCTGGGGATTTTGCTATTTTAATAATATAAGTATAAGTTTATTGAAATTATTTTCGGAGCGAAAAATCACTTCTGCTTTTGTTTTAGATTTTGATCTCCATACTGGTGATGGTAATATCAATATTCTAACAAATAGAGATGATGGATTCAAAGTGAAGATCTTAAATCCAATTTCGAGTGGACATATTAATTACGTTAGAGAAGTTGAGGATTTTATGCAAAATTTAAAAGATATTGATATTTTTGTCGCGAGTGCTGGATTTGATCAAGGTATTGAAGATTGGGGCAATCTTTTGTATCCTGAAGATTATTATGAATTAGGTAGACTAATGAAAGATTATTCGGAAAAACTGTGTAAGGGAAGACGATATGCCTTATTAGAAGGAGGATACAATCACAGCGTATTACCTAAAAATGTAAATGAATTTTGTCAAGGATTTAAATAAAGGATTATTTTTTTAAGGGGAAAAAATCTCATTACATTATATTATCTTTATTAAGAATTTTTAGTTGAATATTATGGAAAAGCATCGAGTAGGTATCATACACTATAGGAAAAAAATTAAATCTTTAAAAAGGGTTATAGAGCTCTCTGGAGCATTCGAAGGATTAAATGGGGATGAGAGAATATTTTTAAAACCGAATATTGTTTATTGGTTTCCTTCTTGTCCCCCCTATGGGGTTGCAACAACCTCCAGAATAGTTGAAGATACAATCATTTTATTAAAAGAACTTGGAATTAAAGATATTACTATAGGTGAAGGGACTGTTACTATGAATCCTAAAGATATTCAGACTACTCAACATGCATTTGAGTATTTAGGATACAATAGGTTTAAAGAAAAATATGGAATTAAAGTTATTAACGTTCTCGAAAGGCCCTTTAAAAAATTAGATTTAGGTGATAATATTGAATTAAATTTTAATGCTGATGCTTTAAACACTGACTATATCATTTCACTTGCAGTTCTTAAGACCCATAGTCAATCAAAAGTAAGCTTGAGTCTAAAAAATTTAAAAGGTCTAATCGATGTTACTTCACGAAAAAAATGCCATTCCCCAGATGAAATCAAAGATTTAGAATTTTACTTATACCATCTACCGAAGAAATTACCCCCAGTAATTCCCATTATCGATGGTATTTATACTAACGAATTAGGTCCTGGATATGATGGGACGATGAGAAGAAGTAATATATTAATTGCTTCTTCAGATATGTTTTCAGCCGATAAAATTGGCACTTCAATTCTTGGATATGATCCTTCAGATGTGTCATATTTGTCTTATTATGCTCAAGAAAATAATCGCCCTATTGACTTTTCAGATATTGAGGTTATTGGAAAATCTATTGAGAGTATTAGCGATCCTCATAGATATCAATTTCCATACACGGAGGATCATACGCTTCCACTAGCACTTTCTAAGCAAGGTGTTAAGGGAATATCTTATCGTCAATATGATAATACAACTTGCACTTATTGTGCCCTTATTACAGGATTACTCCCCATAGCAATTACATATGCCTGGAATAGTTCACAAGGAGATCCTTGGGATAATATTGAGGTTATTATGGGAAAAAGGATGAAACCTACTCCAGGAAAGAAAAAGACAATCTTATTAGGACAGTGCATGGTAAATAAACACAGGAATAATCCAGATATTAATGAAATGCTCCCTATAAAGGGTTGTCCTGTAAAATTAGAAAACATAGCAAAAGTTTTTCATCAAGCAGGTGTAAATATTCATCCAGAATTTTTTGAAAATCTTGATAATATTGCTCGATTTCTTGGTTTAGTATATAAAAATCGGTTTAATGAATTTCAAGAGTCTTTTTTTAATGATGAAGTTAAGGATGAAACTGTCCCTCCTATAGATAATATCGGTGTAAGTCAATTTTTCTTAGATGGCAGAGGTTCAAAAGATTTACCAGAAAAACAAGGTAAATTTGAAGTGAGATTTTTTGGATTAGTTGGAGAAAAGAATACTAATGCAATAAAAAATATTACAGTTGAAGGTCCAAAAGGATATGAATTTCAATTTAAAAACCAACCCTTTGACTATCGAAATGGAAATGGATATATAGTTGACAACTACAATCGTCAGATGGTGTGGTACCTTGGGTATGATAGAAATGGCTTTTTAGAAGATGGAGAGTATAAATTTAAGATAGATTATTGGAATGGTGAGACGCGATTTAAAACTCGCATTTTAGACGCTAATAATAAATTATTAGAGAATTATTTGAAACTTAAAAACAGGATTGAATATTCCTATGAGGAAAAATCTAAATACATGGGAGATCCAAAGATTTATGTTAATGCAAAATGGACAACGCTGGATAAATTAAAAGGTGTCGATGCCTATTATGCGTTTTATGTTTCTAAAGGAAGAGAGGATTTCATTAATTTACATGATTTGACTCATTTTGACAATATATTTGCAACCTCAATTTTAATCCCTTCTTATGGATTGAATAAAAATTCAGGGTTAATAAACACTCGATGGAGACCATTAACTCCTGATACTTATTACTCATGGGTAACCGAAATTTGCGACTTTAATACATATAAAAATATTAATATGACGATTCATCAGCCAACTCAATATTTTAAAACTAATTAACGAGAATGGGTTTTATATGGATAAGAAAGAAATGGTTAGAGTCGGTTATAATGAAGCTGCCCAGAAGCTGGAAAAAATCCTGGGTGTATTTAGAGAAGAAGAGGAAGAAATTAGAGCTTTATCTGAATTCTCGTCTCGAATAGAATCAAATAGTCGAGTGTTGGATGTTGGTTGTGGAAATGGCGCGTATTCTCGAATTTTAAGTGAGAAATTCGAAGTAATTGGTGTGGATATCTCCGAAAAACAAATTGAGTTAGCGAAACAAAATGCTCCTAATGCTAAATTTATTTGTCAAGATATAACAAGAGTTAGTTTCCCTGATGAGCAATTTAATGGAATCCTGGCTTACTATTCTATAATTCATATACCAAGAGAGGAGCATTATGAACTCTTAAGAAAATTTCATCGTATGTTAAAAACGAAGGGTATTATTCTCATAATTTTTGAGAATTTTGATAATCCTGAATCTTATAATGGAGATTTTTTTGGAACTGGATCCAAAATGTTTTGGAGTGGTTTTGACAAAGAAACTAATATAAAAATGGTTCAAGAAGTGGGATTTAAAATCATTTGGTCGAAATTGGTGCAAGAATCACCTAAATGGGGAAGTACCTATCATTTATTTATAATGGCAGAGAAGGTACTGTAATACTTTCTTAAAAAAATCAAATTTTGACTAATTCAAAATTAAAAAAAAATAGATTTTTTATTATTGAATCTTATAAGGGGATTAAGGGCTTTTCCTTTTTTTCTAATTCCATTTCCCTTAACTTTCTTCGAAACACTTTGCCTATTGCTGTTCTTGGTAAAGATCTTAAGAATTCTACATGGCGAGGATATTTATATGTTGCCATCTTTTCTTTAGCCCATTCAATAATATCGCGCTCAGTGATCCCTTTATCTTTATAATCTTGTTTAAGAACGATGAATGCTTTTATTGTTTCACCTATATTGGGGTCTGGTATACCTATTACACCTGCTTCTAAAATTGCAGGATGTTCCATTAACTTTTCTTCAACCTCCCTTGGCATCACCTTATAACCCTTGTATTTTACCATATCTTTAGTACGACCCTCAATATAGAAGTATCCATCATTGTCCATTCTTGCAAGATCACCTGTTCTTAACCAGCCATCTACAAAAGTTGCTGCTGTGGCTTCAGGTCTCTTCCAATATCCTTTCATTACCTGAGGTCCCTTAATTAATAATTCACCTATCTCATTAATCGCTAATTCATCTAATGTGTCTGGATTTATGATTTTAGCATCAGTATCTATAATAGGCATCCCTATACTCTCAGGTTTAATTCCTTGCATCCATCGTGCAGCTCCATGTGTGCCTGGTGAAGTTTCGGTAAGGCCATATCCTTGGAAAACCTTGGTTCCAACAACATCTTCCCACTTTCTTGCGAGTTCTGGTGCTAATGGTGCGGAACCAGAACTTGCACTTTCTAAGCTTGAAAGATCTCGCTCTGTAAAATCAGGACAATTAATTAGCATTTGAAACATAACTGGTACACCAACAAATAATTCAATTTTGTAGAATTCAATAGCTTCTAAAATTTCAACAGGATCAAAAGAAGCAAATATTACCATCATAGCTGCAGATGCCATATAAATAAGTGCTACGGTAAAACCAAATGCATGACAGAGTGGTAAAATAGCTAAATTTACAATCTTTCCTACTAGTGCTTCCAACTCTTCACGAGTTGAATCACCTAAATTACTATAGATAATTTGAAGACTATTAGCAACTAAATTTGTATGCGTCAACATAACTCCTTTTGGTAAGCCTGTTGTACCTCCAGTAAATAATAATGCTGCAAGGTCATTATCTGGATCTATATCCACTTCTGGAGCATTGGCAGCCTTACCTTCTATAAATTCTTCAAGGGTAATCGCGTCATCTTTTGCTTCTTCAGTAGCTAATAAAATTACATCTTTTATTTCAACTTCTTTCCGAGTTCTTTTGATAGTTCTATAATTAGCTTTATGGACAAAAACAACCTTTATATGACCTGATTCTCGAACAATATGGATCACATCCGATTCTTTAAGAAGTGGATTGATTGGTACGACAGTGGCACCAGTTTCTAAGATTCCTAAGAGACAAAATAAAAATTCAGGACAATTTCCTGACATTATACCAACTGCATCCCCCTTTCTAATACCTAGTTCGTACAAAGCGTTAGCAATTTTATCTGCATAATTCAGAACTTCTCGATATGTATATTTTTTATCTGAGGGTTTATGATAAATACATACGTTATTAAGATGTTTAGACGCGTTTACCTTTATAAAATCATGAACAGGTATTGGGGCGAAGTGTATTGAATTTGGTAAGCTTGGTGGTCGACTTTTCAACCAAGGTCGATTTGGATCCTCAATATATGGCGACATATTTTCATAATCAAACTCAGCTTCCCAATCTGAATAATCTTTTATAATATTCACCTCTTAAAAATTTAGTTAAAAAGACTTGGATTAATTATATAATTGCATTATTTTCATTTTTAAACATTTTGGTCAAATATAATAAAAATAGGAAAAAAACTGATTCAATTTAGTTCTATAAAGTAGTTAAGGGTTTTTCTTTTTCTTGCTTTTCTATTGCACTTTCTCTTAGTTTTCTTCTAAAGATTTTACCAACAGCAGTTCGAGGTAGTACATTTATGAACTCTACTTGACGAGGGTATTTATATGCTGCTAATCTTTCTTTTGACCACTCAATAATTTCACGTTCAGTAATTTTATCTTTATATTCTGAATTTATTACAACATATGCTTTAATTGTCTCCCCTATGTTTGGATCTGGAACACCAACTACCCCTGCTTCTACTATTGCTGGATGTTCTACGAGTTTTTCTTCTACTTCTCTTGCCATAACCTTGTAACCCTTATATTTAACCATATCTTTAGTGCGTCCCTCAATATAAAAATACCCATCCTCATCCATTCTCGCTAAATCGCCTGTTCTTAACCATCCATCTATAATGTCTTTTTTGGTAGCTTCCGGATTTTTCCAGTATCCTTTCATTACGTTTGGACCTTTTATTAATAATTCACCAATTTCCCCAAGTTTTAGCTCTTCCAAAGTATCAGGATTTACTATTTTAACATCCGTATCTATATTAGGAACACCAATACTGTTTGGTTTAATTTCAGGCATCCATGATGCAGCTGATGTGGCAAATGCTAATGATTCTGTGAGACCATAACCTTGACCTACTTTAAATCCAACAACCTTTTCCCATTTATTATTAAATTCTGGAGCCAATGCAGCAGATCCAGACCCTGCAGATTCAAGACTAGATAAATCTGTTTCTGTGAATTCGGGCGAATTGATTATCATTTGATACATTACTGGAACTCCGACAAATAAGGAAACTCGATAATAATCAATTGCTTTTAATACTTCAGAGGGATTGAAAGGAAACATTACTAGCATAGAAGCAAGATATAATGCAATTATCAATATACCGAATCCCATAGCATGACATAATGGTAAAATTGATAAATTAATAAAATTTCCCACCCTCTCTTCATATTCATCCCCCGATGCATAAGCTAAAGAAAGACAACTATGAAGAAGTCCATCATGTGTCCATATTACCCCTTTAGGGAGCCCAGTGGTACCACCCGTAAACATCAATGCCACAATATCATTTATAGGATCAATATCTACATCTGGGGGAGAAGGTCTTGTATCCTTTATGAATTCACTAAAAAGAGTCGCATCTATTTTGTCTTCTTCGGTACCGATTAATATCACATTCTCAAAATTAACTTGTTTTCTTACTCTTTTTACAGTTCTAAAATTATTCTTATGCACAAAAAAGGCTTTAACATTTCCTGCTTCTCGTACTATATGAGAAACATCTGACTCTTTAAGCAATGGATTCACAGGTATAACAATTGCTCCAGTTTCCATAATACCTATACAACAGAAAATAAACTCAGCACAATTTTCTGACATTATAGCAACAGAATGCCCTTTTTTAACTCCCAGTTTCGATAATGCATTTCCTATTTTATCCGAATAATAAATTAATTCACGATAAGTATATTTTTTGTCGGTTGGTTTGTGATAAACACAGACGTTATTTGGATATTGTCGTGCAATCCATTTAATAAACTCATGGATTGAAATTGGATCAAATTTTATTGATTTTGGCACATTAGGCTCTCGAAACTTTAGCCATGGTCTATTTGGGTTCACATATGGTGATTCATTCTCAAAATCTAAATTTATTTTCCAATCTGAATAGTCCTTCATTACATCCACCTTAGAAAAGTTGAATTAAAATTAGAATTCATATACTTATAAATATTTTGGAAAAAGAAAATTAAAAAAGAAGAAAAAAGAAATATTAAAGTAGAAATCTTATTTAATTTGAAAGAAAGACTCATCGAATTCTGGTCTTCCTTTGTATTTTGCCATTAAGAATCCAGCGCCCCCCTGACTTACATTCTGTAACATCGATGAAGGAAGTTCGATTCCAATTTGGCTAAAAGCTTGTCTAACATCTTCCATCGAAGGAGGACAGCCTCTAATTGGAATCATTTCTTTTATATCTGGATGATCTTTATTTTTGTTATATTGACATTGCCCAATGAGAATGGTTTTGTTCATACCTGGAGATGGTTCCTGAATTTTACCATTTAGGAATTCGACATTATCAAAAGGCTTACCCTTCCTCCCCAACCATGCGTTTTTGATAATAAGTAATAAGATTCCGTTAATACTTGAGCAATAAGTACATAAAGTACTATCATATTTATGATATTTCAATCCCTGAACACCAATTCTCTTGAATGGAAGTGGAAGATCTCCTGCATCATTATAAATAAAATCCCATTCATGATGAGACGCAAGATTTTCTATTTTTTCACCAACAATTTCAACATCCGATAAATCCATTGGTCTATTTCTGTCTTTTGCTGCTTGTACTAAATGAGGAACATCAGTAGGCTCAATACCTAATAATTTTGTACCTACCATATCTGCAGATAAAATTTCTGTTGAAGCTACAAGAATGTCTTTTCTATGAGCTTTTCCATCAATAGCAGGTCCTCGTTCAAGAGTATAGAGTCCATCAATAATAGTTAATACCTTTTTTAACTTATTAGGTAATTGAGCAACATTATAATGCAAATCTTTAACTGGATCATCGCTATGAAACTTCTTACGAGAAGCATAATTGATCAGTCCCTTTAAATTTTTAAAACCTAATGAAACTACCGCTTGACTATGTGTTTTAAGAACAGGAATATCTATAACAACATCCGCGGCTAAAGCAACCGAACTGAAATTGACTTTAAAACCGGTATCTAAATCTATCTTCTCAAATGGATGTTCAAAAGTATTGATTGGTTTTACACCATATCTTTCTTTAAGAATATTATATCCTAATTTCTCAAATGCGTCTGCTGCCGTTTCGGTATCCGTAACATCACCCGTTACAATCCCTTCACCAATTGAGATATTATCAATTCCTCGTTCTTTAAGTAATACAACAACATCTTCAATAATACGTGATGATGTAATCACACCCCATTTTGGGAAATTGGTAGAACGATACCAGGATACAATGTTAGGTTTAATAAATACTTTTGCATCCTTGGGGATCTCGTCAAATAAATTTACTAATTCAACTAATTTTCTAACCGATTCAAGAGGTTGCTCGTATTTTACAATAGAAACTTTTGATTTACTCATATTTTTACACCAATGTGCATTTAATATAGAAATGAATCTGGGATTTCTTAAAAATTAATTTGTTGTTAAAAATAATTAAATAATTTGATTCAGAAATATTAATATGAAGTTTTCTTTTTCTATACCCGTTCCTACACCTCGATTAGAATACATGATTGAAGGTGTAAAAAAATCAGAAGCATGTGGATTTGATGCGGTTTTTTATGCTGATCATACAACTATGCTCCCTCCAGGTCCAGGAAGGTGTTTTGATGCATATATTTTTTTAACTGCACTTGCGATGGTAACTAATAAAATTAAGCTTTGTACTGGAGTATCTGATTGTCATCGGTTTCATCCTGCTCTAATGGCCCATAAGGTTGCTTCTCTGGACGTAATATCCAATGGAAGGGCTATGATTGGTATTGGTGCTGGAGAAGCAATGAATATTGATATATATGGATTAAAAAGAGAAAGATGTCTATCAAAGTTAGAGGAATATATCAAGCTTCTAAGAAGTTTTTGGACAAAAAGAAGGATTAATCTAGATAGCCAGTTTTGGGGCAATCTTAGAAATGCCTATATTCAAATAAAACCAGTTCAAAAAACACCACCAATTTATTTGGCTGCAAATAGCCCTAAAACAAGAATCCTAACTGGGGAGATAGGCGATGGTTGGTACCCTATTGTTGAAACCCCTAAGACATATAAAGAAAATTGTGAGGAAGTTAAAGAGGGTGCTAAAAAAATCGGAAGAGATCCAGCTGAGATTGATTATGTTTTAAATTGTTTTATAGCAATAGACGATGGCCATCCTGAAAAAGCTAGAGAAAGATGTGAGTTTTTTAAAGGTTCATATCTAGTAAATCCTACGAAGACAAATCAGGCTTATCCGGGCTTAAATTTACCTGAAAACCTAACTATACATAACTTCCTTATGGATAGTGAGGGAGCTGCGGAATTAATGGAAAGTATTGATTGTCTTCCTGATTCCATCCTTGATGATATGAATTGTATCGGTACCACTGATGATGTTATTGCTAGCATAGAAAAATTCAAAAATGCTGGAGCAACACATTTCTCTTTTATGAATAGAGGTCCTGATGTAAATAAAGTATATGATATTTTCAAAGAGAAAATAATCCCATATTTTATAGATTTAGAAGAGCAACAAAAAGTGTAAAACTAAATATGTGTGAAATTATTCATTAGAATCTTTTTTTGGCCATTCATCTTTTAGGATTCCCATCATGATGACATCATGATACTCGCCATTTTTAAAGATTGCTTTTCGTCGAGTTCCCTCCTCTTTAAATCCAACTTTTTTATATGATTTTAATGCTCTAATATTAAAATCATATGTCTCAAGTTGAATCCTATTAAGATTTAATGTATTAAAACCGTATTCAACAAGCAGTTTCATTGCTTCGGTTCCATATCCCTTACCTTGATTCTCCGTTTCTCCTACCATAATTCCACAAGTACCAACGCGGTTTTGCCAATTTACATCTATTGAACAATTACCAATAAGTTTTTCATTTTTATTTTGGTCATAAATTAAAATAGCAAAAATAAAGAAATTCTCTCGATTTTTTAAACTATTATACCAATCTTCTTCCATTTCTCTTGTAAGTGGGCGGTATATTAAAAGATATTGCGTAAGTTCGGGATTATTCATCCATTTTAAATAAGTTTCAATATAATCTCTTTTAATTGGGCCAAGTATGACTCTATCTCCTTTTAACATAACAAAGAAAATCTATTTTTGCATAAAAAATTATTGAAATCTTTGTCCAAAAGGAAAATAAGAAAGATAAATAAGTTTATTAAAAGGTTATACCATAATAACGAGCTACATATTTCACAATCTCAAAAGAGATAATACAGATTAAGGAAACTAAAAAGCACAATAACCAATCTAAACCCGTTAAGTACATAAACATAAAATTAATTCCTGCCTCTGCGAGTGCTACTTGAACACCAGGAATATACATTAGCATTATAAAGAGTGCAAATAAAAACCCAATTATAAGGTACATTCTTTTATTGCTATCTTCTATTAAACTCCTTATTAATGATTTATTTGGTCGTCTAATCTGAAATATTAAAAATGATTCACAGAAAAACAACGTAACCATAAGCATTGTTAAAGTTTTTGCCTCAGTTAATCCTACACTAAAGGGATTTAAATCAGCATTTTCAGCCGTATAAAGGTATGCATTATTAAAATTACCAAATTCCCAATTTTCTGAAAAGACCGGATAGATTCCACTAAATGTAAACCAATATACTACAACCATACTGACAGCTAGTAATAATCCAAATATAAATAAAAGAACAATAATGTTTTTCGAAAGAATTTCTTCAGAGTCCCTTGGTTTTTCTTTCATTACGTCCTTGGATGTTGAATCAAAAGTCAGTACTAAACCTGGGAACATATGTAAAGTTATCGAAAGGAAAATCCATTGATAATAAAAAGCTTCATCTAAGAAATAAGGCAAATCTAATATAATTGCTAACAAAAATTGGATAATACCTTCAAAAACATTAATGCAAATATAAAAGAATACCACGGCTCGAATTCTTGCAAATATACCTCTCCCATGATGAATACCAGTAACAATGGAATTAAAAGAATCGTCTGAGATTACCATATCTGAAGCTTCTTTAGCTACGTCAGTTCCTGTGATTCCCATTGCCACACCCGCATCTGCCATATTTAAGGCTAAAGCATCATTTACACCATCGCCTGTCATAGCAACAACTTTTTTTTGTGCTTGATAATGTTCCACGATATCCTCTTTATGTTCTGGGGAAACTCGTGCAAATACCTTGATGTTAGAAAATTCTTCATACGATTGAATGTTATTGACATCCTTACCTTCAGTTACTATATCACTTTCTTTTGTTATAATCGCTATTTGCGAGGCAATCGCTCTCGCTGTAGTTGGTGAATCCCCTGTAATCATCACAACATCTACTCCCGCTTCATGGCACTGTTCTACAGATTCTTTGACACCTTCTCGTGGAGGATCTAGTATTGTAACAAATCCTATAAAGGTTAAATCCGATTCACTTACTTTTCTACCCTCATCACCTTCAGGAGGGATGTCATTCATTTCTTTATAACATAAACTTAATATTCTATATCCTTGATTTGCATATAGATTTACAATTTCCATTACTTTTGTTCTAATCTCTTCATTTAACTCAATTTCCTTATCTTGATATATAATTTTTTTACATAAAGGCAATAAAACTTCACTTGCTCCCTTTGTAAAAGAAACATAAACATGATCTCTCTTATATAGTTTAGTCATTCTTTTTACCAAAGAATCAAAAGGATATTCTGTTATAGATTCATATTCATCAAGAAGATAATCACCCATCCCTTTCTGAAATAACACCATCAAGGCACCCTCCGTAGGAGAACCAATTACATCCCAATTATAATGTGTTTTCCCGGAGATCTCAAGTTCGTTTTTTACTAAAGCAGAATTATTATTTAGAAAACCAGAAGTTAATAATAATTTAAGATAAGGGTATTCATCGATATGCTTAATATAAATGTGATTTTTAGGATCATCCATTAATACGATTTCTCCTTCAGGATTATACCCACTACCTGTAATTCTAAATATTGACCCATTTGTCCAAACATGCTGAATAGACATCTGATTTTTAGTTAATGTTCCTGTTTTATCAGAACATACAACACTTACACGCCCTAAACTATCAACTGAAGCAAGGTTCCTTATAATAACACCACGATGAGCCATTGCAAGAACTCCAGTTATTAAAACAATCGTTACGAGTAAAGGAATATTGATAGGCATAAGATCAAGAGCCGAATTCAGACTTTCAACAATCTCGAGTCGTTCAAATTTACTTGCTACCCATATTATTATCAATGTTATAAACCAAAATATAAAAACAGCCAGACCTAACCATTTACCAAAATTGTTCATTTTCTGTCGAATTGGGATTTCACTGGTTCCAGCTTCTTCCAGACCATGAGAAATCTTTCCTATTTCAGTATATCCTCCTGTTTTTACTACGATTGATTTCCCTGTACCAGTTGTAATATATGTTCCATAAAAAACCATATTTTTACGTTCACCAATAGATATATCTTCATTTTTTAATGCTTTTCCTATTTCAGATTTTCTGACAGGCTCTGATTCTCCAGTTAGAGAAGCTTCATTAACTACCAAGTTAAAAGATTGAATTATTCTAGCATCAGCAGGGACCTTATCCCCTTGCTCTAATACTAATAAATCTCCATTAACAATATTCTTGGTTGGAACATCCATCTTTTGGCCATCTCTTATAATAGTAGACGTAGGAGCTGTTAATTCACGTAAAGCTTCAAGCTTTTTAGTTGCTCTATATTGTTGAATGATGGCAACCAGACAATTAATGAAAACGATTCCTAAAGTCAAAGCAATAAAGGTTAAATTTCCCTCACCACCAAAAGCCCAGGCTAAGAATAATATCAAGGCTCCGATAAGGTATATCACAATTAACCAATTAAATAATGGCGCTAAATATATTTTAATGAACCCTTTCGAGACTTTAGGTATCTCATTTAAACCATACTCCTCTAATCTTCTCATAGCTTCCTTTTGAGATAAACCTTTATCAGGATTAGTTTGGAGTTTTTTATAAATTTGCTCTAGTTCAAGATTATAAAAGTTTTCTTCTGGAGCTTCCATATCGGGTCAACCAGTTTCAGTATTATAATTTAGAGATAATTCATTTATAAAATCTAATCAATATAATAAATAACCAATAATAATCATGCCTTTTAATATTACTTTTTTTTGAAAAATAGCTATTTAGCGATAATTTTTTTTATATTCTTTTTTGGTTATTTTTGAAACATTATCAATTGCAAATAAGATGAAATTACAGCATTTGTTTTCCCATGTACGGGTTTTAAAATACTGCTTAAGATCGATATTTAAGTCAAATCCACATAATTCCTCACACATTACGGATCCAAATGGGGTC
>JBHLKM010000004.1:188441-207888 GCA_048886685.1 Candidatus Hodarchaeota archaeon
TTTTAAAATACTGCTTAAGATCGATATTTAAGTCAAATCCACATAATTCCTCACACATTACGGATCCAAATGGGGTCCTCCCATTATGATACCAATAGCTGCGAGGGCACCAGAAATAGCACCACATGGTCCATTCCATCCAATCTTACCCTTAAAATGGGCAAAAACATTAAAGGGAACAGCTAATTTGTTAAAGTAATTAAACTTTCCTTCTCCCAAGTTTAAAACTTCTATTATACTATTCAAAGTATCAGCAGCACAACTATTTCCAATATTTTTACCCATAGGTGGAAGTGTAATTTTCATCAAAGCGTTTAATAATGTCTTCTTTTACAGAGTTGAGGTTACTCATAATAAATTCTAAAGATCGGTTATTATATATAAAGTTAACTTGACCCTTTAATAATTAGAAAAATATTTTTCTCTTCCTTGCTACATTTTTATAAATTTCAATACCGATTATACCAGGTAAGGATAATAATATACATATTAACCAGTCGATAAAGCTAAGGAACAGGAAATTTATTTGTAGATTTAGCCCAAAGACTTCATTGACATAATAATTTACGGAATAAGAAAAGCAAATATGGAGGATGTGTAGTGTTAATGTAAATAAACAAATAATTAATAATGACGTACTTAATTCTTCTTTTAGGCTTTTTGAGAGAGATGAGTTTGGTCTTCTGAAAGTCCATATGAAATTGGTTTCAATAATATAGATAGTTGTAATAAACATTGTTCTTGCTTTCTGAGCTACCAATTCAGAATGAGATGAAAGGGGATTTATATAACTTATGTGGGGGTTCAGATTCCAATCATTTAATGGGATAATCTCCCATAGCGTTAATTGTAAAGCTAAAACTAATCCTATACCCATGAGGAAAGCTTGAACTAATAACATTATCCATATATTCCTATTTAATATTTGTTCTTCATCTCTAGGAGATTCATGCATAATATCCTTAGGGTGTGTATCAATAACTAGCGCTAAAGAAGGCAATGAATGAGCAATTCCAAAAATATAGATATGTTGCCATTCTGAACTGAAGAGATCAAAGGTTGGGATGAACTCATATGTGAAAAAAATTATCGCCTCCATTATATTCAAACATATAAAAAAATAGATTATTGTCCTAATTTTTGAGAAAAGTCCACGACCTATTCGAACTCCTTTTTCAATAGAAGTAAAATTATCATCTGAAATAACCATATCAGCAGTTTCTTTAGCCACATCCGTTCCTGTTATTCCCATGGCAATACCTGCATTTGCTAACTTTAAGGCAAGAGAATCATTTATTCCATCGCCAGTCATAGCTACCACATGATCTTTCTTTTGGTAGTTCTTAACAATGATTTCTTTATCAGAAGGCTCTACCCGAGCAAATACAGACACTTTCTCAAATTCGGTTTCGTTTAAATCTTTAATTTGATTACCTTCTGCTATAATATCCCCCTCATTATAAATGTTCATTTGAGTAGCAATAGTTTTCGCAGTAGCAGGATGGTCTCCAGTTATCATAATGACTTTTATATCACCAGATTGACATTCTTCAATAGATTTCTTAACACCAATACGAGCGGGATCCATAATTGAAACAAATCCTAAAAATATTAAATTTTGTTCAACTTCTTCTCTTTTAGGATTGTCAATATTAACTAATGGTTTGTAGGCAATTGCTAATATTCTATATCCTTGTTCTGCTCGATTATTGATATTTTCTAATAATTTTTTCTTAATATTATCGGAAAATTCTTTTTCAACTCCATTGATTTCAATCTGAGAGGAAATTTCAATGATTTTTTCAGGAGCTCCTTTAGAATATAAAATTTTTGAGTTCTCATCATCTTCTAATAAACAGATTGAACTCATACGTTTTAATTTTGAACTAAATGAAAATTCATTGACTAATTTATATTTTTTTTTTATATCATATGGAATATATCCTGCTTTTTCAGAAAGTACCAATAATGCTGCTTCAGTAGATGAGCCTAAAGCTTTTCTTATAGCCATTTCTTTTTTCCCACTTACTCTAACTTTAACGTCTTCAAAAATTAGCCTAGCATTATTATTCATTACCATTGAATCAATGAACTTCTGAAAAGTAGAATTATCTTTTAAACTAATTGGTGTTCTATTTATTAAGATTTCACCTTCCGCATCATAGCCAGCGCCGGTAACTATATATTCTGCATCATTGATCCAGAATTTTTCTACTGTCATTTCATTTTTTGTAATAGTGCCCGTTTTATCTGAACAAATAACTGAAACACGACCTAAGGATTCAATAGCAGACAAATTTTTAATTATGACTCCACTTTGAGCCATATTTAATACTCCGGTGATTAAGACTAAAGTAGTTAATATTGGTAAGTTAATTGGAAGTACATTTGTTGCTCTTAAAATAGAGCTCACTAAGGCACTACTTATTTCAGATTTAATGAAGTTTCCTTCATATGCTAAAACTACAAATTTATAGAATATTAATATGTATAAATTGATGATTACTATTACTCCAAGGATATATCCTAATCTATTCAATTTTCGCGTTAATGGAATATCTTCAATACTCCCCATTTCATTTAGAGTATTAGAAATTTTTCCTATCTCAGTATTCACACCGGTACCCGTTATTAAGGCTTTTGCTCTTCCATTATTAATATATGTTCCCATAAATACCATGTTGTATTGTCTTTGAATGGGAACATTATTCTTCTCTAGAGTTTTATTGGTTTTTTCTACAGGTTCACTTTCACCAGTCAAAGGTGCCTCATCTACACTTAAATTAATTTGATTAATAATTCTCCCATCTGCAGGAATTTTATCTCCTTGATCTAATAAGACTATATCTCCCGGTACTAATTCTCTGTTTGGAATCTCAAGTTGGTCTCCATCCCTTATAACCGTAGCTTTCAAAGAAGATATTTTTTTAAGAGATTCCAGAGCTTTTTGGGCTCTATATTGCTGAACGACAACAGTAGTGGAATTTATTATTACAACTGTGAATGTAATAACAGTTTCGCCTGGAGATCCTAAAATTACAACGATAATTCCTGTAATAAGAAGTATAATTATTAAAAAATTAAAAATTGGTGCAAGGTATATTTTCCAAATGGATTTTCTGATTTTAGGTAATTCATTATAACCCGAAAGTTGATATCTCTTTTCCAGTTCAGAAAATTTTAATCCTTGATCTGGATCTGTATTGAATTGTTCTAATAATTCATTGAGTGATTGGTGATAATAAGTGTCGCCAGCAATTTTATTAATTGACATTTGTGGTAAATTTGAAACAGAAATTATAGATTAAATAATAAATAACATAAAGTTAAAGTTTTTAATAATTTATAATTTCTAAAAAATTTTTATAGATATTTAAAGAATTAGAGTTTAAATTCTTGAGGATCTCCCAATATATCTTTTAGTAAGTGATATTTATTTCTAATGGTTGTACTTGAAAATTTGCTATACATCTCAATAATACTTTGAGTAAAAATCTTTCTATTCTCTAAGGTTTGTCCAATATAATAGATTAATCCCGCTGTAAAAGCTTTATAATTTAGGTTCTTGATTTGATCATATGGAATTAATTTTAGGATCTTATCAACTAACAACTGCATGTTAATTTTTGTCTTTTCAAATTGAGACTTATTTGAAAAGAACTCTCTGACTTTCTCATGCGGAATACTATTCAGATCTTTTTGAAACACAATTTTTATCTTATTTTTTATTTCTTTTTCTATTAAGGAAGGGTCTTTGTGTTCTTTTAACATTTTTTCAGTTCTTTTTACCTTTGACATAGCATTTGCTAACATTTTTTTATTGATCTTATGGCCTAACTCCTTGGACACTCTAATAAATTCCTCAATACGGACATTTGTAGTGTCCTTTATTTCTATCCAAATTATAGCCAGAAATATTATAACCATATTTTGATAATTATGTCTATGGTATTTATTATAACGTAAATAACGATCTTTAATATCTCGGTACTTTACATTGTCTATATTTAACCCAATACCATGACTTTTTAATAATTCAATGGTTTTCTTTTGTTCTGTGAAATCGGATTCGTAATCGCGAAACCATTTTTCGAGTGTCTTTATTCGTTCATATTTCTCACGTATTACTGGATCTTGCAAAGCTTTTGAGTCGCTAACGCGGATACGCCTTTCATAGTCTCTTTGATAATCTGAATAGTATTCCCCATAGGATTGATTATCCTTAGAAGCTAATTTTTCTTCTAGAATTAGACCACAATCTTGGCATACAATATCTCCTCCCTCTTGTTTCACATTTTTGTGCTGACATTTCAAGGTTTCCATATCTGTATCCTTATTACTCCTCAAAAATAAATAAATTAAAGCTTTTTAATTGAAATAATTCTAGATTTTCCTAAAAATAATAATATTAGTAATTTTTATAAATTTCAAAAACAATAATAAGTAAAAATATAATTGCATAAAAAATTTTCTTACAATTTTAATAGAAAATGTGATGGTAATCATGGAACATAAGAAAGTTACTAAATTTCTGACAATTATAGGTTATCTCTTTATGATTGTTTCTTTCTTCGAGATTGAATTTTTTATCCTATTAAATTTCACAGAATTTAATGAAATTGAGACTAATCCAATTCTTCTTTCAGAATTTATTTATGGATCTGATTATATTTCTTTAACAGGAACAATATTATGGTTATTTCTTATTTTTGCTATAATTTGTTTTATAACGTTAGGATATTTTATCTTTAGGGCCTCTAAAAGCACTAAGATTGAAAGTAAATTATTAGCTAAACTAATAGTCGTTATTGGAATGGTAACTTTACTTGGTTCTTTTGTCAAGATGAATTACATAGTCTTGTTAGGTAAAACGGATATATCTACACTTTCAGGAGATATATCATTTCAATTAGCTTTATATGATTTTGAGATTACATCAATTTTTCCTGCGATATTTTGGATATACTTCATTTCTGCCACATGTTGCTTAATGATTACTGCGTTGATAATAACTGCCATTGGTGTTAAGTGGACTTTATTGATAGATAAACCAGAAGAAACAAAATAATAAAAAGAAATTAAAAATATAAAAGGGTAAATTTTTTTTACCCATAATTGTGATATTCTTTATGTAAGCTTACTTTTAATTTGTTTGGCTCGACTACGCAATGTTACTTCTGTAATTTTTGCAATATCTGCGACTTTTGACTGTGTTTTTCTAATAGAACCATTTTTTGCGGCGATATAAATACAAGCAGCAGCTAAACCTTTGGGGTCTTTTCCTGTTCGTTTTAATCCGTTTTTCGAGGCATCTTTTAACATATTAATTGCATTTTTTTGAATTTGAA
This sequence comes from Candidatus Hodarchaeota archaeon, assembly GCA_048886685.1. Taxonomy (GTDB): domain Archaea; phylum Asgardarchaeota; class Lokiarchaeia; order Sigyniarchaeales; family SOKP01; genus Loki-b32. The sequence goes on from JBHLKM010000004.1 coordinate 193,790, forward strand.
TTGGTAAGTCTAATTCATTTCCAAAACGAAAAACTAGTGATTCAGCCGTTATAGGTTGATATCTTAGGTTTAATTCAGGTAAAACCTCCCTAATTATCATCGCAAGACTTCTATGAACTGTTCGTCTCGGTGTTAGAGAAGCTTCACAGACTTCGTCTAATAATCGGGGAAAGTCATGAACGCGAATCGCAGCATATAATGAACCCGCTATAAATCCATTAATAGAACGTCCCATCGTTAATTTTTTCTTTGCTACAATGCTATATACTTTCCAAGCGGTCTCTGCAATATATTCTGGAATATTTAACTTAGATGTAAGCATTTTTAATTTTGGTTTAGCTTCCCAAAAGTTCCTTTCAATACTAGAAATTAAAGAATTTTGGATTTTTGAAAGACGGGAAAAAAGAGCCTGTTCTTTTGCTCCAATGCTCTTCCCTTTGCTATCTGTTTTAGTATTGGGTAACATAGTTCTGGGGCCAAAGTCTCTCCAGCGCGGTTCTGTTCTACGGCGACTCTGTATCTCCTCTACCGTATATGCACGTCTCTCGTTTCCCACAAAAGTTCTTTCAAATATTAAACCACAATTTAAACACACTTTATTACCGTCTCTGGATTCAATAAATGGATTATCACAGCAATATGTATGGGGTGTAACGTTTTCATCGATTTTGTTATTAAAATAACGGTTACGGTATTGTTCGCTCATATTTTCTCACAAATTATTAGATTGAAAAAGAATACGGCAAGTTAAATAATACCCATATCATAATGGTAATATGATAATGTGATAATAAATTGATGTAATATTCATACATCTAGTTGTATATTTAAATCTATGTCTCAAAAATTGACATTTATCTGAATTTTTTTTTTACAAATTAAATAAATATGGAAGTATTGGTTCATTTTTTTTCAATAAAATGTAAAAAAAATATCAAATTGTTTAGCTTATGTTATATAAGAAAATGATGCTAAGTAATAGTAAAATAATTTCAATTATTATTGTATAATAATGAAAATCGTCAGAATTAAAGTTGATACAGAGAATACAAAAAGTGAAGATATAACAAGAGAATCAAAGTACTTCCTATTAGGAGGTCGTGGGTTAAGTTCTCAAATTATTCATGATGAAGTGCCACCATTATGTGATCCGCTAGGTGAAAAAAATAAACTAATTCTTGCTACAGGATTACTTACAGGAAGTCCTTTTCCTTGTTCCGGGCGAACTTCAGTTGGAGGAAAAAGCCCGTTAACTAATGGGATAAAAGAAGCGAATGTAGGTGGTCGTCCATCTATAATGTTAGCTTCTTATGGGATAAGGGCATTAGTTTTAGAAGGAAAATCACCAAAATTAAAATTAATAATCATTGATAAAGAGGGTATTAAGTTTGATTCTGCCAAGGAATTTAGAGGCTTTGGTAATTATAAGCTTCATGAAGACCTAACAAGAAAATACGGAAAAAAGATCGGAATTTATTCTATTGGTCCTGTAGGAGAACATTTAATGAAAGCTGCTAGTGTTGCTACGAATGATTTAGAAGGATATCCAAGTCGTCATGCTGCTCGAGGTGGTTTAGGCGCAGTTATGGGATCTAAGAGGATCAAAGCAATTATTATTTTACCTATGACAAGTTCAAACGTCCGAATGTTTGATATAAAAAAGTTCCGAGAAATATCGAAACCTTTTGCTAAAGAATTGGCAGAATCCAAGAAGAATTTTTCAATCTATGGTACGCCAAATATGGTTAGACCAATGAGTACTTATGGAGGGTTGCCTACCAAAAATTTTAGAATGGGTTCATATGATAAAGCCATAGATATTTCAGGAGAGAGACTTCATGAACTTATTACATCTAGAAATGGAAGAAAACGCGTTCCTTGTACCCCTACCTGCGTTATTAAATGTTCCAATATATTTGTTGATGAGAATGGAAACCATGTTACCTCAAGTCTTGAGTATGAAACTATTTTTGCTAATGGCTCAAATCTATTGATTGATAACCTTGATGATATAGCTAGAATAGACCATTTATGCGATGATGCGGGGATCGATAGCATTGAATTTGGAGTTACAATGGGTGTTGCTATGGATGCCGGTGAAATTCAATGGGGTGACGCTCAAAGAGTATTTGAAATTTTAGAAGAAATCAAGGAGGGATCAAAAGTCGGAAGACTCTTTGGGAATGGTGTTTGCCATCTTGGAGATAAAATTGGTTTTAAGAGAATTCCCCATGTAAAAGGTCAAGGTATTTCTGGCTATGATCCAAGAGTTTTTAAGGCTATGAGTGTAACTTACGCTACAACCCCTATGGGAGCAGATCATACTGCAGGTGCAGCTATTGCTGGAAGAGTTGCAAGTCAAACAAAAGATTATGGGGAACTCACTGAAAACGAAGGAAAAATAGATTTATCGTATGAATTGCAACTATACACTACAATTTTGGACTCAATGGGATGTTGTTATTTCATAGGACCGAGTTATGAAAACATGGAAATTGTGAAAAGTGCCTTAAACGCAATGTATAATTTAGAGTTAACCAGAGAAAATGTAATTACCATAGGGAAGAACACTTTAAAAGTTGAATTAGACTTTAATGCAAAAGCAGGGATTCAATACGACAAAAATGATGTTCCAGAATTTTTAAGAATAGAAGCTTCTGAACCTTCTGGATTAACATTTAAATTTACAAGTGAAGAATTAAATCAATTCTGGAAGAAATTAAATTAAATATTTAGATATTTAAAGGAAGAGTTATATTTGAGGGTGAATTAAATTGAGAATTGGGGCACACATGAGTGTTTCAGGGGGAAAATTTAAAGCTTTTGAAAGAGGGAAAGAGTTAGGATGCGAAGCAATCCAAATTTTTGTTCGAAATGTACGAGGTTGGTCTTCTGGACCTTTAAAACAAGAAGAAATCAATGATTTCCAAAATAAAAAGAAAGAGTTACAGGATGAAATCTGGCCTGTGATATCTCACAATAGTTATTTAATAAACCTTGCAAGTATAGATAAAGAGATTTTAGAAAAATCATATAATGCCATGCTCGATGAACTGATAAAAGTAGACCAATTAGGAATAGAATACGAAAATATGCACCCTGGAGTTATCCCAATAAGTGATAAAAACGAGATAAGCAAAGAAGAGGCTTTAAACGAAATTGCTGTTCAGCTGAATAAACTGATCGATGTGACTAAGGATTCAAAAGTTATTGTTTTACTTGAAACCACTGCGGGACAGGGGAAAGGATTAGGAAACAAATTTCATCATTTTAGAACAATCATTGATAAAATTAAAAACAAGAAAAGAATTGGTGTCTGTTTTGATACTGCTCATTCTTTCGCAGCAGGATATGACTTCACGACAAAAACAAAATATAATAAGATGTGGGATGAATTTGATGAAACAATTGGCTTAAAATATCTTTATGCGTTTCATCTAAACGATACTGATAAAGAATGTGGTTCAAGAATAGATAGACATACCCATATAGGTCAAGGAAAAATAGGGAATGATCCTTTTGGATTTTTCATTAATGATGAAAGATTTAAAGATATGCCGGGAATATTGGAAACTCCTAAAGGAAAAGATTTAAAAGAAGATATTATGAATATAAAAATCTTGAAATCGTTAAGAAAAAAATAAGTCACTCTTCTACTTCAAACCACACAGGTGTCTTGTTAAATGGTTCTCCATTGTAATTTACTGTAATTTCCTCGCCTTTTGAAATATCTCGAAGAGTAATATATTTTATGCATTTGTTTTTATAATCATAGGTATATTTGACATTCGGTTCATATGAATGATTTATAAACTGGCTAACACTTAAGGAGATTGCTGAATCATACTCTCCTTTACATTTAGGATCATCCCATTCAAAAGAGTAATTAGATAATATTGTATTTTTAATTGAATTCCAATCTTTATTAGAAATAAGGATTATGTAAGCTACATCTATGATCTCTCCTTTTGGAATAAATTCTTTAGCAAATAGACCTTTTCCCTTTTTCTTTGATATGAATTTTACTTCTAATAGTTTATTCGTGGAATTCACCTTAATGAATAACTATTGTTTAAACTATCATATCTATAAATTAATAGATTAGGTTTTTCTCCATAGTATACCTGCCCAATAACAATTATTCTATATCAAACCAAACTGGACTTTTATCATCAACTAATCCATTATAATTTACTGTAATTTCTTCCCCCTTAGAAATATCCTGTATCGTTTCAAATTCAATACAATTATTATCATAATCATAAATGTATCTAACATTTGGAGTAAAAGAATGATTTATAAATTGACTAACGCTTAAAGAGATGGCATTTTTGTATTCTGGATTGTGTTTTGGATCTTCCCAAATATAACAATAATTATACAAAATAGTTTTACTAATTTTTTTCCAATCTTTATTTGTTAATGGAATAACATGTGCAACATCGATGACTATTCCTTTTTTAATTTCGCGTAATGCAAAAACACCCCTCCCCTTCTTTGGAGAAATAAATTTTACTTCAATCAATTCATTCATTTATACCACCAATTAATTTGTTTGAAGATCATTCTAATGAAGCATGTCTTTTATCTATCTCAGCTTCTGTTACACCCAAATGATTCATTAATACACCGCCTACTGAATCTAATACAGCTAAACTTGAAATATCAAACAAGCTTGTATATGGTGCGAGAGTTTTTTGTGAAAGGGCAACATCCTTACTCTTACTTTTAATATCAATAATATAATCTGATATTTTTCCGATTGTGCTTTTTGGATTATTAGTTAATAACACTATCCTCCCACCAATCTCTTTTGCTTTTTTTGCTATTGCTACAGTTGATGTTGTCTCACCACTTCCACTGATTAAAACTAACACATCTTTTTTCTGATATTGATAAGTTATTGCATCTGAAATGAAACAGGATATAATTCCTAAATGCATTAGTCTTTGAGCAAAACACCTTCCAATAAAGCCAGAACGTCCTGCACCATAAATAAAAATTTTGTTATTTTCATTATGTGTCTGTAATATTAATTCAATAGTTTTTAAGACATCATTGAAATTAATAATCTCTATGTTCTTTTTCACTTGATTAGCGATTTCAAGTATAGTCTCATTAAACCTTTCTTGAAAATTTTCTTTATTCATTTCTTCTGACCATATTGATTTATTCCTTATACTTTTCGGGATTAACACATCTCCGCCATTCCATTAACGTTTCTTTAGGTCCTAAACCTATAAGTAAATCCCCTTCTTCGAAGATGAAATCAGGTTGAAAACGATAAATCCATATATCTTCTCTCTTTAATGCTATTATATGAAAACCACGTTTATAGCGTCTATCTTGTAGTTCATTATATGTTTTTGCTTTAAAATATGAATCTTCAGAGAGAGTTTCTCTTACAACAATTTCAGAAGTTTCATGTATAGCTTGTTGTAGAATACTATGTGGTTCAAAGCCTTTAATTATATTCTCTGCTATATGTGTTGCCGAATCAGCGATAAGTTCACAGGAAAAAACAATTCTCATAATTCCTGTTAGATCTCTTGGTGTTTCTACCAATTGAGCAAGATCAAGGAGATCTTTTTCAAAAGTTAAATTTAATCCATCCATTAACTCTTCCATTTCTAAAATATCTTCAGCTAGCTCTTCATTTTTAAAAAATAATGCTGCTAAGGCCAATTCAATCATGGTTTCTGAGACATCTGTTATCAAAACATAATTCCTTTGAAGTTTCTCAATTTTTTCGCAAATATCTGGATTTCCCAAATCTATTAAAAATTCCTCGTCTTTCTTACCAATCTGAAAGGAGAAAGGTTCAGGATCTTTGCATAAAGCTTTCAAATCAATTATTGGTTGAATTTCACCCTTCACAATTAAAATATCATCCATATGCAACTTTTCATCCTTTTCGAAAAGCCACTTATTTCCTCTCCGTATTGCAATTAAATCAACACCATATCTAGATCTAAAGTGGACATCTTTTCTAATTTGACCTATAAAACCACAGTCCTTTTTTACCGCAATTTTTACAATAGGTTCAGGGACAATGCTAATATCACTAAATAATTGTACAAAATAAGAGATATCGCTATTAATATACACAGTCCGAGCAATATCACTTAGTGCATCAGATATTTTATCAATCGAATAACCCATAACCACAATAGGTTCCAAGGTTTTAGCTTCAGTTAAACCTCCTGGATGCGCTTGAATTATTTGAAAATTCAATAAAAAAGTGAGTTCATGTATTCTTTGTTCCATTTTATAGGCTTCATCAGCTAATTCTTTGCTTCCAAATTTTATAGCACTATAGGCCAAATCAATCATTAAATCAATATTCTGTTTCATTTCCCTAATTATATCTTTTAGAGAAAGCGGCTTATATTGGAATTTTTTACTCCGTTTGGGCATATTGTTGTACTCACTCATTTGTCATATAAATTTGATGTTATATAAAATTTATTATAAATAAAATAATGAATAAAGGGGTTAAGAAATCGGCTAGCGATGTAACAAATGGTATAAGAAAATTATTTGGGTCCATACCTCGCTTAAATAAGAATATCGCACCTATAAATAGCATAATAAACATTATGAAAAAAATTATTAGAACAGTGATAGTTATAATCATAACTATTATGAGTGGATTTACTGGCTTTACTCCTGAAATAATTTCAATAGCGTAGCCTAAAAAAAATAAGAATAATAAGCTTAATAGAAGAGTCATAAGCAAACCATAAAAATCTTCTTTCAACCTTTCAGATTTCTGGATTTTAGGTAATATGGTACCAATATAAAGATGGGTCGTTAATCTTGACACCAAAACTGTTGATATATCTCCAATTAGAGAGTTTATCGCGGGCAATATTAAAAGGATTATAGGAATGGTATGAAATATCTCTTCATTTGATGATAATAATGTACCAGAAATTAAACCAAATATGGAGGATAAAATTACAACTATTATTGATTCTTTGAAAATTTTCATGAAATATTTCATTATGACACCCCCAGTATTAATAATGTTAAAAAGAAACAAAATACTGTAAAAAAATCATCAATAGCCGTCATTATAGGATTTACTACATTATTTGGGTTCAATCCTTTTTTAAAGGCAATAAAATTTAATCCTGTTGAACACGGAATCGAAATAGATAAAGTCAATATAATTGAAATTATTGGTATTGTTAAAAAGTGAATAGTAGGGAGTGTCTTCACATTGAATATAAAAAAATTCAAAATAATTGAAAATATACCAATTAAAATTGCAATTATAATTGCTAAAATATATGTAGCAGATGCATTTTCAATCCATGATCTTCTATTGAAATTTCCAATTATTAAATCGCGAGAAGTTCTTGCTATAAAAGGACCACTTAAATTCCCTCTTAACGAAAGAAGGGCAGGAATCATTAATATTAATGCAAGAAAACTGTTAAATGGTAAAATCAAGATAGAAAGGATTATCCCTGCCAGGATATCCCCGATAATAGATATGATTTCTGAGGGGAAGGTTTCTTTAACAATTTTACCTTTAGTATCTTGGGTCTCCATATGCCATCCTCATCAGAATCATTTGTTAAAGAAATTTGATTTGCTATCATATCTTTTTAATATTTTTAGGGGATATTTCAATTTAAAACTTAGTTAATTGTATTATTCATTTAAAGTTTTTAAATATTTAGGTACCCCTAAAATAGTCTTATTGATTTTATAAAAATAAGCTATAAATTATTTAAACTCTAATTTTATTAGCCAATTCAATTAATTTGAATTTTTAATAATTACAAATTGATATTATATTAACTTATTTCAGTCAAAAACTAAAAAGGAATCTAATTTTTTCCATTATGTTATTATTTAAACAAGTTTATTTAAAAAAGACTATTCTTCATCATTGTTTAAATGAGTCTATGGAAAATAATTGCGAAAAATGAAATACGATTAAAGACGTTTCGAGTTAGGAAAAATCGAAAATTGTTTTTCATAATAATTTATACATTATTTCTTATCTGGGCAGCATATTTAGGACCTGTTTTATTCGATGAAATCCTTCCAGAACTTCTAAAATTTTATTCAGAGCAGTTTGAAGTTCTGATTAGCTTAATCTTAGAATATTCATTTATGATGCTATTTATGATGTATATGATATATCCGTTATTTGTTCTCAATAGAAGATCTGAAATTGGAATAAAAGACACAATAATTGCTTCACCAATTAAATCAGGTGATATTTTTATTGGGGAATTCATAGGACAATTACCTTTCTACTTTTTATTTTTATTGGGAATAGGTCCATTAGGGACAAGTCTTTTAAGACAAATTAATTCAGAGATGACAATCTTTCATTATTTAGGTTTTTATATAGTTGTGTTTATTTTATCTATTTTTGCGTTAATAATAGGTATGATTTTTTCCAACTGGTTTGAGAATAAGATTTTTAAGAATAAAAAAATAAGAGAACTTGATAATTGGATTTTAGTTTTTCTGTCTTTTCTCGTTATTTCTATTTTTTATTTATTCCATTACATTTTTGAGATTATAACAACTTTTCCATACCTTAGAATTTGGATGCTTTTTTTTCCTTCTTTTTGGTATTCTAATATAGTGCTATACATGATTAAACCCTCGTTAGTTTCATCCTATATTTTAAATTTGGGATTAAATATAGGATTAGCAATTTTAATACCTTTCTTTATCCTCTTTATTTCTTATAAAAAAGCAGGAATTTTTTATACATTAGAAAGGACGATTAATAAAAGATCAAAAAAAATCCATCAAGACCACATTTTTTATCGATTTATAGGAAAAATAGCTCCTCGCAAGTGGAAAGGATTAATCATTACTAATTTTAAAGAATTTTTAAGAAAAAGGGAAAACTATGCTAAGTTAATCTATAGCACTGTTTTTATTGGCTTTATTGGTTTCTTCTTATCTTTTTCTTTAAATAATTCAACTATTCTCTTAGAAGATAATCCATTGGGCATAACATTATTATTAGAAATATTCCACCATCGTTTTTTATTAGTTTTAATCATTGGGTGGATTGGAGGTTTAATCTTTAGTATTTTAATTGGTATCTCTGTTCTTATTAGATCAAAAGAATTGTTATTTTTATATAAAAAATCTCCCCGAGGATTAAATTCTCTGCTTTTTTCTTATTTATATGTTATTTTTATTATTCTCTTTTTTTTGGATATTATATTGACAGTCTATTTTACTTTTCTTTTTCAGATAAATCTTTTACAGGTTTTTATTTTTTTTGTTATGTTTATGTCAAATAGTATAGTAATTCTCTTAGAAGCATTAGCAATTCAGTGTATTAAACCATTATTTGAAGAAAGAGGTAAAGATGTTTTTTTTAATATCTATCTTCTTATCGTTTTACAAATTATATCTTTATTAATTACGCTATTTCTTGTTATGCCATTTTTTTCTCCTCTACTTAATGTTTCAATAGGAATTATTGTTATTTTATTAGTAAACCTTATTGTATCGGGAATAATTTCCGTTTTAGCCTTCTATCTAGGTATTCTAAATTTAAACAAGATTGAATAAAAAATTCTAGTTTTTATTGAAATATGAAGATCTTCTAATCACTTTCATCAAAATATACAAAAAAAGGGGTGTAAATATCAAGACTAACCCTAATGGATTTAAAAAGATAAATTGAAGCATCGAAATTGTAATTGTTAGAGGATTCTCTGCAAATAACAAGATTAAAAAATATAAAAATGCTGTGATTCCAAAGATAAGGAAAAAGAAATCTGCTTTAATTACCCATAACAAAATTAAAATAAAGAAAACGAAAAGTATTGAATCGTAGAATTCCATTTTAAAATTCTATTTGTTTTAATAAAATAAAAAAAAAAGTTTATAAAAATTTTATTTCTTTTTTTTTACATAATAAATTACTCCAAGGGTACTTAAACCAGCAACTCCAATTAGGATTAAAACATCAAAGCCAGGAATTTCTTCATCTGAGGGTAAATTCACGCTCATAACTCGTGATCCACCATATTTCATCTCTCCTTGACCAAATACGCCTTTGCTATTCCATTGAGCCGTAAATTGCATTTCCTGCATAAGAGAACCATTAATCATTTGAGAAGGTATTGTTATTTTAAATCCATTTCCATACTCTTCAATTGTTTCTCCTGTAGCTCCTCCAGTAAATTCATCCACTATAGTATTAAGTCCATTCACTGCTTCTGTCCAATTCAAATTGTGTGGGACAATTATGAAAGGAATTGCAAAACCATAAGGTGGTGTTTCTATACTCATTGCATCCATAGTATTATTAAAATAATTAGATGTCTCATTATTCAAAACAAAAACATGTAAATGTTCTCCAGGTGCAGGATATGGTTGCCATCCATATCCAGGTACATTCATATAGATTGACATGTTAATTATAACATAATCATACATGACACCGATGTATTCATCACTAATATATTCTATAACTCCCTTTATTTGAATTGAGGGCATTGCTTCATACATTGAAATTTCTGGTGGTATAGTCCCCCCCATATCTGTTATCATCGATGAGTATCCTTCAAAATTAACTCCTAGAGTCCACTTATATTCTTCACCTACTTGAACACCAATATAATCTGGAGGAAGAGCTGTGGAATAATTACTTAGGGGTATAAATAAAAACATCCCTAATAGTGAGATTAGTAAAATTCTGCTTTTTTTCATATATTCCCATCAACCTTTATTTTTTGGTTAGAATTTTAATATAATAACCAAGTTTCAAGTATTTAAATATATCATTAAACTCTTTCTTCTAAAATTAGATCTATATGCTTAGTACAATCTAAAATTAAACATATTTTAAATATAAAGTAAACAATTATCACTATAACATATCCCTATGATGACATATAAATAATTATTATAATTATACTTCTCTTAATTATTATTAATGAATCCTATTAAATATGAATCCAGATTTATAGCTGGAGAAATACTCGTAGAATTCATAAAAGCTAAGAATAATATAATGTATGGTAAACTCAAGCAGAATTTTAAAGAATTTTTCTGTTATGCGATCCCTAATGGTGGAGTACCAGTTGCGGAGGGCTTTTGTTCGCGATTCAAAATTAACTATGATCTTCTAATTGTAAGAAAACTGAAAATTCCATATAATACAGAAGCTGGTTTCGGAGCAGTAACTACTGACGGGACGGTTTTTTTTAATCAAGCGTTATTGAATCAATTAAATTTGACTGAAGAGCAAATAAGTAAATCAATTTCTATAACTAAAAATGAAATAAGGCAAAGAATAGAGTTTTATGAAAAGGATTTAAATCTAATAAAAATGCAAGAGGAAATTATTCAAAATAAGAATATATTCTTAATTGATGATGGATTAGCTTCAGGTTATACAATGTTAGCAGGGATAAATATGATAAAAAAATATAAACCAAAAAGTATCAGTATTGCTGTACCTACTGCCACTTTAAGGACTATAAAATTAATAGAAAAAGAAGTAGGTCATATTTTTTGTCCAAATATAAGAAATGTGAGGTGGTTTGCTGTCGCAGATTCATATAAACATTGGTATGACGTACCAGACAGAGAGGTATTAGAAATAATAAATAATTCAAAATGCTATATATTAAATAAATGAAGTAATTAAGATATTAATTAAATGAAAAAAATTTTTCAATTTATAAAAGCTAATAAGAGCCTTGTTTTAGCGTATTCTACCACATTATCGATTCAAATTTTATTTATTGTAGGATTTAATATTTATAATTGGATCTCTCAAATCCCCCAGAATTCCATACTATATGAATTTTTTAGAGCTTCATTAGAACCATACCAAGATTACCAAATTTGGTATAAATCTTTTGTGGATAATTTTGTCTATAAAGATTGGATTCCTTATTCTTTTTCCTTTCCAGATATTGAACTATATACCGACTGGTTTTCCTATTTATGGGATTTATTTGTAGGTATTCGACAGTATTATTATATCTATCCTCCCTTTTTTCTCTATATTTTAAGCTTGCCTGGAATATTTCACTTAAATCTTATTTTTATTCCTTTACTTGCCGCAACTAATTTATTACCAATTGTTATATATAAATTTCTTTCCAATTCATTTAATCAAAAAGTAGCAGAATGGGGATTTTTAGCCACTTCTCTCTGCCCATTATTAATCTTTTATAATGGAGGATTGCTTCTGAATACTTCACTAGTGACCCTATTTTTTATTTTAACTCTTTATTTAATTTCGATTCAGAAATTTAAGTCTGCTTGTGTATTTTTAGCTATTTCGTTCTTATTTAAACAAATTATCCTATTTTTCATTTTACCCGCTCTTACGTATATGATCCTCAAATCTTGTAAAAGAGAAGAAGATAAATTGGCTTTTAAATATTTTAAGAAATTGTTATTGTACTCTTCAATAATCTTTGGAACTTTATTCTTAGGTTCATTACCATGGATTCTCATTAATCCCTCTAGGTACTTAAATTCAATATTCCTTTCACAGAGTATTAGGTTCAATCCCGCGTTTATAGCACCACACCATAACACACCTATCCATTGGTATAGTTTTCTTGTGGCTTCAGATTTTCCTTACTGGTTTCTTTATATAGTTGGCTTCTTAAACTTTACATTCATTGGAATTGTAATAACAGAAATTTCAGTAGTAGGGTTGATGTATTATTGGTATTCTCATAATAAATTAAATTGGGTAAAATTTATGGACATAGTAGTTTACACCGCTTTTTTAACACATTTATTATTTCCGAGGGGCGTTTATAAATATTATTTTACCTTTCATGTACCTCTCATTATTCTATGGTTAGCTTATCATTATTACAATGTTTTAACAACAAATAGGAATAAAAATTTGAGATTATTAGGCTATTTTGTATCAATATCATTAGTTGTAATTTTAATCCCACGTTTTTATTATTTATTATTAATTTGGGCTGTTTTAATAGTAATGATTAGAAAATCATCAAATCAATTAAAAAAGATTGAAATTTGAAATTAAAGAAAAGTAAAAAAAAATGAATTATTTACGCGCTAATCAAACGGAATAAGATAGAAGCATGAGGAATAAAGAATTCATCTTTCCTCTTTATCACTACAGTATGAAAGTATTCAGCGAGACCGAGAAAACCTCGGATTACTGATTCATCTTCCTCGAATCTAAAGATTACTGCAGCTATCGCTGCACCTGTACTGAAATTGACTTTATCATACACCCTCTCATCAATTAGGGGGATTTTAAGCTCATTAACAATTTCATATACCCTTTTTTCACAAGCCTAACGAGACGTCAAGCCTATTATGAAGAGTTCACGTTTAGGCATATTTTTCCACCAATGCAATTTACAATATATAGGTAATATGCAGTTTTATTTTTTTTAATTGGGAATTTATAATTTAATTGTTTTTTACTAATTAAATATGATATATAATATTATTAGTTTAGGTTTTTTAATAATTAACGTTTTTTCAGAACTAAGAGATATTTTAGATTTCAGATTCATACAAGGATGGAATAAAATTATAAATACATATTAATATAATTTAAGTATAAAAGTTATTACTAGTAATAAAAAAATTATTCAAATTTTCAATAATAACAGTGGAATTGAGTAGAACGTGGTTTCAAAAGAGCAAAAAAAAATCGAACGCGTTATAAATTTTATGAAAAAGGGTCTAACTTCTTTAGCTGATGATCTCGAAGAAACAGTTAAAGGAATTAATGATTTTATTAAATCTTTGGCTAAAGCTCAGAAGGATTTGAAAGAAGTAACTGTTGGAGAAGTAGTTCAAACAGTAAGTACTTCCTCGAAAAAGATAGTAACGACTTCATCTGGTCAAGCAAAAACAGCAGCAGCTAGTACATTATTCACCTTATTGAGTGGAAGTGGCGGAGCAGCTACACCTGCAACTCCAGCAGCCCCATCTGTGTCTGCACCACCTGCACCTCCGAGTGGGGGTGGTCCCCTAAAAGCTCCACCAACAGGACCTCCAAGTGCACCACCAACAGGACCTCCAAGTGCACCACCAACAGGGCCACCTAAGGCACCACCATCTGGAGGTGGACCCCCTAAAAG
>JBHLKM010000004.1:207988-267548 GCA_048886685.1 Candidatus Hodarchaeota archaeon
CCACCAACAGGACCTCCAAGTGCACCACCAACAGGGCCACCTAAGGCACCACCATCTGGAGGTGGACCCCCTAAAAGACCCAATTTACCACCAGCACCAAAATTACCACCTTCTGGAGGCGCACCAGCAGCCCCACCTAGTGGGGGAGGACCACCAAAGGCTCCTGCTTTCGCTAAAAGGCCCGCAACTCCTAGTGCTCCACCCAGTGGAGGACCTCCTAGTGCAGGACCACCCAGACCCCCAGGGGCTCCAGCGGCAGCACCTGTAGCAGCAACGCAAGCCGGTGGAGGATTAAGTTCATTACGGGATGAAATGTTAGACGAATTGAACAGGTTAAAAAAGATTATGCGCGGGGAGTGAATGCTGGTTAAAGAGATTAATCTATTCAAAAATTCTGTAAAATTATAAACAATCTCTGAGTTTGGGGTAAATAAACCACCAATTAAATTCAGATCATTATTTCTACTCTCTTTTTCTAGAAGTTTTTTTCTATGAAATGATCAATTCATTATAGAAAACTTTGTTAGTGTAATATTAATTAAGATATTTAGGATTATAATATAATATTACAGTGCAAGTATTAAAATTAAAAAAGTAGAAAAGATATTTTCAGAGCGAAATATGGGAAATCTAACTGTCGTAATGGATATAGGTCAATTTTCCACTAAGATAGGATTTGCGGGTGAAGATTCTCCTAATCAAGTGTTCTTAACAATGGTTGGGAAACCAAAATATCAAAGCGTAAGTATCGATTACGCACCACCTAAAACTCGAGAAGATGAGATTTATGTGGGAGATGAAATCCAATCTATCGGACTATATAAGATTTTTCACCCTATTGAAAAAGGAATTATTATTGACTGGAAGCATTTTGAAAATATCATAGATTATATCTTTTATAATTTGAGAGTAGATCCCACTCTTGTTAATGTACTTTTCGCAATTCATCCATTATTTCCATATAAAGATTTAGAGAAAATTTTTGAGCTTTTTTTAGAAAAATATCAATGCATGGCATTCTATCCAGTATTAGATTCTATGTTGACCTTATATTCAGGGGGTTTTCAAACAGGTTTAATTATCGAGATTGGTGATAGTAATACAAGAATTGTTCCTATCTATGAAGGTTATAAGATTGAACATGCGGTAAGAATTCTAGAAATTGGGGGGAGAGTTTTAACACATTATATGGAGCAAATATTAGAATCTATTGGTTGGTCTGTTGATTCATCTATTCGAAGAGAATTAGTGAGAGTCTTAAAAGAAAAAGCTTGTTTTGTTTCTTTAGATTATAAAGAAGATTTAAAGAGAAGTGAACAATATAACAAAGAATATTCCCTGCCAGATGGTTCCACAATTTCTTTACATAATGAAAGATTTTTAGTCCCGGAGCTAATATTTAATCCATCCTCCCAATTAGAAGAAGATTCGCTGCCAGTAGCTGTTTTGGATGTGATTGAAGCTTGTGATTTGGATATTCGCCCAGAGTTATTGAATAATATTTTTTTATCGGGAGGTTCTTCAATGTTTCCGAATTTGAAATCACGAATGTATCAGGAATTAGAACTCGAATTAGCCAGAAGGAAAAAGAAAAATCAGGTTGTAAGAATCATCGCACCTCGAGAGAGAACTTTTTCTGTGTGGGTAGGAGGTTCTATCCTAGCAATGATCCCAGAGTTTTCAGAAAATTGGATAACTAGAGCAAAATATTTTAATAATGGCATTCCTCCTAATTTGCTGTAATCTATAGTTTCACCTCTAATTGGGTATTATTGTGATATTACATTTAAATATATAATTTTGCTCAATATTTATTCATAATATAAATATTCTCCTTTAAAGGTCCTTTAAAAGATGGAAGAGTTTGAAAAAGAAAATTTTTATAAACCTGGTTATTCCGTTTTATTCAATAAAATCAAAGATATTAAAACTCCAATAAAAAATGAAATTCTTATGGCACTACTAGATGGTCAATGGCATTCCGAGCTTGAATTAATAAGAATTACTAAGAAACAGCATGGATATATTGGTGCGGTTACTTTGGGAACTATGATAAATTCGTTGAACCACATGATTAAAAATAATTATTTGGAAAAAAAAATAGTAAACACTAAGCTTTACTACAAGATTTCAGATAATTATGTAGGCTTAACTAGAGCAGCCTATCGATTTAATGCAAAGAAATTCTTTTAGAAGTAAATTTTTTGATCTTGATTAGGAATTAAGTTAATTAAATTATTTTTTTACGCACTTTCCTTTATAAATTTTGAAATCTTCACAATTAGAACAAAATCCCTTTCCATGATTATCTTTAAAACCCTCATTCCAACATTTAGGACAGATATAATAATTATAGGTTTTTTTATTCTTTATAAGTGATACATTAAAAATATTGAAGTTACAAATCGAACAATTCGACTCCAACAATTTAATTTTTCCTTTCTTTGGTAATGATAAAAAATTTTTACAATTTTCATCTGAGCACACTAAGAATTTTCTATTTTTTAGATTAATAAATTTCATAGGGCTCTTATTACAGAATGGACAATTAGCTGAAGTTAAAGGAATAGTATAAGTCATTTTAAACCCATTAGCTTTTAAAATCAATTCATTTCTATGAGCTAAAAACTTATCAAAAAGATTTAAAAATTCTGACCTTACTTCATTTACAACGTCATCCATTCTTCTTCTTTGTTCTTTAATTTCTTCAAGTTTTGCTTCAACAATTTTAGTAAAATCTGGTTTTAAAAAGGGTAACCATACTTTTATTAAATTTTCTATAATAAATTTACCCAATTCTGTTATTGAATAGTGATGCTTAGATCTTTCTATCAATTTACGAGTCTGCAGTATTTTAATGATCTTAGGTCGCGTTGATTTTGTTCCCAGACCTTTTTTTTCCATTAGTCTAAGTAAGGAAGTATCCGAATAGATTGGTGGAGGTTGAGTTTCTTTTTGGCTTAGTAAAATTTTTTTTATAGGAATTAAATCACTAGAAATTTGGATTTGTTCTGTATACTGAGGTCTAAGAAAAGGTGCTATTTCTAAAAATCCTTCAGAAATTAAAGATAATCGTTTAGCTTTAAATTGTTCATCTTTAATTAAAAGGTGTAACTCTTGTATTGATTCTACTGCGTATTCCCCAAATAATGCGAGATAATGTCGCGCAATTAAGTTATAGACTTTCTTTTGTAAATCAGTTTCAAATCTCTTATCATTTACTTCTAAGCTCTCGAGAGGTGTAATAGGGGGATGATCTTCCGCATCTTTTTTTCCTTTTGTTGGAACTATTCTTTTTGCTTTTATTAAATTAAGAGTATATTTTCCAAACTGAGAATGCGAAGAAAATTGATTTAAAATCCCAATATGGTTAAAATCTGCTTTATATATATCACTATCTGTTCTTGGATATGAAATCAATTTATTTAGATATAATGCATTCATGATGTTTAGGGCTGTGTTAGCAGAAATTCTTAGATTCTTAGTTAAAAGTATTAGTGCTTTTGAAGTATTTAATGGAGATGGAGGTGCTCTCTTAATTAATTTTTGAGGTTTATCAAGTATTTTAGCAACTTTCTCATCCTTAATTTTTTGAAATATCTGTCTTACATTGAATTCTTGATCTTTTTTAAAAGGATTTAATACATGGTGGGCTTGAAAGGTTCCTTTTTCATGAAATAAGACCGCATCAATTAAGAAGTAAGGTTCTGGTACAAAATTTGTTATATCTTGGTCTCTTAAATATATCAAATAAAGAAGACTGGTTTGAACCCTTCCTATTGACGTAAACTGAACTCTAAATTTGTTTAATAAAGGGCGAAGCGTATTAGTAACCTCTCTAGTAGCAGAAAAACCTATAAATGCATCAATAAGAGCTCTTGCTTCACCTGATTCACCCCAACTATACTTTGGGTTAATTAAATTATTGAATTTCTTAATTATTTCATTTTTTTGTAATGAACTAAGCCATAATTGGGAGATCTTTATGTTAGGATTTGCTTGCTTTATAAAGGGAAGTGCATCAATTAGTCCGATATTGCATCCTTCGATGTCCGCATCAGTTCCAATAATACAGTGATTTGAAACTTTTGAATATTCTTTTAAAGTTTTAATATATGGACCAGCATAATTTATCGGAAATTTCTTTATTGCATTGGAATTGGAAATTATTTCTCTGGGATTAGTTTTAGTCCAACTCTTATAAGCTTCGGTGTTTTTATATTCGAGAAGATGACCTCGTAATGGAATTACGTATATATCCTTCGATGGAACGTTATATACATTTAAGGATATTGCTTTATTAATTGTTTTAACTACGCCAAGAGCCTTTGCAATAGCTTCTGCGGCTTTATTTTTTTCTGCTATTATTATAGTTGTCATTACAGTCTACTAATCCCAAGACATTTAATAAATAAATTTTCGAAGATCAAATAATATATCATAACAGATAAATTAATTACTGGTTGTTATTAAATGAAAAACACGGATTTATTATTTTAATTATTAAGAGATCTTCAGTTCTTTTTCATACCACAATTTTAAAACGGTAATGTGAATGTGAAGGTGGATCCTTTGTTTCTCCCTTCAGATTCAAGCCAAATTTTCCCACCATGTAACTCAACAAGCTTTTTAGTAATATATAACCCAAGTCCGGTACCTTCAATAGCTACATCCCATCCTTGACCATATCTTTCAATTTTTCCAAATTGTTTAAAAACTTGATTTTTTTCTTCCTCCGTAAAACCAATTCCATTATCCTTTACTTCAAAAGCATATCCATTATTCACTTCTTTAGCATTTATTTCAATCCAACCATAATCTGGTGTAAATTTAATAGCATTTGAAATTAAATTTGTAAAAATTGTAAAGATACGTGTTGTATCCACATTTAATGTGATTACATGATTAATATCTAATATTATCTCAAGGTTTTTCTCATTAATCTGATAACTTAATTCATCAAGACAGTCATTTATTATCGTAGTAACATTTACTTGTTCTTTCTGAAGTTTTATTTGATTTTCATCAATTTTCATGACTTCTAAAAGTTGATCCATTAAAATCTCTAATCTTTTGACATTCCTCTGAACAGTTTTTAAATCTTCTGTGACCTCCGCTGTTAGACTGTTTTTATGCTTCATAAGTATGTAATCGGTATAACCTGAAATAGAGATTAATGGGGTTTTTAATTCATGTGTAGCCATAGTTATAAAGTCATTTTTAATTTGATCCATTTTCATCAATTCGATATTTTGTTCTCTTAATTTCTTTTCAGATTCAAGTAACTCCTGTTCTAATTTGAATTTCTCAGTAATATCTGTAAAAGTACCTTCAACCTCCTTAGGTTCCCCATCAGAGTTATAAATTAAGTGTGCATTGATATTTATAGTTAATATTTCTCCATCCTTCTTAGTAACTTGCGCAATAAAATTCCTGATAAACCCTTTTTCTTCTAGTTCTTTGTAATATCGTTCTTGAGTATCTTTAAGTGTAAAAAATCTAGATGAGTTTGCTCCAATGATACTATCATTTTGCTTAAATCCTAAAATTCTATTGAATGCTTGATTATGCATCAATAATTTTCCCTTATACTCTCCTTTATAAAATCCTACATCCAAATTATTAACCATGTTTCGATATTTTTCTTCTGATTCTATTAATTGATTTTCCATTTCCTTGCTTTCAGTAATGTCTCGAATAATAGTAATAATTTGGTCGACTTTATCTTCGCTAAAGATAGGAATTTTCCGAGTTTCAGTAGTTAAATCTTGATCATCTAAAGTTATAGTTTCTGTTGTAATGAGAGTCATCCCATTTTCAAACACTTGCCAATATTCTTCACGGACTTCATCTGGTAAAAATGGAAAGGCTTCAAATATCTGTTTCCCAAGTATTTCTTTATCAATATTTAACCTTTCCAACCATCTTTCAAATTCCTTGTTTACTAGGATAATTCTTAAATCTTTGTTAACAACATGGAGAGGATCACCTAACGAATCAATTGTAGTACGATACTGTTGTTCAGACTTCTTTAATTTCTCTTCAGCATTTGTTTTTTCAGTAATGTCTTGGATAGTGACTTGATGAATAATTTCATTATCTAATTCAATAGTCGAAATTTCAGATTGAACCCAAGCAGGTGTGCCGTCTTTTTTATAAATTTTTATTAATTTAGGGATTACTTTTGAGTCTAAAGTTCTTCTTTGTGATAATAATTTAGGCAATTCCCGTAAAGCATTTTTAGTCTCAGAAGGATATACACCAATCAGACCTAAATAATTATTTCCAATAAGATTTTCTTTATTATATCCAAATATCGTATGGATTGTAGAATTTATATCAATAATTGAACCCTCTGAATTTAAAAGAACGATACCATAAGGTGAATTTTCATATAAATGTCGAAATTTACGCTCAGATTCTATTACCTTTTGTTGTGCAATCCGCTTTTCAGTTATATCGATAAATGTTATTAAATCAGCAATCTTACCTTGATAATTTATTACTTTTGAATGTAGTTCGATCCATTTAATTTCTTTTGAATGAGTTATTATTCTACAGGTATAGTGAGACATTAGATCAGTATCTTCTTCCATTTTTCTCCTTAATTGCTCTAAAACATAAGGCAGGTCATCGGGATGGATCTTATTTGTAAATTCATTTCTATCCCATTTAACTATTTCGGCCATAGAATATCCTGTAATTCTAGATAAAGCTTGATTTGTATAGATTACATATCCATCTTGTAAAATTGCTATGCCTAGAGAAGTTTGTTCAGCAATATTTCTAAATTTTTCCTCCGAATCCCTTAGTTCCTTGGTTCTTTCTTGGACTATTTGCTCAAGTTCTTCATTTAAGATTCTCAGTTCCTCTTCAGATTTTTTTAAATCTGTTATATCTTGAATAATTGCTTGAGTAAGAGTTTTACCTCCAATTTTTACAAGAGAACTCAGAATTGATACCCATATTTTTTTTCCATCATGTCTGGTGATCTGGAACTCTAATGGTCCTAATCTATCTCCTCTCAGAAATTTATCAAACCGTTCCTTCAGCAAAATGATAAGATCATCGGAATCGTCTAAGAATGATAGAACTTCAGTAAAGTTTTTCCCTATTAAGTCTCCTATTTTTAAGACAGAAAGTAAGTTAATAATTGTTGAATTACTCTCTACAATTATTCCATTCTCATCCATTAGCCATATAGGATAAGGGCAACTTTCAAATAAATGGTGATATTTTTGTTCAGATTCTTTAAGCTTTTGTTCTAATAGAAATTTTTCTGTTATATCTCGTACTATACCACTAAAACCTATAATTTTTCCATTAATATCATTTCTTAAACATACTGAAGATTCACAGATAGCTATATTTCCATTTTTATTGCGAAATTGAAATTGAAAATTTGATTTTGGTAATCCTGTTTCTAGTACTTGTGTATAAACATCTCGAATTTTATTTTTGTTTTCTTCATCAACAAATTTCTGATAACTTACTCCCAGTAATTCTTGCCGTTGATATCCAAAAAGATCAATAAAAGCGTCATTGAAGAAAGTAAAGTTTCCATTAAGATCAACTTCAAAGTAACCTTCATTGATAGTATCAAGAATTCCACGGTATTTTTCCTCAGATTCTTTCAATTTTTCTTCAGCTGTTTTTCGAATTGTGATATCTTCGTAAGTTGAGAGAATACCGACTACATTCTGCTTTAAATCATGCAAAGGAATTCTGTTGATCTCAAACCAGACTTGATTTCCGTCTTTTGTGGTAATTGATGTAACAGAATTAAATTCTGGCATATCATTTTCCATAACTCTGCGCTCCTTTTCGTGAATAGTCTCGATATTATTCTTAAGCCAAATTAAATCATTATCTGTTCTCCCAATGATATCCGATCCAATTTCTAATTCATTTAATAATGCAAAATTTTTATTACATCCTAAGTAAACAAGATTTGCGTCTTTCCAATGAATATAATGAGGGATATTATCGATTACTAATTCTAACATTTCTCTTGTTTTTTGAACAGTATTGACACCTTCTTTTGATTGGATAAGCTTCCAGTATCTGATTTCAGGTAAAGAATCTGATAACTCTCTAAATCGATTTTGAATTTCTTTATAATCTTCTTCAACTTTTTTGAATTTAGAGATATCTCTGCATATTAAAAAAATCCTACTCTTGTTAGTGTTATCTGGAAATCTTCTTCCTTTTATTTCGTGCCATCTAAAATATCCTTTTTCATCGATTATCCTTGATTCCTCTGCTCCAAATCCATGTTTTAAGGTATTTTTTAGAAATTTATCTACGCGTTTTTTGTCATCAGGATGTACGAAATCAAATATATATTTTTCCTCCTTGAAATCTTCAAAATTAGCGTATTCGCACATAAATTTTTCATTAAGAATTAATATTGGATCTTCTATGTTTTCAGAGATAATTTGATTAATGTTATTGATTTTATTAATTGTGCTTGTCATTTTGGGAATAACCTCATTAGAGAGAGTAATTATTTCTTTTCTTTAATTAAGATTAGAAGAATTAAAAATATAATTTTTCCGATTGAAATTCTTTTAATAGGTTTTACAAAAAAAATCTGGAATTTGTTATCCTAGGTTACCTGCCCACCCTCGCACCCTTTTTCTCATTTCTTCTTGCTTTAAAATTATCTCTGAATACTGATTTTCGGTTTTATTTGTTAAATCAGCTAATTCTGGTACAAAATTATACATCACAAAGAGTTCCTTGGAATCCTTTGAAATTAAACTATTGGTTATTTTCATTGGGTCATATTGAAAATTTTCAAATTTTGATTCCCAAGTGTTTAAAAAGTCATCGATATCGTTTTTGTGGTTAAAAATAGGTAACACTCCTAAACTATTTGGAGTTGTTACTGCAACATTCGCTCGTTTTAAACTGAATCTATTCCCATTGAAAGAGATTGCAATACCACCTTCATTGCTTAGTCTTTGAAGCATATTAATATCTGTAATTGAATCTCCTAATGCTATCATTTCTGATATTGGTATTCCTATCCTTTGAGATATTTCTTCAACAGCAATTTCCTTTCTTTTTCCCCCCCTAACTTTTACTTTATTCATTACTCTAATGTAATCTGATTCCTTTCTCATCCAGAAGAAATTGTTTAAATCTTCAATAACGCCATCGAGATTTTTATCACTGTTTAGATATTTTTGGAAAATTACATTTAATAATGTTTCTACATCTTCTTCAATATTATGAAACCCTTTCTTCAGATTTTTGATATTTAAATCTGTACAGTAAACATGATCTTTTGAAATACCTAAAGAAGCAGTTACATTATAAGCAAAATGAGAATAACTAGTTGAAATAATGAATATTTCCCAATCTTTTCGCAAAATATTCATTAATTCTCGACATCCTGGTAATAACCCAAGCTCACTTTTGGCTATTTTCATCAATTCTTTGTCAGTATAGCATGCCGTATAGAGTGGTGCCATTATTCTTAAGGTATCTCCGGGTTGATAATCTGGAATGTTTAATTTTTCCTTTACACCTGGAACATCGATAATATAATCATCGTAGTTAGAAATCATTTTAAAGAAAGCACCCATATCAAACTTTTGTAAATTAAGCTCAGATTTATCACCTAAAAGCTTACCAATTTCAGCAGCAAAATCAATAATACTAATTGGCCCCTCTAAATCCCAACAGCACACATTCTTTTTACTCATTAGGATTAACTCTTTAGAATATTTAATATTTAAATTAAGTGTACAAATTTTAAATAACTCATTTATTAAGAGTTTATTATAGTTGACATACTTTTAAAAGAAAATATAAGAAAATTTTCGGATTTAGAGTTTAACTTTAAAAATTTCTTGAATTGATTTTTCTTTTCTTTCTCTTTTAACAATTTCCTTCCAGTTTGGTTCTATTATGTCAAAAGCTTCTTGGGCAAGATTCTTGACTTCTTCATCAGAATAACTAAGGAATGGTCCAATATACTCTAACGCTCTTTTATCCTTGATTTCTTTTAAAGCTTCTATTATATAAATAATTCTATATCTATCTATCTCAGAAGCATTTAATTCATCTTTAAGTTTTTCTATAATCCTTAATGTTGCTCTCCCATCACCGATCCTTCCGAGAGCTTCTATGATCTTGTTGATAACGAGATGATCTTCCTCTGATCTTAAGGCACGACAAAGCAAATTTACCGATTTACCTTCTTTCATAATTCCGAGTTCTCTTGCTGCATCAGCTCTTTTTTGCCAATCCTCATCATGAAAGAGTTGCTTAATTAATGAGTTATATTTAACATTTTGTTCATGCCAATCCATAATTCAAGTAAAGCTTAATATTGAAATTATTATAAGTTGATGATTATAAAATATAAAACTATTAATATTGAGAGGTTAAGCGAATAATAAAAATATTATTTTTATTTGTTAAGAAGAGAATTCATATGATCTATTCGCTTTTGCAATAATTTTAGGGTTCCTACATCCTTCCTGTGAAATAATTTCCCCTTGATACATCCTACTCCTGCCTCCGCAATCTTCTCAGCCTTTTCAAGAGAACCAGAAATTCCTAGAACGCCCATTGCTCTAGAGCTTGTTGTATACACATTTTTCCCTTCTCTATAAACTGATGCATAATAATACTTAGCACCTGTCTTTTCTAATTGTTTCTTATCAATATTAATTATTTCGTCTCTTTTTGGATTCACAGGATAACCTTCGGGGGCCAGATATTTACATACAGTTGCTTTTTTCTCAAATTCATAATTTTTAGATAAGTTCCCATTAGTAATTGCCCAACATATATCAACAAAATTACCTTTAAGAAGAGGTAGAACATTCATTGCCTCTGGGTCTCCCCATCGAGAGTTGTATTCTATTAATTTAATACCAGATGCGGTTTTCATGAATTGTCCATATAAAAAACCCTTATATTCTACACCAGTTTCTGCTTTAACTGCTGCTATTGTTTTTTTCATATCTGCGAGGGCTTCATTAACATCATTTTGAGTGAAAAAAGGCATCAGATGATCTTCCATGCTATATGAGCCCATTCCTCCTGTATTTGGTCCTTTGTCATCTTCATAAGCTCTTTTATGGTCTTGAACTAACGGAGAACCGATTACATTTTTGCCATCAACAAAAGATTGCAAGGTAAATTCCTCACCATCACATTTTTCCTCTAAAAGAAACCTATTTTTTTTATCTACCAATTCACTACAATATTCTAAAAGATCCTTTTTTGAAAAAAGGTGATCACCATAAACTTTTACTCCTTTACCTCCTGTAAGTCCTTCAGGTTTCACAACAATATTTTCTTCTCCCATATCCTTTATGTAGCTTTCAACACCCTCCATAGAATCAAACATTTTGCTCGTAACATTTGATTGGATTTTATATTTTTTTAATAATTCTCTCATGAAAACCTTTGAACCTTCCAATTGAGCAGCTTCTATTTTCGGTCCAACACACGGAATTCCACCTTTTTCTAAAGCGTCAACTATTCCAACTACTAAAGGGGCTTCTGGTCCAATAACCGCAAAATCTATACTATTACGATTACTAAATTCAAGAATTTCTTGAAAATCAGTTTCAGAGTGAATTTTAATATTCTTACTCAAATCTTCTAATCCTGCATTTTTAAAACTCATGAAAGAAAATAGATTTGCTCCATCTCTAACAAGTGTTTCTCCGATAACATGTTCCCTTGCGCCATGCCCTACAATCAAACAATTAACCATTATTTTTCAATACAAATAATAAATCCAATTCAATTAAATATATTTACTAACTAGGTCAACAAATGGTTTTAACATTAATTATTAACCAAGTAATTACTCTATCTATTTAAAAAAGAATTTTAATTCTTTAAAAGCTTGTTTTAAATAAAAGACTAATTTTGAACAAGAAAAACTCTTATAGGGATTTAAGAAGTAAAAAATGAGTTAATACTAAAATTTAACCCATCTACATTTTTACCCCGCATTTAGCGCAAAATTTTGCGTCTAAATGTAATTCATGACCACAATTTGGGCATATTTTAGTTTTCTTCTCTTCTTTCTCCAACTCTCCAAGTTTAGATCCACATATAGGACAAAACTTAGCATCACTTTCAATTTCTTCCCCACAAAAGGGGCAATTAATTTTTGTAATGGGTTTTTCAACAACAAGTTGTTCTACTTGGGGACGTTGTCTTGCTGCTATTTGGACATTTCCAACTCTAACTTCGATTGGTAAAGTTAAAATAACGTTATTCCTTGAAGATAGGGTAGCTGTTAAAGTAAAAATACCTTCCGCTCTAGGAATAATCGAAAATAATCTACTTTTCTTATTTCTCCTCCCAATACCTCCATAACGTTCAGATTTTATTATAATTCTAATTTCTGGAGGTCCATTAAGCACTACTTTTACTTGGGGAAGATAATAATCTGCCAGATTTTGAACAACTAAATAAAATTCTCGTTTTCTACTTACGGACCCGTACACTGCTTCTGCGTTGTTTTTTAACCCAAAACTTATTTGATTGCTCATTTTGTCTAATCTTTTTAAGATTTATAGGATTTTATAATGATTTCAATATTTATACTTTTCTATATTCATTACTATAAAATTGAGATTTCCAACAAATCAATCTAATTTAATTGCTAATAATACTAAAATAATATTAAATACTTTATAAACACTGGAAGAATAAAAGAAAAAAGTAAATAAATTTACTAAGGTTGTCATGTCTGAAATTTGTATTGAATTTAATAACGTTTCTAAAAATTATAAGGATCTCATTGCTTTAGATAATATTTCTTTTGAAGTACAAAAGGGAGATATCTTTGGATATATTGGTCCAAATGGAGCGGGTAAGACAACTACGATTAAAATTTTAGTTGGTCTAATTACAGACTTTGATGGAAAAGTCTCAGTTTATAGAGATAATGTTCTTACCAACAGAAAAAATTTGCATAAAATTATTGGATATCACCCTCAAGAAGCTGGATTCCAAGAATGGCGTACAATAGATCATGCGTATAAATCATTTGGACGACTTTCTGGGCTCACATCATACTATCTTGAAAATCGCATTAATAACATTTTGGATTTAATTGGGCTTATTGATTTTCGTTATAAGAAGATAACTCACTTATCAGGAGGGATGCTTCAAAAATTAAGGTTGGGACAAGCTCTTCTCCATGAACCAGAAATACTGGTACTGGATGAGCCTTTATCTGGATTAGATCCCACAAGTAGATTTCAATTTAAAGGAATTATTAGGGAACTTGCTAAAAAGGGAATAACAATATTATTTTCATCCCATATTTTGAGTGATGTTCAAGATATTGCTAGTAAAATTGGAATCCTAAACCAAGGGAAAGTTATGAAAATCGGGTCTCCTGAAGAGCTCCAAAATAGCTTTCATATTGGAAATTTGATTGAAATAACTGTAGCTGAAAATACACCTCTTTGCGAAGGGCTTGAAATGGTTTCTGAAGTGGATTACGTAGAGAAAATTAAAGATAATAGACAAGTAGTTCATTTAAAGTCTAACATAGATATTGATGTCAGTATCTCAAAAATTATGAATGTCCTATTGCAGCAAAATTGCAAATTACGAAACCTTGCTCTTTTAAAGCCTAGTTTAGAAGATGTATATTTAAAATATGTGGGAGGTGAATTTAAGTGAGTCTAACTTTACTTTTCCTTGATGAATTGAGAGGTTATGCAAAATCAAGAGTCATGATTGTATTATGGTTTGGATTACCAATATTATCATTATTAATTTATTTTCTTCAACCCGATACTGAAGGCTTACCAATTTCTTTTTTAGTTGGGCTTCTGGTTTCAAGTATAGGAGGGACTCTTTCTGGTATAATGCTTAGTACTTCTATTGTGAGTGAAAAAAACCGACATGTCTATGAATTATTTTTAATAAGACCTGTTAGACGTAGTAGCTTGCTTTTAGCCAAATTTTTTGCTGTCTATACGTGTTTAGTCGTAGCTATAGTCATTTCTTTAATTTTTGGGTTGGCTATTGACGAATTTAGGGACGGATTATCTAGATTATTATTAATTGAAACAATTGAATCATTAATAATTAGTATAGCTTCGATGGCTATTACATGTTCGATTGGAATTTTCTTTGGAGTATTGGTTTCTTCTGTACCTATAGCTGCAATCTTATCTGTTTATTTAGGTAGTCAGTTGTCTTCAATAATACTTTTACCAACATTCTTTATTGTGAGTTTAAATCCTGTTATTTTGGCTTTAACCTTAGGGATTTCTATTACAAGTATAATAATGACCATAAATATATATCTTTTTAATCGTCAACAATTTTGAGTTAAAAAATCAGTCTATACTTCATTACTTTTCTACTTGTTCTTTATTAGAGAAGTTCCTAAATGCAAAGATTATTCTCTGGAGTGCTGTAAAGTTAGTACCCACTGCTAGAACTACCATCGTCCACCATATAGCTGTTGGGAACCAAATTTGTAAAATTGCCCCAATAAATAAAAGTGGGACTCTGTCAGTTCTTTCTATTAATCCAACTCCATATAAATTATCAATGCCTAGTGCTTCTATCTTTGCTCGGGTATAAGAAGTTAAAAAAGCACCTATAATAACCATAATCCCAATTTCAATACCAACATATCTTCCAAAAATAACACCAGAAAATATAAAAAAATCTCCTATTCTATCTAAAGTAGAGTCTAGAAACGATCCTAACTTCGTTGGTCCCTGAATTCGTGCGACTACGCCATCTAATTGATCGAAAAATTCGGTGATAAATAAAAATATAATAATTAAAATCAAAAATTGAAAAACAAACGCGATAAAACTTAAGATAGCAAAAAATAATCCCAGAAATGTAAAAACGTTGGCAGGGATTCTCTTTATCTTACGAGCTAAAGGTAATAAAGCTTTTCCAGAGAACTTTTTTACTTGTAATAACATTCTAAATTACATTTATTAATATTATATACAATAAAAATTGTATAAAAGAAAAAAAAGAAATTAATCATAATCTATAAATCGGTTTGAATTTATTCTCAATATATTTAAGGAAATGATCCGGATTTAATGCCTCTCCGGTTACCAGCTGAATTAATTTTTCTGCTCTATAGATTCTCCCATATTCATGAATATTTTCTCTCAAATAATTCAGTAGATTAGAAAATTCTCCATTTTTATAATCTTCTGGTAAATTTGGATTTGCCTTTAGTGCGCTATTATAAATCTGTGCTGCATAAAGATTTCCTAGAAAATATGTAGGAAAATATCCTATATTCCCCATACTCCAGTGAACATCTTGTAATACACCTTTAGCATCATTGGGGGGAACGATTCCTAATAATTCTTCAAACTTCGAGTTCCATATCTCTGGTAGCTCATTAACTTGAATTTTACCTTCAATCATATCTTTTTCAATTTCAAATCTGAGAATGATATGTAAACCATAGGTTACCTCGTCGGCATTTACCCGAATAAATGACGGCTTAACGATATTAATAGATCTGTGAAATTCTTCTAACGGATAATCTTTCAAATTTTCAGGGAAATATTTTTGAAATGTTGGATACCAATACATCCAAAATTCTTTACTTCGTCCTACTATATTTTCCCACATTCTTGATTGAGATTCATGAATTCCCATTGAAGTGCCATTGCATAAAATCGTATCATGTAGCTCTTTTCTAATGCCCATCTCATAAATAGCATGCCCATACTCATGAATTGTACTAGTAATGCAATCTGGAAAAGGTTCTGTTGTTCTTGTCGTAATTCTTACATCCAAAGAAGCAAGAGAAGTTGTGAATGGATGAGTTACCTTATCTTGACGGCCATATCCAAAATCAAAATTTAATTTAGTAATAATTTCTCGACTCAGTTCAAATTGCTTATCTTCATCATAAGATTTCCCAAATATAGAATCATCAGGTTTATCAGGAGAAGCATTTAACTTTTTCACTATATCAATTAGTTTTGGTTTAATGGGGTTAAAAATATTGGCAATCCAACTATAAGTTGCTCCCGGTTCGTATAAATCTATTAATGTGGAATATAAATCGGGGTGTGTTTCAAGTTTTTCTGCTTTTTCTTTCTGTAATTCTACAGTTTTTTCTAATAATTCCTTAAAGATTGAAAAATCACTTTTTGCTCTTGCTTCTCTCCATTCCTTTGCAGCTAAAATACTAGTCTCAGCAATTTCGGTAACTAACTTTTCAGGTAATTTTGTAGCCAAATTATATTCTCTAGTAATTTCACGTAACATAGCAGTTTCAATTTCATCTAAATCAAGTTTGTTGGCTTCTTTGATCAATTTACCAACTTTTTCTGAGGTAACTCTCTGATGTATTAATTTCTCAATTAGAGCAACTTGTTTCGATCTTCCCTCTAGACTTTTATAATTTTGCATATTTACTTCTTGATCCCAGCCTAATACAGCTTCAATATAATTCAATCTCATTATTTCAGCAAAATACTCTCGTAGTTCTTTTATTGCAGTCATCATAAAGACCTTTAGTATCGATTAGTTTAAATCAAACAAAATTAGTTAAGCTTTTACAAAAAAGTTTTACTATTAGGTAGATGAGTTATTAATTATTTTAAAAGAAGTAGGTTATGAACTTTTATTGAACTTTTTTATACTAAAATCAAAGATAGATAAGTCATGATGTTTGTTCGTGTTTAACAAAAAAGTCAGCAGCTAATTTAATATCATCTATAGTTAATGGTCTTCCTAAGGTTTGTTCCAAATCACTTACTAATTTTTCACATAATTTCAAACTTAGTGAGCTTCCTTTTTCAGAAATTCTATTGTGAACTTCTTTAGCGAAATCAGAAATCTTTGGTTTTTTAATTTCCTTAGCTAATTTTTCATGAGGAGAAAACAATTCCATAGGCATTTTTAATTCTGGTTTCTTAACCTTATCTTCTTCACTTTGTGAGAAAATAACAGGCTTAACTGCTTTAGACGGTATTTCGGAGAGTTTTATAAGTTTTAATCCAGATGGCTTTGGTTCTAATTTTTGAAAAGAGACTATCTTACTTGTAGATTCTTCAGAGGGGGTTTTTAATTCTTCTTTATCTTCTTCTTGGCGAATAATTTTAACAGTGGGAGCTGTGGTGGGAAGAGGTTTAACTTTAATCTTCTTTTTAAATTTTAATTCTCTAGGGATTTCATACTTCATATCTTTCGTGAATTCTTTCCTAAGCTCTTTCTGCTCTCTTAATTTTGTACTTAATTCATCTACTTTTTGTTGGAATAGATTAACTTTTTCAAAATCTTGGTAGCTGGTTGTGATTTTTACAAGGTCTCTATATTTAGCTAACGCTTGGACAATATTTCCAACATTAAGTAAATTTTCTGCTTCTTTAACTAAATCTTCAAAATTTTTTGGGAGCTCCTTTTTTAACCCGAGGTAATCTTTGATTAAAACTAGAATTTGTAATTTAGCATTTGGAGAATTTAAAGAGATTTCTTCAAACTCAGAAAAATGTAAATCATTTCTTATACGTCTAAGATCCTCATCATCTACTAATTCTCGCTTATTCCCGAGAATTAATAGTTTAGAATAGTTACTATCCATTTTTTGAAGATTTATAAAATGATTCAATATTTTCAAATGGTAATTTGCTAGATTAAATAGAAGTATTACTAAATCAGAACCTCTAACAAATTTAGACCAGAGTAATGAAAAATTATCACGTAATTGAAAATCCCAAATTTCAAAACCCAATCCATTAATATTGAATGTAGATGATTTCGCAAAATCCATTATTACTTTTTCATCATCACTTCTGAGTAAATCATAAAGCGTAGTTTTACCGGCATTAGTCGGCCCGATGATTGAAATTTTTGAATGCATGTTTCTCTGAATTTGATTTAGAAAACTTGAGAACTCATCTAACTTCTCAGTTGATTCTTTAAATTTTAAAGGATCTGGAAACAACTCTTGGAATTTATTGATTATTTTTAGCACGATTTCTTCTATATATTGTAGAGAATCGATAAGGTCTGTAACTAATAGAAAGTATAAGCCATTTACACCTGTATGGAAGATCTGAAAATTTGAAATTTTACGGTTAATTATTTTACCGGGGATAGGCATTTCCATGTACTTATTAATAGTTTCAACTATATTTTTTAACTCTTCAGTTCCAAAAGCTATAGCATAGTCTTTCACAAATATATGTTCTTTCTCAGAAAAGATATGAATTTGACGAAGCATGATCTATTAAAACTAAGGTCTCGATATAAAAAAAAAAGAAATACTTATTAATAATTCTTTATAATTCTCATACTAGTAGGTCTAACCATCTTTTATAATATTTTTGAAAAATAATAAAAAATATTAGATTTTAATAATTGTTTAATCATAGAATAAGTTAGATAAAATTGAATTTAAGAAATTCCTAAGATGCCTTTAACTCCTGATAAGATTTTAAATTTTCTCGACAATGAATCAGAGACGAAATTTAAATCGGAATTAATAGATTTATTGAGGAAACGTATTGATAGACTTTGTTTTGATGAATGTGAGCGAGATAGAATACAGTGTACTCTAACCCCTCTATGTAGTCGTAGATTTTTACTTAAATTAAGAATAAAAAACGGACTCAATTTAGATGAATTGCCTAAGTTTTGTTATAGTGTTCATAAGGGGGTTATAGAAAGGTTTTTTAGAAATAAAACAGTTGTTTATAGACCTTATGATGCTTATTTATATCTAATTGACTTTTTGGATGTTTTTTTTCATGGAGATTATCGAAAATTGAACAAATTTTTATCTTTTAAAAATTGGGAAGAAGCAATTAAGATTTTTGATGATCGGATTCATAAAAGGAATGAAAAATTCGATTATCTTTTCACAGAGAATTATTTAGTATTTAAATTTGAAGATAAGATTCATGTAATTTTTATGAAAGAGAAATATGTTTTATGTAATGCAAATCGTGAAAACATCCCTGACCTTGAGTTATTACAAGGTGTTTGCAGACTTTATTCTGGGATATATTTCCCTGAAGTAAAATTAAAGGAAAGTCAATCAAAACATGTCGAAATTTCTGTTAAAGTTCCTTTTGATGTATTAAATGAAATATCAAAAGAACCTTCTAAAGAAATTGATTCTAAAGCAGATCATTATTTTTGGAATACATTTTGGGAAGACCTTAATGCATTAACTCAATATTGTGATGAAATACACCTACAAATGGATAAGAATCAAAATTTAGAGATATTGTTATACCTTAGTACTGAAACTAGTAATTATGATGAAGAAGAAAATCCCGTACCTCTTAGATTTAGGGATTTAAGACTAATATTAAATTTCATAAATCGAATTTATCAAGATTATTATATTATTTGGGTGGATTAAAAAAAGAAAAATAAAGTGATTATTATGAGTGAAGAAGGAGTAGAAATTGCAGAAATAAGATCTATTAAAGATTTTGTAAAGGATGGAAGAATTGATGATGCTGTAAATATTATAGCTCTTTATCTTGGTGATTCAACAGAAGAAAATTATATAGACAGACTAGAAAACATCCTTGAGACACTTTTGTCTCTTCATGGAGGAAGAACAGTACTAAGATTTTTACTTGAAAACTTAATTATTGATATCCCCTCATTATTAGAAAATCTTTCCAAAAAAGATTCTGTCTTGAGATATACCTTCCTATTATTACTAAAAACAATCTGTGAAAATGAATGTGATTTATTCCTACCTTACAGTGAAGATTTATTGAAATCCGATGATCCAAATGTTCGAGAAGCAGATTTGCAATTAATAATTTACATGGCGGGTGGAGATGCTAAAATTGATGACGAATCTTTAATTAACACAATTGTTGAAAAACTAACTGATGAGAAAGACTTTGTAGCTGAAAAAGCAATACAAGCCCTAATAACTATCGGAAATAAATCGCCAACATTGGTAACAAAAATTTTAACTGATTTTGCAAGGGAAACTTCAGATATTCCGGAAAATGAAGAATTAAAAAGCTCTATTGATACAATATTAAAATCAATAGTCACTGTCGAAAAAATAGAGGAAATCGTTGAGGATGAAAAGAGTAAGACAGAAACACCTCCTGAAAAGATTACATTCGATGTATCACTCCCTGAAGATTTAGAAAAAGAGGAAACTGAGATCTTAGATAAAGAATTTGAATTGAAAAAGAAAGAACTAGAGATTAAGAAAAAAAAATTAGAGTTAGAGGAAAAAGAGAAAGAAATTGAAGAAAAAGTGATTCAAACAAAAGAAGAAGTATTAAAGTTAAAAGAAGAAAAATTGATAAGTGAATTGAGTAAAGAAACTGAAGTCAAAGAGAAAACCCCTAAAGTAAAACTTCCCAAAAAATTAAAAAAAGAAGAATCAGAAATAATCGATAAGGAACTTGAATTAAAAAAGAAAGATCTTGAGATTAAAAAGAAAAAATTAGAAATTGAGGAAAAGGAGAAAGAACTAGAGGAAAAAGAAATTTTAGAGAGAGAAAAGGTTCTAAAATTAAAAGAGGAATTAATTGAAAAGGAAAAAGAGTTATCTCAAGTAGAACTAGAATTAAAACAAAAAATAATTAAACAGAAAGAACAAAAGATTAAAGAAGAAGAAATGAAAAGAGCCGAAGAAGAAATGAAAAAGATTCAACAAAAATTTGGAGAAGATGAAAATTAAAACTGATTATTCTTCTTCTTTACCCTCCTCTTCTAAATCATAATCTAAACTTGATTCAGGTTTATTTTCAGAAATTGGTGTTGAATGTAATCTTCTTACTAACTTTCTCACTTCCTCCACTTTGACGCTTTCAGGAGGCAAATTTACCTGAATCTTTTTAACAAGTTCATAAGCTAGTTCTATATACTTTAAATCTTCGAGAAATTCGATTATCTGTATTTGGTAATCTGTATCAAGCTGATCTCCATATTCCATTAATTTTTCTTTAAGTAGGATATCAATTTTATCCGATCTTTCAGACCATTTAATAGTTTTCACTAAATTTTTGAATGAGTTCATCACGTTGTACATTTCAGATTTTGAATAACTGTCAATATTTTTTAGGACATAGAAAATGTAAAGCTCAGCTTTTTCCCATCTTTTAAACTTTAAACTTGCTTCTACAAGAGAAAGTAATGCTTGTTCATATAGGAATTTACTCTCAATGTTGGGAACAATCTTTTCGAATATCCAATCCAGTAAATTAGGTTGATCAAATTTCTCTATTATATCAATCAGAAATTTTTCAACTGAATAATACAACTTAGCATTTTCTGTTTTGGTAGATGATAGAAATGAAACTAATGCGTACTTAACTCTACCCATCGCATCCTCTAAATTGACTGGTGTTTCAGCAAACTTGTAGAATGCTGATTCTAATATTGGTTGTATTTTATCCTTTGCATCAAAATCATAAACAAAATATTCTCCCCATGCAGGACTGGGTTTACCAACTATTTTCATTTTAGTGACTTTTTTATCCCCTATAGCTCTGATGACTTTTGGTTGTTTAGCTTTTACTTTTCCCAAAAATTCTTTTGCTTGTTCTTCGGATACAAATTCTAAGATTATTTTGTTCTTTTCTTTAGGAACACTTAACTTAAAGAATACATCTGAGTCTTCTTCAAATAATAACTCTCTTAGATTTTTTGGAAAGGTTATTCCCGTTTTGGTTTTTTTAACAATATCCTCAAAAAAAGACTCCTCATTCGATTTCTGATTTTCTGCCATATTAATTTAAAGGTTTAAAGATTTAATAATTATTTCCAATCTTATTAATCTATAAATAAAAATAGAATTTTGAGAGAAATAAGTTTAGATTTCTAATCCTTTATCCAGTAATATTTACAAGTTCTACTCCGCGATGATGAAAATTCTGGTCTATAAAGCATAATATCGAATGACCTTCATGAACATATACAATAGGGACTGGGTAAGAATCGGCGTTTTCAATCATACTTTTTTTAACAAATAAGGGAAGTACTTTATTACATACTCTACATTCAACTTGAATTCTCTTTACTAATTCCAAATCGGCAAAATTTTTTATAGCATATTCTATAATTTCGTTAAATCCGTTAAACATTGATGGGTTGAAGTCTTCATACGACATAATAATTTCTACATCATACATATCATGAAATTTAGAACTCACATGCTCTAGTAAAGCTT
This sequence comes from Candidatus Hodarchaeota archaeon, assembly GCA_048886685.1. GTDB lineage: Archaea > Asgardarchaeota > Lokiarchaeia > Sigyniarchaeales > SOKP01 > Loki-b32. Next base: position 230,151 of record JBHLKM010000004.1, read on the forward strand.
CTAGTAGTTGAAATTGCACTTTAAGACTAGCTCCAACAGTATATATTAGATTATCTCTTCGAATGTAAGCTAATTTCATATTCCCTTTGTCCTTATGGAAGAATATATCACTTACAGGGGTTTCTTTAATAATATTTAAATCCAAATCAAATCTTCTGAAAGACTTTTTTGGTTTCCACTCAAATAACGTGGATTCTTCATTACTAATGTTGATAAATTCAAGAAATTCTCCGATATTTCTATAGACAGGCATCAATTAAATATATACCAATTTAATTTAACTACTTAATGATACTAAACCTATTTATATCTTTCAATTACATTAATAACTTTAAAAATCATCTATCCTTGAATCAGATAAATTTATAAATGGTTTGCATATATTATAGAAATAAAAAAAACAAGATTGATTTGTAAAATGATATATTTAGAAGAAACTCTCAATCTTTTACCAGCCCATCCAGAAAATCTTGATAAATTTGTTGGTTTGGCACAAGAAAAATTGATTCCTGCATGTGAACGGTTAGGAACAAAAATAGTGGCAGCATGGACTTCTACTGTTGATTGGTTCAGTCAGGTGACCCAAATAATGGAATTCAATGATATGGAAGCTTTAAAAAAATTCCGTATTGATGCTAGTAATGATATTGGATGGGGAGAATATGCCGCCCAGCTAGAAGAAATTGCTCCAGAACGACGATCACGCTTATTAGAACCACTGGGACCAATTCCTCCAGAAACTCTACATAAGGCGATTGAAGCAAGCAAAAAGTCGCCTATAAAAGTATATGGTGTAGCAACCCTTGAGGTAGCTCCAAATAAGATGCCTCAATTTCTTCAAGGATTTGAACAAGGTATAAAAAATAATTCACCTATAATAGCACTCATTATAGCTAGCTGGCGTCCTATAGGTGGAAGCCCAAATGAAGTAATTGATCTATGGAAAATGTATTCTCCTCCTCAAGGTTATCGACCTGCTGATGATTTTTCTAAGCAATTTTTTAGACCACTTAGAGAACTTGCTCCTAAAGAACATTATAGGGGAGTTAGCATGTTACCTTATTCAGAATTACAATAATTTTCATATATACGTATTACTTCGAAATAAAATGTATTCTAAAATATTTTAAGATTTTTTTTTATTCTGGATTATCTCCTAATGAAATGTTATCAAAACATTTTTATCATAGATTATATTTGCTTGTACTAAAATTAAATGATAATGATGGGTTGCAGTTAATTTGAATAAAAAAAAACGTAAAGAAGAATTGAGTTCTTTTCAAGAAACTCAAAGAGCAGAAGAATATAAAAATTTAACTTTTACAGTAGTTTTAGTGCGCCCTGAACATACTGGAAATATAGGGTTCATTGCGCGTGTCATGAAAAATTTTAATTTCAAAAAATTGGTAATTTTTAATCCTAGCGAAAGTAAGGAGAAAATTTTTAGCTATGAAACTCAAGGATTTGCTATGCATGGAAAAGAGATTCTATTGAATGCTGATATAAAAGAATTAAGTGATCAAAAGAATCACATGACCGAATTTAGAAATTTACTTGCCCAATTTGATTTGGTCATTGCGACTACAGCAAGAGGGGAGAGGAATTCTAATATAAAAAGGTTAGCATTATTTCCTATGGATTTATTATTACCAATTTCAGCTAAACCCATAAATATCGCAGTTTTATTTGGAAGAGAATCTCGAGGATTAACTAATGATGAGATTAGTATCGCAGATATCTTACTAAGAATACCTACAGGCTCGGATTATCCTGCTCTAAATATATCACATGCTTGTGGAGTAATATTGTACGAGATATTCAAAAAGATACATAAAATACATATTGGAAGAGGAGATCATCCTGTTTTACTAGCAGATAGAGAAGATCGTCAATTACTTCAAAAAATAACTCAAAATATTATAAACAAATTAAAAATAAGAAATCATAGAAAGGAAAATGTGAAATTTGCCTTTAGAAACGTTTTTGAAAGAGCCTTTTTGTCAAAGAGAGAATTAAGCTTAATTACGGGTTTGTTTTCCAAAATTGATAGTATATTAGAAACTTTAAATCTGTACGAAAATTAATTCTAAAAAAATATTAAATAAATTGAATTAAATTTTTTCCTTTTTAGTTACAATATTTTTTTTAATAATGAGGAAATATATAATTAAAGCTCCAATAATTAATTGAATACTCGCTAAGATAATCATTATCCACATGGGAATCCCAGTTAATGAGGAAAATTTTATAATGTCTCCTTCTGTGCTTCCTATCAAAAACCAATGAGGAAGTCCAATAGAATTATTAATAGTATATAAGGGAAAGTCCAAGAATGAAATAATCAATAAAAATGTAATAAAAAAATTTATCCGATTTTGAGGCTTTAAAAATAATACGATAGTTAATATACATATAACCAACCATTGGAAAATTTCACCTCCTAACATAATTAAGGGAACTAGATTTGATGGAACGTTAGCAAAACCAACATACCCTGCATTAAACTCTCCACCTAATAAAACGGGAAAAGGATAAAATTCAGTAATTTTTCCTCCTGAAATTAATATGAAAAATGCATGACCACTCTCATGTAAAAAATCGCTAATGAGTAGAGCTACAATCAGTACAACTAAAGTATAGAGATATTTTTTCATGAAGCCTTCTATGTAAAGAATAAGGATTGAGTTAAAAATTAGAAGAACAAATAGTAAGATACTAAATATCGCTCCAATTTCTAAACCATCTAATTTAGTTGGAGGCCATCCGGTAGGATTTATAATTATTGAATGTGGATTAAAAATTGGTAATATGACGTAAATAATTGAAATTATTGGAGTCAGAGATAAGATATAAGGTCTGACCCGTTTCAATTTACTAGATTGTAGGAAAACTATGTTAGTGACTACTAACATAATAATTATGTAAAATATTGAAATCTCTATTGAAGAATAAGTTTCATATTTTAGCACAGGTAACGATTCACTTGCTTGAGCGTGGATTACTGAAATCGTATTAATATTCAAAAGGAGAAGAGTAAAAGCTACTACCAAGATAAATAAATTGAGGAAAAATGATATCCATTTAAGTAATTCTTTTCTCATCTTTATATATATAACTAACTTATTTTTATAAAATTATAAATATATTGTATACTACTTCTTTAAATCACTGTAAAAGAAAAAAAGTAATTGAAAATTGGACTCCTATTATAATAAAATAAATCTTGAATTTTTTAGACATAGTGAATTTAAATGAATGGAAATAAAACTCTGATTGCATATATGTCAAAATCGGGTGTTACGGCGGAAAACGCTAAAATAATTTCAGATATCTTAAAATCCGATTATGACCATGAAGTTGATCTTATTAATTTAAAGGAAAATAATAAACCCGATCTTTCTCAATATGATAATATCATTATTGGCAGTGGAATTAGAATGGCAAGATGGTATGGAAAAGCTAATAAATTCCTCAAAAATGACTTTAAAGGTAAAAAAGTAGCAATATTTTTATCTTCTGGCGCAGCAGGGGATCCTGAAACTTATCAAGAGGCGATCACCAAATATATCGACAATAAATTAATCAAAAATCCTCATGTCAAACCTGTATTAACTGAAGCATTTGGGGGAAGATATTCTAATTTTGATTATACAGATCCAGAGAAGGTTAAGATATGGGCAACAGAATTAGGAAAAAAGTTAATAGAGTAAACTTTGGTTTATACTCTTTTTTTTAATATTTATTTATGTTGATAGATCTAGGAGATCTTTAAAGACATTGAAGGGCTTTAATTGCTAATCTTTATAACTCATTTGACTTTCTTTTATAAGGATATCTGTGAGTTTCTTCATAAAGTTATAAGTTTACATATTTCTCTGCTAGTTCTCGATAGTGCGGAGGGCACCCCGGAACATATACAGAGTCTGGATATAATTTAGATACTTCTTCTGTACAATCTCCACAAAATAGAAAGACACCATGGTCTTCAGGAATGTCCTTTTCTTCTGTTCTTCCGATAAAAAAATCAATCCTATCGTATTTTTTGTCCCTTTCCTTCAATTTCTCTCTTAATTCTGGAGTGTAAGCTATTTTTCTATTCATTCGAGTCATAGCCATTTGACACCCTGTACAAGTCCACATAGATGAGTGATGATACATATTTCCATAGGGTTCAGTACGTTTGACTGGTCTTTTAAACTGTTCTTCACATATTAGAGGTAGACTCCCCGGGGCTAAAGATACCTCAACTTCTACCAAGTGTTCTATTAGATCTAACGGAATTCCCATAATTTGACAGCTTGCATTGTCTAACTCTAGCATATCAGTTCCCCCTATGCAAATATTCAATTTTTTCACCCAAGTTGCACCAGGAATTGTTGTAGGACCATTACCTTCTAAAGCAGTAGTAGCATCACAGATAGCAAGCTCAGGTTTTACTAATTTCCCTAGTTCATATATACATTCATGGAGATTACTATGATATATATTATCTTCATCTCTAAATCCAAGATGGAACCTTTTTTTATCTCTTAAAAGAAGAAGTCCTATTTGATTTTTAACACCTAAAGTAACCATACATATACCATGAGTTTTCATCTTAGGGAGATTAATATAACTGTGCGTTTTTAAAAGAGAAGGAAGTTTTAATTTATACGGTGGGAATTTCCATTTATACTCATCTAACTCTATGTATTCCAAATTAACGAGACTCACAGGAATATTATAATTTACTTTCAAATTTTCAACCATTTCCCTATAACCTGATGTTTCAATAAGGCGTTCAAAAGTTTCTGGTTTTTCTGAAAAATATCCCGAGTTTTCTCCTATTACAAAATCTTCTACATCAAATTTATCGTTTAGCGCTAATATTAAACCAGCGCATACTATCGGATCTACATCTACAGCATGATCTGGTGGTAGAGCATCGACTAAGTTTGGTTTGATGAAGATCCGTCGTTTTGATGGCTTATAACCAAGTTGCTCAATTAATTTCTCCATAGCTAGTTTAACTTCACCTAACGATTCCGGATTTACTTGAACAATAGTTATCATTTTTACTTCACAACTTCAAAATATTACTAAAAATTAAAATATTTTTACTACATTTCATAAGAAAAAGATTTTATAATTGAAGGAAAAAAGGAACTATATCATTGAGGTTAAATTATGGTTGAGGAAATACTTATTAAGAAAGGGAAAATAATTGATGGAACGGGAAATCCTTGGTATTTAGCTGATATAAGAATTAAAAAGGGAATGATAACAAAAATATCTTCAAATCTTAGAGCTGAATTGGATGAAACCATCGTTATTGACGCAAATGGTCTTGTTGTAAGCCCAGGATTTATAGACGTTCACTCTCATGCTGATATATCACTCAATTATGACACAAAATTAGAATGTTTAGCTCAACAGGGAATTACGACTATCGTAGTTGGTAACTGTGGTATGTCTCATGCACCAATAAATCCCGAAAAAGATGAATATTTCAGAAAATCCTTTGAAGTCGAGAGGCAAATACCTTGGCATACATTCAAGGAATATCTACATATATTAGAAAACCAAGGTAGTTCTTTAAATGTAGTGCCTTTAGTTGGATTCGGAATAGTTCGTCGATCAGTTTTAGAAGATGCTCCTCGAAGCCCCTCAAAAAAAGAGTTAAAACAAATGCAATCATATGTTGAAGAAGCAATGCAAGCAGGGGCATTTGGTATTTCCACAGGATTGATTTATCCTCCTCAAACAAATGCGAAAACCCGAGAAATTATCGAATGTGCTAAAATCGCAGGTAAATATGGGGGATTATATTTTAGCCATATGAGAGATGAAGCAGATCATGTACTGGAAGCAATTAAAGAGCTGATAAGGATTGTAGAAAAATCAAGGTGTCGAAGTGGACAAATTTCACATATTAAAGTTGCAGGACCTCTAAATTGGGGTAAAGGTATAGAGATGCTTCAATTGATAGAAGAAGCTAATGATCGAGGATTAATAATTCGAGCTGATCAATATCCATATAAGAGAGGTATGAATTCATTAAAGGATTCTTTACCAGACTGGGCAAAAGAGGGAGGAAACGAGGAGATTATCCAAAAGCTGCAAGATTCTAAATCTAGAGAAAAAATAAAAGAAGACATGGAAGAGCGTTTTAATAATACTAAAATGTCATGGGATAAAATCTTTGTAGCTTCTCAAAGAACAGATAAATGGAGAGATATTGAAGGTTTGTCGGTGTCTGAGATTGCTAAGATGAAACAATCTTCTAGCGAATTTGATATATTCTGCGAAATTCTGATTGACAACCAAGCACGTGTAGAACAAATTACTGAGTATGGAAATGAAGATGATGTGAAAACTTTAATGAAAAGTCGTTTCACTATGATTGGGACAGATGGTTGGTCAGTACCTATGGGATCTGGTAAACCACATCCTAGATTTTATGGAACATATCCAAGAATCCTAGGAAAATATGTTCGTGAGGAAAATGTACTCAGTTTAGAAAATGCAATTAGAAAAATGACTTCATTCCCTGCTCAAACATTAGGTCTATTAAATAGAGGTCTAGTTCGAGAGGGGATGTGGGCAGATATCGTAATATTTAATCCAGAAACGATCATTGATAAAGCAACTTATATTGATCCTCATCAATACCCCGATGGTATACATTACGTAATTATAAATGGTGAAATTGTTGTAGCAAATAAGCAACATACCTTAGCTAAACCAGGAAAGATACTGAGAAGGAATTCTCCTTAATTTACATTCAAGTTGGAAATATAGTCTAATAATTATAAAAAAGAACTTGCCAACTGTAAAATATAATGATTAAATCGGCTCAGCATCTATTAAAACTGCTGCTAAAAGAGCTGGTTTGGAGCCTTTATTTATCCATGCATGATTCGTACCCCGTTGAATTACAACATCAAATGGTTTTAATTCCACTTCCCCTTCATCCAGAAGCATAGTAACCTCCCCTTCAAGAAATATAATATAATCAACTGTTTTAGTTTTATGCATACGTGGATGTCTTGAAGTGTCTGGTCGACAATGTGAAGCATCAATTGCCGCAAAACGAGCTGCTATCTCTTTTTCTACTTCTTCTGCTGATTTAGAGGGATCTTCAGGGAACACTTGAAAGAAACCAAATTTGGAACCATTTGCGGGGGGTTCAAGTCTAAATTTTCGCTTCGCAGCATCATTTTTATGTTTATTATCTGCAGGAGAACTATCTGTAACCCATAACCTTAATCCCCCATAAGGAGGACCGTCATAAGCTACAACTGATTTACCCTCATCATTATGACCAGTTATTATTCTTCTTAACTTTCTTACCATTCTTTCTCTTTCCTCTTCCTATTATATGGTCATTCAATTCTGAAATTTTCTAATTAATTGTTAATAATACTTTTGGAATAAACAAGTTTATACTATTTTTATATTATCAATACTATTATAATATTTATAAAAACAATTGTATAACTATGGAGTATAATAATAAATTGGAGGATTCCCCTTGAGTTTCGAAATTTGGTTATCTGGTTTTCTCTATCTGTTTATCTTGGTTTTACAAATTGCAATGGCAGCATTTGGTTATATATTAGAACCAACCCCAAAACATTATGAATCAGATACTAAGTTGCTAGAAATTAACAAAAATCCAAAGAGATTTAAAATAGGAGTCGTGTTAGCACTTATAGAACATTTTTGCGTCATTACACTTCCTATAATGTTATTTATGGCTTTTAAGTCTTATAACATAATACTTGGAATTATTTGGACCATATTTCGAGTACCTGAAGGTGCGATCCAGATCTATATTGAGAAGGACTATTTTGGGCTACTTAGTTTAGCAGAGAAATACTCAGTTGGTGGTGATACAGAAAAAGAATCGTTGATGGATTCATATCGTAGCATCCTTAAAACAAAAAGTACTAGATTCACATTTGCTATGATTGGTTGGTCCATTGGTACACTCGCATTTTCAATCATGTTAATTACCTATGGAGTTGCACCCCTCTTTATTGGATGGTTAGGAATTGTTGCAAGTATTGTAATTGGCTCAGTTAATGTGATAAAACTTGTAAGATCCAAATTTAAAGCCTATGAAGCAATTTCATCCATCGGTGGTTTGTTGTCGATTCTATTCGAAGTACTCATTGGGGGATGGCTTTTATTTTTTGGCTAATCATCCCATAGCTAATTTATTAAAAATTTTTTAAAAATAAAAATTAAATATCGAATTTAGTATATTTTATTTCGCAGCTCACGAGTATGTTGATAAGGGGCAGAAAAAGGGAATTGTAATTATTAAAGTAGGTGAATAATTATGAAATCTCTATTAGTATTATATTCCTATCATCATAATAATACTGAGAAAATCGCTAAGGTTTTCGCAAAAGTTCTCGATGCCCAAATAAAAACGCCACAGCAAATAATTCCCGAAGAGCTTCAGGAATACGACCTAATAGGTTTTGGATCAGGGATATATAGTGCAAAGCACCATAAACTTCTGCTTGACCTTGCCGATATACTCCCACAAGTTCCCAATACGAAAGCATTCATTTTTTCAACCGCCACCCTAACAGGAAAAAAAAAGGTCGTCAAAGATCACTCACAGCTTAGGGAAAAACTGCAATCGAAAGGTTACATGATTATCGGTGATTTTCAGTGTAAAGGTTTTAACACAAATAGTTTCATGAAATATTTTGGGGGAATGAATAAGGGTAGACCTAATGCTGAAAACCTCAAAAATGCAGAAGAATTTGCTCTGAACCTGAAGCAAAACCTATAAAGTAAATGAAATGTTAACTCATAATAACCGTGGAATATTTATCAATTAAAAAAAGAAGGATACTCAAATGAAAGCAATTGTATGCACAAAATATGGTCCGCCGGATGTTCTTCAGCTCAAAGAAGTAGAAAAACCTATTCCGAAGGACAATGAAGTTTTGATAAAAATACACGCAACAACAGTAACAATGGGAGATTGTGAAATGCGAAGTCTCAAGTTCTCTGGTTTGTTAAAGTTCCTAATGCGACTAGGAATTGGTTTTAGAGGGCCAAGAAAAAGATTTTCTATATTAGGGCAAGAATTTGCAGGAGAAATTGAATCAATAGGCAGCGAAGTAAAGAAGTTTAGGAAAGGTGAACCTGTTTTTGGAACTACCGATTTTCATTTTGGTTCTTATGCGGAGTACAAGTGTCTACCTGAAGATGGAGTACTAACAATAAAGCCAACAAATATGACATTTGAAGAAGCCACTACTATTCCTTTAGGGGGGCTTGAGGCACTGCATTTTCTAGGGAAAGCAAATATTCAGAAAAGTCAAACAATGCTTATCATTGGAGCTTCTGGAACTATTGGTACTATTGGGATACAACTCGCAAAACTTTTTGGAGCTGATGTAACAGCGATTGGTAATCCAAATAGTTTAGAAATAATGAAATCTTTGGGAGCCGATCAGGTAATTGATTACACCAAAGAAGATTTTACCCAAGATAATGAGACATATGATATTATTTTTGATGTGATTGGCAAGACATCGTTTTCACAGGGTTTACGTTCACTAAATAAAAATGGAATCTATCTTTTAGCCAACCCAAAGTTGTCCTTGATTAATCATCATAAAAGAGAAGCGAGGAGAAACAATAAAAAAGTAATAAATAGGAATATTGCTAACTCAAAGGAAAGAACTGAACAATTAATATATCTCAGAGAACTTATTGAGGCGGGAAAGCTAAAAACGGTTATAGATAGACGCTATCCATTAGAACAAATTCCCGAGGCTCATAGGTATGTTGAGAAAGGACAAAAAACAGGAAATGTAGTAATAACCATCGACCATAATAGCAAAAACTAAATAGAAAAAGAAAATCTAAAAAGTCATTGATACACAATATATATTAACCATAAAGAAGAAATAAAGAGAACAGTGCGAGATAAAAGATTTGTGGCAGAACATCGAGGTGGATCCCTAACAAAAGATCAGCACCACCAATTAATGCAGTGGGGATGCAATTGTGCTGAACATGTATTATCCCTCTATGGTAAAGAAATTGATAAAAGATTAAAAAATGCCCTCTCTGTAGCAAAAGAATGGATAAAAGGAAATGTTTCAGTAGGAGACGCAAGAGATGCATCATTAAAGGCACACGAGGTTGCAAGAGAATCTTCTAACCCAACTTCGATAGCAGTAGCACGTTCCGTTGGACACGCTGTTGCAACGGCTCATATGTCCGATCATTCATTAGGAGCAGCAATATATGCATTAAAGGCTATCAGCAGCGCAGGAAAATCTATTGATCTTGAGAGAAAATGGCAAAATGAACAATTACCCATTGAAATTATAGATCTTGTACTAACTGCAAGGAACAAGAAAGAGAAGGCTTTAAAAATGTAAGAAGATTTAAAAACTGAACTCGCGTGGATGGTTAGACGGAAAATTTGGTTATCAACGCAGAGAACTGCACTGTAGTCCCAATGCTAGAGCACCGCTCTTATAAATAGGCTGGTAAGGTTTCGAATCTCTTTAATAGCTTATTACTTAATGATTATATAAAATACTTTTTTTTGCATTTTTATATACTCATTATAATCCGAAAACTCTTTTTCCACATGAATGGGGAGACTGTCGTGAAAGATAAACAAAATACATTAGCTAAACCAGAAAAGAAATTAAGAAGGAATTCTTCTTATTTAATACTCACTTGCGAATATAATCTAAAATTATATAAAACAAGCAGATTAAACCAGTAAATCAAAAAATTCTTAATTTCTATATAAAATAAGATATATAATAAATATATAATTACAAAAAATCTAATATAGCATATACATGGTTAGAAAAATTGATAACGATATCAAGCAATACTATGCCGACAGAGCATATGAATATAATAAGACATATTTAAGACCTGAACGTCAAAAAGATATTAAAAGACTTCATAAATTGCTAACTACCCTATTAAAAGGTCACTTCGTACTTGAGGTTGCATGTGGAACCGGCTTTTGGACTAAGACAATTGCAGCGGTTTCAAAATTTATTACTGCTGTTGATATAAATGATGAGGTTCTTCAAATTGCAAAAAACCGCAGAATTCCTTCAGATAAGGTAGTTTATGTTCAGGATGATGTTTATAAATTAAATAAAATTCAAAATAATTTTTCTGCTGGTTTTGCTGGTTTTTGGTGGTCCCATATATTAAAATCTAAATTAAGTAGCTTTATTGCCTTATTTCATTCAAAACTTCAACCAAACGCTCTAGTTGTTTTTATTGATAATCGACGTGTGAAAGGAAGTTCCACACGAATAAGTCGAATTGATATTCATGGAAATTCCTACCAAATAAGGAAACTAGAGGATGGTCGAGAATATGAAATATTGAAAAATTTTCCTACTAAGAGAGAAATACATGATACTCTTGGAAATGAAGTCAAAAATCTTAAAATTAAATTCTTAAAGTATTTTTGGATTGTATCATATAATATTGAATAATATTTTTCATAAACAAACTTATTTGATATACAAATATTTCACATAAAAACAAAGTTTGATTTAGGGAAAAATTTTTGAAATTACGATTATAACCTAAGTTTTATATGAAATATTTTTTTTGCATCTTTACATACTCATTATAATCCAAAAATTCTCTTTCCACATATTGGAAAACAATTTCATATAACTGACGAAATAGTTCTTCAGGGAACGCTTTCTGTTCGAAAACAACCTCATAAACTAATTCTTCAGATAGAATTTGAGAATTGATTGATTGATGGTATAATAAAAAGTTCATCATCGCTTTATCGACCTTTGCCTTGATAAGTTTTTTAATAACGTTTAAACCAATATCTCTTTTTGGATCTACAAAATAAGGAAAATTCATATCATCTAAAATTTTAATGAAATTTAAGGAATCTGTTATTTTTTCCACACAATATTCTAATGAACTTTCCGGAAGCCCAAATTTCTCGCAAAAATCCTTCTTCGTCTCATGGGCAGGAAAAGCAAAAGGATGCCTAGAAATGATATAATATGCGGCTATAAAAAATTTGTATAAATTATGGGGGATTTTTCTGTTATTTCTTAAATATTTATAGACTAAAGAAGCAGTATCTAATAAAAAATCAGTATTGATATCAAACTGCTCTAAAAAATCTAGGCCATCTTTGAGTAAATCAATAGTTATACGTTCTTTGGTATTAATAATCTCATAATCAGGAGTGTAGAGTTCTAACATTTCATACACACAAGAGTATAATATTGAAATAACATACCAGTGACATTACTTTTAGATCAATTTTTAAAAGCTCCGACTTTATTACACAGTCTTTTAAAAGTATGTAATATCGATATGTTTTTTTGATAATATTCATATATTTTTTTTTATATTTAAATGTGATGCAGATTAAATGCAGATTGAATGCATTATGCATAATATTTAAATACTCAATTTTTCATTTTATTCTTAGCGACAAAAAGGAATTATTTAAAAAATGGTACCTACAGACGAATCAACTGTTAAACCTTATGAATTGGATCTCCCAAAAGATAGAGCAACCATCAATATAGATAGACTAGACCATGAAATAGTCCTTAATTTAATTGGAGTTATTGGAAATTCTAAATCAGCAGTAATATGTCAAATGGTTAAGGATTGGATCAAGCAAAATACAGACAAGCTAATAAACACTTGGGAAATAGATCTTCCGGGGATAAAGAGACAGATAATTGCAGAAGCTAAAGGAATAAAAATTGATAAGGATTTAAAAGATTTTGAAGAGAGTGTTATTGAACAAATACCAGAATTATTTGAAGCTATTGAAAGTATTAGTATAGAAGAAGCAGCAAAAATGCTCGAAATTGCTCCTTTTACATTAAGGAAAATAATTATTTATCATAGAAAAACACTTGAAGAAAAGGGTTTGGAATTAACCTATAAGGATGGATCGATTATCAATAAAAAATTTGAATAATTTGGTTTAAAGGAGGAGTAAAACTATGGGTTCAGAGAATTTAAAAGAGATATATTACAAAATAAATGATTTTTTTGATGAAAACACTACAGGCTTTGATGTTAATTATTCGAAAATAGTAATTCCTTTTTCTAAAATGTTTAAACGTTATAAACAAATGGATATCTATTCTGGAGAAGAAAAAATCCCTTTTAAAGAAAGAGATCAAGAATTTAAGATGATTTTAAGGCAAGAATTCAAAGAGATCTAATCACCGTTAATTTTGAAGGGAAAAGAAATACGTTTAAATATTCTTAAATCTCTATATTTTTTAATTTAAAAACCTTAGGTTAATCTATATATAAAAACGAGATTTTTGCACTTATGGGAATTATAGTAAATACTTCTTTGGGGAAAATTGAGGGAGTTCAAGAATCAAATCATCAATCTTTTTTGGGGATCCGTTACGCTAAACCGCCTGTGAATGAATTACGTTTTTGTGCACCTCTCCCAATTGAGGCTTGGGACGGTATCTATGACGCTAGTCGTTTTGGTCAAAATGCTCCTCAATATGATGGGCGTCAAGGAGTTTTTAAGAATACATCTGAAGATTGTTTATACTTGAATGTTTATACACCTAAGGCTGATGATACAAAAAGACCTGTAATGGTATGGATTCATGGTGGGGGATTTGTATTTGGATCAGGAGCAAGCCTGGGTTATGGAAAGAAAATAGTACCGAGAGGTAATATTGTTCTAGTTACAATCAATTATCGATTAGGGGTATTTGGTTTTTTTAATTGGCCTGGTTTAACAAAAAATAATGGATTATTAGATCAAATTTGTGCTCTTGAATGGGTTAGAGATAATATTCGATATTTCGGAGGGGATCATAATAATGTAACGATTTTTGGTCAATCTTCTGGTGGAAGGGCAGTTGTTTCACTATTGGCAATGCCTTCTGCTAAGGGGTTATTCCACAAAGCAATCCCTCAAAGTGGTACAGCACATCCTTATGCATATGATGATACACCAAGTAAGAAAGCTTCAAAAGACTTGTTTGATGTATTAGGAATTAAGATTGGGGATATCAATTCATTACGAGAGGTAGATTGGACTGAATTGAATAAGGTTCAGCATGAAATTTTCCGTAAATTAAATCCGAAAGAACATCGAATTTTGTTCTCTTTTAGACCTATAATTGATGATGAAACTATTCCAGTTTTACCTTTAGATGCCATTCGGAATGGTTTCGCAAAAGATATTCCTTTACTTATAGGAAACACATTGGATGAAAGGAAAGTATATAATAGAGGATTAATCCGAACAAACCAAATTGAATTAATATATAAAAGACACGAAAAAATAGATGAGGCTACTCTTTTAAGATTTACAAATAAATATATGAAATTCTATGGTAAAACAGAAAAGGATGCAAAAACGTTAATTGAGACTTACAAAAAAGCTAGAAAGGGTAAATTGCCAATAGAACCCTATGAAATTGGGTATACTATCAACACTGATGAGGCATATCGAATACCAATCATCCGAACTGCTGAAGCACAATGCCAAAATCAACAAAATACTTATTGCTACCTATTTGGATTCGAATCACCTTTATATAAGGAGTTACTCGGTGCATGCCATACAATTGATTTACTGTTTATTTTCGGAACATATGACCTTTCAAACCCGAATACAGAAGTAATGGTTGGACGTGATAATATAGAGGAACTTGAAACCTTTTCAAATTTAATCATGGATACATGGATTTCATTTGCTAATAATGGAGATCCGAATCATCCAGGGCTTCCTAAATGGCCAAAATACGAACTGAATAACCGTGCTACAATGATACTCAAACCAAATCCAGAAATTGTCAATGCCCCAATGGACGAGGAACGCTCTGCATGGGAAAATATACTTTGAATTAAAATCTGTTTTTTACAGTACACACACTTGAGATTGAAATCATGGAGGAAAAGAAGACAAAAAAAAACCGAATGGTAGAGTTAATTAGAACCGTGAGGAAAAATCCTCATTTAGCTTCATCCCAGTTGGATTTTCCGTCTATTACTGAACCATTAGCTAAGTATATTTCAGAAAGCCAATTTACCACAATCCCAGATGATATACTCGAACTTGCTAAACGTAATATCTTAGATACTTTGGCTTCAATGGTGGTTAGTTCACAGTTAAAACCTTCTCGTCTTGTTCGCCAATTTGATCCCAATCAAGAAAAAGAACCCCGAGTAGAATCAGCATTAGTAAAAGTGATACTAAAAAATGGCGAACATCATGAGATTTTCATCGAACACGTCCTTGGATTCCCCGAACGACCCATGAATCACCAAGATGTTGAAAATAAAGCTAAAAGCTTGATTACACCGATATTAGTTCACTTAAAAGCTAATAAATTAATTGAAACAATATGGAATCTTGAAATCTTATCAAATATCCAAACAATTATTCCGTTATTAATTCCACCAGATAATTAATCAATTTTACTCATTTTTAATTCGCAATCTGTTAATTTATCATAATAAATCTCAATCAAGATATAAGTATATAATAAAAAATGCCAGAGGATACAATACGAATGAGAATTCTAGTATTTCTTCATGGAACCTGTATTATGCATAAAAATGCTTTAGGTCTTTCAAGAGGGCAAATAATACAGCAGATTATAGACAATACTGATGAATCTATATCTGATTTTGCCTCTTATATTCCAATAGGTGATGTTGTTAAGAAATTAACTTCATGGCATAATCAAGGAGCTGAGATCTTATATCTTAGTTCTCATTTAAATCTCGAAAATGTAAAAAAAGACGAAATTGTTTTAAAAAAATATAAATTCCCTGAAGGACCTATATTTTATCGGTGGAAAAGAAAAGATTGGAATTTAACAATTGAAAAAGCTAAACCTGATATAATAATTGAAGATGATTGTGAGAGTATTGGAGGTACATCTCAAATGACTTACCCTAATCTTCAACCAGAATTGCAATCTAAAATAACTTCAATTGTTATAAAAGAATTCGGTGGAATTGATCATCTTCCTAATAATATTTATAAATTGAAAGAACAGGTGCCTTTGAGATGATTAAAATTAATATTAATTAACATTTAACCTAGAATTATAAGGTTTTATTAATAGCATCTATTGTTCCTTGCATTAATAAATAGCCTGTACCCTTTGACAACATCTTCGCAATCATCTTTGTTACCATTCCTTTCCCTTTAACTTTATATTTATAAAACACATCCATTGTAGAATCTGTTTCTTCAAACTCAATTTTTACATAAAACTCAATATTTGCCATTTGGAATTTAAATTTTGCTCGCTTTTTTTCATAAAACTCTTTTTGTTTTAATTTAATGCCATGCTCGAATTTTTCTTCTTTCTTAACTTCTTTAATAATCCCTTCCTCAGTCACTTTTTCTTTTTCTTTAACTTTTGAAACATTCAATTTACCGCCACCTTGAATTTTAATTGCAAAATCTGTTTTTACGAAGTTATCACTGAATTCATCTAAAAAGCTATTAAAATCATCAGGAACATGAGGCATTGTATAAATTTTTATTCTTTCACCCATTGCTGGAGGTTTAATTTTTAGTTTTGGTTTTCCCATTTATTTTTCAACTTCAAAAATATAATTAATTTATTTATTCAATTAACAAATTAGTAAACTACATCTATTTATACTTAATTTATTGAAATTTTGTAAACTCCAAAAATATCAAAACTCAAAACCACAAAATAGTAATAGAAAAAACTATTTTCCCTTAAATTCAGGTTCAATTTTTTTAAGTCTAGTAGATATTGCAATTCCTACATCTTCTGTGCTCAGCAAAGTTGTATAACCTTCATTTTCTATATCGAGAATTTTGTATATTTGATCTTTGAAAATATCGTGCACGGCTTTCCTCATTAATTTAATCGATAAACCAGGCGCTTTTGGAGTGATTAATTTCAATGCCTGTTCTCTCGCATAGGGTATTAATTCATCAAGAGGAAGTACTTTATTAACCAAACCAAGTTCAAATGCTTCTTGAGCTTCAATTTTTGCTCCAAAATATATAATTTCTTTTGCTTTTTGAAATCCAACATAGAACGGTAAAAGGAAAGTTGAAGCGAATTCTGACATAAATGCGTTTTGTACAAAATAAAAACCCAAGTATGCGTTTTCAGAGGCGTAAATAAGATCCGCACCAATCATAAGCATTGTAATTCCACCACCTATGGCTAACCCATTCACAGCAGCTACGATCGGCTTAGGAAAATCAAAAATTTTTTTAGCCATTCTTACAGATGATTTATCAGTAGGATCTATCATTTTCCTTAATTCAGGGGTCATCTCACTCATTGCTTTTGGGCTCATATATGCCCCTGAAGAAAACGCATTTCCCTCTTGGTTCCCCGTTAGTACAACAACTCTAATATCATCATCTCGTTCCATATGATCGAATGCTGCTTGCAATTCTAAAAATGTTATTGGAGATAAAGCATTTCTGCGTTCTGGTCGATTGAGTATTATAGTCCCTATGCCGTTTTCTTCTTTTTCATATTTAATATCCTTAAAATCTTCAATAGCGATCATATTTTTCTATTTAATTTGTATAATTATATTTTGTATTAAATTGCCAAATCCAGAATAGATAATTAATTTTGTTATAATTTAATCATTATCCCATCAGGATTCTAGGTGTGGTCCTAACTAAGCCTTCTTAAAATTCATAAAATATATATGAAAATGAATAATATCAATTTATTCATAAATTAAATCTAATATAATTGATTCGTATGTCGGCTGAAATATTAAGAAATGATGAAGTAGAATATGAAACCGAAACTTCAAGACGTAATGTATTCTTTTGGGCTATGTATGACTTAGCGAACACGATTTACTCTATGGTAATAGTGAGTTTAATTATCGGTAAATATGTGCTGGTTATTGGGCAATTAGAGCATAATATGTCTTATGGTACTGCTAGTTTTCTTTTTGGTGTAGTTAGTACAATAATGCAAGTTGGAGTAGCTATTTGTGTTCCTATTTTAGGAGCGTTGAGTGACAATGTAGGAAAACGAAAACCCTTTGTTATAAGCTTGACTGGTATTATACTTCTTTTTGCTAGTTTGCTTGGTTTCTTTCATGATATAACAACTGTCTTAGTTTTATATGTAATTGCGAATGTTGCTTATCAATTTAGTCTTACTTTCTATGATGCAATGCTCCCCTTTATTGCAAAGCGAGAAGATATTGGAAAAGTGGCTGGATTTGGGGTTGCTTGGGGTTATCTGGGGACGATTCTCTCTCTCGTGGTTATGATTCCTTTTATATTTATATTAGGCGATTTAGTATCGAGTCCACCTGTAGAGATAGACGATCCGCCGATAGATTATGGTTTTGCAGGAGCTTGGGTTTCATTCGCTTTACCTATGTATCTGTTTTTACTTTGTGCGATCCCATTTGTTTATGTTCGTGAAAAACAGAAAACAAGCAAGAGACCACCTATAGGCAAGTTAATCAAAAGTACTTTCAAACAGTTAAGTAGTACATTTAAAGATATTAGAAAACATAGATCAATGTTTATCTTTATTATAGGTTATTTCTTTGTTGCTGATATTGCTAATGTTATAGTACTTTATATGACACTAATAGTTACCGATGGTCTAATTATCGCAGAGGGATCAACTTTTATTGCTATCCTTTTTATAATACTTTCTACAATGTCAGCAGTTGCTTTTACATATTTTGTAGGAAAATTTGGTGAAAAGTACGGAGCTAAAAATACATTTTTCCTTGTCGGTGCTTTATGGGGTATTGCATTAATAATTGGTATTCTCTTAGTATTTATAACACCATACATCGATGTTGGCTTAAATTTGCCCTTCCTCCTTAGTATTATCATGGGGATGGTAGCAGGTCCAGCTCTCGGAGGAACATGGACAGCACAACGTATCATGGTAGTAGAACTTGCTCCTATAGAAAAATTCGGAGAATTTTTTGGTTTTTCCAAGTTAAGTGGGAAATTTTCTTCAGCATTAGGTCCGTTTGTATGGGGTACTATTATGTTATCTTATGATATAATAGGTAAAGCAGCATATGGTTGGGCGATGATATCTGTTGGGATTATAATGGCAATTGGGTTATTCATTATCTCGTTCGTTAAAACAAGCCAATCTTAAAATAAAGAATCTTCATTTTTCATTTTTTTTATGTTCCTTGATATATTTGGACAGTTTCGAGGTTTTTTAATAAGATTTTTAATCTATTTAGGATTAAGAATCAAAATATTATAGATTTTAAACACATACTATAAGGAGATAATATTTGGAGATTCGAAAATTAACTGAGAAAGATCGAGAAGCAAATAGAAAGTTAATGCGCTATGCTTTTGAGACTTCGAAGAATACATATGAAAATTTAGAATCTCCTATCCAATTACCCATGAATTGGAGTTATGGAGCTTTTGATGAAGAAAAATTAGTAGCTACTGCTAGTTATATCCCATTTCAAATCAGAATGCGTTCTAACGATTTTAGGATGAGTGGAGTTGCTGGAGTTGCCACTAAACCAGAATATCGTAATCGTGGTATTATCAGAGATATAATGGTAAAAATGTTTAAAGATATGCATGATAATAAAGTCCCCATATCAGTACTATATCCATTTAAGATTTCATTTTATGAAATGTTGGGATACAAGGTTGTTGATGAATGCATTGATTATCATTTTAAAATCTCGGACATTTTATACAAAGAAACGGATTATCACATGATAGAAGTTGATGAAATAAATGATGATATCAGAGAAGTTTATGATAAAGCGATTCTAAATTTTGATTATATTGCAAAAAGACCTATGATAGATTATTGGCAAAGTCTCTATAAAGGGAACTATAAATTTATTTGTTATAACGGTAATCAGCCTGTAGGTTATATAATAATAACGTTTCTTAAAAAAAATGAACATTGGATTGAATACCCAGAGAGAACAATATTCATTCGAGAAGTTTTCTGGCTTGATCAAAATGCAAAGCAAACATTATTTAACTTTTTATGGAACCATCGTGATCAACGAGAATACATTTTGGGAGCTTTTCCAATAAAAGAAAATATTATAGATTTACTTAGAACACCTAGAATTCAATTGAGAAGTATAAGAGCAAACTCTCTTCTAAGAATAATATATGTAAAAGCAGTCCTTGAGAATTTAGAATATCCTATTTCAGATTTTTCTATTTCATTTCATATAGACGATGAATTCTGCCCTTGGAATGATGGATTTTTCTCACTAACCTCAAAAGAAAAAGAAATTACCGTGGATTTTAATGACGTATCTAAAAATTCTGTCGATATTGAGATAGATATTGGACATTTTGCGCAATTAGTAGCAGGATTTAGAACAGTAGGGGATCTTTTAGAATTTGGCTTTATTACAGTCAATCATGAAAAGTTGGAGCTTTTAGAAAAACTTTTTCCAAAAACTAATAATTATCTCCATGACTTTTTCTAAGCTTCATTTTTAGGTTGTTTACCCCATTTCTTACCAATATTATTATTTTTTTTAATTCACTGGAAAATGCCGAAAAATCAATATTTTTTATTTAAAAACTTTTGGTTTTGTTTACCATTATATATAATCATTTCATTAATAGAATAATAATAAATATGATAATACAACCATTCAGTAAAAGAGATTTTCGTTATGATCACTGAATATGTTATTAAAATTTATCAGGAAATTATTAATGAATTTGAAGAATATTTAGTTCCAGATATCTCAGGTGCTGTAATGCCTTTCTCTGATACAAACAAATTTGAAGAATCTAAATATATTTACGAAGGGGATGAAGAAATTCCTTTCAATGAAAGACATCCTGAATATCAACGGATTTTTAAAGAAGAATTTCTTGAATAGCAAACTAATCTTTAAAACTAGTAATTGATATTCATTAGGAGTTATTTTAGTGAAAAAAGCTGTTTCTTTATATATGTTGATGTAGACAAATCGTAAAAATGATTAAAAATTAATAGAAAAACAAGTGCTTGATACCGAACAGGAAATTGAGGAAGTTGAAAAATTTCCAGATATTTCACAGTTAATCATCCCTTTCTCCGTTGCGTTTAAAAGATTCACTCCTCTAGATATTTATAATGGAGAAGAATTAATCCCATTTGATGAAAAAGATTTAGAATTCAAGGAAATATTTATCCATGAGTTTTTAACAGAATCAAACAAATCTAAAAATGTTAACAAAATGAAATTAAAAATTTAACATGAAATTTCCTCTTTTATAAATATTTATTAAACCTACCTTCTTTTCTCCATTGAAACTAAATCTGGCATAAGAAATACATTTAAACACATAGGACAAGAATTATATTTCAATAACCAAGCAGTAATGCAGGTAGAATGATACTGACTATCGCAATAAGGGCATTTAATTGTATTATTTCTCTTTAGACTGATATTTTCATGACAGATTGTACATTTAGTTCTTATTTTTTGAGATTTATTAGATTTCTTTAACTTGTTTCCACAAAAACAGCAGTAATTTAACTGAGATACGTTCAAATCTTGAATTTTCTTACCGCAATATGGGCAATAATTGAACTTTTGTATATCCAATTTCTTAATATCTCCTTTAAAGTAATTTTATTCCTTTAATCAATATTTATTAAAAATCATAAAAGAAGTTTAATTAGTCCAATATTTGAAAAGAAATTTTATTGGAATTTCTCGATAAATTCTTTTAATGAGCTAATATACTCATCTTCGAAAGAAAAAATGTTATTATGCCCAGCACCCTCTATTAACACTAATTTCTTTTCAATTCCTTCAGGAATATTTTCATATATCAGCTTTCCTTGTTGATGTGGAATAATCCAATCCAGAGTACCATGAATAACTAATACTGGTTTCTTAAATTTTCTAATTCGAGTATCATTTGAATATTTACTTAAAAACTCTGGAGTAATCTCTTGACCACTTATTCTAAATAATCTTGTCATCATATCATATATACTAGCAAATCCACTTTCAAAAATAACTCCACGTAGACTCTCAGGATTGTGTGAACCAATTTCAGAGGCACAAATACTTCCCAGTGAACGCCCTTGAATAAATATAGAATCTCTAAAACTATTTTCAATTATCCACTTGTTAAATGCCTTATAGATTGGGAATGCATCTATTATTAAGCTTGTATAGAAAGGATCCCCTGAACTAAATCCATATCCACGAAAATCAACAACTGCTAAATTAACTCCACACCTAAAGAAAAAATCTATGAAATATTGATAATCTGCGGCAATTTCCCCATTTCCGTGGAATAAAAGAACTGTTGGTAAATTTACATCATTCAAATATAAAAATCCTCCAATGAGGACATTTTTATCAATCTGGAACTTCAATATTTTAATGTTTGGATTGGTTTGCTTAGGGATCGGTGTTTTTCGAGGATAAAAAACGATATTGGAAACCGTGGGATTATCTATTAACAATTTTTTTGCCATAGTATAACACCTTTTACCTAAACTTAAAAAATTTTCTTTAATGATAATGATTCTTATTCTCAATATATTTTTTAAAAAAATATAAAATTTAAATTGAATAAAAGATCTATCTATTTGCATTTTAATCCAATTAAAAACTAATTAAGGTGAATACAAAGTATGGGAATAATGATGGTAACTACCTGGTATCCAATGCATAAATCAATGGATGTTGCAAAAAGATATCTAAAACAGCCTAGAGAGATCCCATTTGTTACAAAATGGCGTGTATTCAATACCGCAGCAGGGAAAGATGGAATGAAACAATACCACATATTTTATACCGAAAGGGGAAAATTTGAAGAAGCAGGAGAAGGGATTTATAAATATTTTCTACCGTTTACCACTGAAATTGAAGGCTTTTATATTACAGTTGAAAATTTAATGGGAGTTTCAGATTCTTATAGAATGATAGGGCTGGAATGGAAGTAAATTTAATAATACAAATCTTTTTTTTTCTTTATAATAATCTCGGAATAAATTAGATAATTTGTTGTCTGTTGATTTTTCCAAATTTCTTGTAATATATCAATAAAATAGTAATCATACCGAATAATACCATAACAAATAAAGTAAATGAAAACTCTATAGTAGGTTGTCCTTTTCCGTCATTTCCAGTCCAAACAGGATATCCTGCATTAATCCAATCCGTTATTCCGCCATCCATATTATAAATATTTGTAAAATTATGATTATCGACAAGATTCGCGCTTGCGACTGCACTTCTACCTCCCGTTCTACAATAAACAAGTATCCCTGTATCATTATAAGGTATAAGTTCGGTATATCTTGTATCAATATCACCAAGAGGGATCAAAATTGCGTTATATAAATGACTCTCATCATATTCATACTGTTCTCTAACATCAAGTATAAGCAAGTTTGGATAATGTGTATTATTGTTTATCATTTCATAAGCTGTGTGTACAGAAACATTGGTATATGTTTGAGCGTTCACAGTCTTTATGGGTATGAAAAAAAGAGTAGGGAATAAAAGCGCGAGACATACAAGAATTAAAATGTTCCTAAGATTTAACTTCAATTTTAATAGACCTATTTAAATTAAGTTTTTTAAGTAGAAAATCGTAAAAATTGAATTTCAATTTCACCATTAATTTTTATAATATTTATATTGATTCTCGTGATAGAATAGTTATTGTGCTTTTCCTTGATCTGCTACGGCTTTAATAGCTTCTTCTAGTTTTTCGGCGTCCCCAAGATAATAGTGATTAATCGGTTTCATCTTCTCATCCAAATCATATATTAAAGGGATTCCTGTAGGGATATTCAATTTTACTATTTCTTCCTCTGGAACATCGTCAAGGTATTTAACAAGAGCTCTTAGGCTATTTCCATGAGCAGAAATCAAAACTCTTTTTCCTGATTTAATAACTGGAACGATTATTTCATGCCAATATGGTAAAACTCTTTCTACAGTGTCTTTGAGACACTCAGTCAAAGGAATTTCTTCTGCTTTTAATTCTTTATACTTTCTCTCATTTCCTGGATATCTTGGATCACTTGTTTTTAGCGCGGGTGGTGGTATATCATAACTTCTCCTCCATATAAGTATTTGTTCTTCCCCAACTTCTGCTGCCATCTTAGATTTATAAAATCCTTGTAGGGCACCATAATGTCTTTCATTTAATCTCCATGAACGATGAACAGGAAGCCACATTAAATCCATCTCATCCAGCACAATCCATAGAGTTCTTATTCCTCTTTTTAATACGGAAGTAAAAGCAATATCAAAAGTATAACCTTCTGCCTTTAGTAATCTTGCAGCTTCCTTTGCTTCTTTAACTCCTTTTTCTGATAGATCTACATCAGTCCAACCTGTGAAACGGTTTTCCTTATTCCAAGTACTCTCTCCATGCCTTAAAAGAACTAGTTTATATATCTTACCTCACGATCTCAATAATATTATATTCGCATTATTTGAATATTTTAAAGCTTAATATATATCTCTTTACTTTTTAAATGAAGTAAAAGAGAAAGAAAAAGTTGGATGGAAAAAATACATCCTAAAGATTATTTGTGTTTTTAAATCAATTATTCCATCTTAAAATCCTTAATTAAATCCACTTTTTTATTTACGTCAATAGTAATAGCAATAAGCTTAGGATCCTCATCATCTTCATCCTCAGGATCGAACGTGACAAAATAAAATCGCTTCTCTTCAATTTCAAATCCAACTTCCATCTCACCACAATCATCAGGTAATATTTTTTTAATCTCAACTGATGCATTATCTTTTAGAATTTCGTATATAGAATCTTCAGATTCCTTTTGTTTAGCTCTTATTTCTTTAATTTTAGCGAAATCAAATTCACCGAGGAATTTCTGAGCGTTGGTATTTAATTCATTCCATTCTTGAAATAAATTTTCTAGACTAGGTTTTGAAGTCATAAGAAATCATTGAATTTGAACAAAATAAAACTTCTTATTATTATGGAAATAATTATTATTTGAGAATCTAACATTAAAATATATTATTTCTCAAGAATATGGGTGATATAATGGAGCTAAATCTACCTAAACCAATACTGAAGGGAAGTAAAAGTGTTGAAGAATGCATTTTCGAGCGTGAAAGTGTTAGAAGTTATAAAGATAAGGTAATTGAAATTGAGAAAATTTCGCAGATCTTATGGGCTACTCAAGGGAAGAAAGGTTATAAAAGAACTGTACCTTCTGCTGGAGCAACTTATCCACTAGAAATTTATGTTAATCTAAAAGATAAGGGTTATTTTCATTACAATTTTGAAAAACATGTTTTAGAACTAATTACCGATGAGGATATAAGTTACAAACTAGCATCAGCTTCCTGGAATCAACAGTTTATTTCTGAAGCATATCTTAATGTTATTATATGTGCAATTTTTACTAGAACTACCCAACGGTATGGGGAGAGGGGTATAAGATATGTTTTTATCGAAGTAGGCCATTGTGCTCAAAATATACATCTTGAAGCTGTATCCCTCGGATTAGCTTCAGTACCTATTGGAGCTTATGAAGATAATAAAGTTAAAGCTATTTTAGAGCTTCCTAAAAATATTGAACCACTCTATATCATTCCAGTAGGATATCCTAAGTAAAATTAACAATTTAATGAAATCGTTGAACTTTATACTCCTTATTGTCAATAGAAAAGAACATTGCTTTGGGAACGATGCTTTTGTGTTTTAATTGTCCCATATATTTCATTCCTATTCTTTCTGCAACTTTCCAAATACGCGTGTTATTTGGATGTACAAAAATCACAATTTTAAGAATTTTTAGATCGTTAAACGAAAACTCTAATAGTTTTAGCATAGACTCTATTGCATATCCATTTTTTCTATAAGTAGGCAATAGAGCATAAAAACACTCGATTGCTTCCATATCTTTTAAAGGTTTTAATCCACAGGTGCCCACAAATGCCTCATTTTCCTTGTTGCAAATAGCCCAAGCAAGAATAGGCTGGGGAGAACTATAAGAATTAATAATTGAAAAAAAAATAGATTGTTCCTCTTTCAATATTTGTTGATTTTCTGTTAAATAATGATTTTTAGAAATAGAATCATCATTTAATAATAGGGAAAAAGCTTCAAAGTCGGAATCAATGTAAGGTCTAAGGACAAGTCTTCTTGTCTCTAACCTCTCAGGAGCTTTCATATTATTGAGAAAAATTCAAATTGTATCAAGAAATATTATTCTTTATATGTTACCTACTGATGATAGAATTAAATCAAAAGTAAATAATATTATTGTAAGTAATTTAATAATTCTTTTAATTTTTCTAGTTTGGTTTTCCTATTCGACATTCCCTATTATTTTTAATTTAATTCTTTTTAGTTCATCAATTTTATTTATAGGTTTGTTTTTATTAATCATTAAATTCAAAATAGGTAAGGAAATTGAAATAATATCTTCTTATGGGTTGTTAGTTTTTGTATTAATGTTTTTTCTTCTAAATTCCATACTTTCTCTTATCTCGAACTTCAGACCTTTCCTTTTTTCTTTTTACAATTTATTAGGATTAAAACATAAATTTAGTGCTCCTGTGTTTTTGATTTTATTATTACTTGTTTTTACAAAGTTATTCAGTATTTTTCTCTATTTCATGAAAAATCCAAGAATTCTTGAATTAGGAAAAGGGGATGAGATTTTCCAATATTTCACTAATAATCTTAGCAATAATAAGAAATTGCTTATCCCAATATTATTCCCATTAAGTGCACTAATCGAAGAATTAATCTACCGAAGCTTAATTTTGAGTTTTTTGATTTATTATTTGAATGTAAGTTCAATTTTTGGAATAATTTTTGCATCCCTTATTTTTGGAATAGTACACTTGTCTGCTTCAAAAAATTGGGGGCATGTAATTTCAACACTATTATCTTCTATAATATACTTTATCGCCTTAATTCAACTAGGAATTTTATACTCATGGGGATTTCATTTAACTACAAACATCTTTGTATTACTGTTTTATTATCTAACAAGAAGGAAAAAAGAGCGCTTGCTATTTGACTCCTAAATTTTTGAAAAGCCGCCGTGATGGAACTCGATTTCATAATTAAGTTTCCTTTTTTCACAATAATCTCTAATTAAACCTTCAACTACATCCCAGTACCCACGATCTTTTTGGATATCTTTATATTTCTTAATCAAATTAGGATAATGTTCTTTTATTATTCTCATTATTCTTGGGATGTTATGAGGTCTAAAGTTTAAGTTTTCAAAATTATAATTATTAGAATAGTCAACTGATTGTTCTATAATTGCCTTAAAATCAGTTATTTCTGGAAAAAATGGTGAAACAAATACGTACGTTAGGATATCTGCTTCAGAAATCTTCCTTACCGCTTCCAATCGTTCCAATGGATTTGAAGCTGCTCTTTCAATTATTTTCGCAAATTTCTCATTCAACGTGCTTATTGATATACCCACTTTGATGTTTTCAAATTTTTTAAATAAATCGATATCCCTTGTAACCAATTTCGACTTTGTGAGAATAGAGATTTCAGCACCTGTTCCCACAAGTTTCTCCAATATTTTTCGGGTATTTTGATATTTCTTTTCTAAGGGTAAATATGGATCTGTTACCGAACTAAGTAAAATTTTCTTTCCATCATATCTATCAGGTTTTATTTTTGTTAAATCGAATGTTTTAATATCTATGAACTGACCCCATTTATCTCCCTTGTGTCCAGTGAATCTAATCATGAATTCAGCATAACAATAAATACAGCCATGTTGGCACCCAGTATAGGGATTTATAACATAATCTATTGATGGAATATTACTCTTTGTTATAATACTTTTAGTTTCTCGGAAATTGATTTTCATTCTTCTTAATAGAATATTTAGTTGATTATAAAATTAACCCACTCAAAGCAAACTCTTAAGATAATCTAAATTAGAAATAAAAAAAAATTAATACTGAATTAAAGATTATTTTTCTTAAAAAGAAAATTTTAGCTAAATGCCAAGTGGCTTAATTTCTCACCAAGCACCCGGATTAGCATTAAAGATAAAATACCCAAAAAAATTTGATGGAACAGCTCTCTGTATTAGTACATTTCTTCCAGATATTAATGTCTTTTTTAATCCCTTTTTATCATTTAATTTTAGATACTTTACTCATAGCCTTTTAGGAATAGTATTACTCATTATACCATTAACACTTGCTTTAACTGCTTTGTTCTGTACTAATATTGGTCCTTTTTTTTCTAATATTGCCAAAAGAAATGGGATTTTTTCTAAACCTCTAAAGTATTTTGGCGTTGATGGATGGGATAATTTAAAGAACAAGAAATTTAACAAAAGGTACTATATAGTAGCTTCTTATTCAGCTCTTATTGGAGGATTAACACATCTTTTGCTTGATCTTCCTGCGCATGAAACTATCGAGATGTTTTTTCCGTTTATTTTTCAATCTCCCGAATTTTTACTTTACTCAATTATAGATTTTGGAACTGTAACAATAGGTCAAACACAAATAGAACGAAATTTAACTGTGTATGGACTTATATGGCTTATTGAAACCTTAATTACTTTCATTATAACTCTTTATCTCCTTAGATACATTAAAAAACGTGATTTAATTACTAAATGGTATGATGAAAGTTGATTTAATATATATAAAAATGTGAAATAATAATGGATTCTACTCTGAATACTAGTAAAAGACAAGAAGTCATTGCCTACATATTATTAATCATAACAGCTATTATTTGGGGTGGGACTTGGCCATTAGGTCGATGGTTAGTATCTAAAGAATATGAAGGGGGAACAATCCCACCATTAATGATAGCAGTGATCCGCTATTTCCTGGCAATAATTTGTTTTTTTCTTATTCTTAAATATAAAGAAGGGAATTTAAATTGGAAGTTCGCAAAGGAAAATTGGAAAATATTAACTTTTATGGGCTTATTGTCCGTAACAATTTATCAAATAGGATATCTTATAGGTGAAATCTTTACTGCTGCAAGTGATGCTAGTATAATGGTTGCCACTAACGCAGTTTGGGTTGTAATTCTTTCCAGTTTATTTTTAAAGACAGAATTCTTTTCCTGGAAAAAAGCTATTGGAACTATTTTAGCATTCATGGCCGTTATTATCGTTGTGGGATTTTCCCCAAATGAATATGTTTCGAATCGAATTCTTGGAGACTTTTTAATATTATTAGCTGCATTTGTTTATGCAACTTATACTGTAACTTCACGTCATTTTTTAAAT
This sequence comes from Candidatus Hodarchaeota archaeon, assembly GCA_048886685.1. Classification (GTDB taxonomy): domain Archaea; phylum Asgardarchaeota; class Lokiarchaeia; order Sigyniarchaeales; family SOKP01; genus Loki-b32. Next base: position 259,391 of record JBHLKM010000004.1, read on the forward strand.
AATACCCAAAATAATCCTAAAGCTTATCAACCAAGTTCTTTATGGATAATCACATATGTATCTCTTTTCGGTCTTTTAACAACCAGTCCTATAGCATTAATTATAAGCCCCGAATTTCTTAATCCCGTAGAATACATAAATATTCCTGCTCGAGTTTGGGTGGGAATCTTATATTTATCGTTCTTATCCACAGTAGGGGCATATACATTTTATTTAGAAGGTGTTAAGCGTTTAAATGCGAGTAGAGCAGCAATTTTTCAAACTTTAGTACCTTTATTTGGAGTAATCCTCTCTGCTATTTTTTTACAAGAACAATTCGATATATTCATCTATCCATTTTCTTTATTATTGGTAATTACAGGGATTATGCTTGTAAATTATAGAAAATCTTTAAATAAAAAGGAGAATGATGGAAAAGATCTTTAAATAAGCCAATGCTTTAATTAATCCTTCCCTTAATATTTCTTACCATTGCATCCCGCATGGTCTCAGCTGGGATTTTTGTAAATTTCTTTACCATTGTAATAGCCTCACTTTTACAATTAAAAGCACATACACCACACCCTATGCATCTATCAGTATTGATTTCAATTCTTTTATTTTCATTATCTTCATCCAAGAGTTTAATGGTATACATTGGACATAGTTCAGTACATTTTTTGCAAAATACACAATTCTCTATTTCATATTGTGGAAGGAAATTTGAGCTGGCAACAGTATTTGGATTGTTAAACTGTCGAATACCACGTAACATTACACAGCAATCGCGATCACAATTACAAATAAATGTAGACTTCTCAGTTATATTTTGAGTTGTATGGACTAATCCAGCTTTTGCTGCTGCGGTTAAAGTTTCGAGAGCTTCTTCTTTTGTTAACTCCATTCCAAAGCCATATTCAATGTCGTAATCCGCCCAGGTATTAAAATTCATACACACATTAATGGGGTATTCATTAACAGGTACACCATCATTGTGCAATTTCATATGAATTCTACATGCGCAATCCATCACCGAAATACGTCGTGCTTGTTCTATGTAATTCTTAGCTTGTTCAAATGGTAATATATCATTTTTCACCATTTCAACTTCCTGATTTACATCCACGATTTTTCCCTTTCCACGGCTAATGGTATCTTCTACAACTTTTTGATCTACAAACACCCTCATCATTGGATAATTTGAACTCGAATTCGTTGAAACCAAGCCTTTATTATAATATTTTTCATATTCTTCAGTGAAAACTTTTAAAACCTCCTCCTCTTCTGCTAAAGCTCTTTCATGATTTGCAAAGTATAATTCAAATAAGCCAGGCAGCAGAGGAAATAAAGAATAAGTTGTTTCATATTCCCTTTTTGCTGAGAAAAGCCTTTGCGTTCGTGCCATTTCCTTTAAAATTGATTCAATTTCTTCAATAGGACGTTTAAGGCTTTCTGCTATTTTTGCTGCGGTTAAACGATCCATATATGGCCCGGTAAATAACAGTAAAATTTCTAACTCTTCGGGTGTATAAAGTACCTTGAGAATTTTTTCTATTTCTTCTGACCAAATAACACCCATTTTTTTAGCAATTATTTTATAGTTTTCAGACATTTTTATCGAGAATTAGGTAGAATGTATTGCTAGTATAAATATTTATAACCAAATAAAAATTAACTTTTAGATATTAATTACACTAATATATTAGAGTCATGGAATTAAAAACGCTTTTTAGTCCAGGTAAAATTGGGAATGTTGAAATCAAAAATCGAATTATTCGTTCAGCAACTTATACCCACACAGCGAATGCTGATGGAACTGTTACAGATAATCTTATCAAATTTTACTCAGAATTAGCTGCAGGTGGATCTGGATTAATTATCACGGGTTTAGTAGCTATTGATGAAGAAGGTAAACTAGATTATGGTCAAGTTGGGCTTTATGATGATTCTCATATTGAGGGGCAAAAGAAATTTGTAAAAGCCATTCATGAATATTCTGATGTTAAAATTGCTCCGCAACTTTGCCATTGCGGACGGCAAGGTATGAATTCAATATCCCCTTCAGCGGTGTTATATCAAGTTACGAAAAAAATGCCTCGCGAATTAACTAACGAAGAAGTTAAAACGGTCATTAATAATTTTGTCAGTGCGGGACGCAGAGCTTATGAATGTGAGTATGATTTAGTGCAATTAAATGGAGCTCATTGTTGGCTCTTATCAAATTTCCTTAGCCCATATTCAAACAAAAGAACTGATGTATATGGAGGAAGTACAGAAAATCGTACTAGAATTTTAGTTGATATATATAACCAGCTAAGAGATGAGGTTGGGAAAACTTTTCCAATTACACTAAAATTACAAACACAAGATTTTGTGGAGGATAGTATAACATTAGAGGAAGGAAAAAAGATTACGAAAATTCTTGTTGATACTGGTTATGATGCAATTGAACCTAGTGGAGGAGGTTTAGAAACAATCATCATGGGAGCGAAACCTTATCCAAGTCTTGCAGTAAAATCTGAAGACGAAGAAAATTATTTCTTACCGACTATAAAGGAATTTTCTTCAGTCTTTAAAGAAACTAAGGTGATCCTCATGGGAGGGGTTAGAGATCCTCTTAAAGCAGAAAAACTACTTCAAGAAGGTACAATTAATTTTGTCGCTCTAAGCAGACCATTGATCATAGAGCCTTCCCTCCCAAATCGATGGAAGAATGGTGATTTATCACCCCCGTTATGTACTAGTTGTAATGCTTGTTTCGGTAGCATAAGAACTGGCCCTGTGACATGTCCTATAAAAGAAAAACTTCTTAAAGAAAGACAAAATTAAGGAAGATGAGTAAATATTTGAATGAATAATAAAAAACAAATTAAAATAAAAAAAATATAGTATAATTATGGCAGATGTAATTCAAGAAATGGGAACATGTGAAAAATGTGGGGCGGAGATTAATCTCGCTGAAGCATGGAGAGTGAACGAGAAATATTATTGTCAAAATTGCTTTGAGAAATTAGATCTCTAACTTTATTGCCTTAAATCTTAAAATTTTTTTATATTCATTTTATATTACAAATTTGCCAAATGATAACTTAACTTTGAGCTAACTCATGGAAAAATAATATATTAATTAATAACTTTTGTTTTTCGAAAAAGGTAGTGAAGGTATAATTAAAATATATATGATGATTTTCTTTATTAGAAGAGGATGTAACAAGTCTTATATAATAAATATAAAATCTATTAAAAAGAAAAACTTATAATATTATCAATACGCTCAAAAAGTAATTAAAATGACAGAAGAGTTTCATGCAAAGAAGATTGCAGAGTTGAAATCAGAATTACTACTAAAGAACAAAGAAATAAGTGAATATCTTGATAAAATAGATTACCTTGAAAATATGATTATGGAGATTGAAGCATCTTTATCAAAAAAAAATGATAAACTTGATGCTTCATTATTAAATATTCAATTTAAAGATTTGGAAGGAAAAAATCGAGAATTAAAGAATAAATTGAGCCTTTTACGATTAGAAAATATAAAACTTAAACAAGAACTTGAAAAGACTAAAAAAGGATACGTTGATACTGCCTCATTAATTCAGGTTGTTCAAACCGAGTTAACTTCAAATGAATCAAAACCTATTGATAATAAAGAAACAAGGATAAGAGAAGATTATCCCTCTCAAAAGACATTATTCAATTATGTAAAAGTAAAATGCCCTAAATGTGAAACGTTAAAGAGTTTGAAAATTCCGATTAAAATTATAAATCAAACTCAAAATCTTACGCAAATTAACATTCCCAAAGGGATGATTTGTGAGCACAGCTTTCAAGTGCTTATTGATAAGTCTTTTGCTATAAAAAGATATCAACTTATAGATTATGAGTTTTATAAAATAGAATTTATAAAAACTAATGAAAGAGAAATTTTAGAAGAAGACGATGAAGATATAACTCATTTTCTTACTTTTCCATTCTATAAAGATATAATTAATATTCTTAGAGAAAGTATTGACAATAGGGAAATTTTAGGGACTGCAATTTTTACTAATAAAGGGAAAGTAATGTATGCTTCAATTCCATCAAACCTATTATTTAATATAATTAAAGAATTCGAGTTTCGGAATGAAAAAGAACTTCAAGCCATGACAAAAATGTATATTGAAGTGAAGAACCGCGAAAAGATTTTCTCTGAATATATTAAAATAATAAATATAAAAGTTATTTTTGTTTTAATTTTTTCTGAAAGAGTAAATTTTGGCATTGGGGCTATGCTATTTAGAGATTTAATAAAAAAAGTAAAAAGAATAACTAAAAATTATAAGGATGGGCTAATATAGATATTACCTTCGATTACATTCGTGATTACCTTATTAAATTCTTCTCGATAATTATTCGATTTTTGTAAGTTCTGAATAAAGGATTTAGTTTTATTAGAGTAATTTTTTGAAATTCCTGTTTTTAAGGGTACTATTTTTATAACTGAGGGCAGTAGTAATAAAGTTAGAATTTCTAATGAATAATAATAGAACTTTTCTAAATAGTATTTTAAAGTTGAAATTAACATCTTAATAGTTTTAACGGGTTCTTCACTCTTTAAAACTAAAAAAGTGTTATTAGTTTCTTCTAAATTTAACCTTTCATAATGATAAGAAGGAATTATTTGTTTATTGATGATTTTTTTATAAAGGGATGTCATCTCTGGAATTGAAATACTAGATTCACCAATCTTTAATAAGTTATACTTATATTCACTGTTTCCATTTATTAGGTAAAGCTCCGGAATTCCTTCAATTTCTACCTTTTTAAAAAGTTTAGTTAACTCAAGATAATTAAGTAATTGTTTTGAAAATACCTCCTGCACTGTTTCATCATTCGGATTATTTATAATATAATATAAATTGCGTTGTAAAAATAAGTCTAGATTACTAAATTCTTCATTCTCTTCGAAGACAATACCCAATATACCTTCTTTTTGACTTCTACGATCTAGATTACCTGTGAAACATGAAACACTCCGATAATTTTCAAATTTTATTTCTATATGACTAGAAGAATCAAAACCAGCATGAGACATGTACAATTTTGAAATGAATTCTTTATTTAAACTGACTGGATTTGTGTAAAAAGAGCATTTAATCTCTGGTCCTCTTATCTCATCATGTATGAGTAAAAACATTCCTCTTGGCATTTTTTCAATCTACCTCTTATTCTTTCCATAAATCTCTAATTTGCATACCAACTTCCTTACCTACTTGTTCAATATCTTTTAATCTATTATCATTAAAATCCGATGAGTTTAAAATAATTACAAGCATTAAATCAAAAGTAACATCAGATAATAATAAATAGTTAGATGTCGTTCTTAACCTAAATTCTTTAAAATTTTGTAATTTCATATTTTTAGTAACCCGATCACACGTTACTATTAATAAGGAAACCATACCAATAACAATCTCCTCATCAGATCCATTCAATGTTGAACCACATGCAAGTCCAGTCGTTTTTTCAATCAACAATGCGTCTTTAACACCTTCTTGATCCTTCAATGACTTTAATATGGAATTAATGAAAATTGATTTAGGTGATATCTCTCGAATAATTCCGCTCCATGCGGTAAATAAAGACTCATCGAACACTGAGGTTGCATAATAATTTATTTTGTAAGATATATTCTGGGATAAATAATTCTTTAAATAGGGAATTAAAATATCTTTATCATGAATAAGATCAATTTTATGAAAGAAAACATTTATTGATGGAGATTTATTGTATGATAAGATTTGGTTTACACTCCATTCAAATTCAATCTGTGCATTTTCAAAACGATCAGAGTCTGCAGCATCAATAATATATAATAATACAGAGGCTTTTTGAAATATACTCTTTCTTAAAGGACCGTGATATTCATCGAGATATTGTTGCTGTCCTCCTAAATCCCATATCATTGGTTTTGAAAAACTACCAACTTCATAATTTTTATAATCAATTCCTTTTGTTGCGGTAGATTGCATTAATTCCCAAGGTTTTTTTCCTTCAAATACCCGTTCATAAATACAGGTTTTTCCAGCATTAGAAAGTCCCATCAAAATTATTTTTTTTAAATTTTCTGAAGGTTTTTTTTGAATTTCCCCTAAAATCTCAGAAACAGTGCCCTCAATAAAAGTAATATCATCAGCTGGAGATAATTCAGTTAATTCTTCCTTTATAATCCATGCCAACCGATTACTTGGGATACTCAAATTTTTGGTTTCAAAAAAGATTTGAAGAGCATTTATGATTTCTTCTTCAAATATACCTGTTCTTTCAAAAACTAGTTGATTTCTATACCATATATCAATATTAAGTTTTCCATCTTTTGCTGCACTAATACCCATATGATATAATGTTCCTGGTATTTTTTTCATATTTGCACACCTTCAAATTATTGATTTTGAATTTTTTTCAAACATTCCTCTTTTTTATATCTAAATTTTTCAATATTTGCTACTTCTCCATCTTTTTCTAATTGTACAAATAATTGAGAAATATTTTCACATTTTTCATATAATTGTGCAGCAATCTCAAATAAATTATTTTTGATTAATGATTCTGCTTTTTGATTTAATTCATATCTATAATTTTCTAAATCTAAAATATTCAAATTATTATTTTGAAAGTAATTAATTAATTCAACCTGATAAAAACTTGCAGCATCTGGATCTCTTAGTTTTTTTGATATAGTAATTATATCTTGATGTAATTCGAAAACTTGCGCGGAATTCCCCTCATTTCTTATTTGTTCCAATACTTCTAATCTCTTTTCACGTTCTTCTACTAATCCTTCAATTCCAGAGATCAATTCCGAAAATAGTTTTGCATCCTCTTCTCTCCCTAAGTTTATAAGAAGATCTCTTCCGAGCTTAAATTGCTCTTGAGCTTCCAAATACGCCCCTTCAGCAAAAAGCTCTTCTCCCAATAATTTAATTTCGTTAATTTGGGTTTCTACTTTTTCTTCTTCGGTTAATTCTTTACTAGGTAATATTTTATCATGTTTAGCATCAAATATTTGGACTGAAATTTTATTAATATGGGAAGAAATAATTTTAAGGGGTATCTTTTCACGTGGGTGGGGTATGTCCTTTTTTAACTTTTTTCTCACTAAAACTATAGCTGTTACAGAACCAATCGCACTTGCTAGTATTATCATAATTACAATGAAAATATTTAAGCTATTCTCAACTGAAATAACTGTGAAATTCCCCATGGTAAAACTACCTTGGTGCCCTACTCCATCGACTTGAAATAAGAAAAAATAATATTTCCCAAGAGGAAGAGCCTCAGGTAATTCATAGTAGCTACTTAGCGATCCTTCATTGGTAATGTTAAAATAGTATATATAACCGGGAGTTGCAAATGGATCAGTCTCATTATCAATAATTAAGATATAATATAAGATGCCTGAAGGATCAGATCCATCCAACCAATCAAACACTAAAATACCACTAACATCTCCGCTAGGACTGTTGGTCAATGTTGGTGGTGAAGGGGGAATTGTATCTTGAACTGTAATATTACTTGTTAAGGAATTCCAATTACCACTTCCATCTTCCATATGGATTCTATATTGATAAACAATCCAGTTATTTGGTGTCCATGAATCAAATTGCCATCTATCACCACCTACCCATGTCATAGTGTGATTCGCTCCTTCGAATTCTATTAAGGATTGATTAATGCCCGCGATATCATAGATATCTATCCTGATGATCAGATTATCCCCTAACTGTAAAAAAGGATCAGCACTTTCAAACAAATTAGAATAGACAGGGATAATGGTATCTTGAAACAATATTGAACTGCTTGTATAATTCAAATTATCATTGTTATCTGTTATATAAATTATATAAGTATAATTCCCAATTGAATTTGGCATCCAAGAATCATACTGCCATCTATCACCACCTACCCATGTCATAGTATGGTTCAAACCTTCATATTCTATTGAGACATCCTTGATGTCAGCTAGATCAGTCGCATTTATCGAAATTGTTAAGAGATCTCCTAATTCGACTACAGTTGCACTCTCTGTTAAATCTGAATACATCGGGAGAGTAGTATCCTGAACTAAAATTGAATCACTTACAGAGCCCCAATTATTGTTATTATCTTTTACCCATATTATGAAGGACCAATTTCC
>JBHLKM010000005.1:0-10857 GCA_048886685.1 Candidatus Hodarchaeota archaeon
ACCTCAATTTCAGCTTTTGTGAGATTTCGTTTAATTTCTTTTATTTGTTCAAGAGATAATTCCCTAGCCAAAATTATGCGTTCAGTACCTAAGTTTTCATAAAATCTTGCAGAGAGAGAATTGGAGATATTACACTGAGTAGATATATGGAAAGGAATGTTTAATTCTTTTGCAGTTTCAATTGTTGCCATATCATGAACTATCAATGCATCGATTCCAGAGTTTTTGCTTTCTTCAATTATAGTCCTCAAAAAATTCAATTCTTTATCATACACTAATATATTTAGCGTTAAATATGCTTTTAAATCATTTATATGACAGAAGTCTACTATCTTGTTAAGGTTCTCTAATGCGATATTTTCTGAACGCATCCTCATATTGAATTTTTTAATTCCAAAATAGACAGAATCTGCATATTTAGATGCAGCTTTGATAGCTTTAAGGTTTTTCGCCGGAGAAAGTAGTTCTACTTTATTCATCATTTAATCCTGATTATTTTAATACATTTTTATGTAACCCATAATGAATTAACAATTTTATTCAAATTTCTACTTTTCTCTTAACTAATTTAAAAAACTTTAAGAAAAAGAAATAATTTTGATTTTTAATTTATGACTGAAGTAGAGTCTAATAGGCTAATACTTTTCCTAAAAAGAAGGAAACGAATTATTATTGGTTTTACCACGATTTTATTAGTAGTTTTCATGATTTTTGTAGTAGATTTCATTAAAGTTATCCAAAAAGTAAAATTAATAGGTTTTTTGGGTATGTTTTTATTTATTATAACCTACTCAATCGCATTTTTATTTAGAAGTCTAAAATTAAAGCTAATTTTTAGAGGAATAGATAAAAATATAAAATTTAGCACGTCATATTTTTCTATTGGTGCTAGTTTTGTATTAAATGATTTTACTCCCGGTAAATTAGGAGATGTAGCTAAAATTTTCATTATTAAGGATCAAGAAAAATTACTTTTGAGCGAATCCATAGCCGGAATTGCTATTGAAAGAATTTTAGATCTGATTCTTTTGTTTACTATCAGTTGTAGTTCCTTAATTTACCTCTATATAAGTAGTTTTGGAGCAACGGAAAATGTGGAAATTCTAGGGCAAGATATTCAATTTTATTTAATTTTGGGGGCCTTATTGTTGGCTGGATTTGTAATACTATTGGTTCTAGTACTTTATAAAACAGAAACTATCTTGAAAATGATTAATAAATTATCTGTTAAGATAGGAAATTATCTTAAAAGATTCTTATTTAATTTTAAAAGAGGAATGAAAAATTTCAGAAATCATAAAAGAGAATTTATTTATGTAATATTTTTAGGGTTCCCAACTTGGATTTTTGACGCTTTAATTATTTCAATTTTCTTCTATATATTGGAACATCATGTGAATATATTCTTATTGCTCCTTGCAATGATTTTATTATTTTTTAGTAAGACTTTCCCAATCACACCTGGAGGTTGGGGAATCTCTGAAAACATAGGAGCATTATTTATTTTTATATTTTATCCTGGAATCCCATATACTGAGATTTTATCGATTTTTATAATTGAACATATATTTAGAAGTGCATATCTCGTTTTTTACGGAGGATTTTCCATAATTCATTATAATATTAAAATTCGACAAGCTGCTTTAATCATGGAATGATAATAGATGGTAAAATTTATAAAATTATCATTATGAGATATAGCTATGGAAGAATTAGAACTTAATGAAAAAAGAAGCTTCATAGAGAGAGTATTAGATAAGAAAATATTGATTTTGATTTTCATTGGGATAATTATACGAATTATTATGCTTATATACTATTATTTTTCTCATGCAATTTATCCAAGTCGTTCATGGGGGGATGTAGGTTTAAATTTTAATAAAAGCATTTATTACCCTCCTTTAAGTACAATGATACTTGATATATTTAGAATTTTATCATTCGGTTCTGTCGAAATCTTCGCATTTTGGGCATTTCTTTGGGATTTAGGAGTAACCTTGATGTTCTACTTTGTATTAAAGAGTTTTAACATAAAAAATAGTTCTTATGCGTTCGGTTTATTTTTAATAAATCCATTTTTTTTCTTGAATAACTCCTTTAGTTTAGAGAATTGTGGTTATCATATCACAGATATGTTCTTTTTCTTTTTCTTATTTATGGCATTAATATATTACCCAAAGGAAAAGAAATATGCCAAATATCTCTTTTACATTTTTTTGGGATTATCAATGTGTACTAAATATTACACATTACCTGCACTAGGTTTCTTATTCCTGAAATTTCTTTATGAAAAAAATTGGGAGGAGATAAAAATGTTCGTTTCTATAACAGGAACTATTTTAGTCATTTTCTTAATAGCTCCAATCTTGATTTTTGATAAATACTTAACAGAATTACTCGAATGGTACAATATAGGTGAAACTTTTCCCTTGTATATTAGGATAATTCCTATTACTTTAATTGCTTTATTTTTTATTTTTTATCGATTAAAAGAATCTGATACGTTTGAAATTATTATAGTATCTATCATAGCAATGGGATCGTTTATGTTCTTTAGTTTTCCATATCTCAGATGGTTTCAATCCATCTTATTTTATGGGATCCTAATAGAAAGAGATTTCTTTTCCTTCAACTTAAATTTAGGTTTTTTTAAGAGAGAGATTAAAGTTACCAACCACATTTTAACTTTTTATTTATCATTTATAGGAGTACTTTTAGCATACGCTCTTATATTTTTTGGAATTGTTTAAAAGCAATCTCTTCAAATATTAAGTTTTCTTATTATTTTTTTAACAATTCTTTTAAAATGAAATTTATAAATATCAAAAAGAAAATTATAAAATTTTGAATCATTAAAGTATCTATATTTCATTAAAATTAGTGCTCCTTCAATACCATCCAAAATGTTTATTTTTGCATAACCAAATTCACGAACATGATACTTTATTGGTAATTCTTTTATTTTGTAACCGTTTAATATGATTTGGGAAGTAATTTCAGGCTCAAACTCAAATTCTCTAGCAGTGAGTTTCAATTTCTGTAGTATTTTTCTTGAAAATGCTTTGTAACCTGTCTCCATATCAGTTAATTTAACATTATAAATTATATTTGTAAGTTTAGTTAGAATTCGGTTTCCAATATAATGAAATCTTGACATTCTTTTTGGTTTTGTAAAGAATCTGGAGCCATAAACAACATTTACTTCATTTTTAAGTATAGGTTGAATAAGTTTTGGAATATCTGAAGGATTATATTCAAGATCAGCATCCTGTATAATAAATATATCTCCATTGGCATATTTCATTCCAACTCTAATTGCTACTCCTTTACCCTGATTCTTAGATAATCTGATAAACTTTATTTTTTTATTAATTATTTCCTCATAAATTATATCTTTATGATTGATTTTAGAACCATCATCTATTACAATAATTTCCCGATCTATAGGAAAATTGGTATTAAAAAGCTTTTGTAACAACGTTTTTATTGTTTCTTCTTCGTTATAGCATGGAACGATTATACTAAGCATCAAGATATTTCAAGTAGGTAAATTTTTATTATATTTTAAATAATGAGTAAATTATCTTTTCGCAATCTGAATACTAGTTGGAATAATTGCTACTTTGGGAGTTTCACCAAATTTAATTTGCAATTCTTGGATCAAATCAGACCAGTTATTAAACAAAGTAACAGATTCAGGAAAGAAATGATTTTTATCTATCTCATTCACATTAGGGGAAAAAAGATATACTTTTCTTTTTTGGATAAAGAAATCCCAAAATCTTGTTTCTCCAATATTCCTATATAACTTTGATCCTGTCTCCCCTACAAGGCTATGATATCCCCGTCCTTCATATGAACTTGTCATGGCGACTATCGCTCCATCTTGATCGATCAACGTCGGTGGTGCTGACATTAAAAAATTAAATGCTTTATATTGAGCTTGATCTAATTCTGAATCTTCTGGCCATGAATTTAAAAAACAAATTTGATAATTTTGGCTTATTTTTGTTGAATAAACTTGTTTTCCATATTCAATAGCCTTCCTATGAGCATCTTTAAAATGTCCTGCGAATATTCCTGCGATGCTCCCCTTATCCGTTAATATAACATTTATTGAAAAATCTAATCCTACCTTCTCAGCAATGTCCTCAATATCTTGACGCGCTTCAGTAATTATTCCAATTCCACCTGATAGACTTTTGTGATTTGCTTCAAGAGTATCTATTCCACATACGCCTGGGAGTACTATCTTTGCACCTCCTCCAAATCCCGCAAGAGAGTGAGGTATTACACCTCCTACAGCAATTTTTAAATCTCCTTCAACATATGTTTTATTAACATATATCGGTGTACCTTTTGATGATTCACCTAAATATTCTAAATTTTCATAAGGATGATGATTTTCAATCCTGAATCTTTTTACTATTTCCTTTCCCAATTTAAGAATACAATCCTGCCTTGTCATTGGCCTGTGAGCCCCTATTGCTAATAAGATTGTTATTTGATTATCTTCTATATTAGCTTTCTTCAATTCCTCAAGAATAAAAGGTAAAATTTTATAAATTGGAGTTGGTCTAGTCATATCATCACTGACAATTACGACATTTTTTTTCCCTTTTGCTAATTCTGATAATTTTGAGGTACCAATTGGGTTTAAAATCGCATCTTTAATTTCATCTTCTGAAATATCACTGTTTTTAGCGCCCTCCATTTTACATATAGATATATCCCAAGAATCAGGGAAATCCAAATCAATAAAACCGGGTTCTCTCCATACTGCCCATGGAATTTTAAATGATTGCGTCATATTAATTTACCATTTGTTCTATAAAATTTAAACCATTTCATTTACTTTTTTAAATTAATATTTAAGTTTATTATTTTATTTTAATCTATAAAAATATTTTTTTTAAAAAGAGAAGTTTTGGTAATGATTTTAACAAATAAGAAAAATCATCTCGTAATAATGAAATTTGGAGGTTCTTGTTTAGAAGATGCTCGCTCTTATAAAAAAACTGCAGAAATCATCAGAGAACATATGGGTAAGTCAAGATTGATAATTGTGGCTTCAGCAATGAAGGGTATAACGGATGAATTAATAAATTTCTATATAAAATCTTGTAGTGAAGATTCAGATTGCGAGATGATACTTAAAAATGTTAATTATGTTCATAAAAATGTGCTCGATAAATTAATAGATTCTAAAAGCATTGAATATGAAAGAGCTATAAGCTTTCTGAAAATCAATATTGAAGAATTGACTCAATTAGGACGAGTTATACGACTCATAAGACCGAGTAGTGATATTCAAGATCTTATTATTTCTTATGGAGAGAAACTTAGTACCTATATTTTAACTCAATATCTCAACAATAAAGGGATTCAATCAAAATATTTCGCTTCAAACGAGTTAATTCTTACAGATGATAATTTTGGTAATGCTTTACCTTTACTAGATGATACAGAAACTCTTATTAACGAGGTTTTAGTGCCTATACTAAAAGCTGAGCCTGATTTAACAGCATGTATTACTGGATTCTTCGCTTCAACAAAAGAGGATAAAAAAATTACTACCCTAGGAAGAGGAGGGACAGATTTAACAGCTGCTATAATAGCTTATTCTTTAAGGAATATCTTTGATACTAAGGTTATTTACTGGAAAGACGTTAAGGGCTTATTAGATGCTGATCCGAGAATTGCTAAAAAAACCTCTCTTCTAAAACAAATTTCATATATTGAAGCGAAAGAACTTGCTTTTTTTGGTACAAAAGTATTGCATCCTTTATGTCTTGATGTTAATGAGAAAGGAAATGTCCCCTCTGAGATTAGATCATTTATGGATCCTAGCACAGATGAGTTTACAACAATTACCAAAGAAATAGTTGAAAATGGGAAGGTTATTAAAGCTATTACGTCACTCTATAAACTCTCAATGGTTACAATTGAAGGTGACACGATGATTCCCCTTTCAGGAACAGCTTCCAAACTATTTTCTCTTTTGGGGGATAATAATGTGGATATTGTCTTTATATCTCAGAGTTCCTCTGAAAATAACCTTACTTTTGGAATAAATTACGAAGACTCAAAAAAAGTAAGTTTTTTATTGAGAAATTCAGAATTATTTGGTAAAAACTGGTTTCGTATTAAAATTAATAATGATATTTCTTTAGTTGCAGTTATAGGTGCTGGGGTGCTCTATACCCCAGGTATAGCCGGTAAAGTATTTACTACACTAGGTGATAACAATATTAATATTTTAGCAATCGCTCAAGGTTCTTCTGAATTAAATTTTACTGCAATAATAGAAAGAAACAATTGTGAAAAAGCTATAAATGTATTATATGATGCCTTTATTGGCTCAAAATGAGGAAAATGAAAGTTAATAAAAATTGGTAAATTTTTCTAATGCAATACTTTTCCTCCTTTCTTCTCTCCCTTCAGAATCAATATTATCCTTAAGTGCTTGATTACAAATTTCTTTTCCAATTATTACTTTTGGATTATTTGCCCAATTAACCTCAAATAGCAAACAAAGATAGTATACTGTTGATAATATAAATGCAATAAGGAGGCCCATATTCCTTTCCAAAGGGTTTTCAATGGATAATTTAGCAGTAGGAACACCTTGTTGAATTAATGCTTGAAAAGTTGCATCTGCCTGATAATTGACAATAGTTTGAGCACTTTTTCCATTAACATATTCAATAGAGGATTCTAAACTTAAATCAGGTATTTCATGTTCCACAGTCCACAAAATTGGTATTACTATGCCCTTAGTCCCTCCTAGTAAATACTCTAAGACAGAATGTTGGCATATTGGAGCACTTTGATAAGTCCCGATCATACCTTTTTCATCTTTCCCCGTACTTTCAGAAATACATTGAACCCATAATCCGGTACTTCCCTCTAAATTTTTAGAATATGGCATTGAGAATATTACATTATAACCTTTCTTATATAGGTTGAATAAATAAGCTGAAAATTCCAATGACAAATTACTTTTATAATTAGAGAACAAATTATATCCATCCTCTAATCCTTTTATGAAATTTTCAATGTTAATCCCTGAAATATGTGCTGGTACAATACCAACGTTAGTAACTGATCCTGCAAAACGTCCACTAAGATTAGGCACCTCTAAAATAGGACAACCAATTTTTCGAAGTATATTATTCATAGTTCCCATAGATGATAAACCCAGAAACTTATATCCTTCGCTTAAGAAAATGCCAATTGTAGAATTAATATCCAAAGTTTCTCCTCCTCTTGAAATTGGAATCACAATTGAGTCATTTGGGGAAGTTTTATCTAAACATCCTTTCAACTCTACCGCTCGTGAACTCGTAATAGGGAATATATTTTTCTGTGATAAATGCTTTAGTGTCAATAGAGTTTGAATTGACCCTCCAGTTCCTAAAACTATTATATTCTTAATATCATTTGTTAATACGGTTTTGGTTGTTCGTTTGATATAGTTAATATCTAGATAAGATTTAGTATCAAAGAAAAAAGGACTATCCCACCTATCTTTATTTTTTTGAATTAATTTTATTGAATCTTGAAGTAAAGTCTCATCTAATTTTGGATAATACTCTAGTTTTATGTTATTCTTCATTTAAATTTCACTAGATAATTTTGATTATTTATTTAATATTTTTTTATAATTCTATTTTGTTTTTATTGTTTTATTTAATAAATAGAATAAGCTGTAAAACTTGAGAAATATCATATTTATTAAACTAAGATTTCCCTTAATATTGTCGTTTCTTATTGGAATATCTATAAAGTAAATCTAAAAATTGGAAGTCTATTTTGCTTAAAATAAATAACAGAATATCTATGCATAATAAAAATTAAGCATAAAAAATACTCTAAAATTTTAATCGAGTGATATTAAATGGCTAAAGCCATAGATACAAAGGGCAAAAGTGAATTTATTGAAGGTCAAGCATATTATTGTCCTGAATGTAAAAGAACGCACACTAAGGGAAAGATTTATAAAGAACACTTGAAGTATGCTCAAATGGAAAATTCAGAGGAAGAAGCAAATATTGATATCTATGACGATGAAGAAGAACTAATTGAGGCTTTTAATGATTTAGAAGAAGAAAGAATTGATGAAATTGATATTCAATTAAAGGATGAAAAAGATTCTAATATTGATGGGACTGAAAACGACTCAAAAGATTGCGTAGATGCCGTTAAAAAACTTCCTGGGGTAGGAGAAGCTACTTTAAATAAGCTTATTAAGGCAGGGTTCAATAGCCTTGAATCAATTGCATATACGCCACCCTCAATAATTAAAGAAGAAAGTGGTCTTGGTGATAAAACTACTGAAAAATTAATTAAAGCCTCAATGACCCAGCTAGGAATTGGTTTTAAGTCTGCAGATGCAATTTGGGAACACAGAAAAAATATTGCGCGGATTACCACAGGCAGTCATGAACTAGATGATTCCTTAGGAGGTGGTGTAGAGACTGGAAGTGTAATCGAATTTTTTGGAGAATTCAGAACGGGAAAAACTCAAATTACGCATCAACTTTGCGTAAATGTACAATTACCTAAAGAAAAAGGTGGTCTCGAAGGTAGGGCTCTCTATATTGATACAGAAGGCACTTTTAGGCCAGAAAGAATAATTCAAATGGCCGAAGGGCTTGATTTAGATTATACTAATGTATTGAAAAATATTGTATTTGGGAGAGCTTATAATTCTGATCACCAAATTTTACTAATTAAAGAAGCAGCTAACATTATCAAAGAAAAAAACATAAAATTGATTGTTATTGATTCACTTATCGGACATTTTAGAAGTGAATATATCGGGAGAGGGACATTGGCAAACCGACAACAGACAATCAATTCTCATCTACATGACTTACTAAGGTTATGTGATATATATCCAGATTTAGCAATAGTTTTGACAAACCAAGTCCAAGCTAAACCTGATGTTTTTTATGGTAATCCTTTGCAAGCTGCTGGAGGAAATGTTGTTGCCCATGGATCAACTATTAGAGTATATTTACGAAAAGGTAAAGGAGAACAGAGAATAGCCAAGATTGTTGATGCCCCTCACTTACCTGAATGTGAGGCTATTTTTAGTATTACAGAAAATGGGATATCAGATTAGTTAGATTTTAAATAAGTTAAACTAAAAAAAATTAAATCTTTATTTTCTAACCCTCTTTTTGAGTAAATTGTATTTTTCCATTCTTATTCATCTGGTTTATAATCCCTAACAAGCCATTCATTAGAAACATAATATAATAAAATCAAGTGGGATTCTATTTTTATAAAAAAATGCACTATTAACCTTAAAAAATTTATAATTACTTTTGTTAAAACTAAATCACATTATATGATATCTTTCCAGTTAAATAAAGAAATAAAAAGTAAGAAAAAATAATATTATATTAATTTCTCGTATTCTTTTGATTTATTCGAGAGTCTCTTAACTTCTTTTGTCATTTCAGTATCGCCTAACTTAAAAATCTCGGAAGCAATTTTTGAAGACATCTTATATTTTTGAGCCGCCTCGTTATATTTTTCTTTTTTGGCTGCTAACTTTGCTTCTTTCTCAAGTGTTTTCATCTTGTTTTTAAGATCTTCAATTTTAGTTGATCGAATAAATTCATTTAATACTTCTAATTCTCCAGTTAATTCCCAGTTTGTAGCGATTTTTGCAGCATTCTGGTAAATATTAATTGATTTTTCATAATCGGTCTCTTTTCTTGCTGTTTTAGCAATCTTCTTTAATTTACTGATTTCTTTTTTGGCACTTTTAGCATTGTCGATTAGAGAAGCACCAGGTTTTTCTTCAATTGGAGCTGAAATTATTTCATGCTGTTCCGTTAAACTCACAAAGTAGGCTTCCCTTTCAGCAGCTCCCATTTGTGCTAAATCTTTTACCAATTTTTGTTTTTCTTCTTGAGACAAATGTACTAATGATCCAACTTTTTGATTTATTAGAGCTAATTCTTGTTGAGAAATTGGTTGAGCTTCGATGACACCTATTTCAATTGGTACCAAAATCTTCTTATCTCTTAATTCTTTAATCCCCATAAATATTTCTGCAGTGTCTTTATTCGTCCTTTCACCTGCTTCTTTTAAAAGTGTTGCAATAAAGAAGAAATTTCGGTCAGAATCTTTCATTAAATTATTAGCTACTTTTAATACGTCCTTGGAGTGAGCATTCTTTAAGGCTTTAACGTTTGAGAATTTATATGTAATTTCATGAGGAAGAATAATCGAAGTACTTAATATCTCGTCAATTAGTACCCCAGAGTTTCTGAATACATTTAGCTGTCCTCTCCAATTAGGTAATTCACTCTCATAGGATTTCTCAAAGGTATTTATAAAATCCACTAGATTTTTACGCAAGATAACCGAAGCTTTTTTGGATAACACTAATGCAACTCTAATGAATTCACCATCAGTTAATAAAAGCATTTTATCACCATAGGTGATTTCATTTAACTCCTCTTGACAAACTAAATCTCTTCCAAAAGAACAAATTGCTGAAATGAAGCCACTAATCAATTCTGGGTCAATACCTTCCGTTCCAAAAGATTTAAAGAAAATGCACGTACCAGTCCCCTTATATAACACGAGGATATGTTCCAAATTAATAGCGTCATCGAAAATTGTTTTAACTTCTTTTAAAATCCGTGATTTCTCGCGCTTTTTAGGAACAACTACTCCCCTATAAACACCAATTGAACCACCAGCAACAGATAATGCCGCTCCAATGATTATAAGATAAGGAATAAGATCTCCAAAAGTCATACCGCGAGGTGTGGGAATTACCTCAATATCATTTATCCATAAAGTATCGTCTTGATGATTATATTCACTTGC
>JBHLKM010000005.1:10957-264658 GCA_048886685.1 Candidatus Hodarchaeota archaeon
GTCATACCGCGAGGTGTGGGAATTACCTCAATATCATTTATCCATAAAGTATCGTCTTGATGATTATATTCACTTGCCATATAAATAGATAGGTTCATGCTTTTTGCCCCACTTGGAACTATGATTACAAATTCTGCTTCACCTGAAATGTTGGTAGAAAATGGACCATAAGGTGATGCAGATACGTTATTAAAGTAAGGAGTTATTACTATATTTGATCCCTCTATAGGAAGCCATTCTGAACCATTAAAATATTCTGCCTTTATTACGATAGTAAAATCTTCTCCGGCTTTCACATCATCAGGGGGATTTATAGGATTAAGAATAATTGAATATCTTTCTATAATTGTTAAATTAAAGTTATAAATTGCCGCCTCATAATTATCAAGTTTTATGGTAATATTAATAGTATAACTACCCGCATTAGCTAGATTCGAGGTAAAAATATCTCCTTTGTAAGTATTTGATGCAATTACAAAATCCAAAGTGTTCCCAAGTGTGCCGAAATTTGTTGGATTTCCAATTTCAACAAATTCTATGAGATATGAATCAGCATCTCCAGTCAACAAATTATCATTATTATCAAGATCACTAATGTTTAAGGTAACGTATAGATCCCTCTCAATAAACCAGTTATAGTTTTTACCTATTCCACTGAGTGTCACTCCAGCATCTTGATCTTCTATTGAAATCAAGTCAATTTTCGTTGTGTTTCCTCTTAGGTAAAAATCGAAACTTGCTGTAGTGTAATTATAATTGGGAGGAAGAGAAGCATTTATTTCAAGTTGAATCCAGCCTGAAATTAAATCAGAGACGCTTACATTTAGTATATATTCTCCTTCGGTAGCTGTTGTATATAGCCAAATTGAAGGTCTTGGAAGTAGTGTTTGATTGTCTATAACAGTGACATTACTAACATCAAGTCCTGAAATACCCTTATTGATATCAGTATTATTAAAGGAAAATAGAATAGTTTGATTTAAGCCATCCTTTTGAACAAGAATATCATTTTTCGATATTATCTCGATCCCAGTCTGAGCAATTGTTACTGTTAATGTTAAGTAAATGTATTGCGTTTCGTTTCGGGGAGCCGTAATATTGAAGATACATGTATATGGTACCACTGATGCTGTAACTCCACTTGTATCTAATTCAATAGAGTAGTTTCCCGGCGTGATACTATCCTCGGATAATGAGGCATCAAAACCTGAAGGAAGATCTACTACACTAAGAATTGCCTCCTGTATTGGATTAAAATAAATATCTGCATAATTGAAATAATAAGTTCTATTTTGTCCCTTTATGACATCGCCAAAATCTTTAGTATTTGAAGGAGTAATAGTGGTGTTAACTCGTAGATAAAAAGTAAAATCCGTAATTGCATTATTAAAATACGTTTTATTGGCTTCAAATGTTATACTATTCCATCCAAAAGCATAATCACTCGTATTTAAGTTGTATATATAATATCCGTCAGTTCCATTGGTAGAAGGGCCTGATAATGATCCACTATTTTCAGTCACAGTGGCACTAACAATTCCTCTATCTCCTTGATTATAACCAGTATCATTGTAAAATAATGTTATATCGAAAATTTCTCCTTCGAAGTATTCTTTTCCACTCTGAGGGGATATTAACTTTAAATCAGTAATCGCTATTATCGTTAAGTCTTTTTCTAAAAATCCTGCAGCAGTACCATTATTCCAATAAACTTGAATCTTGTAAAGTCCATAATTGTCTGTTGCATTATCCGGTATAAACCAATCTTGTAAAGAAATTTCTGAATCTGTAACTAATGAAGCATTAGCATATGTATGATTTGAATAATAACCAGGAGCAGGACTGTAAACTGTAAGATTAATATTTCCATCGATAATAGGTTCTGTAAAATTTGCTAAGAAGGAAACCGTGTCAGTATAATTTACCGTTTCTTTTTCTATTGAGTTTACGTATGTGTGAATTGTATGTAGAAGATTATTAGATGTGGCGTTAATAAACCAATATGTCCCATTTCCCGCATTAATTATTTGTAATGTTCTATATCCTCCAACTATAGGACCTAAATTAGTATCATCAGTCTTATTATTTCCAATTCCATTAAATGCCTGCAGATTCTGCCAATTAGCAGGGACAGAAAAATTTATTTTATAATTGCTGAAATCAGAGTCGAAAAAATTTAATCCTCCAATCCTGGTTGTATTCCAATTGATATCCTGCCCACTTCCTTGAACTGTAAAGCTTGTAGCTGACTTTAAATCACTTTTAGTATAATTAGCTTGAATTTTAGTGATATTGCATGATACATCCCACCATTCTGCGGTTAATTCATAATCTAATTGGGTAGGAAGACTTGTAAAATCTTTGGCGATAGTCACATTACCAGAACCATAATCCTTATTTTCTACTATGTTATTATTAATCTTAAGAGAAATTTCAGTAGGAAAAGGAGTATTACCACCGTTAGGTGAAAGATCAATTTTCATTAATTGATCTCTTGCTGGTAGTGCTGGAGTATTTGGATTAGCTAAATCCCATACTATTGAATCGTCAGTTCCATCACCTTCATTTTCAAAATCCCAATTTCCATTATCATTAGTAAGTCCTAAGACTGCTATGAAAAATGTATTGTTATAAGTATTATCAACATCAAGTGCTTCATGGATATTTGTAATATTGAACCAAATTCTACCTGCTGAATACGATTGATTATATGTTCCAATTGTCCTTTGATTGGAGAAATGTTTAATATAATCAGTACCACCAAAGTTCCATAATTGAGCGTTATAAAGTTGAACTTGGTATTCTTCCCATCCAAGACCCCCAGTATTTTGAAGACTTAAAGAAATGTTCTCTAAATAACAATCCCCAATCACTTCGAAAGAAGACCATATTTTCGAAGTAGTTGGTTGAGTCCATGAGAATTGATCTTCAATATTTAAGGTCTGGTTTGGAGCATAAATATCCTCTACAAAAATTTGAGATAGTGTTGAGTTAAATGTTGACTCAAATGGAGAATCAATATAAAAAGTATTATTATTACTATCAGAAGCATTAGTAATTTCAAATAAGGGAGTTCCTACATCAATTTTTGATTGGTGTAAACTTATATTCAAGTTCTCTCCTGAATTACCATAATCAGAAGAATAGCTGGCAGCTATGATTTCATCAATAAAGATAGGATCATTTGGAGTATTGATGTTAGTTAAATTATAAGACGAAGAGAAGTTAAAAATATTTGGATTAAACGCTGTAATACTAAGCATAGCTGTTAACGCGAGCAATATAAAAATTCGCTTGCTTTTCTTAATATTTAAATTCACCATAATAATCAGAAGTCGATTTCTAAATTTTTATTTTTATATTACAATTCGTAATTATTACTAATATTTTTGTAGGTAAAATTTGAATAAATTTTTTATTTAATTGTATGGATAATATCACGATTAGTTCCTTTAAATCTATCTAATATGGAGCATTTATGTTCCATTAAGTAGAGCTTTTCAAAAAAAAATAATTCAAAAATTAATTTAAAATTTAAGTATTAGTCTTAGAAAAAAGAGATTTAAATAACTGTTATTCACTTTTCTTTAAGATGATCCTAGCATCTACACAAATCAAGCCTTTTTCATAAATGAACACAGGATTTAGATCCATTTCATTAATTTCTTCATGCTTAACAACAAGTTCTGATATTGTTAACAATGTTTTTACAATGGCATCAAGATCAGCTTTTGGTTTCCCGCGGTATCCATCTAATATTGGGAATCCTTTGATTTCTTTAATCATTTCTTTGGCATCATATTCTGTTATCGGAGCTATTCTAAAACTTACATCCTCTAAGAGTTCAACCAAAATCCCTCCTATACCGAACATTAAAGCAGGTCCAAATTGAGGATCTGTTGTCATTCCAATGATAAGTTCCGTAATTGGTTCATCTGCCATTTTTTGCACAGAGATCTTTTTCTCTTTTTGAGCAGGAATTTTCATTAATTCCTCGTAAGCTTCTTCAGTTTCTTGCTTATTCTTTAGATTTAGTTTTACAGCACCGGTATCAGATTTATGCACTATATCTTCTGCCATTAGTTTTAATACTATAGGAAAACCAATTTTTTCAGCCGCGGATAAAGTTTCTTCCTTTGAAGTTGTTAATTTTTGATCAGGTACAGGAATTCCGATTTCTTGTAGAAGTTCCTTAGATTCAAATTCAGTTAAGACTGTTTGATTTGTTTCAATCTTATTTTTCAAAACTTCAGCAATATTCATTACTATAATCTCATTTAAGAATATTGAACTATTCAGTTCTAATTAATTTATAAAATTATAAAAAAAATATAAAATTAATTAAAAATATTCAAATCCTACTTCTAGTAAAAGAAACTAGATATAAATATGAAATTTAAAAGAAGTAATGATGAAAAAAAGAGTTACTAAGTTTTTTTTAGTGTAATTCCTTTCTTTTTCCTGAGTCTATATTTTCTTACCTCATCAACTACTGAGACACTAAATGCAGCAAAGAAAAGAGTTATCCAATAATAAGGGTGGAATAAAGGTACAACATGAAATGCTAATCCCATAGGAGTATATAATATAAGCATTTGTAAACCTAAAGAAAGTCCAGTAGCCCAGAATAAATGTTTATTTGGAAACAAGTAAAAGGGTTTCACATTAGAAGTACAGGTGTAAACAAACATTAATTCACAAATGACTAGGTTTGTAAATAAGATTGTCTGAGCTAACGATAAAGCATATGTGCTATCTACTGCTGTTAAACGAGGATCTATTCCCGCATCGACCCAAGCAGGAAGAAAAACACCCCATAGAAGTAAATAGAGAGAAATATCTGTAATCGAGGTATAAATTCCAAGTAATAAAACAGGACCTTTAATCTCTGGTAATAAAGTAAATCCTTTTCTCGGTTCCTCTTTCATCACATCTGGATCTGTGGGTGTAAGCCCAAGAACCATGGCAGGTATGCCATCAGTTGCTATATTAAGCCACAAAATTTGAATTGGTTTAACGGGAAGACCAATAAATACAAGCGGAAATAGTTTCATTACTATATAGGCAACGAGAATTAAAAAGATTTCATCAAAATTTGTACTCAACATATATCTAAAGAAACCTTTAGTAGTTTCAAAAATTCCTCTTCCTTCCTCTATCGCATTAACAATTGTCGCATAATTATCATCAATTAATATCATTTCTGAAGCCTCTTGAGTTACTTCTGTCCCTTTTAATCCCATTGCAACACCTACATGTGCGCCTTTAACAGCTGGAGCATCATTTACTCCGTCACCTGTCATTGAAACTATCAAATCTAATTCCTTTAATCTACGCAGAATTCTTAGTTTATGTTCAGAGGTAACTCTGGCAAAAATATCTACCGTTTTAACTTTCTCACGGAGTTCATCATCACTCATTTCCTCTAAATCAACGCCAGTAATAGCTTCACTTGATTGAGTTAAACCTATTTCATGTGCAATTGCTACAGCAGTAATTGCGTGGTCGCCTGTAATCATGATAGTTCTAATACCAGCATCTCGAGCTTCTTCAATAGCATCTTTTACCTCATCTCTTGCTGGATCTATAATTCCTGCTAAACCTAGGTATGTATAATCAGTTTCAATTTCTTCCTCTTTATATCCTTCTCTGATTGGTTTATAAGCTATACCTAAAACTCGAAGTGCGTTCTTTGCAAATTCTTCATTTTTCTTTAGAATTATCTCCTTTGCTTCATCAATAGGTCTTTCTTGACCGTCCATGAGTGCTTTCCCAGCTTTTTTTAACAAAACATCTGGAGCCCCTTTGATTAAAGCAAACATTTGATTATCAATTTTAGAAATCACTGACATCATCTTTCTATCAGAGCTGAAAGGAATTTCATCAACTTTTTCAGCTTTTGTGTCTAATTCCATTTTCATAGCTAATACTTTTAGGGATATTTCTGTAGGATCACCAACAACATCAGTATTATTTGTACCATCATCTTTAGGGGATACATTTGAATTATTGCAGAACATACAAACCTCAAGGAATCTTTTAATATAATTTTCTTCTACTAATGGAACTTGTTTCCCCTTATCATCAATAATCTTGCCCTCAAGTGCATATCCTACTCCTTCAACATTGTACTCATTTCCTCCTAAAAACACTTTTACAACTGTCATTTCGTTTTTTGTCAAAGTGCCTGTTTTATCTGAACAAATCACATTTACCCTTCCCAGGGTCTCAACCGCAGTAAGTTTACGTACTAAAGCATTGCGATCTGCCATTTTACGCATTCCTAAAGACATAACAACAGTGATTACAACTATTAATCCTTCAGGTACAGCTGAAACCGCTAAACTTATTGATATTTCAAATGCTTCAATGAGTTCATCAACATCAAATTCAGTAATTAAGAGAATAAGTAGTTCAATTAGAAAAACTGCCGCACAAATTAGTAATATTATTATACCTAGAAGTTTTCCAAATCTGTTTACTTCTTTTTGAAATGGACTAAGTTCGATTTCTTCTTCTTGTAAGCTTTCTGCTATTTTACCAATTTCAGTATTCATTCCTGTCCCTATAACAATTCCTTCTCCATTACCACGAGTGATGATAGTATTCATATATCCAAGATTAGTCCTGTCCGCTAAAATCATTTTCTCGTCAACAGGCTTCAATTGTTTTTTAACAGGTTTTGATTCTCCAGTTAAAATTGCCTCATCAACATAAAGTGAAAATTCTTTATAAAGCCGTATATCAGCAGGAAACTTATCTCCTCCTTCAAAGAGAGCAATATCCCCAGGGACAACTTCCTCTACACCTATTTCTATTACTCTACCATCTCTTCGGACTTTAGCAAAATGAGGTGCTAATTTTTTTAGACTTTCTAAGGATCTTTCAGCTTGATACTCCTGGTAAAAACCTAATATAGCATTTACTATTAGAATTGCCGCGATTACTATAGCATCAGTGTATTCTGAAGGCCATCCTACATCGGGATCAGTAGATTCATAAATTCCAATCAGAATTGAAATAAATATTGCGAACATTAGGAGATATATGAGGAAGTCTTTAAACTGTCCTATGAATATCTGCCAAGCTGTCTTACCTTTTTCTTTAATTAATTCATTTCTACCATATTTTTCAAGCCTAATTTGTGATTCTTTTTCAGTCAAACCATTTTCGATAGAAGTATTCATTTTATTAGCTACTTCTTCAAAATCGATTGCATGCGATTGAATATTTTCCATTTTCATTACACAAATTTTAATTTTTCTTTAGATGTTTTTAATAAAAGAAATACAAACATATAAACTCATTATTTGATTTAATAAATTTAAATTCTCTTATAGGCTTTAGCAAAAGAAATCCTTAAATATAACCACTCGGACTCATATTACTCATGAATCCTCATCTTTAAATTTATTATGAAAATAAATTAAGGGCTAAAAGAAATTTGAAAATTCGAATTATGATTAACCTCTTTGACATATTATTAAAATTAAATACCTTAAGAATTAAAAATGTAAAATTTATAAATATCATAACAGTTAAATTAATAAATTTACAACAAATAAAACATAAAACATCTAAATTCGATTAGTATGAGGCCATCGCGTGTTTTTAGGCTATTATTTCGTATCTTTATTACTTTATTGACAATATCAGTTACAACAGTATCAATTTTGGGTGGATTATCTGCAGTTTTGATATTGTCAAATCAAGACAACTTTGGGGTAGACACTGATGAGGCTACCTTTTATTTAGAAATAAACAATTCAACTCTAAAAATTGAAAACGCAAATTTCTCTTTACCTTTTAACTTAACTAATACGGGGTATTTTGATTTGGAAGATCTCCAAGTTGGTGTTAAATTAGGGTTAAACTATAGTCATATAGTAAATGCAACTCTAAATGAAACAAGAGTTGTTGAACTCCTTGATGTTACACGAAATTTTGGTAATATTAATAAAGGAGCGACTGAATACTATAACTTCTCTGTGAGTAATAGTAGTTTTCTCCATCATAATTTTCCAGATCCCCTTGATGTAGACTGGTTTAGGGGCCCTCCAGCTTTAGAATTTTATGCAAATTTCACCATTAGTTTGGTTTATTCAATAGGAATGCATGCTCTTTCCATTACAATAATTAATATAAAAGTAGGGGAGTACAGCCCTTTTTAGGAGGCTTTTATTATGGGTGCCGTTAAAAATATGGTTAGGGGTTTTTTATTTACTGGAGTTTATGTTTTAATTACTATTGTTATTCCTCTTGTGACTTTTAGTTTAATTTTTAGCATTGAAAATTTACCTTTAAAGTGGGAAAAACAAGATCAAACCAATATAACTTTTTGGTTAACTGCTTTTGGATTATTAGTAAGTGGATTGGCGTTTTTCAAATATTCTTCACCAAAACAATCAATTAGAAAAGGTGTTTTCGCTCTCATTCAAGTTGTTGTAAATTGTTTATATCTGTGGAGTTATAGATTTTCAGGCGCTTCTGAGATTACATTTATAATCCTAGATTTTGGATATTTTACATTAAACATTTCACAGATGATTTTAATATATATGGGGATTTACTTTTTAACGATTATAATTAAAGTGTATGATATTATTGATTTTACAGTTAATAGAGAACAAATTCGAGAAAATCGGATGAAAGAGTAAAAGAGGTGAGATATTAAACATGATATTTCAAATGGATTTTTTAGAAATATTAGCAAATATAGTTGGTTCTATTCTCCTTTTCTTAAAACCACTGGTGACTCCTATAGGACAGTGGATGGTTGATTGGATTACCGCAACGACACAGTTCTTTAAAGAAAACCTTGGTACGAGTTTAATCTTTTATATTGTGATATGTACTATCATAATAGTATCCGGTATAGTTGTCAATATTGTTTGGCCAGGGGATAGACCAGGATCCATCTTCTCAAAAGAAATAGGAAAAATTGAGGAATTTGAAGATAAATTTGACGTCTTCGAAGATGAGGATATAGTTGCTGAAATCAAGAGATGTAAGGATTGCGGAAATCCAGTTGGTGATTCTGAAATTTGTCCGTTATGTGGAGCTCGTCAAATGTGAAATAATTTTTTTCACGTTATTTATAATTTTCTCGCTTCTATTTACAAATCCATCTAATCTACTTTTTTTTTATATTGAGCTATTTCAAATTCACAATTCTTCAATACCTGCTTTCATTGATGAAACTTCAGTATTTTTTACAATTAAAATATCATAAATTTATCTATAATTAACTTAGCACATATCTTCCTTTAATTTAATAAAATATAATTATGATAAATAACTAGTTTTTCCAAATAGATTATTTTTTTAATATAGTTTTATTAAAAAAAAAGTTGAAAATATTATGGATTTTTCTTTAACTGAAAAACAAGAAATGTTGAAAAAAATTACAAGGGAATTTGCTGAGGAATATCTTGTACCTGTAGCAAAAGAAAGCGATGAAAAACAGGAATTGGATGCTAAAGCTTTTCAAAAAATGAAAGAAATGAACTATTTTGGAGCATGTATTCCAGAAGAATTTGGTGGTGCTGGACTTCATAATGATACTATTAGTCATTGTATTGTTGTTGAAGAAATAGGACGTGCTGATGCAGCTTGGGGTCTTTCTATTGCAGTTCATAATGGTCTTGCTACTTTCCCTATCTATAAGTTTGGAACGGAAGAGCAAAAGCAAAAGTTCCTAATGGATCTTGCTAAAGGTGATAAAGTAGGCGCTTTTTGTCTAACAGAAGCAGATGCAGGGTCAGACGCTGGAGGAGTACAGTTAACTGCAGAAAAAGACGGTGATGAGTATATACTTAACGGGAGTAAGATTTTTGCAACAAATGGTGGTATAGCTAATACTCTACTTGTGATAGCTAAAACTGGTGAAAAAGAGGGTAGAAAACAATTATCTATATTTATTGTTGATACTGACACTCCTGGTTATAATGTTGGCGCAAAAGAAGATAAATTAGGAGTCCGTGGCTCAAATACATCTGAACTTGTATTTAAAGATGTTAGGGTACCTCAAGAGAATGTTTTAGGAGGAATTGGAGATGGATTTAAGCTTGCGATGCAGATTTTAGGATATGGAAGAATTGTTATTGCAGCTCAATCTGTAGGTTTAGGACAAGCATCGTTAGAAGCTTCAATTAAATATGCAAATGAGAGAGTGCAATTTGGACAACCAATAGGAAGATTTCAAGCTATTCAATGGAAAATTGCAGATATGGCATGTGCCGTGGAAGCAGGTCGATACTTTACTTTTAAAGCCGCCTTTATGTATGATAACAAAATGGACTATGGACATGTGAGTTCAATGGCAAAATTGGTGGCATCTGAGGCGGCAATGCAAGCAGCTCATAGCGCTGTTCAAATACATGGAGGATATGGTTTAATGAAAGCATATCCCGTAGAAAGATATTTCAGAGATGCAAAGATGGGTGAAATTTATGAGGGAACAAGTGAAATTCAAAGGATGGTAATCGCTAATCACTTATTACGAAAAGGAGTTTAACGAAAATAGACAAAAATAATTTTTATTAAATAACTAATTCTTTTCCAAATTTAAAATTGTTGACTTCGTTTGTTTATCAAAATTTAGTAAACATTTTTAGTAATTTGAATTTCTATATTTTAAAATATCAACTATTTGAGGATTAATTCATAAATCGTTTAAGTGTAATTAAAAATCCTTTAATCTTCTTCATCTATATCATCATCTGCATCAGCAGGTCTTTTTGAACAAGAAATTAAATGTCTACCAAGTCTAATGAATTCTTTTCCACAATACTGACATTTTTGCTTCTCCGTAGTACCTTTCTCTTTGGTTATAGGTTTTTCACTTGGTTTTTTTCTTTTTTTCTTTTTTGTAGGCATTATATCATCCATGCTAACGTCATCGGGTGCAAATTCACAATTTTGAACGTGTGATGGGAGGTCGTCAAACAATTCACCGCAAAAGGGGCATTCAACTTCCGCAAATTCTTCAGAATCCTCCAAATCTGCTTTGCCTGCTTTCCTTTTTTCAAATTTTATCGGAGCTTCCTCATCTTCTTCGTCAAACTCATCAATTGATAAATCAATCTCATAATCTCCTTTTATAGCAGCAAGTTCATATTCTTCTAATTTTATTTGTTTCTCCTTGATTTTCTTTTCAGCAATATTTTTACTCTCTTCAAAAACCTCTGAAAATCTACGGTTATTTTTAACAGGATCATACAAGTTACAAACTTGACATACGTAAGCGCGTGTTCCTAAGACTAATTCTCTTGAAGGACAATAAGCTAAGGATTGTAAGCTATTACTAATATCACCCTTAGGTTCAAGGTGTTTACAAACGATTTTTCTTGAATATTTTACTTTTTGTTTTCGTCTAGGGATTATTAATCACCAAAAGAAGTATGTCAATTAATGAAACCTAAAATATAATTTTTTTGGATTTCAATTGGTTTAAAGTATTGAAATTAAAAATTATAGTGTAAATTTTTAAGATCCTTGATGATCCGATTTTTTATGTCAATATTATTAAGGTTAGGTAATAATTCTTCAACTATATCTCGTAGTTCTATAATTTTTTGTATAAGTAATTCTGGTTTGTTCCAAAAAGATGTTCTTAAAGGATGCATTTTTAGAATTGCGTTATTATAATTCTCAATTGCGGCTCTATAAAATAGACATGCATTTTCTAATATATATAATCTTGATTGATAAATATTCCCAATCTTATTAAAACACATTCCTGCTCCTGCAAAATCGCCTTCCTTTTCAAAATCTATGGCAGCATCTTGAATTTTTTTTAAACCCTCCTCTAAAACATCGTTTTCACCTTTTTTTAGAAGTAAATATCCTAAAATGTAATTTGATATTCCTCTATAGAAAAGACTTTTATGTTTTTTTGAGAGTTTGAATAAGTCCTCAGCGAATTCTCCCGCAAAAATTAGATGATCATTAGCAATACACTTTTGCGATACAGTTCTTAATAAATCCATAACTTTATCGAACATTTTTAGTTCTCTATATTGATCAATTCCTTGTCTAAACTTTTCTATACCTGCGAATGCATCTTTATTGTTAAATGCCTGGTTCCCCTCATAAATTAATTGTTCTGCAAATTCTTTTTTTGTTTTCTCCTTTTGCCTTTGTTGCGCTTTTTGGGAAAAATCGTCAACTTTGAAGTCAATTTCCTCCTCCATAGGGATTTCTGTTAAGTAATTATTATTTGATGTACTACCAACATCAGAGTCAAAAGGAGAAAATCTTTCGGTCATTTCAGATTTCATACTAATGTTGTCTTCCTCTGGTTTTTCTTCCCCATAGGCTGATTGCAAAGGTTTACCTTCAGAAACCAGTGCAGATAATTCAGATAAGACATTAGCGAAGAAGTATTTATTTAATCCATCAATAATGTAATCTACTTTATGGTAATTATCACTGTATTCTGGAGCATTTACATCCATACTAATATCTGTGATTCTATAGATTTCAAATCCAGTATCATATTTAGTGATGATGAATTCAGATTCCTCTGATTTTTCTTGCTTTTTTTTTCCTAGTAAAGTATGATCAAACACTAGACCTATTCCATCTTCATGAGTTTGAAAAAATATCTGATTTCTCAGATCTATATCAGAAAAAAACAGTCCCAATCCCGGGTGAGAATGAAACCACCCTACGATATAAAGTTTATTTCCTTGGGTAACTAACTTATCTTGTATTTCAGCAATAAATACATAATGTCTATTGTCTAAAACAACGTCTGTTTCATGCCCAAATGTTAATGCTTCTGCTCCTTCGACATGGACAAAGTCATCATCAGAAAATCCAATTAAGACACCATATATTTCTTTCCAATTCTCAGGAGCAATTGATCTATTAGAATATCTACTTGCATAAAGAATAATAGTTTTATAAGCTTCAGCAGAAATAATAACAGGTTTGCCTGTTGGTTCTTTTTGCTTTTCATCAGATGGTTCTAATTCTCCTTTTTCACTTTCTACATTTTCTTCTTTTAATTCATCGTGATCATCTGATTTTTTATTTTCTTCTGACATTTTTGAACTTCTCATATTTGATTATGTTTCTTTTCAAAAAAATAATAGTTCTCTGCGTAAATAAAATTATGTGTGTTTCATGAATTGAATAAAAAAATATAGATTAAAATTTAAATAGTTAATTTGAAATTGACTTCATAAATCTGTTTTTAATTTCAACCGGTTTTAGCGGTATATTTTCTACTTGAGCATTTCCAGGCAGTGTATTAATCTTTATAAAATGGCATCCCGTTTCTAAACTTTTCAATGTCGGATTAATATCTTCTTCATTATTAATAACTATAATAGATTCAAATCCCGCTCCTTTAGCTATTGTTTCTAGTTTAGTTTTTTTACTTGTGTAAGTTACTTGATTACCTGTTGATCCATAGGAACCATTATCAATAACAATTAAAGAAAGATTTCTTGGTTGATTATTTGCGATGGTACTTAAGCTACCAAGATTCATGAGTAGTGATCCATCTCCCTCAATACAGTAAACTTTTTTCGTGGGTTTCGAGAGAGCAAGCCCAAACGCTATAGAAGAGGCCAAACCCATAGATCCTAACATGTAAAAGTTCTCAGCTCTATCTTTTATGTTAAATAGTTCTCTTGAAGGAGCACCAATGTTGCATATTAAAAGCTCATTCCCAAGAGACTCAACAATCCTCTTTATTGCATCATATCTCTTCATTAGCCTCCCCATAATGTCCTTTTTAAAAGAATTCCTGTTGAAACTTCTAATGTTTTACTTAATTCAACAGCTTTCTTTATATTTTTAATCTTTTCTTTTGAATCTATAATAAATGTATCTATTTTTAATAAATTTAATAAACCAGGCGTAAGCCTTCCCATAGGAATTTGAGCTAAAATCCTTTCTCCTTCAGCACCTCTATGGCTCATTATAAATATAACAGGAATCTTAAATAACTGTAAAAGTGATTTTATGGCGTTAACAGAGTTGCCTAAACCAGAATTTTGCATTAAAATTGCCGGAGTTCTACCACCTAAATATGCACCAGCAGCTATTCCTACACCTTCTTCTTCTCTTGTAATTGGTATATGTTGTATTTCACTTTTTTCTTCGATAAGTTGCAATAAACCCTTAAGCATGATGCATGGTAATGATAGAATTAAATCTATCCCTGAATCCTTAATAGTTTCATATAACGTTAAATCAACAGACATTAACATTTCTTCTAAAATAAAATTTCTATTATATAATAATACATTTTAGTTTTTTTAGTTTTAAGAAGCTATGATTTTTCACATAGCTAAATATATAAATTCGATAAATTAAATGATGTTAGAGCCTGTTCAAAGTGAATTTCTTTCACTCTAATTAAAAAAATTTAATTAAATCTGGGCATTAATAAACTTCATGGAATTAAGTCTTCAGAGGTGAAATATAATAGTAATAGAAATAATTGCTTCAATTTATACTATAATAATAGGAACTGCTATGCTCTGCATGTGGATATTTCTATTAGGAAAAAAAGAAGTCCCAGAACTTACCACTAAACCAACTCAAATATCTTTTCATTTAGTTGCTGAATTTCTAACATCAGTCATGCTAATAATCGGAGGATTTGGGCTTTTTACAAATCAATCTTGGGGAATGGCGATGTTTTACATTTCTATTGGAATGGTGATATACTCCACTATAAATGCAGCAGGGTTTTATGGCCAGTTAAAAGATTGGCCGATGTTTATCATGTTAATTGTATTTACACTTGTTTCCCTTTTGATTGTTGCATTAATAATACTTGTCGAATTCGAAATAATTTGATCTAAACTTAAATTACACGCTTTTTTTTAAGCGCTCGAATTTTTTCATCTGAATATCCTAAATTCCTCAAAATTTCTTCGGTGTTTTGACCAATTTTAGGAGCAAAACTCCTAATTTTGAGTGGTGTCCGGGAATATTTAATTGGTGAAGCTACATTTTGGATTTTCCCAAGCTTAGGATGTTCCATCTCTACCACCATATTACGGACTCGAATTTGAGGATCTTCACAAGCTTCTAAAAAAGATTTAACCGGCATAACACAAGCATCAAGATTTATAAATATATCTATCCATTCTTGTTGTGTTTTCTTTAAGAACTCTTTTTGAATTTCCTCAAAAGTTCTTTCTCTATTTATGCCCTGCTCAATTTGTTTTGGATATAAATCATCCCGACCTAGTCCTTTACAAAATTCTCTCCAAAATTTTGTTTCTATAATTCCGACCGATAAAAATTTATTATCCTTAGTCTTATAAACTGCATAGAATGGAAAATCTCCATGTAAAATATTTACTCCTTCACTGTAATCTTTAGCGAAATGATAAGCTGCAACTAATGGCATAAATGAGAAGACTGAATCTGTCATTGAAATATCTATATATTGTCCTTTTTTATCTGGATTCTTTTCTCTTTCAATGATTGCCCCTAATATTCCTATAGCTGTAACCAAACCCCCACCAATATCAGCAGCTTGAACTCCAGGATTTATAGGTTGTTTTATTTCATCTCCCGATCCAAATATTTTCCTCTCCTTATTTAAATCTAAAATGCCACAAATTCCTATATAATTAAGATCATGACCTGCGATTTGTTCATATGGTCCATATTGACCATATCCAGTTAAGGAACAACAAATTATTGATGGATTAATCGAAGCTAAAGTCTTATAATCAATTTCTAATTTGCTCATTACTTTTGGTCGAAATGTATCGAGTACCACGTCTGCTTGCTTTACCAATTCATAGAAAATCTCTTTTGCTTCAAGTTTTTTCAGGTTAAGTGTAATAGATTTCTTATTCCTCATTAGAATGGAATGAAAGGCGCTTTCACGATATTTTCCTTTTTGAAAGAAGGGTGGAGGATTACTATAAGGGTAATTAGGATCTTCAACACGGATAACTGTTGCTCCAAGATCTCCGAGAATCATAGAGCAATAGGGGCCGGGTAACATTCTAGAGAGATCTAATATGATTTTTCCTTCTAAAGGCAATGGCATAATAAATAAAAATTAGGAAATCATAATTAAAAGTTTTCGAAAATTAAAAATAAATAGAATGCAAATCAATTCATTAAGGAAAATACGGTTTCCTCCTTCTCTGAATCCAAGAAATTTTTCCGACTTTACTAAATCGAAAAATTTCAAAATCATTATTTTTCCATGTTATTATCCATTTAGAACTCGTAAAATAATTTATTGGATTACCAATCATTTTTAATTCCTTAAATAAAGATTGAGATTTAAATAATTCTGGCATAAATTTAATGTCGTTTATTTCAATTGGTCTTTCATAATCAGAGTTCTTGTGTGATTTATAATTGTAAAAAAAATCGAAAGGTGAATTTGAAATGCCTTTTCCTTCAGCACTTAATGTATCAATGAAATTTTTATTCCCAGTATTTTCTATTATCGAGATTCTATTAAATCCAAGATATAGGTGCTTCAATTGTTTTAATATGTCTAATTGTTTTATAGCTGTTATCTTATTATTTCTAAGATCTAAAAATTTTAAATTCTTTAAGTTATCTAAGCCCTTAATTTCAGATATTTGATTATGGCTAAGATCTAAGAATTCTAGTTTTGTAAGTTTATCTAAGTCCTTAATTTCAGTTATTCTATTATTACTAAGGTCTAATCTTCTTAAATTATTTAGACACCTCAAACCTTTTATTTCATTGATTCTATTATTTCGTAGATTCAGGATTTCTAAATTCGATAAATGCTCTAGTTTTTCTATTTCAGCGATCTGATTATCATAAATCATTAATGATTTTAAATTAGAAAGGTTCTTGAGTCCTTGAATCTTAAGAATTTCATTATTATTGAGGTATAAATATTCTAAATTGTTTAAGTGTTCTAACCCTTTAATTTCTCTAATGTTATTCCATTGAAGGTGTAAAGATTTCAAATTGATTAGATTATCTAAGCCCTCTATTTCCGTAATTCTATTAAAATTTAATATTAATTTACTTAAATTTATTAAATTCCCCAAGCCTTTAACATCAGATAAGTTATCAATATTACTACTACTTAAATTAATAATTGGATAAGACCCAAAGGGGAAAAAAATTCTTCCTTTATAATCAATATACTCAATAGTATTCAATAGCGATTTTAATTGTAAATTATTAGTTTTTTCTAATGCTCTGATTATCATAATTACACAAAAATCAGATTTTTCATGTTTTAAAACCCACTTAATTGGTTCAAAAGCACGATTAGAGAAATTTCTAATAATTATACTCGCGGCGTGACCCCTTACGATCTCATTTAGATCAGAGATTAATAGATTTTCAAGAAAAAAGTATATCCTTTCTTCTTTTGAACCGATTAGACCTAAGAATTTTACACTGGATATCCTGGTTCTGTTATCTAATTCGAGAGGATTGTCAATAACTGATATCAATAATTCTGATGCTTTGCTTTTATCCAATTTTTTCTTTTTAAAATCCCCATAAATTTTATTGGGTGCTAATACGGACATCTAATACTTCATTAAACAATTTTTAATTTTAAATAATTCAGAGAAAAAACTTGTTAATTTATAATTCAATTATTTCAGCATCCATCTTGTCTGTATCTATAATAGCAAATGTTGATTTTCCTGTTAAATAACCACATATTTCACCGGGATTAACCACTAAAACTCCATTATCATATTTTTTATTTATTAAAAAATGCGTATGTCCTGATAATATAATATCAAAATCACCAGAATGAGCTAATGCGTCTATAGTTTCCTTCCTTGGCATATGAGATACAAAAATTTTCTTTCCTCCCAATTCTAATATCAATTCATTGCCATTTTGAGCAAACTGACATAGTTGTCCTAAATTTTGCTTTAAAAGCAACCTTTCTCCATCGTTATTCCCAAAAACACCATAAAAATTTTTTTTTATATCATCATCGAGTTTATCAAACCATCTTTTAACAAATGGCGCAACATAATCTCCACAATGAATAACAGCATCAATCTTTCTTTCATTTATTATGGAGATTGTTTTTAATATATTATCTTTATTATCATGCGAATCTGAAATGCAAGCTATTTTCATCCTTTACAATTCACCTTTAGTATAAAATTAAAAGGAATTAGATATAATTAAATTAAATTATTATATGTTTTATATTAATACTAATGAAATTTGTATGATTTTAAAATGATAGAAGATTTCTTTAAAACAGAAAAAGCATATGTAGATAATGAATTGGAAAAGTACTTTGCTCAGTTACAGAAAACGGAAAAAGATATCCTCCTTAAAGATTTTATCGCACAACTTAAAGAATTCATTCTGAACGAAAAGGCTAAAAGAATTCATCCTATTTTATTAAACGCTGCTTTTTCTGGTATAGTAAATCCAATGTATTTAGAAGATCAAATAGAACAAATCCGAGAAGTATCTATAGCAGTTGAGTTGTTGCATAGTGGACATCTTATTCATGATGATCTTTTAGATGATGATACAATAAGAAGGGGTAAACCAACTTTTCACATGCAATTAAAGAATGAATTAAATCAAATATATAAAGATCTTAACATCCAAAAAAAAGATGAGGTAGTTAAATTATATGGAAGAGATATGAGTATATTAGGAGGTACTCAAGGATATTTATTAGGCTTAGATATTATAAAATCTGCAAAATTCCCAGAACAGACTAAATTATTAGCAATTAATGAGTATACTCAAGCAATGGACTACTTAATGAAAGGACAATTAATTGAAGAATACATGAATTATAATAATATAACTATGACTTTAGAACAATATTTAAATATTGCTGAATGTCAGAGAGCTAAATTATTCGAGAAATCGGCAAAGATAGGCGCTATTTTAGCAAAAGGTAATATTCATTATCAGATTAAACCTCTAAGTGATGCTTTACTGAGTATTGGTCAAGCTCATGCTATTAGAGATGACATAATTGATTTAGAAGATGATATTAAGGCGAAGAATCGCTCAAAAATTGTTTATATTTTAGCAGTTCAGAACACTGACGAAAACCAATCTAAAACACTAAATGAAATCTATCATAAAGAAATCTTAACGAAAAATGATGTAAAAGAAGTGAAAAATATTTTTACTGAAACCAATGCTTTAATCATCGCTGAGCACTTAGCAAAAAACTTAGTAGAACAATCAAAGAATACTTTAAAAGACATATATCCTGATCTCAATAAAAAACAAAAGATTTTTTTTAATGAATTCTCTGATTTTGTATATGAAAGAGAGTTTTAGCTATAATCTATCTTTATTTTAAACCACAACGTATGGTATGTGCAGTTTTTTTAGCATTATATTATTTAATTCTTTAAAAACTTCTAAAACATTATAATTCTCTAAAGAGGAAGTCTTATAAAATCCATCTAGTTGCTTTTTTTTTACATATTTATTGATTAAATTATCATCAACAATTTCTGACGTAGGTGTTTTCTCTAATAAATCGCTTTTGCTTCCTACTAAAATAATTGGGATCTCTCTACTGACAGCATACTTAATTATTTGGTCATACCAAAAATCCAACTGATTAAACGAAAAGTTATTTACTAGATCAAAAACTAATAAAGCGCCGTTAGCGCCTTCAATGAATTTAGGAAGCAAAGGTAAAAAACGTTCCTGACCACCAAAATCAAAAATCGAATTAACAATATAATTCTCTTTTATTTCATCGAGATTTTCTTTAAAACTTATCTTTAAGTGAACCGAATGAAAATTTATTCCTATTGTTGGTGAAGTATCAAAATCAAATGAATTGAAGCAGTACCGATTGAAAAGACATGTTTTTCCTACTGAACTTGCACCGCATATTACTATTTTAAAGCTGTATATAACCTCTTTTCCATTATAACTCATTAGCTTAAGTACTCTTAAGTAAATGACTAGATTGATTGATCCGAGATAATTATTATAAATTTATATATTTTGTTTTAAGGGTTAATAATCCTTTAATTAAAGATGTGATGCAAAAATGGAAAAGAGACGAAATCTATTTTACGAAAGGATACTGAAATTTTTAATATATCTCTATTTTTATCAAAAACCTACCGCATATCCGTCTTTACGCCAGTCTGATGCACCTAAATAACCATCTTCAAGCTTATATATTATTTGTCCACCCCCAAATCTACTGTAATCTCTGTTAGATACTTTATGCCCAAAGGGGGATAAGCCATTAAAGACCTCTTTTTTAAATCCAGATTCGAGAAAAACTTTTAAACCTTGAGAAATTCGCCATCTTGGAGCATCTAATGCCGCCTGAGGATTTTGTTTATACTCAAATATACGAATCATCAATTGAACATTTCCTTGAGCTTGCATAGCTCCGCCCATTACGCCAAAACTCATTAACGGATTTCCATTTTGTGTTACAAACCCAGGAATAATCGTATGAAACGGTTGTTTACTAGGACCTACTTGATTTGGATGTCCTTCTACTAAAGAAAATCCATATCCTCGATTTTGAAGACTAATTCCAGTATTAGGAACAACAATACATGAACCAAAACCAGCATAATTAGATTGGATATACGATATCATCATCCCATCAGAATCCGCTGTTGTTAAGTATATTGTGTCTCCTTTTTTTGGGATTCCCTCATTAAATTGTCTAGCTTCATTTAAATTAATCATACTTGCTCTTGATTCCAAATATTCTGATTTTAAGAAATTCAAAGGATCAAATTCTAATGTATTTGATTCTGAAATATAACGATATGCATCAGCAAAAGCTAATTTCATAGCTTCAATTTGTAAATGAAGTGATTGAGGTGAATCTGATTCATATGAGCTTAATTAAAACTGGTTAAGAATACCAAGCATAATTAATGCTGTCAAACCTTGACCATTTGGAGGAAATTTCAATCCAAGCAGACACAGCTCCGGACATAGTTACAGTATCCCAACCAATCAATGGCATTACTTTACGACCAGAAAAGTGTTCTGGTGCCCAAGCTGTGGGGGATCTACCCGAAGCATTTAATACCACTATTTTTTTGCCATTCCATAATATAGTAAAGGCATCACTCCCAATACCATTCATTGTAGGTTCAACGACAGTTAAGCAAATTCCAGCTGCAATTGCTGCGTCAATTGCATTTCCACCTTTTAAGAGCATTTGAAGTCCTGCTTGAGAAGCTAAAGGTTGTGACGTTGAAACTATATTTCTAGCTAGGATAGGCATTCTTTGCGAGTAATATTTAAAATCCCAATTGAAATCTGTAGTCAAAATAATAACCTAAAAATTATTGATAATTATTATTGTAAATTATAATAATAATATCTAAAAATCTACTTTATTTTAATAAACTTAGATACTGATTAAATATTATTTTTTAATAAAACTTCTTAATCAAGTACAATGGCAATTAGTTATCCTCCTGAGCATATTATTATTCGTCCTCCTGTAGAAGCATACTCTCTTTTAATTGCTGTTACAGGCGGATGTTCTTGGAATAAATGTAGATTTTGCGGGACATATAAGGGAATGTATGGAACAACTCAAGAGTATACTATACGACCTTTAGAAGATGTCAAAAAGGACATTGATCAAGCAGCTAAATACAATTATCATGGTTTTCCAGTGTTCTTAGCAGGAGGAAATCCTACTTCAGCTCCAACTGACTATCTGGTGGAAGTTATCAAATATGTAAGATTGAAACTAAGAAATGTTCAACGAGTAAGTTGTTATGCGAAAGCATTAGATATCTTAAGAAAGACAGATGAAGAATTAATAAAACTAGCTGAAGCCGGACTAGACATAGTTTATATGGGATTAGAGAGTGGTTCAAATACCGTATTGAGATTAATGAAAAAAGGGACTAACGCTCAGTCTTTTATAAAAGCTGGGAAAAGATTGTTAAAAGCAGGAATTAAATTATCACTTTATGTTATACTTGGATTAGGAGGACATAAATATTCTGATGATCACGTTAAAGAAACTGCGAGGGTCTTAACTGAAATTAATCCGACGATCTTTAGGTTTAGAACTTTAAACATTTCACATAGTACACCTCTTTGGGAAGATTTAAAATCTGGAGAATTTACTTTACTAAGCCCTGTTGAAAATTTAGAAGAAGAACGGGATATTATTGCAAACCTCGGTGAAAATGTTACTTCTCAAGTGTTCAATGACCATATTAGCAATTACTGTTCAATTGAATCAACAAATATTAAAATAGATCGAGAAATGTTTATTACCGCATTAGATTCATATATAAATGATCCAAGGATCAAACAAATGCCAAGAAAGAACTTAACTCGTATGTAACTAAAATAGTTAATTTGAAGATTTGACTTCTTCTTCCATCGCTTCAAAAGATGTCTTATAATTTTTAATAATATTCAACTATTATAAATGGAATGTAGTAAACTTATTTTATAAATTAACTACAGTATCTATTCTTTTAATATATTTACTATAGTCTGAGATTGCACTCAAAACATAATCATAGATCTTATGAATCTGAGTATAACCATTTAAATCTTTAAATTCAGCTTTATTTCTTTCTAACTCTAATTTCATATTTTCTAAAGTTTTTACCCATTTTGTCATTTTGATGATAATATACCTTGAAAATCTGAGTAATATCAATGAATCGGCACAATATGTAATTTTACCTTTATCTGAAGTATGTGCTTTAAAGATAAGTTCATCCTCTAAAAGTTGATTTACTTCTTCAGAAATCTTCCCTGCTGATAATCCTGTGACATTTTTCAATGTTTCTTGAGTGAGATATTTCCGTGTCATAAAATATCCCAAAATTTTAATAAACATAGGATCGCGGGTAGAAAACATTGGTGACCCAATAAGTTCGGTTATAATATCATCTTCAATTATGTACACCTCAGGGTCATATTTTATCTCCTTTACATCTTTTTGCTCACCTTTTAGACACTCAAAGGATTTCGGAGAGAATTTTTTTTGAATTTTCTCAACTGGTAGCTCATCGTAAGGATAAACTATTTTATAGATTTCAAAGCTATTTAGCAATTCTTCAATTCTTAATGATAGGTGTTCCGCGCCAACCTTAGATTGTTCAATTAACTTCTTTAAATCCTTTTGTTTATTTTTTAAGAAATCTTCAAAAGAACCAATATGTTTTATCGCGAACTCAATCGCCTGAGTAGTAAGAGTTTCGAGTTCCCCTGAAAAAGAATACTCAAATGTATGAGTACCTTCAATACGTTGTTTTTGAAAGTATCCTGTCCCAGCCATAACTGATAAATATGTTGATATCGTACCCATTGAAAATCCTGTTAGCTCTTTTAATTCTTTCTGAGTTAACTTCCCATGAATAAGTAAATAACAGGCGATTCTTGCTACTTTGGGATTGACTCTTTTACTCTTACTGATATTTAAAATAATTTCTACAAGTTCTTCTTCATATTTGCGTAAATTATCATCAAAAAGTCGAATTTCCACCGTTTTTTCTGACATACTTCAATTTCTATTATATAATTTGCTTTATTTATTTAATTTTAAAATTGTTTTTCTATAAATATATAATTTAAGTTGCCTTAAGCTAGAGATCAAATTTTATATCTTAATTAATCTATAGGATTTCAGAAATATAAACTTTTCCAAATTTCAAATAATGTGAAGGTTAAATTTAATTTTATTCCTCATATGACTCAATATTAGATTAAGTTTCGAAATTTGTGAAACATTTAAATATGTTGTTTCCTCTATATTAATTGACATTCTTAAATTTCAAAAAAAATGAAGAAAGATTTATATATTAGTTATGCCTAAATAAACATAATTATAAATAAAATTTTGGTGATATTTAATAAATATAATTAAAATCATGGGATAAATAGAAATGTCTAAAGAAATTATAATTCAAACTAAAAACCTGACAAAATTTTACGGCAGATCCCGAGGGATTGAAAATCTTAGTCTTGAAATTTTTCAAGGTGAGATTTTTGGATTACTTGGACCTAATGGTGCTGGAAAAACCACAACTATTCGAGTATTATTAGATCTTATCCGAAAAACATCTGGGGAAGCAAAAATTTTTAATCTTGATGTTCATCTCGACTCTGTAGCAATACGTCAACGTATTGCTTATCTACCTGGGGAGCTAGGATTGTTTCAGGAAAAATCAGCTCGACGAAATATAAATTATATCCTTGGAT
Source organism: Candidatus Hodarchaeota archaeon (assembly GCA_048886685.1). GTDB lineage: Archaea > Asgardarchaeota > Lokiarchaeia > Sigyniarchaeales > SOKP01 > Loki-b32. The sequence continues at coordinate 35,129 of JBHLKM010000005.1, forward strand.
TATATCAAAATCATATTCCTGATCGTCATATAGAAGAATTAGCGGAAATTTTTGGATTAGAACTTGATAGGAAGGTAAAAGAGCTTAGTAAAGGTAATAAACAAAAAATTGGAATAATACTTGCACTTGCCCCTGAAGTAGATTTACTTATACTTGATGAGCCAACTTCGGGTTTAGATCCTCTTATTACAGCTGAATTCTATAATATTCTTCATAAACAACAAGAGGAAACGGGATCTACAGTTTTATTGAGTTCCCATTTGTTAGGCGAAGTAGAGAAAGTTGCTCATCGTGTTGGGATCATTCGTGAGGGAGCTATAGTTGAAGTAGCAACGATCCAACAATTAAAACGTATGGCTATGAAAGAGATTAAAGTTGAATTTGCATCTGCGAAAGGCTTACAATATTTATCAAATAAACTCCCGGGTGAAAAAGTAGAAAAAGTCATATTAAATGATACTCATGCATCGTTTTTAGTGTCTCGAGAGGACCTCTCTAAAATTCTTAATTTACTTTCAGAAGCTGAAATTGTTGATACTGACATTACAAGTCCGGCATTAGAGGATATATTTTTGAAATATTATCAAGTAAGCTCACCTGAAGTAAACAAACCTATAAAAAAGAAGGAGGTGGAATCTTAGATGAGGCAGTTTATAATGAGTGTAAGAGAGAATTTACTGGCAAAGAAATATATACTATTAATTTTAGGGGGAATTATTGGATTGTTAAGTTATTTTATTATATATATGGTTGAAGATATGAATCTCGAAGATTTAACAGAAATTTTTCAAAATTTTCCAGAAGATGTAATAGAGTTTTTTGGAGATATCGAAATTTTTACTAGCCCTTATGGATTCTGGAGTTTAGAAATGTTATCCTTTATTTGGATATATGCAGGTATTTATATTGTGTATATGGCAAGTACCCTATTATCTCAAGAAGTCGAAGAAAAAACCATTGATCTTTCACTTTCTAAGCCCGTCTCTCGATACAACTTCCTAGGGTGTAAAATTTTATTCCTTTACATTTTCATAGCAGCCACAATAGGACTCTTCTTTCTCATTACAATGGGTGGTATGGCATTTTCTTCAACATATACTGAAGGTGGGCTATATTTTGATAGATTATGGTTGACGTATTTAAATGTAGTCCTCTTCTTAGGAGCACTAGCAATGGTTGCAAAACTTTTTTCAACCATTTTTCTTGCTACAAGAAAATCAATGGCATTAGGTGTTGTAGTATTATTTTTAATGTTCTTTCTTGGTGAATTTTATATTTACATGGATGATTCAGTTCAAGGAATAAAATATATATCAGTGTTCTACTATTTTAACCCTGGTGAATACTTAGTTCACTCAGACTTTCCCCTTTATATTCGAGATATTATTGTTTTAGGTTCTGTAAATGCTGGATTAATAATAGCAAGCCTTCTTATTTTCAATAGAAAGGATATACCTATATAAACCTTTTTTTTCCTTATTTTTTTAAAAAATCAAAACACACAAAATTTTATAAACTAAATTTTCTTTAATAATAAAATTCAAAAACTTTTTACTTTTTAATTCGAAAATTCAAGAATTCTTCAATTAATCAGTAAAATCCCTTAAAATTGGTGATTGTAAATGTCAGATTATTACAGAAAAAAAGTCCACTCAAATGAGCTAATTGCGACATTTGATGACGTTTTAATACTACCTGGTTTTACAGATTTTTCTCCAAGCCAGGTTGATTTATCTTCGAATTTAGGCAAATATCACTTTAATCTTCCTATAATATCCTCTGCAATGGACACAGTTACAGAAGAAAATATGGCAATTAGCATGGCTTTACATGGAGGTCTTGGAGTTTTGCATCGTAATTGTTCTTATGAAAGACAGGTTGAGATGTGTCGGATCGTAAAAAGAGCAAGATCCTTTGTTATAAATGATGTCGCTACAATTAGTCCAAGTGCAAAGGTCGCAAAAGCAAAATTTATGATGGAAAACTATAATATAAGCGGGATTGTTGTAACTAATGATGAAAAGAAGGTTTGTGGAATATTTACCAAAAGAGATATTCCTTTTCTTGAGCAAGATATAAAAAATGGAACTATTAAAAACTATATGACAAAAGATGTGATTTCTATTAAACCAGGTGCATCGCGTGAGGATGCACTGAAAATTTTATATGATTCTCGTAAAGAAAAATTACCCATTATAGATGAAAACGGTTTTTTAAAAGGACTTATTACAAAAAAGGATTTAGCTCCAGAATTCCCATTAGCTTCTAAAGATGAGGAAGGGCACTTGTTATGTGGTATGGCATTATCTCCTAAATTTCCAGAATCTTCCCAATCTAAAGAGATATTGAAAGAGATCGATAAATTTGTGGATATTTTCTTTATTGATGTAGCTGATTTCTATAAGAAAGACGATATTGAGGGTACAACAAAATTAATGAATTTTTTAGAATCTGATTTTGTGCTAGGTAATATAGGTACTTATCAAGCAGCAGAACATTTAATAACTAAAGTTGATTTTGTTGAAGAGAGATTTATCGGATTAAAAGTAGGAATGGGTTCAGGATCAATTTGTACTACTTCCCTACAAACGGGAGTAGGCGCTCCAACTCTTTTTGCTACAGCTCAAGTAGCTGATGCAATACAAGATTATAATCCAAAACTATCATTAATTGCAGATGGTGGTTTTAAGAATCCAGGTGATTTGCCAAAAGCATTTGCAGTTGGTGCGGACTTAATAATGTCTGGACATTTCTTTGCGGGTACTGATGAATCTCCTGGTTTTATAGACACCATAGCAGGGAGAAAAGTAAAAGTTTATAGAGGAATGGGGTCAAAAGAAGCAAGAACTTCAGGATATATCTCAGATAGATATGTTGAAGGGTCAAAAATGTTAACAGAAGGTGTATCCAATTATGTACCTTATGTAGGAGACGTTTTAGGTGTATTAGCTACTTTAAAGGAAGGTTTAGCAAATGGGATGATTTATGCTGGCGCTGAATCTATTAACGATATGAAGAAAGCACCACTTGGTATTGTTTCTGTTGTAGGTCAACGTGAGACTGCCCCTCATGATTTAATTGGAAAATTTTAGATCTTTCCCTTTTCACTTTATCTCAGGAAATTTCTATTTATTAAATATCTATTAAATAATTTTTAACTACAATAAACTTTAGTTTCTTAGGATCATTGTTATTAATTAAGAATGGCCAAAATGAGTTTTTATGAAAAAAATCGAAAGAGCATTAGTTAGTGTATATGACAAAAAGAACGTCTTAGATTTCGTCAGAGTACTAGTTAATGAATTTGGGGTTGAAATTCTTTCAACTGGAGGAACAGGAGAATTATTAGGGAATAATGGCATTAAATATATCAAAATCTCTGAGTATACGGAGTCACCTGAAATGTTTGATGGTAGAGTAAAGACTCTACACCCAAAGATTGAAGGAGGTATACTTTATCGTAGAAATTTGGAGAAAGATGTAGAAAACGCAAAAAAATACAATATCCCTCCTATTGATATGATTATATGTAATCTTTACCAATTTAAGGAGGCTATTAAACCCGATATTACCTTAGAAGAAGCATTAGAGATGATTGATATAGGTGGACCTACTATAATTAGAGCTGCTGCTAAAAATTTTCCAAACGTGGTAGTTGTTCCCCATGTAAGGTATTATGACCAAATTATTAAGGAACTAAAGGAAAACGATGGACAAGTTACCGATAAAACAAGAGCGGAATTAGCTCAAGATGTTTTTACTATAATGGCGGATTATAACGCGGCTATAGCTAATTTCCTTCAATCTTATTATAACCCAGATAAAATTTTTGGAAAGCATATAATCAAAGTTTATGAAAAAGTTCAAGATTGCCGATACGGGGAGAATTGGGATCAATCCGCAGCTTACTATAGGGATCTTTCAGCAAAATACGGACTTCATAGTTTTAATCAATTAGGTGGTAAACAGATTTCATTTAATAATTTTTTAGATATTGATTCTTGTGTACAAATGTTACTAGATTTTGATAAGGCCCAATATGTAACTGCAATTCTTAAACATACCTCTCCAAATGGTATAGCTATTAACAGGAAGAATCAACTAAAATCTGTACAAATGGCATATAATTGCGATCCTATGTCTGCTTTTGGAGGAATTTGGGGTGTAAACAAAGAATTAACTTCTGATGTTGCAGATTTCATTATAAACAAGGAAAAAATCTTTGTAGATGTTATTCTGGCACCTTCATTTGATCCTAAAGCTCTTAAAATTTTGAAACAGAAACAAAATATGAGAATATTAGAATTAGGTGATTTTCTAGAAAAAAGAAAAGAAATCTATGAAAACTTAGAGATTCGATCAACTTTAGGTGGGGTATTAATACAAGAATATGATAGTAAACCTGTTATTAAAGAATGGAATGTTGTCAGTAAAAGGAAAGTAAGTGAAGCCGAGAAGGAAGCACTAATTTTTGCATATAAAGTTTCAAAATGGGCTAAATCAAATTCTGCCTGTTTTGCTCAAGAAGATGAGGATGGATTCTATACAATTGGAATAGGAGCTGGACAACAAAGTAGAGTACATGTAGTTAAATTAGCTGCTCAAAAGGCAATTGAATTTGGTCATAAAGAGGAATTGAAAAACTCAGTAATGGGGACTGACTCCTTCATTCCATTTCCTGATGCCTTAGAAGCTGCTGTGAATGTGGGAGCAAAAGCAATAATACATCCAGGGGGGAGTATAAGGGATGATTTAATTATCAATCGTGCTGATGAATTAGGATGTGCTTTGGTATTTTGTGGAAAAAGAGTATTCCGACATTAAATCTGGTTTAAGATAAATGCCTTTAACTCTTAAAGTTTTGATAGATTTAGGTTTTTAAGTATTTTTTTCTTGGGATAAAAAAACTTTATAAAGATTAAATCATAAAAATTAAAAAGATCATTTTTACTTTTTAAGTTAAAAATTTAATTGAGGAGAGTATCACTAATTAGTTTCTGTTAGGAGGGGCTCTAATAACAATGGACTTTTTCATGAATAACTTGAAAGCCACGCTTGATGCTATAAATAAATTAATTGATAATAATGTGAATATAGTCAATACTAAGAGAATTCGAAGATGTTTCAATATTAAATCATCAAATCGTTCTAAGATTAATTTTATATGGAGATCCCTAAAGTTTCTCGAGGAGGAAGGAATTTTAACTTTAAATGGCATTACTAATCCCAAAACATATAAGATCTTGGTAGACAAAAGAATTGACGTTGATAAATTTCTCACTCAACTAGAAAAAGATAAAAAACGTTAACTTCATACTAAATATAATTCTTTCAATAAATCCATTAACTTATTTTTTGAATCATTATCTTCTGGATTATTAATTAATCTTTTTTGATAAAATATTATATTTGGATATTTTACTTCAAGTTTATTAAATAATTTTACCCAGGATTCAAAGTTATGTAAATGCTCATATACTTCTAGATCTTCCGCAAAAGATTTTAGTTCCTTCTTCTCTTGAGTTGAAAAAATTTCTTTATATTTTTTAACACTAACACCTTGATCTCTTAGGAATTTCTTATTCGCTCTACGAACGAAAGCATCTAAACCACTTCTCCACTTTACATATTTCTCATTTATTTTATCAATAATTTCCTGTATTAACTTAATTTCTTGAGGGAAAACTGTGTCTTCTTGTTTTGTTAATATTTTTTTAATTTTATCAAATTCTGATTCAAAAATTTGATTATATTTATTTACATTTTTCTCGAATTCAAATAGAACTGTATTATAATCTTTCGCAAATAATACTTCATTACTAGAAAATGTTAAAGTCTCTAGATCGAATGTGCCTTTTAACTTCCCTTTTTTTATTAAATCATCAAAAATTTCTTTTAATAATTCGATTTCATCATTATTTAATTCTTTTCCATAGAATAAATCGCTAAAGGAAAATAAGAAACTATTTTCCAACATTAAATTACGAATTCCTCTTTCTGTAAAAAATTGTAATTGTCCTTCATTTTCATAGAAAATACCTTTTAATTTTCCATCCTTTAGTAGATCTTTAATTAGTTCTTCAATCAAATTAGATCTAATATTTAAATTTCCTAATGCGAGACATTCTTCTGATTTTGATTTATCTAGCAACAGATATTTAATCTCATTCTTAGCTTCTTCAATTTTCACGGTATTGAATATTAAGTCATCATCTTTTTTAAAATATGTAATCCCTAATTCACCAATATATTTCAAAAAAGCTTCTAATTCCATTCCAGTTTTTTCAATGTATTCACTAACTTTTATCTGGTTTTTGTTCTTAATCTCTTCAACAATTAATTGTAGATTCTCATCAATTTTAGTTATGATTAAATTTTTATCAATATTCAACTCTTTAGCTAATAAATCAATTTCTTTAGATTTTTCTACTTCATTTGAAATCGAACTAATTGTTTCTATTTTTTCTGTCAAAAATTTAGAATAATAGAATACCTCCTTTCTTTTATCCCAAATTCCACTTCTATGATCAACAGTTTGATCAAATACATCTATTAGTAGGATTTGGTCAATGTTTATTTTTTTTGAGTTCTTCATAATATCAAAGAATCCAAAAATTTTTGAACTTTGGATTTCATTTGATATTTTAAGAGTACCTAAGTTAGTTAACCATTGAGTTCCTTTATGATAATTAGATAAATAATCCTTAGGTAAATTTTTAATTAAATTGATAAAATCTTCATCATTTAATCTTTCTCGATATGATTTTAAATCAATTACACTACTTTTTGCTGCCTCTTGATTTATTTGTTTTTGTATCTTCTTTAGAGAATAATAAGTATTTTTATCTTTTCCTAATAGTAGTTTATCTTTTTGAGACATCCTTATATCTTTTATTATATCTCCGATAAATTGAGGTGGAAGATAATTATATTTGTTTACGTTAATAATTCCTTTTCGAATCAAATCATTTTCTAGTATCGACTTAATATAATTGAATGAATAGAATAATCCTAAATTTGAGTAATAGCCCTTAATAATTTTTAAATTTATCAAAGTTTGGATAAAAATCTTTAATTCTGAATCATCCTGGATTATTTGAGAAAATATATCTTGTAGTTTTTGTTGAGATATTTTCAATCCTTCTTCAAAAAGGGTAATTAACTTATCTCTTTCAAGCTCATAAACAAATATTAAATTATCTTTTGTTTTTGTATAGAAAAAAATCTTTTGATCTTTCAAAACAGATTTTTTAATTTCTTTAATATAATCTTTTAATGATATATTTGAATTTCTTGATAATTTAGTAAAATTAGTTTTTTTCATAAGAAATTGCTTATCTAATAAGGCTATTATATCATCAATTTTCAGAGTTTCTAAATCGTTTTCTTTCAAATCTGGAAAAAATTGTAGGAGGAGTTTTAGAAGACTTTTTACAATTTCAGACATAGTATCGTCATAATATGATGAGATTAATGATTTTGAAATATCCCTCAGATGGTATAATTGATCAAATCCCAAATCTTTACAAAATCCAAGTAAATCAAATAAGGATAACAAATTTTCTTTATTTTGCTCCATAGAAAGACTATTTAATAGATTATCTTTAATAAGATTAACTAAATTTGGGTTTCTTTTGACTAATTTAAGTAAAAAAAAGTGAACATTATCTCTCAAATCATCCGATTGGTCTGTTAAATATTCCCCTAATTTATTAAAGTGCTTCTTAATAAGGTCTTGATTTGCTAGAAGAGCAAATCCAATAATGATTAATGAATTTACTCTTAATTTTACTTGATCAGAACCGAGAAGATTATCTACTTTTTGAATAATTCGCTCGGTTATTAGGTCAATATTATGTTCTGCTAGGATACTTAAGATATATGTAATCGGTATAGCAAGTTCAGATTTATCTAATAAACTCTCTAATTCTTCTATTACTTTTATTACTTTTTGAGTTTTATTTTTACTTAGAAATTTGTTAAGCTTGTCAACAATAGGTTCAAGAACCAAATTGTCTTGAAATTCTTTTAGATTAAACATTTTAAAAAAATATTAAACATGTATAATGAACTGTAATTGTTAATCCAATAAGAATTTTTTGAAGGGTTCAATTTCTAAAATATCCTTAATTTCTTTAATTATAAAAGATGGTTTTGAATCTTCTAGACTTTCTCGAGTACCATGACCAGAAAGCAACGCAATACTTTTAACTTCTGCGTTCTTAGCACAATAAATATCTTGAGGGAGATCACCTATATAGTAAACATCGTTGTTATTTATTGAAATTTTAAGAATTTTCTTGATTTCTTTTAAGGCGACATAAATGGGATAAGGATTTGGTTTTCTGTAAGGAGTTTCGTTTCTTGAGATAAAGACAGAAAAATATTTGTTTAAATTTAATTGTCCTATAAAATGATCTAACCGATTTCCACTTGTATTTGAGACTATTCCTAAGATAAAATTATTTTCTTTAAGTTTATTTAGTACAGCTTCTAGATCAGTTTTTAAAGTCTCATATTTCTCGTATTTGGGATAAGTGCTCCTGAATTTCATAAAAAATAGAATTCTTTTCCACAAACTGGGAATATATTGTTTATAAATTTTGACTATTCTTAAAAAAGCTTTTACTCTATTTTTTGAATCTGCTTCTTCGAAGATTCGAGCTAAGTCTATAAGCCTTAATTTTTCCGTATTTCTCCAATTATAAAAACTCTTCTTTAAAAAAACTGAAGCTGTATATTCTAAAGATTTTTGAGTAATGATAACTCCATCAAAATCAAATAGAATTATAGGTCGATGAGACATATGTGTATTTAAAAGTGTGATTTAACTCTTAAACTTAATTATATGCGCTAAACAGTAAATAGAAATAAAATATAAAAAAAATTGAATGATTTAATTAAAACTCTTATTAATCGATTTCATCCGGTTCCACAGAAACGTGAGAAAGCAACCAATCAAGTTGTCGTTCCTTTTTATTGATATTGAGAACAGTGGGTAATATCATAACTTCATCCGCTTTTCCTGGCATTATTGTAAACTTCCCGGCTCGGAGCATGAAGAATTCAAAAACATCAGGAATTTCTTTTTTAAATCTTAGACTTTTTACTGGAAATCTCTCGGCTGAACTAAAAATACCAGCTTTATGGATGATTTCATTTCTTTCAATTTTATAATACTCGAATCTAGTACTAATCAACACAATCCCTAAAATGAACGCCAAGATTATTGACATTACCATATAGAATTGCCAAGGCAAGCCTAAAAAGACATCTATATCCGCAGTAGATACCGTGAAATTGGGCAATACTAAGAATATAACAATCAAAATCACAATGACAATAGCTAGAATTAAAACAAAGAACTTGGTTGAGGAAAAATCGAAAGCAGTTACAAAAATATTTACAAAGAATACAATAAACCAAGCATAACCTAATGCACTAGCATTATCTCCAGTATTATCATATATAATCGCCTGAATTAACCATAGAATAAGGGATGTTATCAGTAAAGGCCAATAAAATATTACTTTGGGATAACTCCTTATGAATATCTCATTTGGGTATTTTACTTTTTTTTCAGACATAATTTCATTCACTACGTCTTTTTTTTTTTTATAATTTAAAGTAGATTATTAAAATAATAGATAGATGTGTTATTTAAATATTAGTATCTAATAGATTTACCTTAAATAAAGAAAAATTATAGTATATTCATTCACATTTAGGTTTTTTGACTTTTTAAATTAATAAGATATTTGACAAATTTTATCACAAATTTAAAATTTATGTAGTTTTTCTGAACAAAATCTATTCTCATATGATCTGAAGGCTACTTAAAAGAAGATCGATGCGTTCAGCTTTTTTTTTCACATTTAGAACTGTATTTAAGTGGACAATTTTATTATCTTTTGGAAACATAAGAGTAATTGTTCCTGCTTTGAACAATAGATATTCAAATAAATCTGGAATCTCTTTTTTGATCCTAAGACCTCTTACCGGAAAACGTTCTAAGGATGTAGAAAAAAATCCTGTTTTATGAATAACCTCATTTCTTTCAATACGATAATAGTCAAATCTTGAACTAACTATAACTAATCCTAAGATCAGCCCTAAAATGATTGCCATTATCATATAAAACTCAGCTGACAATCCAATCCTAAAATTTTGACCAACTATACCTAACTGTTTTAATGTTGGTATCAAACCAAGAAAGATAGCTAACAAAACAACGATAACCACTCCCAGAATTAATATCAAAACTCTGTAAGAAGGAAAATCCAAAGCAGTTACCGTAAAATTTGAAAAGAATATAACTACCCAGATTAATCCAAACCATGGATTAAAATCTGTTAAAAATGATTGAGCAATGCAAAATGTAACTGACACTAAAAACAATGGTGTAAAAAATATAGCTTTAGGGAAATTTCTTAGAATTATTTGATTATTTCTTAAAGAATTACTTGTTCCCATTTTTTCTCCCATGGTTATAAGTAAAATACTTTTTTGATGTCTATAATAGATTTCACATTATTTAATATAATACTTCTCTAAAAAAAATTACTATTATTTAATCGAATTTGTGCAAATATAATCTAAAAAATAGCAATAAATTTCCAAGAGAGATTAATAAAAAGAATCTATTGTTTTAATCATTTTATAAGAGAGTTCCACTGATTTATTCCCGTTTTCACTGATTCCCATATGACCTGGAAGGAGATACTTTACATCTAAGTTATTTACAAATTTTATTGAATTAATTAATGTAGGTAATGAACCACCTGGAAAATCATATCTCCCAAAACTACCTCCTATAAAGATCAGGTCACCAGGAATCAAAACTTTTTTTCCTGGCTCATAATAGCATACTGAACCTGAAGAATGGCCTGGGGTATGATAAATCTCAAAATTAAAATCAGAAGAAATTTTTATCTCTTTTAAATTACTTAAATCATTAATTTGAAGAGGAGTAATCTCAATTCCAAATCTATTCGCAGTTAAACCGAATATAACAGGTAAAATTCTCCTTTCTTCTCCTTTTTCTAATATTTTTGCTGTTTCACCGTAAGCATAAATTACTGGAGGGTCATCTTTCAAAATATCTAGCAGTTTATAGATGCCTAAGACATGATCTACATGTTCATGAGTAAGGAACACTTTAGTAATTCGTTTGTAATTCAAATTAAATCTTCCCATTCCCTTAATCAAACCATCAAGGGAAATTGCATTACCCGCATCGAATAAACTAAGATCACCGGTATTACTATCTTTAATAATATATTGATTACAATCAAGCATCTGATTTTCTGAGAAATAATATAAATCTGTAATAATCTCCTTACCTAATTTCTCAGAATCATCCCTAGAAAAAAACATAATATTTCAATTTAAGATCTATTTTAACCAAATAAAATTAGCTTGATTTTAATGTTTTTCTTTTAAAAGATATAAATATTAATAATCAGAAAATAAATTATAATTATGTCTAAAGAACCCAAAATTGAAAAATTAAAATCTAAAATCAGTTTTGGTATAAAATTTTGGCTCCAATTCGAGAATAAGAGTATATTAGGTAGTGGATGGGCAAAACTGTTAAAAAATATCGAAAAAAATAAGGAGGGTTCTTTAACTCAAGCGGCTAAAGAATGTAATTATTCTTATAAGTATGCTTGGAATATTCTGAAGAGAATCGAAAAAAGAACTGGGATGCCTGTTGTAATAACAGGTAAAGGTGGCACAGGAGGTGGAGGATGGATTAAATTGAATGAATGGGGTCATTATCTTTTAGACACATATAATCAATATTTTAAAGAGATCAGTAAAATTGAACAAAATCTTGAAGGAACCGTGAAAACAGACTAATAAATAAATTTTAATTTAAGAAATGATTATTTTCATTAAGTTTAAGACAATGAAATAGATTTTTTTAGAAAAGAATTTTAAAAAAATTTAATATATGGGGTTTTAATATGGGGGAAGATCGCTTACAAAAATTTAGCCAAATAAAAGTATCGGAGATTATGATCAAGGATCCCCTTTCTATAACTCCAGATGAGAAAATTAGTACAACAGAACTTTTAATGTTGAGGAAAAAAATCGGAGGGCTCCCTGTAGTTAAGGATCGTAAAAAAAGTCAATTAATTGGAATTATCACCCAGCGAGATATACGTTTAGCTAGATTTGCTATGAGTTTAGAATCACCAAATACAACTGTGAAAGACTTAATGACTTCTGAACCTTATGTAGTTAAAGAGGATGAGACATTAAGAAGTGTTTTAGAATTAATGTTTGGAAAAAATATCCAACGCTTACCTGTTGTAAATGATAATAACCAATTAATTGGATTAATTGTACAAAACCAAATCTTAAAAAAATTATTTGACTATATGAAAACATAAGGAAAAAACAAAATAAAATTATAAAAACTATAAAAATCATAGTTTTGATAATTAAAAATAATAAGAGCGTTGATTCAAAATGGCAATACCCCTACCTGGTACACCAATCATAATCGATATAGGTTCTGCTTACGTAAAAGTTGGATTTGCAGGAGAACCAGGTCCTAGATTTGTATTTCCTTGCATTACGGGCACTGAGAAATATAAAGCCGTAATGGTTGACGTAAGTGCAAGAAGTATATACGTTGGTAATGATGTTTCGCGAATGAGGGGCGTACTTAAAATCAAACACCCAATAGAAAGGGGCGCAATTATGGATTGGGACAGTTTCTACGAAATCCTCAACTATATTTTCTATTCTCTATTGAGGATTGAAAATTTATCGGATTATCCAGTATTTTATTGTGAATCACCTTTCATGAATAAAGAGACTAAAGAATATATCGCTAGACTTCTATTTGAAACACATAGGATTAGAAGTCTTATTATGATGCCTACACCCTTATTGTCATTATTCAGTGTTGGATTGACAACAGGATTAGTTATAGAATCAGGTGATGGTCTAACTTGGGTAGTTCCCATTATAAATGGTCAAATGATTGAGCATTCTGTACAAAAGCTTCCCCTAGCTGGTGTTGATGTAAATCACAATCTAAAGAATCTTTTAATGAGGGAAGGAATAAATATAGCATCAAGTGCAGCCGATGAAATCATTCAAGAAATTAAAGAAAAAAATTGTTATTTTGTTTTAGACCCAAATAATACCCCAAAAACGAACGAGATGTTCAGTATTCCAATGCCAGATGGTTCTACTATAAATATACCTAATTATATTCTCTCTCAAGCACCAGAAGTTTTATTCAATCCAAGTATGTTAGGGTATAGCACTGTTATGAATTTACCTGATGCTGTAATCGCTAGCTTGAGAGTATTAGATAATAATTACTGGCACGATTTATTATCTCATATTGTGATTTCAGGAGGAAATCTTTCATATAGTGGTTTTGAGGAACGATTCGAATCTGAGATGAATGCTATCCTCCCTCAATTAGGTTCAATCCCAAGACCAAAACCCATTCTTTCAACAGTCAAAAATGAACTAATTCAACTCCAAGTTGCTGAAATTTCAAAGAAAAAAAGTGATACGTGTAGTCATTGTGGAGCGTTTGTAGATTTATCTTCTAGTATCGAACATTGTCCTTCATGTGGAGGGAGATTAATTTTGCCTGAAATAAAAATTGAGTTATCTTCCTCAAGTGGGAAAAAAGACATAGAAAAGAGATTATGCCCCTTCTGTAAAAAAGAGATTGCGGATATATCCTCATTATTTTGTCCCTACTGTGGAAAATCAATAGAAAGCTTAGAGAAAACTGAAGTTCCTAAAGTTGAAAAACCAAAAACGGCTGCTCAAGAATTCACTGAATACATGGAGGCCTCTAGTAAAGTTTTGGAACTTTTTGTGCCTGATAATCTACAATTTACTATCTTCAATGGAGCAGCTATTCTAGGAAGTTTACCATCGTTTCAGAATCTCTTTATCACCTATGATCAATTTCAAACTAATAAAGATCTCTTATATAGAGATATAAGCGAGATTCTTTGAAATTTCAGGATTAACTACCTATTTGTCTTTTTAAAAGATATCTAATTAATAAGTCCTACTGATAGATAGTTTTTAATTTCAAGGTAAATTTAAACAATTAAAATTTTATTCAATTAGCTTAGGTTGTTTATTTGAAGACCAAATTTCGGTATTTCACTATTACACTAATAGTATTTTTTTTTATTTTAAATATAATTCCGATTGCATTGGGTAAAACTCGAAATGCTTATTTAATTGATTTTATTTATAACCAAGAGATAGAAGGTGAAGGATTTAGAAATGGGCTTAAAGGGGGAGACCCAAGTAAGGAAGCAACAGCTTATGCTTTAGAAATTTTGGATTACTATGACCGATCACCACATAGAAATACTGATCTCAAATCATACTTAGAATCAGAATTAGAAACTATGTTTGACAATGATGAAATTGTACTATATGATTTATACTACTTGCTTAAATCCTTAGATCTATTAGATTCTCCACCTGAGGCTAGGTTAAAAGAAAGAATCCATAATTTTATTAATGGGACTGAACAAATTGGTGGAGGATTTTCATTTTCAAATACCTCTTCGTTAGCAAGTATGAGTTCAACATACTTTATTGTTCAAGTTTTTACATTAATACAAGAACCTATACCAAATAGAACTGTTCATAAAGATTGGATCTTATCATGCAATAATAGTGATGGTGGGTACGGTGCTAACAGCAGTTTATCTTCTACCTTACTCACTACTTATTACGCTGTGTATCTTTTAGATGCACTTAACTCAGTGAATGATCTAGCCAATATAAATCAGACTTCAACTTACTTAAATTCTTTTTACGTAAAAAATCCATCAGATATAAATAATTTTGGAGGAGGATTACCTGATCCCATAGCTGATTACGCATTGATAAGTAGTACCTATCACTATGTAAGTGCTATTTCTATCATAAATAAAGAAATGCTCAATAAAGAGCAAACTGCTAAGTGGGTATTATCTCGTCAATATTTTCAAGATGGAGGTTTTGCAGATATAACAGAAGGAACAAGTCAGCGAGCATCATCTGTAATTACATCATATTATGCTTTTGAGACTTTAAATATATCTGGTTCTTTGAGTAAATTATCAGCAGATGTGTTTATGGTAGAGTTCGACTATTGGATTTTAATAATCATATTTGCAAGTATTGGTTTAATCGCAGGTATATGGGTAATTGTTTGGAGAAGGAGAAGAATTTAAAATTTTTTTACTGAAACCAAAGAATTTTCAAATGAGTTATTCTTATTTTAATATGTCTATAATTCAAACATTCATGCAGAAATCAAATTATGAATGATAAAATATTAGACGGAAAAGCCCTTGCAGAAAAACTAAATTTAATTCTAAAAGATAAAATCAGTGAAGCAGTAGATAGAACCGGTATTAAACCTAAATTAGTTACTATATTACTTGGAGACGATCCTGCATCAAAAGTCTATTTGAATATGAAAAAAAGAACCAGTGCTTTTCTAGGTATTGAATCTGAAATTTTAGAATTGGATGAATATAGCTCAAAAGAGATATTTGCTGAAGAAATCAAAAAACTTAACACAAATGATAGTGTCCATGGAATATTACTACAGTTACCTCTTCCACAATCCCAAGTTTCTAATACACTAGAATATATTGAATTTATATCACCAAAAAAAGATGTAGATGGATTAACTCCATTAAATAAAGGTAAACTTTATGATTATAACGAAAACTTAGCGCCTTGCACTCCTACAGGAATCATTACATTACTTGAATATTATAATATTGACTTAAAAGGAAAAGAAGTAGTGATCATTAATCGATCGAATCTTGTCGGTAAGCCATTAATATTTATGATGCTTAAACGGAATGCTACTGTTTCAGTTTGTCATACATCCACAATTAATATTGAGAACCATATGAGAAGAGCAGATATCTTAGTAGTAGCTGTAAGGCAACCAAATTTTATAACTAAAGAAAAAATAAAAAAGGGCGCAATAATAATTGACGTTGGCATAAATAGGGTCAATGGAAAATTATGTGGAGATGTAAATTTTGAAGATGTGTATGAAAAAAGTGGGAAAATTACTCCTTCTCCTGGAGGTATCGGACCACTAACAGTTCATTTTTTACTCCAAAATACTTTTACAGCATATAAAAATCAATTAGGTATTAATTTCTGACTATAATATAATTCTCAAATATTCTTTTATAAAGCTAAAAACAATTAAAATTATATTTAATTGTAGCTTTAAAAAAAGATAGTAATAAAAACTTTCATTATTACTATAAAACAAAATAACGAGCATTGATAATATCTTAGAATTAGAAAAAAGTTCCTTATAAATAATGGCAATATTAGAAGTTGGAATCAATATTGGAATGAAAAACTTAATTGAAATTAAGTATTATACATCTTCGGATAACGTCTTAGATCCAAATTTGCGTGCTGGATTTTTAACAGCATTAGAAAGTTTTACAAGCGAAGTTTTTGGTGATGATATTAATGTAATTTCTCTTGCAAGTTTTAAATTAGTCTGCTGCTGTGAAATGATACAAATGCCCAGCAATGATGTTGAAAATAAGCAACCGTTATTGTCATTTGCCATTATTGAAAAAGGAACAGAAGTTCCGGTAGTTAAAGAACAATTAAACGAAATCGTTATTTATTTTCTAAACCGCTACTCACTGAATGATATATTTTCCAAAAAACCAAAATATTTTAAAGATTTTGAAACTCGTATAAATGAGATCTTAGGGGATCTAAAATTAAAAACAGAAGATCGTTTTAGATCTATATTCTAAAATTAAATTTACAGGGATTAATTTTTGAGTTCAAATATTGGAGCCGCAGCTAAAATTAAGTACCAAGAGTATTTAGATGCGGGGTCTTTAGAGCTAAAAATAAAATTGTTGGAGGAATTCATTTCTTTAGTTCCTAAACATAAAGGAACAGAGAAGATTATCGCGCTAAATAGATCACGTCTTGCTAAGATGAAACGCGAGCTTGAAGACCGAAAACAACGACAAAAGATAACTCAAAAAGTTATTAGCCCTTTTTCAATTAAAAAAGAAGGAATTCAAATAATACTGATTAGTGCCTATTATACACCAGGGGTCGGTAAATCTTCCCTTTTAAATTTTTTAACTGGTGCTGCTGAAGAAAAAATTGGCAAATTTACCGCGCTTCCTGAAATAGGAATCTATAATTACAATAATATTCGATTTCAAATAGTCGAAATGCCTTCTATCATGAGGGGAGCGTCAGAGGGGATAGGAAACGGGAAAGAAATATTATCCCAACTTAGATCTTGCGATTTGATTTGTATATGTGTAGATCTTTCAAGGAATGTTGAAGAACAAATGAGTGTACTTATAGAGGAATTATCTAAAGCTGAAATCAGAATAAATATACCTCCACCTCCTCTTAATATCCAAAAAACAGGTTCTAATAAAATTCAAGTCTTATATTTGACAAAGGAAGCCAAAAATGTCGAGGATATTGAAGATTTTACAGAAAAGATTAAAGAAATTATCCAGGAAAATGGGATAAGAAATGCTATAGTAAAAATTTATGGTGTCATAACTTTTGACGATATTATAGATGTTTTGACTCCTTCTGTTGTATATAAAAGAGCTATGATTATTGCAACGAAAGGAGATCTCCCACACACCGAAGAAAAATTCGAGAAATTAAAATGGAAATATTCTGATAAGTTTTCAAAAATAATAGGAACTAGTGTACATAAAAAAACCATTCCTCAAGATTTTGGTGAAATAGTTCTAAAATACTTAAAGAAAATACGCATATATACCATGAGCTCTAGTGGAGATATAGCAGAGAAGCCAATAATTATGGAGGAAAATTCGACTATTAAAGATGCTGCTATTAAAATACATAAAAGCTTTTATGAATCCTTTGATCATGCAATAGTTATACGGGAAAGCGCTCGTCAAAAACGTAAGAAAGTTGGGCTAGATTACGTTCTATTTGATAATGATATAATTGAAATCTTTACAATGTAATTTTAAATGTTTTATAGGGATAAGTATTTAATATTTTATCTGTTCGATTAAATTAGGAATCTCCCGTATTTCAATTTCATATTGAGGATCTAAATCAAATATCCCCTCTAAAATGTTTTTTATACTCTCTAAACTATAGATTAAGTTTTCTAAATATCCGATCATATCCCCCTTGTGAATTATAATTTTATATTCTTCACTAAAATAATTACATATTTCCTCTATTGTTAATCTATGTTTTATTCTCAAGTTTAATATCATTTTTTCTAGGTTTAATCGTCCACAATCGCAGTATGGTGAATCTTTACAACTACAATTAAAAATATCACTTACCCATTTCGATATGAATTCTACAAATTCTTTTGAAAATGTTTTTCTTTTTCGTACATAATCTGCATTCATTAGGGAAAGGACGCTACCACTAAATAGATTATTACTAAGATATCTCATATTCACATTTTTAGCTAAATCTGCTACAATTCCTTTAGATAAGTATAAGTTTTTAATAGGTTTAAGGTCTAGAGCTATAGAAATTACAGATTTCTTCTTATTCTTTAAAATAGCTGCAATTTCTAAACACTGTTCGACTGATAAGAATGATTTTGCTATAGCTTGCCCTAAATGAGTGGATTTATAGACAAAATTTTCTCTTATTCTTATAAGTCCCATCTGGTTTAGTTTTCTTAAAAATAAATCTAATTCATAGCTGGCATTAATTAAAAGGTCGAAAAATTCATAGATAACTTCTTTCTCAATACCCTGAGTAAACATAGATATAAAGGCTAATAATTCAGTTAGACTTTTACTTTCATTAGGGAGCAATTCGAAATCCTTAATTTTACCATTTAATAACTTGATAGCTATTTCTTCTTCAGTTTCTTTCATTTTTGGTGAATAAACCTTACCAGGCTCAACTAATAAATATGCATAACCTAAGTCATGTTTTTTTAATCTTCCACTTCGTCCAATCATCTGTTCGAATTCTGCAACTGTTAACCATTTTATACCCATGGCTAATGATTCAAAAATTACTTGACTTGCTGGAAGATCTACACCCGCTGCTAATGCAGCAGTCGCGACTACCCCAGCAATCCTTTGAGATCGAAAATCCTCTTCAATTTCTTTTCGCTCTTCGTTAGTTAAACCAGAATGGTATGATGATACATTTACTCCTCTTTCTTGTAGATAAGCCGTGATTGATTCACATTTTTTCCTAGTATTAGTAAAAATTATCGATTGACCTTTAAAACCATATTTAGATTTTTTATTGTATGCTGCTTTAACCAATTTTGTAATCTGTTTGTGTTTTTGAACTTGATTAAAGCAAAGTAGTAGATGTCTCTCAACAGGGACAGGTCTGTTATTATACATAATCAATGTGCAATCTAGTTTATCAGCTAATATTTTTGGTTCTCCTAACGTTGCACTTAAATATAAAAATTGAGCTCCATTATAAAGCAACTTCAAACGAGTAATGAAACCATCCAACAGATATCCCCTATCTGTATCAATCAAAGTCTGAATTTCATCGACAATAATCGTACCTATATTTCCTAGGAGAGACTTTTTGCCACTTCTTAAAATATAATCTATTGCTTCATATGTAGCTATAATTATATCTGCATCGATCAACTCTTCTTGGACATTATCTTCAGTTTTTCCAAACAAGGATTCGCCTACCTTTTTAATTATTTTTAAATTTAAGGATTTATATTTTTCTTTGAATTCTTCGGTTCTTAAATTAGCTAAAGCAACAATTGGGACTAGATAAAGCATTTTTGCATTTTTCGTTTCTAAAACTTTTGAAATACCTGCTAATTCTCCTACTAGTGTCTTTCCTCCTGAAGTGGGAGCCATAATTAATTGATTTGAATGTCTGCTAATTAAACCTTTCTCAATAGATAAGGCTTGAATTGGTAATAAAAACTTAAGATCAGATTGCTTTAGTACTGCTCTAAATAGCTTTGGGATTTCTAAATCTTCAATTTTTTGATTTAGATACCTTTTACTAATAGGAGATCTTTTTTCTATGTCATAAAGGGTAATGTCTCTATTAGTTATAGGATTAAAATCTGCTTGAAAAGCACTTAGTACTTTTTTTACATCTCGGAATTTTAAAATTATATGGGTAAAAAAATTTTTCAATTTTGTATTAATTCGATCTTGATTGATTAGACCTCTAAGTTTTGCTTCTCTAAAAATGATCTCATATGCACATTCAGAGCATATAATCTGATTATTAAAGGTTTTTATTTGAGATTTTTCGTTTAATATAGTAAATTTCTGAGTATTTAAGCAAGATTTGCAAAATGTTAAGCGCTTTATTTTGGTTTTATTAATTTGGAAATTTTTAAGCATTTCATCTATAGAAGCAAATCTTTCAAGAGAAGATTGGCTTGGAAATGCAATAAATCTATTATTATTAGAAACCAAAAATTTTTTGAAAAGTTGAGGATTAATTGGATTTACATTTCCATCTTTTTCAATCTTATTAAGACTTAAAGGACGAATTCGATTTTTAAAATCTAATCCAAAGAGAACTGTACCCTTAAAAAAAGGTTCATTAATATATGAAAATTTGAAATCTTTTTCTTTATACTTTTTCAAATAAAAGAAATTGACATCAAAAATCAGATCCTTCTTAGATTTATCTTTTCGATCTAAAACTATAAAAAAATCTCTTGAAGGTATACTCAAATATGAGACCTACTAAAATTTTAAATTATTAATTAAACAGAATCTAAAAAAACACTTCAATTTTACGATTTTCAATATAAAACTGAAATAAAATAAGTTATTAAAAAAGAATAGAAATTTAAAAACCAAAAACTCGTTTGATTTTATCATAGACTTCTTTAATTTGTCTTAACTTTGCTTCATCTCCTTGATTTAAAAAGTGCTCAACCCATTGCCCAAAAGCACCGCCTTTAATCCATTCAAGGAAATATTCAACTGATTGGCGTTCCTCTGCAGACATTTTTAATTCGTTCTTTTTTCTAATTTAAGTTTTTATTTTTAATTTTCTTCTATATAAAATTATAAATTATTCTATTTTATATTTTTATAATTTTAATTCGAAAAAATAAATTTTTTGAAATTTTTAACAAATTTTAAGAGATGATTAAAAATTGTCAGTAAGAATTAAAACACCAAATCTTGATGATATTTTTGAAAAATGGAAACAAAAAGCTTCAAGAACGGATCGTAAAAGAATGGAAAAAGAATTTGGAACTAAGGGCGCTGTTTTTTCATTGGATGCAATTAGTGCAGCTGAATATGTAAAGGATACTATGAAGGAAGCAGCAATTTATTTTGCTGTTAAGAAGTCTCTTGGTCCAGCACCAAAAGGAAAGGAAGAAAATACAGTAACTGCACCAAGGGTAGGTAGAGAACAATTCTATTCATTTAAAGGGGCAGGGAAGATTAATAAGGAGAAATGGAAAGGAAACGAAATTGTTCCGCAGTTTGAATCGATTCAAGCAGTTTCCTGCAAAACATGCAGAGGAAAGGGATATATCGAAAATAAATGCAAGACCTGTAAAGGTACTGGAAAAATAGAAGAAACTTTTACTGTATTGGTTGGTGAAGAACAAAAGAAAGAAAAAAAGCCGTTTTCTTATCCATGTGGTGCTTGTTATGGGTCTGGAAATAGAACAGAACCGTGTAAAGAATGCAGTGGACATAAAAATCTATACAAATATGAGGAACTCCCTGTTCCATTTCAAACTGTAGTTACAGGTGTTCCTGTATTACATAGTAGCGCTCAAACTAAGTATGAGAAAGAAATTGGAGATGATCTTCACAAGATGATTGAAGATGTTGAAGGAATTAAATTCAGTAATTTTAAGGAGTTAGACTCCAAGGCAGAAGCATCATTAGGATATTGGAATAAAAATATTAAGAAAACAATAGGCTCTGCCGGTACCGATTATAAATCTTATGAAAAAGATAAAGATGCTCAAATTACTACTCAAATCTATCTTTTCCCTATGATACAGATGTTTGCTGAAACAAAACGTGGTAAAAGTTTCGAAATCTACAGTCTTGGTTCAGGAACTAAATTTATGGTATATTCTAATTTCTAACTAATTTTTTTTAGCTTATTTGAGAAAAATCGTTTTTATTGCTTTTTCTATTAACATTTTAATCAAAAATTTTATATATAAGTTTGAACTTATACATAAAATGTAACTTATATATTAAATAAAAGGTTAAAAAATATGGCTACTGATGAGAAACCTGAAGAAAACTTATTCCAAAAAGAGTATAAAAATTTTAAAGGATATGCCCTACCTATAAATGCTTTAGTACTTTCGATGATTGCTATTTTTACGGCTTTATCTTTTGTGATAACATTTTGGATTCAGATTCCTATTCCAGCAACTGGAGGATACATTAATATTGGCGATACAGCTGTAATGTTTACGGCTCTTTTATTTGGACCCATCATAGGTGGTATTGCAGGAGGCGTCGGACCAATGTTAGCGGATATCTTCTCGGGCGCTTATATCATTTATGCTCCTGCTACATTGGTTATTAAGGGTATTGAAGGATTTTTAATCGGCTTAATTGCCAATCCAAAAGAATGTGAAGTTAGGATTTCTACAGTTGATATGGTTGGTGTACTTACTGGAGGATTTTTAATACCTGTGGGTTATTTTATTTATGAGGCATTTATACTTGGTTTAGGAACTTCAGCTTTTGCAGAGATACCAGGGAACTGCTTTCAGTTCATATTTGCGGCAGCAGCCTCATTACTACTTACGGCTGCCTCAAGAAGGAATATAATCGATGGTTTACCACAGGTTTTTGATAAAGTATTTATTAGTAAATCTCAATAAAGTATTCATAACAATGTAATTAGAACATCTAAAGCATCCAAAACTTTTTTTCCACTATCGGTAATTAAGTATAAAACATTTTTCCCTTCTTTTTTTCGAGAGATTAGACCTTTTGCTTCTAAATCTTTAAGATGTTGATATATTGCTGGTAATTTCACATAATCAATTATTTCATTAAGATTAGTTCCTGATATTCCTCTAATACTTGATAATGAAATTTGGGACAATATTTTTAATTTAGTAATTATGATTGACCCTTTTCCAGCAGTTTTCGTCTGTGAAGAGATAGCTTCTAATATATAGGGTGCTTTTAAACCACTACCGGTTATAAGACAAACAATATTATCATTTGGATCAAAAATATTTTTTTGTTGTAATGATTCTACTGCTGCTAGAGTCAAAGCAGATGCAGGTTCAGCAAAAATGCCCTCATTTCTTATAAGTTTATCAACTGAATCTAAAATTGATTCTTCAGGAACCGCTATAACTGTTCCGTCAGTTTCTCTAATACTTTTAATAGCTAACTCGATATATAAAGGTTTTTTTACTAAAATCCCTAATGCAAGAGACTTGGTTATTTTTTGATTAATTGCTTTATCTTTCTTTAAAAATTCGTTAACGATAGGGGATAGAACTTGAGATTGCACCCCGACCAACTTAGGAAAATTATCAATAAGACCTACTTTTTTAAGTTCATAAAATCCTTTCCATAGGCTTACTAGTAATTCCCCACTCCCCATAGGAATTATTATCCAATCCAACTTTTTCATCCGTTTTACAACTTCATAAGCAATGGTTTTTTGAGCTTCTAGTGTAAGTGGATTCAATTCTGGTGTACACTGATAATAATCTTCAAATTTTTTATGTTCTAAAACATAATCAATTGCTTCATCTACAGTTTCGCCAATAATTTTTAAGTTAGAATTATAGGCAATCATTTGGGCTTTTTTCCCTAAATCGATTTCTTTTGGAATGATATTTAAACATTTCATATCTTTAAGGGAGGCATAAGCAGATATTGAAGCTCCTTGATTTCCATTCGAAGCGCAAATTGTTTTTTTATAATCCCATGTATTTGCATGAGAAATTAACAATGTAGCAGCGCGGTCTTTAAAAGAGTTAGTTGGATTTTGAGTTTCATCTTTAAAAAACAACTTTTTTATTCCTAAATTTTCCCCAATTTCTTTTGAAATTATACAAGGAGTTCCCCCTTCTCCCAATGAAATGATAAAATGATTTTCTATTAAAGGAAATGCAAATTTATAATCCCAAAATTTATAGTTGCCTTTAATTTGTGAGAATTTCTTTTTAAAACCTTCTAAGTTTTGCTCAAACCATAATAATCCTTTACATTCAGGACACTTATGTTGAATAGAGGTAATTTCATACTTTTTTTCACAATTGATACAAGTTAAAGTTAGTGGTTTTTTAATAATGAAATAACCTTGAAGATAGAATTTATTATTGATTTATTAATTAATTGGTTTTTCTTATTATTAAGTCCTTTTAACAAACTTTCTTTTTTTGAGATAGAAAATGGTAGAAAATGATATGATTAAATTTACGAAACATCGTAAATTTTATATTATTAATAATCCTAAATAAAACAATTCGAAATAATATAGAAGTGATGAAATATTCTAATATGGGTTATTTTATTTAGTATTTTGGGAAGTGTTGGAGCAATTAGTGCGGCTGGGAGCTTTATGTTTTTAAGTGAAAAAGTACAAAAGGGACTAATACCAATTCTTATTGCTTTTGCTACAGGAATTTTACTTACCGCCTCACTTTTAGGGTTAATTCCAGAAGCCCTCGAAGAAGTAGGAGAACCTCATATTATTATGCCATACATTTTAGGAGGTATCCTCTTTTTCTTTGTAATGGAAAAGATTATTATTTGGAGAAATTGTCGTGATAAAGAATGTGAGGTACATTCACATGCTTCTGGACCTATCATTCTTATTGGTGATTCTTTGCATAATCTAACAGATGGTATCGTTATCGCAGCAGCATTTTTGACGGATTCAACTAATCCTACTTTAGGAATTGTAGCAGGATTTACAATCATTTTTCATGAACTGGCACATGAAACTGGAGATTTTGGTATCCTTTTGCATTCAGGTTATTCAAAAAGAAAAGCATTTCTTTATAATATATTCTCAAGCTCAACTACAATACCAGCAGCAATTATATCTTATTTCATTTTAGATTCGATAGAATTTACTATACCATTTTTGTTAGCAATATCTGCCGCGAGTTTTATTTACATTGCTCTTTCCGACTTAACTCCAGATCTTCACCAACACACAGATTTGAAATATATCCTTCGTCAATTAATCGTTATCGTATTAGGAATTGTTCTGATGACACTATTATTGTCAATAGGAGGTCATGAACACTAAAATTATCTTTTTTCATTTATTAAAGTAATATTGGTATTGTTTGGGTCATGTTAGATTTTGAATATAGGGTTTTAAGATTATTATATCGGAAATATGCTCTAAAAGTCGGTACTATTGCTAAAGAGATTGGAGTACCTCATTCTACTGTAGGAAGTTGTGTTAAAAGATTAGAAAGACAAGGATATGTAATTTATCAACGTTATAAACCAGTATTTTTATCAGACAAAGGGAGAGATCTTGCTATTGAGTTAGATCGGCATGCGCATCTACTTGAAATGCTATTAATCAATGAACTTGAAATCGAAGCTGAATATGCTCATGCTGAATGTGAAAAATTTAATTTGCTTTTTTCATGTAATGTAATAAACAAAATTTGTGAAAGATACAATCATCCAAAAGAATGTACATGTGGCGAAGAAATTTCATATTCTACAGATTGCTTTTGTGAAAAAGATCTTTAAAAATTCTTTTTACTAATAATATTAGTTGAAGCATATGCAGTTAATATTTTTCCATAAAAATAGTGATGACTGCTCAAATTTGATTTACTGGAATATATAATTTTACATTCATAATTTAAAATACAATTTTTTATCGTAGGTACTTTAGTATTCTTTCCGGGAATTGTTATCAATCCAGATTCACTTATTTTATCAACATTTCTCCCTGAATGAAATCCTGCTATATTTACAGCATGATAAGTTTTCTCTGAGGGTATATTAATCGTAAATTCATTTATACCTTCTGTTAATAATGTATATGTATATCGACTATAAGCTACTTGAGCCCTAATAACAGGATAACCCTCAATTTCAGTAATTTTTTTCCAATCTAAAGCCATAACATTGCATTTACCTTTTTTATCCATCGTTACCATTAATGCGGCATTTCCATCAAAATATTCAATGTATTCATCTGGTTCAATTTCTTCTCTGTTATATGACATTATTTTAAGCCTATTTTTTAATTTTTTCCAGAATTTTTTATACAATGTATTAATTAAGGAAGTCCTGCTCCTGGAACCTCTACCTCTACATATTCGATTTTTCCATTAGTTCTTTCAGAAGTAGACGTAGTTATAAAGAGTGTATCACGGTTGGGACCACCAAGCATACAGGCATATGCATTTGTTTCGATTTTTACTTTATGAGTAATTTTTCCCCCTTCAAGAACACGAACTACTCTATGTCGACCGGGAGCAGCGACCCAAATAGCACCTTCTGTATCTAAACAAATTCCATCTGGTGCAATGGATTTCAGATTTGCCCATATTCGACGGTTTTCTAAAGAGCCATCTTCCATGATATCGAATGCAGTAAGACGAGTTGCGAAAGTTTCTGCAACTATAAGTGTAGTTTCATCTGGTGTTATAACAGTCCCATTTGGAAATGCCATATCCCCAGCTACAATCCTAGAATCTCCACTTAATTCTATGAGTACTATTTCAGCAGGTTTAAAAGGTTGTGTATTAAAAAAATCGAAACCAAAATTCCCCACATAGGCTCTCCCTTTTTTATCAACAACCATATCGTTACAATTAAAAGTTGCTAGACCACTTAAGTCAGCATGTTCAGTAAGTCCTTTAGGATCAAGACGAAGTAAACGACAATTCTCCATTGATACTACTAATAAACTACTATCAGGAAGCCATCCTAGACCAGAAGGTCGATTTGGTATTTCTAATATTGTCTCTATATTTCCATCAAGATCAACCGTCATTACCTTATGACTATCCATATCAGAAAACCATAGTCTACCATTATGCCAACGTGGACTTTCCGGGAATAATAAACCCTCAATAAGCACTTTTGTTTCTAGAAATACCATTTTTTTTACAATTATCAAAAATTATGGTTCAAACTTTTTGTCGTTAATTATTTTATCTATAGCGAGAAGGCAAGCCTCTTCCCAATCATTGTCAGGATCAATACTCTCACCACAATCCGGGCACCAATCCTCGGGATAACCTTCATCAAAATCCTCAGCTTCCATATCCCCATTTAAGATGCTACCACAATAAAAACAAACGCCATCATCATATCTATCTAAGATTTCAGAAATTAAATTGATTTTTTTCTTTGCATTCATCATAATAAGAGAATTTTTATTTAAAATATTATAGAATAAGAAAAAAAACAATATAAGTGTTTAATGTAATTTAAAAAGGCTAGGATATAATATGAACTTCACTTTATCTTTTATTAGAAATTATTAAAAGATCTATCAAAGTGGTACTATCTATTTGCTAAAATATATATGGTTGTACTCTATAGATTAGCTAAATAAATTTAAATATATGTATCCTATTTTGTTTTTAAGAATTAAATTGTATTTAATAAATAATTGGGACAGTATTTATCTTTTCTATAGAAATATAACTGTTAATAAAGGCGATATAATAATTGGATGGCGTTATTAACCTAAAACTAATAGTACTTGGAGAAGGAGAAGTAGGAAAATCATCTATAATAAAAACGTTTTTAGGAGAAGCAATTTCTGAGAGATATATGCCTACAATTGGGAGTGTCACGTATAGAAAAGAATATTCATTAAAAGAAATATCAAAAATTATTAGGTTGACTATCTGGGATCTTGGGGGACAAAAATCCTTCAATCCTTATAATCCCGTTCATTACGCTAATGCGGATTTAGCTATTTTAGTTTTTGATTTAACCAAATCAGAAAACACATTGAAGAATCTTAAAAAAGAATTCGAGGAAAAAATGAGTAAATCAACGGAAGAATGTATATCTATCTTTGTCGGAAATAAGTTGGACATATTTGAACTAGGTAAAAAACTTAAAAACACTCTCCAAAATTTTTTTAATGATCGAGATCATTTTATTTTACTTTCTGCTAAAACTGGCGAGAATATTGAAGAATGTTTTGAACTTTTGATTTTTACATATCTACAGAGAGCAGAATTATTAACTCCTGATCTCGTTCAAGAAAACTCAGCGAATGAGTTTTTAAAATCAATAGGGAAGGATGAGAAGTCTTTAAAAAGTAAAATACTAAATTTAAATTCTATTAATTCTGCTTTAAATAAACATAAGTCAATACCTAAAGCCACAGCAGAAGATTCCACCGAAGATAAATCAAGTGAATTAAAGTATCAAGAATTTATTCAACAAGAATTAAGTAAAGTTGGAGATCAGAAAGAAAATGTACTTGATCAGTTTTTAATAAATTTATCTGAATTAGAAAAGGCATTGACTCACATAAAGAAATCTCATATCAAGTCGGTTGATGAGGTGGTTGATAACTTACAAAGTTTATTAATAACCTCAAAAATAGATTTTGAAAAAAATCTTGAATTAATCCAAAAATTAAATAGAGAAGAGAATGAATTAATGATCATCAGCTCTAAACTTGAAAACGAAATTCAAGAAGCCAATAATAAGGATCCAAATTATCAAAAAAGGATATATAATGTTTAATAAAAGGTAGGTGATTAAAATTTCAAGTACCGAACAAGCTTCAATAAAAGAATTACAGAATTTAAGAGAACAATTAAAAAAAATTGATCAGAGATTGAATCAACAGATAAAATCAATAGATCAGAAAACTCTAGATCACATGAATAAATCTGAAAAGAAATTAACAGAGCAAATATACAAAATAGAAAAGAGCCTAGTCGATCAAATGAAGAAAATGGGACAGAAAATTGAAGATAACGTCAATAAACTTGATCAAAGTATGACTAACCAAATAAACAAACAAGATGAAGATTTAAATGAAAAACTTAATAAACTTGAGAAGAGTTTGGATGAGCAAGTTAATAATATTAATAAAAAAATTGAAAATATTACTAATATTTATGATCAGGAGTTAGAAGATAAATATAATAATCTCAATAATAAAATGGAAGGAATTAACAATACGTTAATTGAAGAATTGAAAGGTGCATCTGACAGATTCGATAAAAATCTTAATAGTCAAATCACAAATGTTGAAGATAAAATAAAGATTATAATTGATAGTATAAAAGCAGTCAACAATGATTTTTCTCTAAAATTTCAGAGATTACAGGAAGAATTTGAAACAAAGGAAGAAGTTCTACTTGATATGTTAAAGAAATTCGAAGATGAAACTAATGAATTTAAAAATAACCTTAAACCAGAGTTAGAACATCTTAAAAGTCAACAAGATTTGGTCAAAATAACAATGGATATACTTAAGAAACAAATTTTTGAGAACGCTAAAGAATGGATTAATGATGAGATAAAACTAGCATGTAAAAATAAAGAAAGAGAAATCTTAATGAATTTATGGATTGATGAGTTAAAAGACATAATAGAGGATTTGGATAAATTAAAAGAAACAAATCCTAAAGAATTAAAAATTCATATTAATGAAATTTCAGCTACTATTGAATCATTTCGACATAAATTTGTTAAATAAAATAATATTTCTCCTTCTTTTTATTAGATTTTCTAAGGGTAGTAAAAACCAAAATTTACTCATAACACATACCTAATTTTATAACCTTTAGAATTTAATATATTGAATAATAAATTTAGAAAAAATTTAATACAAGGATTGATATTAAAAATGACTCCAGATATTATTTCCCTTGGAGAATTGTTAGTTGAAATTATGCGAACAGAATTGAATACACCACATGGAGTAACTGGTGCTGATTATCGGGGTCCATTTCCTAGTGGAGCACCCGCAATTTTTATCGACTCCGCCAGTCGCATGGGAAAACCATTCGGTTTTACTACAGGATTTATTGGTGTTGTAGGAAATGATGAATTTGGAGCTACCATAATTGAAAAGTTGGAAAAAGATGGCGTAGATGTATCTCAAATTAGAATTTCTGATACTGAGACTACAGGTATTGCTTTTAATCAATATAATTCAGACAGTTCTCGGAAATTTATATTCGCACCGGGTGCTGCTGGTAAAACCACTTCTTCTGATATAAGAAATTTTTACTTCGAAGGTATAAAATGCTTACATATTATGGGAAGTGCTCTTTCAATTAGTAAAAATTCACGTAAGGCGTGTTATAAGGCAATAAAAATAGCAAAAAAGAAAAATCCTAATGTTTTAATTTCTTTTGATCCTAATTTAAGGCCGGAATTACTCGATTTAGAGGTTATACTTAAAATTTGCAGGCCTGTTTTAGAAACAACAGAAATTTTACTTCCAAGTGGGGAAGAAGCTGAAATGTTGGCAGGAATTAATGGTCCAATTGAAGCTTGTAAAAAATTGCTAGAAAAAGGTCCAAAAATCATAGTATTGAAACAAGGGAAAAGAGGATGTAAGATCTTTACGATAGATAATCCAAATGGTACTAATATAGAAGGATTCAAAGTTCATGAAGTGGATCCAACTGGAGCAGGGGATTCGTTTGGTGGTGCGTTTGTTGTAGGTTATTTAGGTGGATGGGATTTGAATAAGACAGCTAAATTTGCAAATATTGTAGGAGCACTGAAGGTAAAACATTTTGGACCTATGTCAGATATAACCTATGAAGAAGTTATTGAATTAATGGAGAAAATTTGAATTTAATGTAAATGCGAGTTATATAAAACTTATATTTAAAAGACATATTAAATTTTGTGAATGATTAGAATCAAAAAATCTTAAATTATATCTCTATTTTTAATTTAATAAAAAGATCATCATGATCTTTATGTTTTGACCGGAAATGAAACAGTTTTAGTATTTTTTTTAAAAATAAGCAAATTTAGGAGTGGTACTGAATCTGTTTTGATGCGAATATCAGATAAAAATTTATCGTTATTATGCAATCCCACCAAAAGACTTTAATAATACCACTTTGGAAAGATTTCAAACAAAAATTAAAATTAGTGCCTATTTAAACTTTTTTGTTGCCTCAGTGATTTTCCAGAGATATAAAAGAGAAAAGATTAAAATTTAAATATATGAATTAAGTATATTTCATAAGATACTTATTAGTATTAGATGTAGAAAAAATGATCGATTATTTAAATCGACACATATTTAAGCAAATTTGCAGTTGCAATAATTAAATTTTATAATTACTAATTCTAATTCTATATGAGGTAAAGATATTTTAAATCCAATATTCAGAAACGTGAAATAATGACTAACGAATTGAATGGTGAAGAAAAAGAAACTAAGTCAGACAAGGAAATTGAGAAGATAGATAAGGAATTTTTGTCTAAAGCTAAAAATTCCAGAGATATGATAGATAAAAAATTGAGAACTTTTGAAGATAGTATAGAAAATATCTCAGAAACAATTACTGAAACAGAAGAACAAAAAGAAAAAAGCAAAAAAGAAGTAGAGGAAATTAGTGAAGAGGTAAAAGAAGCACAAATACAGCTTGATACAATCTCAAAGAAAATTAACGATAAAGAAGAATATCTAACAGCTATTGAAGAAACAATATCTACTCTTGAAGAGAAGTATAATCGAAAAACAGAAGAAATGAAAAATCTGGAAGAACGACTCGAAATTATTAAAGAGAGTAAAGAAAATCTAGAAGACGAATATAAAGAACTCTTAAGAAATAACGAGCAATTAGTTAAGACATATGAAAGTAGGCAAGTTGATTTAATTGTTCTCACTGACTCTGTAAAAGAGAAAGTTACATCTCAGGATGAACTAAGAAATAAAATCTCAAAACTGAACCAAGAAATATTGGAAAAAGAAGCAAAAAT
Source organism: Candidatus Hodarchaeota archaeon (assembly GCA_048886685.1). GTDB lineage: Archaea > Asgardarchaeota > Lokiarchaeia > Sigyniarchaeales > SOKP01 > Loki-b32. Next base: position 67,054 of record JBHLKM010000005.1, read on the forward strand.
AGAGAAACAAAGGGAAGAATCAGAGGCTCTGGAGAAAAAAATAAAAAGTCAGAGTGCTGAAAACGAGACTTTAAGATTTTACCTTAATAAAAATAAGGTTGAATTAGAACACTCTAATTCCGAAATTGAGGCAAAAGAAGAGGAAAGGAAACTTCTAACAGAACAAATTGAAAAAAAGGAATTAAAGATAAAGGAAATAGAACAAAGGATCGAAGAATATCATGACGGTTTTCCTGAAATGGAAAAACAAAGAGAAACATATGAGGAACTTCTTGCTAAGTATAAAGTTCAGCTCACAGATAAGCAACAGCAGTTAATTGATATGGAATCTCGAATTCAAGAGCTAAAAGAAACGGCCGAATCCTTAGATGATCAGTTAATTACCAAACGAAATTTAATTGATGCTAATGAAAAAAGAATTGAAGATTTAAAACAAGATATAGAAACGTCAAATACAGAATACCTTGAGAGAGAAGAACGCCTCGATGCTATAACCGAGAAATTAACGCGTATGGAATTAGATCATGATAAATTAAAAAAAGCTAAAGAAGCAATTGAGAATAGTACAAATGACTCTCGAATTATACTTCAGCAATTGAAAGAAGAATTAGAAAATCAAGAAAAGGAAATTAGAGATAAAGAAAGTCGTATTCACAGACTAGAAATATTATCTGCGATATATAGAGCTTCAAAATTCTTCGGCGGAATTTTAATAGGTGCGGGAGTATTCTTTATAATTTGGGCCATAGGAATATTTTTTAATACTATAGATTTAGGGGACGTAAATGTAAATACATTTTTAATGGTTATATTCCTGTTAATTGGGGCTATTTTGTCAATTATTTCTGGAATATTCCATCTTGAGAAATCTTAAATTAGCCTTATACTAATTACAAAAATTAATTAAAAAACATTTGAAATTCAAAATAATTATTACTTTTTTAAGGATTTAGGCTTGACTGAAAGAGAACAAGAAGTAATTGTCCCTAAAAGAACGATTAAGTTATCTTCAGGAATCCTTTATGGAATTGGGTGTGGTATTGGAGGCTCAGTTTTTATATTATTAGGTACAGCCATTGGACAAGCAAGATCAGGTGTCTTTATTAGTTTAATCTTAGGCGGAGTATTGATTTTCTTCACTGCCTTAAATTATAGTGAATTATCAACGAGTTTACCTATTTCTGGAGGTGCCTATAACTTTAGCAAGGAAGCATTGGGGGGTTTTTTAGCATTTATAATAGGTTTTTTCTTATGGATTGCCAATATTGCCACTTTCTCTTTTTCTGCTCAAGCTTTTGTAGTCGTCATTGAAGCTTTTTTTCCAGTCCCCATTATTAAAAATTTATTCATTCTTATAGCATTAGTATCAATATTACTTACTGCTATAGTTGTTTTTAGAACTCAAAAATTAGCCCTAAGGACATTAATTTCTTTAACAATTATTTTATTAATTATTTTTGGTATTTTTATCATATCGGGGTTATTAATTGCTCCTATTACGAATACATCAAATTTCAATATAGATTTTCTCACATCAGACACAAACTTTCTTAGTGTAATTCTTATGTTCCCATTCTTGTTTATTTTTTTTACTAGTATCACTTCAAATTTAGCATATTTAAATGCTGATCTAAAGAATCCTTCAAAAAATATCCCAAAAACAAATATTTTTGCTATACTGTTTACACTTTTAATTTATCTATTAATAACGACAGTATCTATGATCAATATTGGTAATAATCCAGATGAATCACCAATTTTTTTGGCGTTAATCCTAAATGATGTATTAGGATTTTCAGGCTATTTATTAATGGGTATAGCGGCCACAATCGCGACTTTTATTGCAATGAACGTAGCTTTAGGATCAGCAGTAAGTGTAATGCACGCATTAACCAGAGATCACTATATTTCACAGAAACTCTTGAAAGTAAATAAAAAAACAAATGTCCCCACATACATATTAATAATTACAACGGGAATTGCAATATTGTTTACAATTTTGGCAATAATTTTTGCTAATGTAGGCTTTACGGCGAATATTACAACTTTTATTTATTTTTTTGGATTAGCCTTCGTAAATTTTGCTGCAGTTAACCTTAGATACAAAAGAAAAGAATTGGATCGTCCATTTAAGGCACCATTTTTTCCTTATCTGCCATTAATCGTTGGTTCCAGCTGTTTAATCTTCGCTTTTGCGTTAAATATTAATGCTGTTCTTTTAGGTCTAGTTATTTTCGTTATTGGGATTACATATTACTTATTGACCATTGCAGACCGATATTCGATAGTCTTTACATTAGCAGGTTTGAAATTTTTTGCACTCATTCTTGTCGGAATTTTTATCTGGGTTTTAAACAATTTAAGTATAATTTCTTCTCCCATACCTGGATTTGTTAATACTTTTTCTTTTATATTACTCCGTATCTTAATTTTCTTTTGCATTTTTTCAATTGGTACGATTTTTTTTGATATTTTTCCTCTTAAAGAATTAGTTTATTTCTTTATAAAAAAAGTTAACAAGAAGGAAGTAGCAATTGATATTGGAATTGGAACTATTATTGAATTGAAAAAAATTAAAGCAAAAAGCATCTATTATACTAATATAATAATTAGCACTGTTCAAATGGCATCTTCTTTATATATTTTTTCTTTAATAACTTTATTTAATTTAGAGTTAATTTCAATAGAGAATATCACCTTTGGGAGTACCATTATTCCACAAAAAACAGCCGAATTTCTATTCATCTCATTTTTATTGTTTTTTGGGACAACTTTGTTATTTGGGGGCATTATTAGTTTGTATTTAAATCGAGAAACAAAAACTCTAGGAATTTAAATGATTTTTTAATCCATTCCACATAAGAGAAATTATATATGACAATATCTTTCCCTCGAATGAATCTTCATATTCATTCAAATTTCTCTGATGGTAAAAATAGCATTAAACAAATTGTTCAAAGTGCTTTAAAAATGAATTTAGATTTCATTGCAATAACAGATCATTATACAGATTCATGGAAGGAATGGGTTTCTAAGTTAAAAGATGAACAAAAAATTTCAGAATATTTAACAGAAATAACGTTATATCAGAATTATTTAAGAAACAACCAAAAAAAATTAACTGTTTTTAAAGGTCTTGAAATAGACCTCGCCAGTTCTGACGCCTTTATTAAAAAGATCAAACCGGATAAATTTAACTTGATCTTATTTGAATATCTTCAGACTGTAGAGGGAATCGCATTTGTAAAAAATTTAATCAATTTCTGGCTGCGAAAATTGAAAAATGAGAGCAACTTCCCTATTTTAGGATTAGCACATTTCGATCCTTCATATTTCATTTATGATAATCTTGATATTCTGGTTTCATTTCTCAAAGAATACAATATTTATTTTGAATTCAACTCAAGTTATTCGAATTTCTATTCTCAAAAAAATCAGGTGTTCTTCGATATATTAAGAGAACTAAATATTCCTGTAGCCATAGGATGTGACTCTCATAGTATAAAGAGTTTAAATAATATAGAAGAACCACTTAAAGTAATTGATTATTATAATCTAGAAAACAATTTTAAGATTCTGATAAATTTGCTGAAAAAGAAATCTCACCTTGATTTCGGCTATAATAACCAAGGAAATATTTAAATGCTTTTTCAAAGGAAATATCAATCAAAATTTCATTTTTTTCTTTAGGATCTGACACCATATTCTTTACCATTTTTTTACCTATGCTAAAGATTTCTTTTACTGCATTTAATCTTTTTCCTACTGGCATACCTGATATCGCAGTGATACTACAGTTATTTCTAGTTTCCCATTCTTTTAATGCTTTTAATGCTGTAACTTTCATTGCCAAAACGGGTATGTTTATAAAATCACAGATAATTTTAGTTATTCCCATAATTAACTTTGATTGTACTTCTGAGCATTTATCTTTTTGATAATCTCGTTCAATATTCTTAAGCGCTACTTCATCAAAATTTATGGTATATAAGAAAATAATTCTCAACCCCTACCTATAATGACTATTATATCGAATATCTGTTATTTAAACCTTTTTTGAAGTAAAATCTTTTTTAGTAAAACTCAAACAATTTACTAATATCTTGAATGATTGTTCTTATATGCTAACTTATTTATACTCCTTTATTTTCCTAATTCTAACTCATCTCAATCTTAGAATCTTAATTTTCTATTAATTTCAAAAATCTTTTTAAATCCTCTTTATTTAATGTTTTTTATGAGTTTAGAAGAAAATATTGATCTGGCAGCTAAATGGATAGCTGAATCAAAAAGTCTAGTTGTGTTTACTGGAGCGGGGTGTTCAACAGGTAGCGGAATACCAGACTTTCGTGGACCTGATGGTCTTTGGACCAGACGGGATAAAGGTTTATCTCCACCCAAACCAAAAGTGGCATGGGATAAGGCGAGTCCAAACCCTAATCATTATGCCGTAGTAGAATTAATGGAAATGGAAAAGTTAAATTATCTCATTTCTCAAAATATAGATGGATTACACGCTAAATCAGGAATTCCATTTGAAATGCTCGCTGAACTTCATGGAAATCAATTCTTTATGAAATGTTTATTATGCAATAAAAAAATGTTATTCGAGGAAGCGGGATGGGATAAAGCAAAATGGGGACGTGGAATGAGAAAGGACCCTATCCGAGAAGGTCAACCAAAATGTCCGCATTGTGGCGGAAGAATAATTAACAGCATTGTAGATTTCGGCGATCCGCTTCCCTACGACGAACTCCAAGAATCTATCGTACGATCTCAAAATTCCGACGTGTTTTTTGTAATTGGATCATCACTTGTCGTTACCCCAGCCGCCAATATGCCTGGGATTGCCAAGCAGAATGGAGCAAAATTGATTATCATAAATAAGGGAGATACTCCTTATGATACGGTGGCAGATATAAAATTTGATGAAAAAATTGAAGACATACTCCCGCCAATAATGGAAAAAGTAAAAGAAATGATAAAAAATGAATAATTTTGCTTTTTAATACTTTTATTCATTACCTTAGATTTTTTTTAATTTATTCTTAAACCTAATTATATTTTTATAATCGAGATCTTTATCTTAATATTATGGATTTAGAAGAAAAAATAGACCTAGCAGCCAAATGGATAGCTGAGTCAGAAAGATTAGTTGTGTTTACTGGCGCTGGAATTTCGACAGAAAGCGGTTTACCTGACTTTCGAGGACCTGATGGATTGTGGACTAGAAGGGATAAAGGACTTCCTCCACCTAAAAGCCCCCCTTGGGATCAAGTAAAGCCAAATCCCGGACATTATGCAATTGTTGAATTATTAAACATGGGCAAATTAGATTATCTTATATCTCAGAATGTTGATGGTCTGCATGCGAAATCTGGAATTCCATTTGAAAAACTAGCCGAACTCCATGGAAATATGTATTTTATGAAATGTTTAGGATGTGGTAAGAAGATGTTGTTTGAAGAAGTTGGTTGGGATCAAGAAATCTGGGGAAAAGGGTATAGATCTAGCCCAATTAAGAAAGGGCAGCCTATATGTCCCGATTGTGGGGGAAGACTCATTAATAGTATTGTAAATTTTGGCGATCCTCTTCCAGAAGATGATTTATACGAATCTATAAGAAGATCTGAAAGAAGTGATGTTTTTTTTGTAATAGGCTCTTCACTTGTGGTTGTTCCTGCCGCAAATATGCCTTTGTATGCGAAACAACATGGTGCGAAGTTAATAATTTTAAATAAAGGAGAAACACCTTATGATGGAATTACTGATTTAAGGTTTTCGGATCAAATCGGAGAGGTATTACCACCTATTGTAGAAAAATTACAACAACTGATAAATGAAGAATAAAATAATTTTGAATAATCGATTGTTTACTATTATTTTATCTTTGCGTAGATATCTTTATTTCTATCAATCTCTTTAAGAATTCTTCTTCCTTCTTTATTCGATAATGATAGATTTATTTCACTTTTTCTACTTAAAGAACCTGTAAATATTTCTTCTTGATCAGCAAAGATAATAACATTTTGACTGGCATATGTAGGTGCAGCCCTTAAAATAATTCTATCTTTCCTTACTTCAAGGTCAAGGTTAATTCTTTCTTTCTTTGATTTACTAGTCCGATAAGTGGATAGATCAGCATATTGATCGGGTCTAAATTTTGATCTTTTAGGTGTTATTGGATTTATTACAATATCCTGGCCAAATGAATAAATTTCGAATTCTAAGTTGCGAGTTTTGTAATCCCTTACTTCTACTACAGGTCTAGCTAAATCTTTATCCCTTAAACCCGAGGGAACTTTAACAGTCATTTTAATGATTAGTACACTTGAAATATCTCCACCTTTTATAAATATTATTGTGTCAATGATAGAAGGCAACATTCCAAGTTCTATACGTCCTATGAACCTTTGGATTGCATCAATTGCAGAAGAGGAGTGAACAACACCAACCATCCCAACGCCAGAGAGACGAAAATCTGCATAAATTTCGAAATCTTTGGTAGTTCTAACTTCATCAAAGATCGTAAAATCTGGTCTTACAAGCAGGAGAATATCAGCAGAGTTCTCAAGATTACCTTCTAATTTAGTATATTGAGTGATTTCAGGTAAGACTTGTAAGTCTCTTACACTTTCTAATGTTTTAACGACTTTATTTTGGCTTAAATAATGGTTTGCTAATGCTGCACAAAAAGTACTTTTCCCCGCTCCTGGAGAACCACATACAAGGATACCTTCTGCCTTTTGTAATCTTTTTTGTAATTGGGTGTCAATAGAATAATCGGATAATTTCAAATTTACAAGTGGTCGAACTGCTGTTATCTCAACATCATTAGAAAATGGGGGCCTGGTTATTACTATTCTAAACTCTCGTAATTGAGCTACTACAGCACCAATTTTCTCAATTTCTATAAAAGAGTGATCATCTTCTCTAACATTTTCGATTATTTCAAGAGCAATATCTTCAATGAGCTTTGGAGTGATAATTTCATTGTTAATTTTTTCCAACAACCAATTACCAGGCGAACCTCTCTTGGCATATGGGGGTAGATTCTTTTTGAGGTGAACACTCATAGTTTTATCATCAAAATAATCTAGTAGCTTAAGAGAAAGTGGTTCTTTAGGTCTATAGATTCCTCTTTCTTTTACGTAAAAAACATCTAATCCTTCAAAAATCCCTACATCACCCTGAATTCGATCAGCTGTTATTAATATTGCGTTATTATTCAGTGTAGTTTCTCTTATCAGAGCATCAAGTTCTCCCCCTGGCGCCATTTTTATTTCTTCTCTAGTAGGACGATTTCCTACGATTTTTAACTTTATTTTATTTTCTTTATTTAATTCACGTAATGACTTTAGAACATTTAAACCAAAGAATCCAATTTCTTTGTGAATATTTGTTCTGTACTCGATTTCTGCAATTACAATATTAGGTATTAAAATTTCTGGTTGTTCCCCCAACTCACCATTATCGATTAAATCAAGGATTAAGCCATTAAATATTACAGAGGTATCACAAACGAATTTATCTGACATTATTCACCATTCTCTCCTTTATTTAAAATTTGAAATTTTTTAACACTGTAATATATGGGCTTGCTTAAGCGATCTACTGTTGCCACAATTAAGTCTTTCCGCGAGCTTAATGCTACTCGAGACATCTTATCCAAATCTCTCAACTCAATTGGATCTCCTTCAAATACGGGGAATATTAAAAATTTAGCAGTGTCTTTCTCAAAATCAGCTCCTCTTTTATAAACACGAAATTCTATCCCATTTCCGTAACCGGTTCGAACGATATATCCTCTTTTTCTTAGATCCATATAAATGATATATTTATGCCATAGTCGATTGTCAAATTGTGTAAAATAAGTTAATAAACCTTCAAAATCGTATAATGCTTTATTTTTATCGTTATCTTCCCATAATAATATTCTGTTTCTTTCACTGAGGAGCAATACTTCAATAGCGTCAAAAACTAAAATATTCTGTTTATCATTATTTTTTTCAATAGTTCCTATATAAGAACCATTATAAAATTCTTCAATTCCTTTACTATCACTTATAATAACTTTATCCTTTTCGATTATTCCCTCTAACTGAATCTTTTCAGTTTTCTCATTTGATTCTTCAGTCATGTAATAATTAATAGGAATTTTTGATGATTAAAGAATTTATCCGTCTGATTTCTCTTTTCTAAATTATGATAACCTAAAATTAATAACAATATTAGATTCACGTGAATCAAAATAACCCCTCTCTTCTGTTTTATGATGATGCTAGAGAATTAATCTTATTTTAATTCGGAGTAATTTAAATAACACTACTTATAATTATTAATTTTTAAGAATTTATGTAATTATGAAAGAAATGTTGGAACAACTATTAACTAGATTAAAAGGAGCCTCAAAACTAGTGTTCATGGGAATTGGGGAAGAAAAGTTAAGTGATGATGGGGTAGGACCTTATATAATCAGTGAACTCTTAGATTATTCAAATGAAAAATTCTTGTTTATTAACGCGGGAATTGATCCTATGGGAAGGCTAGATGAAATTGTCGATTTTCAAGCATCACATCTCATTCTTTTAGATACATGTACGTTAGATAAACCTCCTGGAACCGTTGCTATAATAGAGCGTGAAAATATCCATGAATATGTCCCAATTTCATCTCATACAATTCCAATTCATATTGTAATAGATTTATTAGCTGAGAAAATATCAGATATAAATATCTTTATGCTAGGATTTGTACCTGAAAGCCTGGAGGGATTTACTCAATTAAATTTATATAAAGAAAATGAGTTCTCTCTTGAAGAAAGGAGTGAGGATGAGGATTTACCTTTTTTTGATTTCAATCTAACAAACACTATAAAAAAAGCTGCAGAAAATGTAATAAAGATTTTGAAGGAAATAATTATGAAATTATAGAGTTTATTTTCCTTTCTCAGATAGCTTTGAAATAAAATTCATAATTATATCTATTACTTTAGTTATGTATACGTTTTCATCAGGATTTAGATTATGCTTTAATTTCTCAAGAAATTCAATGACCTCATCAGCCTTTCTTATTTTTCTCAAATAATCAGAACCTTCTTTATTCAGTGAACCGCCCCATACCATTATACACACCGCATATTAAAAGTAATTAAAACAATATGGAAAATTGACATTATGAATACAAAAAATTCATATTTATTTAACTAATTAGTCATTCATTTATTTAAATAACCTTTCATTTATTGTTTTTTAATAATAAATAGTCTAAAACCGAAATTTTAAAGATTCGATAAACCAAATTTTGTTTGAAAATCTTTATTATGGATCAAATCTGATAAAAATTATGTTGAAATTTAAAATATTTTTATCTTTGAAATTATAGCAATTCTATCTCATAAACGCCATCTTAACTTAAGAACTTAATAAAAAACTCACGAACTTTTAATAATATCTTTTTAAATTTAATACTTCTGATAGTGTGTTTTCAAGTAAAAATTTTATAAATGAATTTTTGATAAAAATAACTAATCGTTTAATTTAATAATAAAAGATTTATTTTATTAGATTTTGTACTGTTTTAAAACAGAGTGGTTTACTATGGTAATAGAAACAAATATTACGAAGATGTTTGGAATTAAACATCCAATTCTGAGTGCTCCGATGGGTCCCTTCTATACTACGAAATTAACTGTGGCTGTTTCAGAAGCTGGAGGATTAGGTGTTTTAAGTCATGTTACTATACATGGAACGGTGACCTTAGATGAAATGAAAAAAAGCATGGAATATGTTGTTGAACATACTGACAAACCTTTTGGATTTAATATTAGGACAGCTAGATTGCAACCAGATGCTATAAAGCTTTGCAGACAACTTCCAAAATTCATTATGGAGAATCCAAAAATAAAAGAACAATGTGTTTACTTAATTACAAGCGCGGGTTCACCAAGACTGATGTACAATAAACATTTTGAAAAATTAAAAGAAAGTGGTTCGAATATCAAACATTTCCATGTCGCACCTTCATTATACCTTGCTGAAAAACTGATTGACAGTGGTGTTGATGGGCTGGTTATTACTGGTACTGAAGGTGGTGGACATCAGTCATATGAAAACATAAGTACGTTAGTTTTATTGCAGCAAATACTAAAAAATATGCCAAATATTCCTATTATCGCCTCAGGCGGTTATGCCACTGGTGAAGGATTAGCTTCCGCTTTATCTATGGGTGTGGGTGCCATTGCTATGGGTACACGATTTATATCTTCGAAAGAATGTGAATTTCACGAAAATTATAAAAAAATGGTTGTTGAATCAACAGCCTCAGATACTGAGCTAATAACCAGTATTTTTGGACGCGCTAGGGTTTGGAAAAACAAAATGGCCGAAAAGCATAACCTTGTTGAAAGTAAAGAAGAAAAACAAGCTGAGGAGACTTCAATGTCAAAAATCGAAAGAGAGTTAGCTGATTTAGAAAAAACTTATGAAGGAAGAATTGAGGAGGGTATAGCTTATTTAGGCCAAAGTGTCGAACTCATAGACAGTGTGGAAAGTGTGTCAGATATAATAAATACTATTGTACATGATGCAGAAAAATGTTTAACAGCTGCCTATAACAATATCCGAAAAATGGAGATTGAACAGGTAGTCTAAAATCCATTTTTATGGTGTTATTCTCTTTTTTATTTAACTTTTTTATTTAAGGTAATAAATACCCTATAAGAAGGTTATTTAGAAGTAAATAAATTCTAGAATAAAAGTTTAAAAATCCAACATCCCATAAGTTATGTGAAAATCATTTAGAGTTAAAGATTTTTGTACTTAATAAGGAAAACCCTAAATTATCTAAATAACAGATTAATAACCGGTTCAAAATGATCCAAGAGTTAATGATTATTAATGAAGCGGGTATAGCTTTATTTTATCATAATTTTGTAGATGTAAATAACTTTAATGATCAACAATCCTTAGCAAGCTATTTTGATATTATTTGTCGTTTTACAAAACATAGTTTTAAAGAAAACTTAAGAATGTTAACCTTAGATAGCTTTATCTTTTTCTTTTATACCCATAAATCTAATTATCATTTAGTTTTCAAATGCTTAAATAAAGAAATTAACAGTAAATTGCTAGAAGATACTGCTGAAACCATTATTGAAAGTTTTCTTACAAAATATAATGACATATTAGAGAATTTTAGTGGTGAAATCTCCCATTTCAAATCATTTGGGGAAATTATTCAAGACATTCTTTCAACCAAATTAACTGAATTTGAGGAAGTTCTTACTTTAGAACTCTAATGGTTGTGTTAAATTTTCTGGAAAAAGATGAAGAAATAAAAAGAGAGAAAAATAAGCCGGCTTTTTTCTCTTTAGAACCCCGTGATAAATACATTTCTTTTTAACAGATTACCTAAATTCCACCTGCTTGTGTCGCCATTACCGTAATTACATCTTTTTTTGGATGAATTCCTATTTTAGCAAATTTTAATTGATCGGGTAATACTTTTCCTTTAAATATAAATTGTATAGCTAGAATAGGGTTCAATTTATACTCCCGTTGTACAGTTTTCTTAATCTCTGCTATTGAATTATTTGGATCAAGTTCTATCAACTTGATAGCTTGATCTGGGGGCACTCCAGTTAATCTAAACCTATATTGGGTAATTTTAATTCCACCTTTAAGATCTTTTTAAAATAATTTATATTAGTTATAAATTATCAAAATGATTAATTAAGGATTTTTGTCTAAATAAGTGAACTTAAGTTTAGATTACTTGATAATAAACTTTATCTCTAGGTTTGTATTATTTAAAGGAATTTGAAATTTGAATCCTTTTATATGTGGTCTAAGAGATCTCTGTGGGGGGATTGGTTTAGGTACTGCTAAAAATTTACGGGGGAATCAATCTAATCTGTTTTCTTATATTATCTTAACTATGAGTATTGAATTCTTATTGTTGGAACATCTGTTCAAATTAAAGGCCGAGTAATTTAGACATATTAGATCAATTTATAGATAAATTTATTGAATTAAAGAAATATTCTGAATTATTGAGTGTCTTTAAGAAATTAGTTGAAGAACATCCTAAAATTCCTATATTATGGTCGAAGTTAAGCCATGCATATTATTGGATTGGAGAGAGGTACAATGCCCTTCAAGCTTACAAGGAAGGTTTGATTTTATATCGATTTAATTATGAAGCAATAGATGGGACAAAGAGCATTATTAATGATTCAAGAACTGATTATTTTAGTGTTGTGAAACCATAGTTTGAGGAATTACCGAATTGGATTAAAAAGAAAATCGGTTATTAAAATCTTTTTAATAATAACAACAAATTTACTATGCAATTTTAATTGAACTTAAACTCTATAAAAGCTTTTTAAATTCGAAAAGGTTCTGGGGGTGGTCCTGGGGGACCAGGAGGTCTTGGGGGGTGTATCGGACTTGGTCTTGGTGACGGAGGAGATGGAACATGAAGTAATCTGTTTTCCAATCTAGAAATTCGTTCCTCAATTTGTTCTAACCTTTCTTCAATTTTTTTTATCCTTTTTAATATATTAGGTTCTTCTATTGTCATTTTTTTTTAGTTCATTAATTTAACTTTAATATTATTCCAATCCCATACATTCAATATTTACTTATTAACTTTTACTTGTTAATAATAACAATATATACTAAAATGAAACATATTTGTATTATCATATTTTTTTAGTCTTAGTCCAAAAAAAAAGTATAGGTTTTTATATTTGGAGTATAATTATATTATTATGGAAAGCTGGAGTATTTCAAATAAATTAAAGAATGACTTATTAAAGAAATCTAGCAATATTGAGGATAATAGTCGGAGAATATTATTTATTCTTAGAAACTTAGGTCCACAAAGGTTTACGAATTTAATAAAATATTCAAATTTGAGTAGATCTACAGTTTCTAAATATCTTACCAATCATAGAAAAAATAGAAATGTAGAACAAAGATTAATTACTGATAAACAAACAGGTAAACAATATCGTGGGTATGTAATCACTGAGAAAGGAATAGAAAAGCTTGGTGAAGAACCTTTAAAAGTAAAAGATGAGTTATTTATAGTTAATGAATTAAAAGAAAATGTCAGAAAACTGGAAGACCTAATAGATTTTTATAAGGAAATAAATGTAGAAGATGCTTTTATAATCCATATAGTAAGAATAATATCTAAAATAGGAGATAATTTTTTTAATTTACAGCAAGATAGAGATCTCTATTTATCACTTTTTTACATTTTCTATAACTCAATTCTTGGTCAAGGTGCATTTGCCAGAAACTATTGGCATCTTGATGAGTCAAGTACTGAAAAATTTGTAGGTTATAAATTAAATTTAGATCAGTTTTGTGAAGTATATAAAGTATCAAGAGAAGCTATCAATTACTTAGCTAGATCTAAATTAATAAAGTTTGACTTTGGTTTTTATTTGATTAAACGTAAAAAAAATGATTTCTTCTTTCATGAGGAAGATTTAGTAGGAACAACAACACTTAGGCTCATAAAAGACAAATTAATTGATGAAATTATCAATCTTCAAGAAGGAATCTATGATATGATTTATGATCTGGATATTATGGCTGAGGAAATAACTGATCAATTAAAGGAAATGGGCTTAATATGGGATGCAATTCAAGAGCAATTTCAATTGTTAGTACTAAATTTAGTTATTAAGAATGCAATAGAAATGGGCTTTCTTGATATAGAGAGAGAAAAGTTAATGGAAGGGGTTACTCAATCAAAAAAATTACCTATGTCTAAAGAAGGTAAAATCCTTCAAGAAGCCATTTTAGAGGGTTCAGAAATAGAGTTAAACCTAAATATTCTTACTTTAACGTCAAATCATGAATAAAAGTATTTCCTCTTAATCTAAACCAAACTAGATTAAATTTTTCTTATAAGTTAATATTAAGGAGATAATTTTCTTAAAAACCTTTGTACTATATAGTGATTTGATATAATAAATACATCATAACATAGAATTTTCTGATTATTCGATTATTACAAAACATTAATATAATATTATTACATTTTTGTTAAATTGAAATTCAATATTTATAAAAATTAATTCTGGTGAAGTGTTGAAAATGAATATAAAAGAAAAATTTTTGGATATTGCCGTTATTTTACTACTGTATACAATTGCAACAATGTTAGTATTTGGATTTCTTGATGCAATTTTAGGGACATTTATGCCTTACGAAGTTTCTTACATGGGTGTTGATGAGACTGACATAGAAAGTTTTAATGCTGAATTAATGGAAATGATCAGTGGTTATATTCGAATTCTTGGATTTACATTTATAAGTTTTGGCATAGTTCTTATAATTATCTTATTCGTCGGCTTTCGTAAGAAAGAAAAATGGGCTTACATTTTAACCTTATTAGCAATTTTATCTTTAGATATTCCATATTTGGTGGTTCTTAGTCCATTTATGGATCTTCCCTTTATACTTGTCCTTATTAATCTTATTGTTCAAGCGGTTGCAATGGTTATATCCTTCAAGGAATTTTTTGGTAAAGAATAGATTTACCAATTCAAACTTTTTTTTTTTGTATTTTGAGTGAATCAATATGATTAATTAAGACGATAATTAGATGTAAATTTTTAAAGAATAACTCAACATTTATTTTTAAAATTTTGAAAAAGTTAGGGGGTCTTATTAAACTTAAATAAATTTATCATTGAATTTATTAACAAAAATCCTGACTCATTTATAAGATGCTTCAATATCAGATAGTTGGACTGTTAATTAGTTCAATAATAGTTTTTTACATCGCAATAAGAGGTCTAAACCATTTAAGTGAATTTAAGATTAACCAATATCTTAAATTAAAACTTGAGGGCGGAAGAACTAATATATATGTAAATAATCGACGATTTATACAGTGTATGTACCTGTTATTAAATATTCGAGCGGATATTGTTGAAGAATATGATGAGATTGAATCTATTGATGAAGCAGCTGAAAAATTAGATCGCTCTATGGAGAGAAATCATCATAAAGTGCCACCAGAAACTGAATTTTGGGGACATTGTTCTAATATACAAGCTTGGGCTGACAATGAATATGATACAAGAATTCTTCATCGAAATTTAGCTTTCCCTTTACTAAAAGCACTTGTTGATGCAGGAGATCCTATAGCTAGGCGAAAATTCAAAGAGGAAATTGCCTTAAGATTCGCAACTGGACACCCTACAGTTATAAGATTTTTAACTCAAAATGGTTATCTACATTACTTAACCGAAGATGAATTTGAAAGTATGCTAATTGATATAGATTTTCCCAGTATTGATGAATATTCAAGAAAAATTTTACCGCTGTTCGATAATTTGAAAGAAACTGAAGCCATTCAACAAATAAAGCAGTATACCACAAATTTTGTAAATAGATTCCGTTTTAAATATAAGTATTTAATTTTACTAAAAGCAATAGAAAAGCTCCCAGGCACAATAAGACAAGAATTTATAGAAATCATATATAACAAATATAAAAATGTCAGAAGCTTTCCTATATTGAAATTCTTGAATAAAGCTCAAATAAATTACAATGATTTAGATCTCAAAATTATTTCTTATGATAACAGGTTGGTGGGGATAGTTTTAGATTCAAAAGTTAATTTAAAAAATAAAATGATTGAAAATATAGAAGATATCAAGGGATTAGAAGAATCCTCAGAAAATATTATGGAACTGGATTTAAGTCATAATAGGATTACTAATTTAAGGGGAATTGAGAAATTAAAAAATTTAAAGAAATTATCCTTGAAAAACAACTATATTGAAAAAATTGAATGGTTAGAAGGGCTTGATAATTTGGAATTTTTAGATCTTTCAGGAAATATAAATATTGAAAAGATTCCCGATTCTTTAAATAAATTACCCTCACTTAAAATAGTTAAATTAACGGGATGTAGAATCAAACAATTTTCAGAATCAGTATCACACTTCTTCTGGATGGGTCAGAATTTTAGATATTATACAGAATTTACTCAAGAAGATATAAACTTCTATGAGAAAACTCATAAATCAAAAGCAGGTATCAACGGCAGGCTTTACAAAAATTTCGTGAAATGGTTATTTAAATTAAAGAAAATGATGAGAAAATATAAGTTTATTTATGAGGATCTCAAAAATTTCGAGAAAAAAACTAATTTACAAGCAATCCATTCAGGAAAACTATTAAAATCTTTCTTAAAGTATCTTGAGAATAAAAAACAAACAAGGATAACAAGATTCTTCTAAAAATGATCATTCGCTACATTTTATGGCATTTTCATCAATATTTAAAACAAGTATCAAAAGCTTCTTGTTAGGAATATTCTAACATTTTCTCAATTGGTTTTATCGCCCGTTTTGCTATATTAGGAGGAACTTTCACTTCAAATTTATTATCGTTTAAGTTTTCCAAGATGTATTTAATGAGTTCGAGATTGTGTTTCTTCATATTATAGCAAACTAGCTTCTCTTTTGCTAAATAGAATTTTTTTTGAGGGAAATCCTGAGCCATACGTTCTAAGAGCCCAACCTCTGTTCCAATTATAAATTCATTTATGTCAGGCAGACTTTCTTTAGCATAATTGTACATCATAGAAGTAGAACCCACAAAATCAGCTAATTCTCTTACTCGTCTTACACATTCTGGATGAACAAGAAGCTTTGCTTTAGGATAATTTTCTCTTACAATTTTTATATCATCAATTGTAATTTGAGAGTGAACATAACAATGTCCTTTATCTGGCATTTTTATAGTTTTTATATGTGACATTTGTTCTGTGTAGTCTGCTAAATTTGCATCTGGTCCGAATAAAACTGCTCGTGTATTAAATTCTTCGCTAATTTTTTCTGTTATTTTCACTGCATTTGAAGATGTACAGCAGATATCAGATTCTGCTTTTACGGCAGCAGTAGAGTTGACATAAACTACCGCGGGTAATCCCGGATGTCTTTCTTTAAACTCTTTAACCATTTTTGGGTTAAGAAATGCGGCCATCGGACAACATGATTCATAATTCGGAATCATTATATGCTTATCTTGGTTTATAATTGACGCTGTCTCAGCCATGAAATCAACACCGGCAAATATAATATAATCTGTATTTGCTTTTTCTTTAGCTGTTCGAGATAATCCGAGAGAGTCTCCTAAATAATCAGCAATTTCTTGAATTTCAATTGGTTGATAATAATGAGCTAAAATTATTACATTATTTTGCTTTTTTAGTGTTAAAATTTCTTCTTGAAGTTGTTTGATAGTCATTTTTTCAAAAAGGAATCAATATTTATTATAATACTTAAGGATTTAAGAAAAGATAAGTTGTTTGATTATAAAAAATTTGAATTATGTAATTTTAGAGACTTTAATTAGGAAGTTTGTTAATTCGTAAAATTATTATTTCTGGGAAATATAATTGAAATTAACATTATAATGGGGTAGTTTCATTATGGATTTTATTTATAAGGAAGAATATTGGTATATAAGTTCATTTATAAACACTAATCTTGTAGATGGTAATGTGAAAAGTGAAGAAATTAGGATAAAAATTAAAGAATGTCTAAATAATCTAAAAAAAGAAGATCTTTATTATAAAATACGAGATGAAATTGGCGATGATATAATAGACATGGCGAAAAATATTTCATTGTCTTGTAAATGGGAACCTTATCTGGAGAGTTTTCCCTATGAGGATGAAAACAGCCAAAAAGAATATGATACCTTAGGATTTTTTCAGTTTGATGTAGAATATTATAAAGAAAATCCCTCAAAAAAACAAAATATTAGATCGAACTATATTCAACAGATCCCACAAATAATAAATACTTTTTTAATGGATTATTCTGCAAAGGAGGAAGCCAAAGGGATTCTTTTTGATTTAGAGAGCCCTATGTATATTTTTATTACTTCAGATAAAGTAGAGCCTCAAGAAATCTCTTGGACACAAGAAAATATTGAAAAGTACAAAAAAATTATTGGTTATTGGACAGAGGTATATTCAGGGCAATGGGAAGATTATTCAGAGGTCCTATACGATAAACGTATTGAAAATAATTTATCTAATCGTTTGTCAGAACTACATTTTATTCGTAGAAATTCTGGATTCATATATATGGCAGAAGATAATTATACGAATTTCTTTAACTCTTATATGAAAGAATATGTTTTAACTCCTACTCCAAAAATGAGAGCAGTTCTATTTGCACTACGATCTATAAATGAGTCATTAGATTTACTATTCTTGAAGACTGAATCAGAAGAATTCAAGGATGTTGAAACTATTGAAAGAAAAATTCGAAATCTTAGATTTTTAAGGGGTTTAATTCAAACTAAATTAAGCTTGGTATATAATGAATTGGATTATAATAGAAGACAACATTTTACGAATGTATTAAAACATTTACTTAATGAGTTTGAAATTGATAGAATAGTTTCCCGAATCAATGAAAAATTTGATATTATTTATGATTCAATGCAAGGATTATATGTCAAAAAAAATGAAGAAATTCAAAAAAGAACTGAAAAAGGTCTTAATCTCCTAAATCTACTTTTTGGAGCGGGAATTTTAGCAGACCTTGGAAGTGTTATTATGATTGCATTAAGTTTACAAGAAGGGGATCTTAGTTCAATAGTGTTAAATAGTATAATTGCAATAATAATTAGTGGAATTTTAATTACTACAATTATATTCAACGTTTATATGAGAGTTCAAGTTAATAAGGCAGAAATTTTACATGCTGTGGATGCCGTTATTGAAGATGGAAAAGGAAATGTGGTTTTAATCAAGCGGAAATATCCTCCTTATCAAGGTTTTTATGCATTACCAGGCGGTTCTGTTGAAAAGGGTGAAAAACTAAAAGAAGCATTGGTAAGAGAAGTTAGAGAAGAAACTAATTTAAATGTGGATGTAACAGAGAAAATTGGAATTTACGATAAGGAGGGAAGGGATCCTCGAGGTAATGTTCATAGTACTGCTTATAAGTGTATTGTTCTTGGAAATATTTCTGAGATGCAAAATGGTGAAGAAACGGTAGAAGTAAAACTTTTTTCAAAAGAACAGGTAAAAGATATGGAATTAGCGTTTGATCATAAGGAAATGCTAAGAGACGCTAAATTCATATGATAATATAATAACATCATTAGTTTTTTATACAATTATCAAAACTTTATTATTTTTAGTTAAATTCTTCAAATTCAAACTCAGAAATTGAAGAAAAATGATAATTATACCAAGTCCGGAAACCGGAAAAGAACCTCAAATTCACGATTCTGCTTACATTGCTCCCACAGCTGTCATCATCGGAGACGTAATAATCGGAGAAAATTCAAATGTTTGGTTTGGTGCAACTATTCGAGGAGATTGGGGCTCAATTAAAATTGGAAAAAATACTAGCATTCAAGAAAATGTTACCATTCATATTGAAGCAGGAAGTTCTGTAACTATAGGGGATGATTGTATTATAGGTCATCATGCAAAGATGTGAAGGTCTTACTTTACTCTGCAGAATGATTCATGGACCTTGTACAATAGAAAATGGCTGTGTTGTCGGAATTGCATCAAATGTATTACACCAGTCAAAACTTTGTGAAGGTTCTGTCCTTGCGGCAGGAGCAGTGCTCTTAGGCAAAGAGATCCCTCCTAGAAGCCTGGCTGTTGGAATTCCCGCCTCGGTTAAAAAAGAAGGAATTTATAAGGGGAAACTTGAAGGAACTAAAATATCCAAACTCTATACAAAAAAAGGTCAGACTTTTAAACAGTATTTTAACCAAAATTCATCATAGGAAAAATTAAATTTTCCTATTTCTTTTCTTTTTACTATTTTGAGCAAAAACAACTTTCATTCTTAACTATATCTATAATATTAAACCTTAAATCTATTAAATTCACCATTAAAACTTTATTTTCAAGATTAGGGAGACCTAAGGCTGTTTTTATTACTTCTAAAGCTTCTAATGTGCCTAAAATACCAGGAGTTACGCCAATTACCGGTAATGGTCCTTCTTCTGGAGGAACTTCTGGAGGTTCTGAAAATACACATTGATAACAAGCAGTCTTTCTTGGATTAATTGTGATAATTTGTCCATAAAAATCTTTGATCCCTGCAATAACACATCTTAAATTATTTTCAATAGCTATCTTGTTAACTAGGAATTTTGTTTTAAAATTGTCACTACAGTCAACCACAAAATCATAATCTTTTTCTTTTAGATATTTCTTAATCGATTCTTCATCAATATAATCTTTATAAACGTTAATTTGAACATCTGAATTAAGTTTTGATAATACATCTTTGGCAGAATTTACCTTATCTTTACCAATTTGAGATTCATTATAGAGAATTTGCCTTTGTAGATTTGAAATATCCAAAATATCATTATCTATTATTGTTAATTGATTAATCCCTGCAGCTGTTAAATACAGTGAAAAAGGCGATCCTAAGCCTCCGCAACCTATCTGAAGGATTTTCAGCTCAGAAATCTTTTCTTGACCTTTTTCCCCTATTACGGGAGATATAATTTGACGCGAATATCTCTCCTTTTGCCTTTCAGTTAGAATAAAATATCACCTATCTAGCATTTTTTTTACTTTTTTAATTGTTTCTTCAATTTCTATGAAAATTAAACCTAGATTAGTATTTAAATTTAATAATGAAACCATAATTAATTGCTCATCAGCCCCCATAATAATTAATTGAAAATCATTAAATTCAACAGTTAAATTATCAACAAACTTGCTTCCTATTGCTGAAGCGGCTGTTTCAATAGCACCAAACATAGTCGCAGCCATAGCACAAAATTTCCGATCATCGATATCTCTCGGTAATCTTGAAACAATCAATAGACCATTGCGGTTAACAAGAGCAGTGCCTATTATATCGCTTATAGTTTCAAGCTTTTCTAATTCTTTATGGAGATTTTGAACTTTTAAACTATTCATTTCTATACAAAAGTTGGCTTCATGTTAATTTGAATTATATATGAATTATATAAAAATATCTATTTGAAGATTAAATAATTAATAATATCGCTTTATACTTTTAGAATGAGGTTTTTAGATTAAATGCAGAAAACTATGCTAATGCTTTTTTCCTATTGCGATAAAATGATTTTTGACCATTAAAGGGACGAGTTCTATTTCTCCATCCTGGTTGACGTAATTTCGCAGATTTTCCAAAACCACAACTGGCACAAAATCTCTTTCTTCTATGATATGAATGTTTTCCACAACGACGACATGCTTTATGGGTAGCTGCCTTATTTTTCTTTCCTTTACTTGGTGTACCTTTTCCCATTTACCTTATACCTCTTCAGTTTCTTCTCGATGCATCAATTTCTCTTCTGCATCGCCGGCAAAGACTAATCTTTCACGGTCCTGGCCTATAAAGATTACGCTCGCACCCCTAATCATCACAGTCCCTAAATCTTTGCTTCTTTTTCCACCACGACCAAAATATATTTCTTTAGCGTCTTTAACGATTAAATTCATATAGTTATCAAATTTTACAAGTTTCCCAGTTAAATATGTGTTCCAAATCTTTAATTTAATATTTACTTCTGGCTTTAAAATTGCCTTACTAAGTGTTCTTGAAATTGTGTGTTGTGACATCGAAATAAAATCTCTTGAAAATTATTCTACGTTATGTTTTTAATTACGTAATCAAATAAATATTTTTTTAAATATTTAAGAATTTAAATGAAATATTATTAGATAAGGGATATAAATGAAAAAAATCGCATATTTTGATGCATGTGTTGAAACTCCTGAAGAGATTATCCTTGCTGCTGATATGATCCCTGTTAGACTATTTGGAAATCCAACAATTGGAATAGATAAAGCGAATGAGCATGTACCTCCAACTCATTGTGTTTGGGCAAGAAATATTCTTGAACAAGCTATTAATGGGCTGGATGATGATATTAAAGGAGTTATAACAACACACGGATGTGATTGTACTAATAGAGAATTTGATATTTGGTTAGAGTGTGTGAATACAGAATTTCTTTTTTTTCTTAATGCTCCTTTAAAGCGTAATGAGACAGCATTACATTTCTTTATAAATGATATTAAAGAACTTATTATCCAATTGGAAGAAAAATTCAATATCAAAATAACCTCTGAAAAAATTAAGGAAGCTATTAAAAAAATGAATAGAATTAGGACACTTTTAAGAGAAATATCAAACTTCCGGGTCGATATGAAATTAAAAGGTTCTGAATTCCATGCATTAGTTAAAGAAGTTCAACTATCAGATAAGGATGAAGTGGTTAAAAAACTTGAATCAAAAGTAGCTGAATATGAAGGAAGAGAGCCATTTTCAAAAAACAACCTCAAAAATGTACTATTAACAGGATCAGTAATAGATGATACAGAATTTATTAATTTTCTCGAAGATGTTGGTTTTCACATCATAATTGATGATATATGCATCGGAACTAAATATTTTTGGAATAATGTTGATGAAAACGGAGATCCTATAGAAGCCATAGCGGAATTTCATCTTAATAAGCCAATTTATTCTACAAAATTTCCTTCATATGAGCGATTTAAAGTCTTAAAAAATTTAGCAGAAAAATATAAGGTGGATGGTATAATCAATATTGCACAGAAATTCTGTGAGCCTGTTCTGTATGGGCATCCATATTTTAATAAAAAATTTAAGGAATTAGATATTCCATATCTTTTTGTCGAAATGGAATACAATAGAGAGTCATATAAGCAATTAATAACTAGATTCGAAGCATTTAAAGAAATAATATAAACAAGGTTTTATAACAATGTCAAAAATGAAGAAAACTGGAAAGATGTTAAATGCAACCAATAAATTAAGGAATGAAATGGGAAGACATTTTTTAGCTATTGAACAAGCATATCGAGAGGGAAAGCCAACCGCTTGGGCAACTGCAGGAACTCCCGTTGAACTTTTATATTCTATGGGTGTACAACCGATGCTTCCTGAAAATTCAGCAACAATTTCGGCAGCGCTTAAGAAATCCCAAAATTTTATTGAACTTGCTGAAGATCAAGGATACTCCTATGATTTATGTTCTTATTTCAAAACAAATGTTGGTGCTGTATTAAGCAATGCTGAAATGAGTGATGGTGGTACAAGAAAACCAACATTCATGCTTTCAAGTGATGTGATATGTGATACTCATGTGAATTGGTTTCAAGTACAATCTGAAAGAATGGGTGGTGTGCCCCACTTTACAATTGATATTCCACATGTAGTTAGTAACATAAACAATAGACAGCGAGAATATTTTATAAAATATATTAAAGAACAACTCTGGGAGCTATTAGATTTTATAACAGAAATCACTGGAAACGAATATAATGAAGAAAAAGCTCGAGAGATAGCTCAAAATTCGTATGAGATGGGAAAGATATGGCAAGAAGTTTTTGAGTTAAGAAAAAACATACCATGCCCAGTTTCAACAAGAGACACTTTTGGGGGACTTTTTCCCTTATTTACAATGACAGGGTTAAGATCACCTATAAAATTGTATAAAAGAATGTATAGAGAAGCCAAAGAACGTGTTGATAATGGAATTGGTGCATTAGAAAAGGAAGAATTTAGATTAATGTTTGAAGGAATTCCCTTCTGGTATAACTTGAAATTTTTTGCTAACTTAGAGCGATGGAATGCAATTATTGTCTATGAACCTTATGTATATGCTTTTACCAAATATACAAATCCAAAGATTACAAAAGAAGATGTATTAAATAACCCCGTAGAGTCAATGGCGGAATTAATTCTCAGTTTTTGGTATATTTATGACTTGGAGACTCGTGTTCAAAAATTCAAGGAAACAGTAAGAGATTGGAAAGTTGATGGCGTAATCTTACATAATAATATGTCATGTCGTCCAAATGCATGTGGGATGTATGATTTAAAACGTAGATTAATGGAGGAAGCTGATATTCCCACACTTGTGATTGATGCGGATATGAATGACCCACGTAAGCTGAATGAGACTCAGGTTCTAAACCAAATCGAAAGTTTCATAGAAATTCTCAGAAAAAGGAAGAAGAAGTAATTTCTACTTGATTATAACTCCTTCAAGAGGAGCCAATTTGAAATAATCACCAAGGTCATCTAAATCTAACTTTCTGTTAGATTTTGTCGAAAAAAGCAATTCTAAGCTTATTTCTGGAGTTTTTACTATTATCTTTTTTCCTGAAAAATTTAAGTAGATATACAGTTCTTGTTCTTCATGAATCCGTTTAAAAGCGATACATTTATTATTTAATTTTCCAAGGTTAATAATTTCAAACAATCCCTCCTGTAAAGAAATGTTTTCCCCTCTAACCTTTAATAATTGTCTATAGCAATTTAATAAAGAATTTGGATTTTTTTCTTCATTAGAAACATTTATTTGTTTATAATTATCGGAAATCCTTAACCAAGTCTTAGCTTCGGGATTAGGTGTAAATCCAGCATGAAATGCGGCATTCCATTGCATTGGAGTCCTGCATCTATCTCTTGTTAAAGAAAACCCGAGAACTTTGGAAATTAATAGGAAAGGAAACTTCGAAAATTTGCGCCCAATCGGGTCTTCACTTGTTTTAAGCATAAATTTAACGTTTGACATTCCAATTTCCTCCCCATAATATATGTAAGGAACACCTCTTAATGTTAATTGAAGAGTAGCAAGAATTTTTGTTTTCTGGACACTATTATCTAAGAGGGATATGTATCTATCTCTATCATGGTTTCCATAAACATAAGTAGGTGTATAAGGTGATGGTAAAATTTGCTCAATTTTAGAAATAACACGTGCGATTTTTTTGGGTTTAAATGACAATGCCTTAGAAGTAAATTCAAATAAAAAACTCATATGTAAACCATTATTCTCTGGTCCATAATATTTTTTTAAATTTTTCAGAGATGTACAGACTTCTCCTACTAAGAATCTCTCAGATTCGTATTCATCCATTAATTTTCTTAATTCTAATACAAAATTAAATGTCTCAGGAAGGTTTGCATCGTATCTGTGATGTTGAAAAAATGAAGCTGTTTTTTTATCCGATAATGTTAATGACCAAGAAAAAGGATTATTTTTTAATCCTAAATCTTCAAAAATTGTATGCAATATGTCTAATCTGAATCCATCAACTCCTTTATCCAACCAAAATCGCATTATGTTAAACATTGCTTCTTTCACTTCTGGATTTCGATAGTTTAAATCAGGTTGAAAAGGTAAAAAATGGAAATAATACCATTGTCCTGTATTTTCATAGTATCTCCATGCTGAACCTCCAGGAATTGCTTTCCAGTTGTTAGGTGGTTTCTTTCCTTCTGGTTTTTTCCCATCTCTCCAGATATACCAATCTCTCTTTGGATTGTCCTTGCTCGATGCAGATTCTCTGAACCATGGATGCTCAATTGAAGTATGATTAAGGACGAGATCTAATACTAATTTCATATGTTTATCATGTATTTCATTTAACAATTTTTCAAAACTACTCATTGTTCCGTAAACAGGATCAATCTCACGAAAATTCACAATATCATATCCATGATCTTGCTGCGGAGATTTAAAAAATGGGCTAATCCATATAGTCTCTATTCCTAAATTCTTTAAATAATCTAACTTTTCAATAATACCTTGAATATCTCCGATTCCATTGCCAGTACTATCTTTAAATGAGCGTGGATAAATTTGATATACCACTGTCTTTTGCCACCATTTATATTTACCAACATTCATAAATTATTCAATTCATTATTTCCTAAATTCTTTTTTAATTCTAGTTCGACTATATCAAACGACAAAAAAGAATGATAAAATATCTATCTATTTAAATACAAGTTTAATTATAATAATATTAGAGACAAAATAGTAAAGTTATGGCTGATACAACTAAAAAGAACAATATCAGTAATAAATTATCTATTCGGAAGTTAAAAGAATCCGAGGAAAATTACAGGCTTATTTTTGATAATGCAAACGACTTAATCGCCGTCTTTAATGATAAATTTGAATGTGAATTTATCAATGAAAAAGTTTTGAAAAAAATTTTAGGATATACTTTTGAAGATATTAAGGGAGATAAAGCATTTAAGTTGATACATCCCGATCATATCGAGGAAGCTAAAAATATCTTTACTAAGACCTTTGTAGAAGGCAAAGGTTTTGGAGAAACAAGAATTCGATGTAAGGATGGTATTTATAAATGGTTACAGTGTAAGGGAAGAATTTTTGTGAAAAATGGAGAAAAGAGACTCATTCTTATTTCTAGGGATATAACTGATATAAAAGAAACTGAAAAAAAATTGTATGAAGCTGAAGCAAAATACAAACTGATTTTAGAAAACGTTAATGATTTAATTACCATAATCAATGAAAACTTTCAGCACGAGTATTTTAATGAAAAGACTTACAAAAAATTATTAGGTTATTCAAAAGAAGAGATAATTGGGAGAACTCCAATGACTCCATTGCATCCAGAAGATCAAGAAAGAGCAATAAAAAGTTTGATGAATGGTTTTAAGTATGGTGAAGGAAAAAATGAAATGAGAGTTAAGCATAAAGATGGTCATTATCTCTGGTTGGAAAATAAAGGCAAAACGTTTAGAGATACTGATGGGAAAAAGAAAGCAGTAATTATTTCAAGAGATATTAGTGAACATAAGAAAATCCAAAAAGAATTAATTGATCAAAAAATCGAATTAGAAAAATTAAACGAACTTAAATCTGAATTTTTAAGAAGAACTACTCATGAATTAAAAATTCCTCTAACAGCAATTAAAGGATATGCAGATCTTTTATTAAAAGTAAAAAGTAATCAGTTAAGTGCTGAAATAATTTCTAATTTAGAAAATATTCATAAAGGGTGTATGCGTCTTGAACATATCATTAAAAACATCATAGAAAGCTCAAAATTAAAAACAAGTACAATAATGCTAAGAACCTCGAGAGAAAACTTGTATAAGTTTATTAAATCCTGTGTAGAAGAATTAAGAGAATTATCTGAAGCTAAAAACCATATAATCAAGTTAAATATACCAGAAAACCTTATTATTCCTTTTGATAAAGAACAGATCCATGAAGTAATTATCAATCTAGTGGGTAATGCAATAAAATACACTCCGCCACACGGATCTATAACTATAAAAGCAAACCTTAAAAATGAATCTGTTATTGTATCTATAGCAGATAATGGTATTGGTTTTACAAAAGAAGAGAAAAAGCAAATTTTTAAACAGTTTGGAAAAATTAACCACTCCGACTTAAACCTCGATTTAGGAATTGAAGGATCAGGTTTAGGATTATTTATCTCAAAACAGATTATAGAATTACATGATGGGGAGATTTGGGTCGAATCAGAAGGCAGAAATAAAGGATCGACTTTTTATTTCTCATTACCTAGAAAAAGAAAGTAAGCTGTCTTTAAGAAAATATATTCTATAAACTAATTTGCGATTTTTATGTGATTATTAGGTGTTAATATTAGGTAATGATCCCCAAGACGCCCCATTGAACCACCATTTTCCCTTAAAAAAGCCTTTAGTTCTTCTATACTTCTCTTAAGCTCAGAGACTTCTACATTTTCTAAAATTTCTTTTGCATTGATTAGTAATATTTTGCGACCAAGTAATTGTTTCTTTATATCTTCCACTTGGTTAAGATTGGAGAAATCATATTTCCGAATCACAAAGTTATAAAGAAGTGAGGAATACTCTTTAGAAAAACCCATGGTTTCTTGAGGTGAACCTAAAAGCTCATCATCCTTACGGTTACGAAACTTACCCATATATTAAAATCAACCTCTTTTTAAAATTAAAAATCAAATAACACTATTTTCACTTATATAAAGACTCTAAATGGTTTTAAATAGAAGAAATATTGTGATATATATTCACATGTTTTGTAGATATTATTCAAAGAATATGGAAAACAAGTTTACTAGACTAGAAATTAAAATTATGTTTGAACTAGTTCTTAAGTTAAATTCTCACAATATATTGGTTAATAACTTATGAATCTAATAGAGCTTTATAGACGTAAACAAACCTTATATAACTCTAAAAAATCATAAATTTAAATTATTTAAAAAACAATGTTTAAAATATGGATCTAATGAAGAACGATTTTATAGAATTCATAAAAGGAAGAAAAAGCGTAAGGAGCTTTATATATAAAAAGATTAGCAAGGAGACTATACTTGAAATTATTGAAGCTGGCCGTTGGGCTCCTTCTGGAAATAATAGTCAGCCCTGGCGAGTTTGTATCGTTATCCATCCTACTGTGAAGAGAATGCTCTCTGAACTCACTAAATATGGAGGAATTATTGAGGACGCTTATGTAAATCTTGTAATATTCTTGGATTTAGAAAGAGGTTATGATAGAACAAAAGATATACAAGCAATTGGAGCTTTTATACAAAATATCCTTTTAGGTGTTCATGCTCAAGAAGATCTTGGTGCGGTGTGGATAGGTGAAATTTTGAATCGAAAAGAAGAGGTCAATCAAATTTTTAAATTTCCCGTAGAAAAGTTTGAATTAATGGGGCTTGTAGCAATAGGTATGATCGATGATGCACGAGAAAAAGCACGAAAGGAATCAAGAGAACGACGCCCAGTAGATGAGTTTGTTGATTGGTATTAGGGATTTCAATTTAAATATTAACACTTTTTTATTAACTTTTCTTATCTTCAAGTGTTTCAACCACTTGCGGGTTTAAAATCCATATCCCAAAGACGAAAAATGGAATTAAAGCCCATTCAACTAATATTGAAATGATAAATGGTGAAGTTTTACTTATTTGATAAACCAAACCTCCTAAAATTGGACCAATTATCATACCTATAGAATCAAAAGATGTAATTAAACCGAAGATTTTTCCCCTATGTTTCACTGAAACACGGCTAAGGAAGTTTATAAAAACAAAACCCGCTGTAAGCATAATTGTATTATCGATTACGAGCAAAAGAGAAAAAACCCATATATTTCTCGTAAAAAAAACAATAATCCACGTTACGATACCTCCTATAATGCTCGTTATCGACAATGTAAGATAAGGATTAATTTTATCAGCAATAGTACCCAATTTAGGGGCAATTAAAGTTCCTACTACTGTTGCTGGAAGATAAAACCAACTAATTAGAGGTGCGGGTTCATTTAAATTGGTGAAAACAATTGGTAATATAAAGGGTCTATAGATACCGACATTAATTGCTCCTAGAATAAGAGCTAAGAACAATAAAACTATGCCTAGGATGTAAAAAAGTGATGAACCTTCGGATTGAATATTAACATTGATTTCTGGTTCAGCAAAATTCTCAATTTCATTACTTGATCTATCTGGATATTGAAATTTCTTATCCTCATCAACATTTAGGAAAAATCTAATTCCTGCATAAAAATTTGCTATCCCAAATATAGGGATAGCACTAAAGATAAGAAAGAAATTATCAGGAGCAAAATAACTAGCTAAACCAAAAATCGAAAAGCCAACTATTGTCCCTATTACTTGACCAATGCCTAACGCAAATCTTCTGCGTCCAAAGGCAGAAGAACGGTGGTGTTTAGAGGATTTTTCGGAGATGAGAGTGTCTAAGGGAACCCAAAAAAGCATCGCTCCAAGACCCAGTAGAAATGAACTTAAATAGATTCCTGGCAGAGATTCCAGAATAATAGAAGTATAAAGTCCAAAGTATGATGAACCACGGCCGAATGATCCAATCATAACTAACTTCTGTTTTGAGACGCGATCTGTTAAATATCCTATAAATAAAGAACTAATCAACCCACCAAAAGTTAAAAATGCAGGAAAAAGACCAATTGCCAAACCAGGGCCTTCCCAAACCTGACTTATCATATATATCATAATGAAATCTACAAAAAAGAATCCAAGTGAATTCCAGATAACGATGAAAATGACAGAATCGAAATCTGAAGTAAATTTATGACTTTGGGGTACAGATTGCTTTTTATGTTTTTTCAAGGGAGATTGCATGATAACTAATGAATAAATGGGGTAAACAAAAAAAATTTTTTGTTAGTCTGTGATTTAACTTTTTGTCTATTAGAGTTAGATATTTGGATTATTTATATCTTTCTGATATTTTCTATAACCAAAAGTGGAAAATCTCTGAAAAAATTGGTC
Organism: Candidatus Hodarchaeota archaeon; assembly: GCA_048886685.1. Lineage (GTDB taxonomy): Archaea > Asgardarchaeota > Lokiarchaeia > Sigyniarchaeales > SOKP01 > Loki-b32. The sequence goes on from JBHLKM010000005.1 coordinate 97,189, forward strand.
CTATCCAGTAATAGAATTTGATCCAATATATGTAAGTAACTCCTAGATACAGTAAAGAATACAAAATACCAAAAATAAAGCCAAAAATTACATCAATTGGAAAATGCACTCCTAAAATAAGTCTTGAAATACCAATAACTATGTCCAAAATGATAAAAATAGTTAAAGTAATCCAACTTTGAAAATGAAAGGCAAAAATGATTCCAAAAAGGAGAAAGAAAGCAACGTGTCCGCTTGGGAAGGACTGTTTTTCTGAATCTCGCATAAGGTACGGAATTTTTAGAAAATCATCATGTTTCTTTACCCCATCTTTCTTCAACTTGATATATGGTCGATTTCTCCGAATTATCTTATATCTAATCAAACTATGAATAATAATAGATTGTTCAAATCCACTTGTAAATAAGACCAAAAGGTAATAATCTTTTGTTATATAACCATAAATAAACCAGATTAACCATATTAATCCCCAAAAGTATAGAGACCCAAGAAAACTAATCACTATTGAAAATTTCTTTGCCCTCTTACTAAAATCACTTTGATAGATATTTAGGAATGCTCTATGATCCCATTCTTCAATTTTTTCAAGATATTCTGACAATAACGACATGAAGTTAACAATATGTGGATTTGAGTTAATGCGTTAAAATAGGTATTTATAGTTTTTCCTACTTATAATCATCTTGATTGATTCTATTGATAAGAATATAATTAGTATTAAGATTAAGGAATTGGTGAATTCAAGCCATTTCACAGCTATGTAGATACAACAAATATTATTAAATAATATTAAATATTATTAAATTAAAAACTACGTTTCATTTTCTGAATATACGTCCTTATATATTCATCGTGATAATTATGAGTGAAAATTCAGGATTTTCAGAAGAAAGTTTAAGAAAAATAGCAGCACAGAAAGTTAGTTTTAGGTTCTCTGTAAAGATTCATTTAGCTATTTTTATTGTTGTAAATGTATTACTCTTTATAGTTAATTTCATATATACACCAAAACTTTATTGGGTTGCATTTCCCTTTTTTTCATGGTTAATAGGAGTAAATATGCATACATTATCTTATATTTTATATGCACGAGGAGTTTATCCAATGGCTAAACGTGGAATGATTTATCATTTAGATTCTTATATCTTTGTAATGCTTTTTTTGTTTATCATTAATTTAATAACACTTTCAGGGATTTATTGGGTAATTTTGCCAGCACTTTTTTGGGGTACAGGGGTTGTTGTACATATAGTAATTTACTTTTTATATTATAGTGGTAAGAATAAAAAATATGGCAAATTTGAATCAAGGAAGGAGCGAGCAATCGAAAAAGAAATGAATAAAATGAGAAAAAAACAGAATAAGTAAAAATTTAAAAGGTATCAAATTAATGTGGTTAGGAAAATTCTTAGATCTTGAAGATGATATAAATGAACTAAGATCTAAGATTAAAAGAGAACTATTAAGTAGTCTTCAAAAGAATAAATTAACACCTCTTGAGTTTACTATTATAGAAAGCATTTTTAATAGTAAACAGCTTTCTGGATATGATTTAATAAAAAATTTGAATAGGCATTTTGCTGGAACTTGGGAAGCTCATTCTGGTACGATTTATCCAATATTATCAAAACTAGAGAAAGATGGTTTTTTAAGTGCCAAAAAAGTTAAAAGTCCAATAGGCCCACTGAGAAAAGTATATTCCTTAACTGAAGCTGGCGAGGAGATATTAAAATATAAGGTAAATAAAAATTATCTTGATGAAATTAAATTTATTGAAAATTTCTTGGTAGAACTCTCTTCAATTTATATACATTCTTTTCCTGAAGAAGAAAGGGAGAAAAGAATTGAAGAAATACGAGAAATCTTGCAATTAATCCTAAAAAATGTTATGAATAACATTCCGCCAACTCTCGAATTTAAAACAATGTGTAATCAATGTGGATCTGAAATTGGACGAGAAGTAGCATATTGTCCTAATTGTGGAGCATCTTTATTCGACAGTATAACAAATAGATAAGAACTTAGAAAAAAAATAAGTGAAATTTTTTTAAAGCATTTTATTCAATTTCAATGTTAAATTTTTTGAAAATTTTTTCGAGCTCATCACTGGCTAAATGCTTCAAAATATCTTCTAAAGGAGCTAAAACTTCATCCTGCTTTGTTTTTCTATTTTGGCTAATTCTTCCTTCTTTTACTTCAAAACTCGATTGTGCCCAGCTATGCTCATCATTAAAAGTGAACCAAATTTCTTTATATGCTCCTTCTTGCCCTCCATCCCTTGCTAATGGTTTCTTATCGACAGGTACTTCAGGATCTTGTAAATAACACCAATCTAATATTATCCATTCGAGTTTCCTTGAAGATTCAGGTCTATCTGCTAAATAAATACAATAAGCATGACCACCTTCCTCAGATGAGGGAAATAATGGATTAGTCATGACCTGAGCTGCTACCACTTTTACTCTCCATGATGGAATTCCCGCATTGATCAATAAACCAGCAATTAAAATAGCACCATCTTCACAATCTCCAATTTCTGATTGGATTGACTCAAAAGGAAATTGCCAAAACTCAGGACATTCTACCGATTCGTCATCTCCGATATATTTAAGGAAATCACACACAAACTTCTGAATTACCCATGCCGTTTCGTTAGCAGTTTCTCGTCTTAGTCCTACTTGACTTATAACATGCCAAAGAATTGCATCATTATCTTTTATAAAAGATTTCACATCAGCATCAATTTGCTTTTTATATGATTCACCCCTTAAGGCTCTAGCAGTATAAATAATTGGAGCTTTTTCCCATTTATTATTCCAGTATTCAGGACCATATTTCCCATAATCACCTTCAAATGGTGTAATTTCAATTAATTCTGGATGTGTAATGATTTCTTCTTCCCTCTTTTCTCTTTTTTTTGGGACTCCTGAAAGAGATTTAGCATTGTTTATCCATTTTTTTACTTCACTCTCTGTTGGAACCTTTGTAAGAATTTTTGGATTTTCTTTTTTCAAATCCCTCAATTTAGTTATTATACTTTTTGGATTTCTATGTGCAAATTCTTTTACAGAATCAATTCCAATTAAATTTAGAGCATTCGCGATCTTTGGATCAACCCCATCAATTCTCATTAAATCTGCATGCTCTTGCCATGTATCAAGAAGTTCGGCGGATACGCCAATTTTTTTTGCCAATTTCTTTATTTGACTTATTGTAAGAGGTAATAAATCTTCAACATTCCCAAATCCTTCTTTTTCTAAAAGGGTGGCATGTTTCTCATCAATTCCTATAATTTCTATAATTTTCATGATTAACACTCTATATTTTTAATCTAATGAAAATAAATCAGCATAACTATAAAAAGTAGACATTAAAATTCTATAAAAAAAATTGTGATTAAAAATGAATAATAAATTTGAAAAGTGTGAAAGCAACTTTACCTTCCACTCTGATTTCTTATGTATATTGAAATTTGAATTTAATCATATTCGAATAAGAATATATTTAAAAAAGGGAAATAAGTGTGGAGGGGGTGAGAATTTCTACTGCCTTCGAGGAGACAAGCAATATTCGAACTCACGAATTAAGGCTCTTTATGGTAACCTTAAAGAGTGGCCTTTGCCACTGGATCTTAAGTCCAGCACCTATAGTCTTGACCCATTTTGGTGTAAAATGGCTTTGACCAAACTCGGTAACCCCTCCGATGCGAAGAAACAACTTATTTTCTTTAGTGGGTAACAATAATTCAAAGTTATAATTTTAATTTAAATTTTACTTAACCTTACAATATTAATGGTTAGATAAGGTTTAAAGAAAAAATAAAAAGAAATAAATAAATGTAATTTATTAAAATAATATTATATTTAGAATTTATCAACTTGTACTTATAGATTTATATTATTATCTTAAAATAGTTAAAATATTTGGTTAAATATCATGCCTGTAGGTATTCTTGTAATTAGGTGGGATAACGAGATAGGGCCTATCAATGAAGGCTTCTACCCAGAGACATTGAAGATTACGAATAATCTGCTCACCCAAGTCTACAGTTCTCACCGCTACCAATCGCTCAAGCCGGGTTTCGCCTCTATCGCCCTTAAGAATAATAAAGTAGTGTCATTTTTCTCTGGAGTAGGGCAGGATTTTATCTCTGTTGAGAATTATGTAGTAGCTCTTATACTTCGACGAGATGAAAAACCAGGAAAATATCGAGATGTATTAAAAACAATAGCCGCCGAAATACTTGAAAAAATCCCTGATGATTCATTTCGGGAGGTTTTACCTGGACTTTATGACCAATTAGCCAAGGTATAAAGATCTTTTATTATTTTATTATCCTTTTTTTAAATTAAAATTTGAAATTTACAGGTTTAAAACTTAAAATAACGTAAAATAAATTAAGATAACTTAAATTAACTATCATCTATTTGTTTAACAACAATTTTACCTTGATCATTAATCTCAAGGAGTCCTGCTTGTTCTAGTTCTTGAACATATCTTTTCACTAATACTATAGGAGAACCAATTGCTGCCCGGAGATCTTCTAGACTGATTGCTCCCACTTCCTCCGCTATGAGAAACGTCTTGAAAAGTATCTCTTTTTCCATTAATGGCTTTAATTTATCAAAAAAGTGGATCTTTTCAATATTGTCTTTTTGAAACTCTTGGATTTCCTCGAGTTTTTTCTGTAAGCTTTCTATTTCAGCATTAGCCTCTCTGTTTTTATCACTTAGTTCCCCAACTTTATTTATTAATTCTTCATGTTTATTTCTCATTTGTTCAAATCTAGAAACTGCATCTTTCGCTTCAGAATCTTTTTCTGTAGAAATTAGTTTGCTATCCAATAATATTTGATCTAGCTTATTAATTTGATCTTTTAGATCTTGTGTCTCTATCCGGTGTTTCTCTTCCATTTGCGAGATTATTTTCACTTGTTCTTCTTTAAACTTGTCTGTAAATGCTTGAAGTTCTTGGATTTTATTTTCTAGACCTTTCATTGATTCTTTATTTAGAATTAATTCAGAATTTTTTTCTGCGATTTCAGCTCTCAAATTACCAATAGTTTCATATGATTCATCTAATTTCTTTTGCGTAGGAACAATTTGTTTTTTCACTAGTTCAAGTTCCTTTTGAGATTGAGCGATTTCTCCTTTCGCATATTCTAATTCTAACTCCTTCTCATTAAGTTGCTGTCTTTGTGCGCCAATTAATTCTTTTAATTCTAATATATCTTCAGGAATATCGCTCATTTTAGAGAGTCTGACTTTTTGTTGCTCAATTATGGCCTCTTGTTCACTAACGACTCTTTTTTGGCGTTCTACTAGCGCAGTTAATTTATCTACTTTTGATTGCAAAATAGCAGTTTGTTTTTCGCTAGATTCAATACCATCTAGTACATCTCTAAGATCTTTTGACACTGTTAATTAACCCTCAAATTTTAATTTAAAATAGAATAGTATAAAATGTTAATGTAGCAGATATATTTATTTTTTTTTTAATAGAAACTTATAACTATTAAGCGGATCTTCTAATGTTTGAATTTTAAATTTCCAAAATTCTGATAAAATAAAAATAAATTTAGTTCTTAATAATTTTTTGTTTTCAGAAGTAAGAGAAACAATTTATTTATTATTTAATTTTCAAAATATCATTTATCTTCTCCAAATATGGTAGAAAATTTATATATTTATTCTTCAATATTCAATAAAGTATGTCGGAGGTTTTAGATCCTGATAATAAAAACTTAGTTTTATTTTTAATAATTACATTCTTATTCTCATGGATTCTATGGCTGCCTAGCTTATTAACTTCCATAATTTCATCCAAATCTATTATATTATTTGAAGGATTGAAATTTATTGGTTCATTTGGACCATTTGTGGCTGCATTCTCCCTTACTTATTTTAATGAAGGTTTAGACGGTATAATATATTTATGGAAACGGGGATGGCATTATAATAATAGAATTTATTTGTTAATATCCATTTTTTTAATTCCTTTGTTAAGTGGGATTTCTTTTCTTTTCTTAGTAATTTTCAAATGGCATAGACCATCCCAATTAATAACTTGGGACACAATCAGATATGCTATAATGGAATTTATAGTAATTTTTTTCTTAGCTGGTCCATTCCAAGAAGAATTTGGATGGAGGGGATATATGCTTGATCGTCTTCAAATACAATTCGATGCCGTTAGTTCAAGTCTAATTCTTGGGTTCTTTTGGAGTGGTTGGCATTTACCATTGTTTTTCATGATTGGAACTCCTCAATATAATCAAGCTTTCCTTAGTTTTTTTTTTCAAGTAATTATCATATCAGTTTTATTTACTTGGTTACATAATAATACTAAAAGAAGCATTTTCATTGCTATGATTTTTCATACAACAACTAATATGGTTAATAGCATATTCCCGGTAAATAATACAGTTTTAGGTAGTACTTTATTTACGACACTATTAAATACTGTTATGGTGATTGTAATCATCATATATGGCCCAGAAAAATTAAAACGTAATTTGAAAAAAGAAAGAAAAAGATGAGAATCTTTGAAATTCAAATATAGAAGTATTTATAATAAAATCGAATCTAGATAAATAAATAATAAAAAAGTTTAACCTTTCTTATATTTTGTCTCAAATGGTGAATATAATTTTTTCAATTTATTTTAAATCTAATCATTTAGATGCTATAATTCTGATATCCTACGAATATTTAGAAAAAGAAAAGAGGATAAAATTAGAGGAAATCAAATTCTTTGAAAATGCTGCGGATGCCGTTACCTATATAAAAACAGAAGATTTCGCATTAATAGAAGAAGATGCGATGATCCATGATAGAATTCAAGATTTAAGAAATTTACTTACTAGTTATTTATCTGGTAAAAATGTTGATTTATACAATATGATTCAAGGATTAAATATCAAGCTAAGTTTAAAGGAAAAATTTCCAACTAAGTTTTCACAGGAAGTCATTAAAACTGTTATAAATTTAAATCAAGGTGAACTTACTACGTATTTTGAAATTGGTGACAAAATAAAATCAAGGGCTTATAGAGCAATAGGAAATGTATTAAAACATAATCCATTACCTTTAGTTATTCCTTGTCACCGCGTTCTAAGAAAAAACGGAGAAATCGGGGGTTATATGGGAAAAATAGATAAAACTTGGGAAACTAATCTGAAAAAACAATTATTAAAATTAGAAGGACATCCAATATAGAAATCTATATTTCCAACAATCGAAATGAATATAAAAGCTTATGACTTTTATTTAATATTATGGTGCTTGTATCTCCACTTAAACCTTTTATTCCTATTAATCCAGAAGAATTTTGTACTAATCCTTATGATATAATTAGTAAGGAAGAGGAACAAAAATTAAAGAGGAATTCTAATTCATTGATACATCTTATATTACCTGATGGAGAAGGTAATGAAATTTATGAAAACGCTGCTAAAGCATACAATGATTTTAAAGAAAAAAAAATAATCGAACAAGAAAAAACTCCAAGTGTATTTGTATATCAACAAGAATCTGCTCATTTTAGTCATCAAGGATTAATTATTGGAGTTGCTCTTAAAGATTATGAAGAAGGAAATATTGTAAAACATGAGCATACTCGAGACAAACCACTTAAAGATAGAACAAATCATATAGTTACAACCGAAGTAGCAGCAGGGTTAGTTTGGACAGTTTTCAAAGCAAATTTCAAGATAAATCAGATGATTGAACAAATTAAAAATAAGAAACCTATGTTCAAATTCAAAAAATATGGCTATGAGCATATACTCTGGCAAGAAACTAATTCTACTTTTATTAACAAACTAAAAGATTTATTTCAAAAAGAAAAAATCTATATTGCTGATGGACACCATAGAGCAGCAAGTGCTGCTGAATATCGTAAATTAAGATTAAAAGAATCTACTACAGATGAAAACTCTGACGACCCTTGGCAATATTTATTAACCTATATAGCTTCTGATGATCAAATTCGCATATTACCATATAATCGAGTTGTTAGAAAACTCCCAATTTCAGAAGCAGAATTTTTAAAGAATTTAGAAGAGATATTTAATATGGAATTAATAGAAAATGCTTTTAATCCTGAAAAGAAAAATGAGATTGCCATGTGTTTAAATGGGAAATGGTATAAACTAACAATTAAAAGAAAAAAATTTAAGTCTAAGCGAGAATCTTTAGATGTTGCCATTCTTCAAGAAAAAGTATTAGAACCTATCCTAGGTATCAGTGATCCGCGTGCTGATGAAAATATCTCTTTCATAGGGGGCATAAGAGATCCTAAAGAAATGGAAAAATATGTATTGGAAAAAGGAAATGCTCTATTGTTTAATTTATATCCGGTAGATATTAAAGATCTAGAGACGATTGCCGATAAAGGAGGTGTAATGCCACCAAAATCTACTTGGTTTGACCCAAAAGTTCTCTCAGGATTAGTTCTACATGATTTAAAAGAATATTAAAAAAATAAATATTAAATTTCTTTTAGAAATTTTGACATTTTATCTGCAATCATAGTAGCAGCGGCAATTTGATTTTCTATACTTTGGCTCCCGATATGAGGTGTAAGTATTAAATTTTCTTCACATTTTATCAATTCTGGATCCTTAAGAGGTTCTTCACGATAAACATCAAGAGCAGCACCTGAGATATTTTTGTTCTCTAATGCTTTTACTAAAGCCGTATCGTCAATCAAAGTTCCTCTGGCAGTATTAATAATTATTGCATCTTTTCTCATAAGCTTAATAAGGTTTCCATTGACTATATTCTCAGTTTGGGGTGTTGCAGGAAGATGCAATGATATTATTTGGGCATCTTTCACCAAATCCTCAATTGAATTATAAATTGAGCATCCTATTTCTTTAGCTTCATCTATAGCTTTCTGACCTTTACTGAACCGGGAATAAACTCCAACGCTCATTCCCATAACAAGTGTGATTTTTGCTAAATGCTTTGCTATATTTCCAAATCCAATTAACCCGAGTTTTTTTCCATTTAATGTATAACCTAAATATTGACTTTTATTCCATTTTCCCTGATGAGTTGTACGATCAGCATGAGAAATTTTCCTTGCTAGGGATAACATTAAACCTAAAGCTAATTCTGCCACTGATACTGCTGGAGCTTCAGGAGTATTTAAAACTTCTATATTCATTTCAGCTGCTTTTTCCCTATCTACATTATCTAATCCAACTCCTGCTCTACCAATGGCTTTTAAAATCTTGGCATTTTCTAATACATCAGCAGTTAACTTTGTTCTCGAACGAATTACAATTCCATCGTATTCTCCTATTTCCTTTTTAAGATCTTCATGAGTTATAGAAAATTTTTTTATAACCTCAAACCCATTATCTTCAAATATTTTGATACCTTCATCTTGAAGCTCATCGCTAATTAATACTTTCATGCATATCACTTGGATTTAATTTATGTAAATTGAATAATTTTTCTAATCTATCGAGTTTTAAAGAGTTTATGATAATAAATTAATCTTTTCTTTATTTAAAGAGTTATTAAAAAAATATGATAATTTAATGAAAGCCTTAAAGAATTATTTTATCTCGTTTATTATTTCTGTAAGGACTTTTAACATTTTATCAAGGTTGGTAAGATATATTTCTCCCATATGGCCAATTCGGAACGTTTTATTTACAAGATTTCCATATCCATTAACAATTCGATAACCTTTTTCCAAAAGCATTGAAATCATCTTTTGAATATCAAGGTTTAATGAATTGCTTATAGTTGAGACAGTATTCGATTCATATCCCTTCTCAGAAAACATTTTTAGATTCATTTCATGAACCCATTCACGTGTTCGTTTGCCAAGTTGTTCGTGTCTTTTAAATCTTTTCTCCAAACCTTCTTCATTTAATATATAATCTAATTGAGTAGCTAAACCTCTTATTTGTGGGATAGGTGGGGTCGTTGGAGTTTGATGCTTAGCATTCCTTTTTTTCAAATCAATAAAATCGAAATAAAATCCTCTATTTTTCACTTTTTCTGCTTTTTCGAAAGCTGCATCTGATACAGAACATACCGCAAGTCCAGGTGGTAAGGCAAAACACTTCTGAACTGAAGCTAAACAAACGTCGATTCCTAATTTATCAACTTCAACTTTAACACCTGCCATTGAAGAAGTAGCATCTACACACACCAATGCACCATAATCTTTTAAAATGGGTACCACTTTATCAATAGGGTTATATACTCCTGTAGAAGTTTCATTTGCTTGAATGAATACTACGGAATAATTATCTCTATCCATTACTTCTTTAGCAAATTCACCAGTAATAGCATGCCCCCATTCAACACCTTCTTTTATGGCATTTTTACCATTTGATATACCAATATCATGCCATCTATCACCAAAGGCTCCAATTGATAAAAATAACGCTTTCTCGTCATCGTTAATTAAATTCCTGACACAAGCTTCCATAACACCCGTAGCACTTGATGTTGATATCAAACACTCCTTTTCAGTATATAATAATTTTTTAAGTCCTTCAGTGACAGTTTGATGCATTTCTGAATAAGGTTTTGATCTATGAGTATCATTTGGTTTTGCTAATTCCTTTAGAACTCTTTCTGGAACATAAACAGGTCCAGGAGTAAATAATGTTAACTGAGAACCTTTCTTTTTATTAAAATGAACATCAGTCATATTGAATCAGTTTTGTGTTTATTGAGATTTTTTTATTATGATACAGTAAATTAAGTAGTATGATTAGATATAATTTTTATTATTTTCCATTTATAAATTTGAATAATGTGAAATATGATGATTTTAAATAAGAACCATGCTTGAAATTCAAGATCTTTATTTTGTTTCATGTTAGAATTACATTTTTTCTAGAATAAGATTTCCTTCATGGTTAACAAATATAAAATAATCTGAGATTATATAAAAAAAGAGTCTAAAATTTCTTATATGTGTTAGTGATAAACCATACTCACTTAAATATAAAGCAGCTCTCCCTAGAATATTGACAAAGAGTGTAATCGAAAGCGAAATAGTGTGAATTAAGAAAAAATTTTGTGGATTAATAATAGGAGAGAGAAATGCTAAGATTGAGATTATTATGGTTATTATACCTATTATAATATTAATGATACAATATCTTATTGAATAAATTTTAATGAGAGATCCTTTGATGATAGAAGCAAATCCCACTATTATTAAAGGGAAGGCGATTAAATTAATTATTACTTGAAGTGTAACATTAGGATGCCTTATAAAATAGCCTAACATTAGTAATGAAAATATTATTGAAAGAACTCCATGTAGAATTTTATTTAGATTTCTATTATTTCCCATATTTCTTCTATCATAACCTTTAATAATTTTTATAATACCATGAAAAAATAAGGCTACAAGAGGATAAAATACCAATAACATCAATGATTCTAATCTAAAAAACAATAGAAAAGTAGCATAAGAAAATAACATAAGAATCGTGATATAATTATCCGCTCGAATTTTATCCTTATGTATTAATTTCATCATAAAATTTCCACTTAAAAATTTAAAAGATTAATTATTACATTATTAAATGATTTATTTCCTTTTTATTTATTATCATTTATATTCTAAGTCTTCAATATATTGAATAATTAAGGTTTAATAGCAACTTTCTCTTCATTTAGAAGAAAAGTACAAAATAATTACCTAGAATTATTAAGCATACAGCAATAAAAAATCTTTTTCGAAATTTTTCTTTTAAAAATATAATTGAGAAGATCTGCTGAACCATTGGTGTGTTAACAGTTAAGGCTGAAGTTAATATTAAGCCATTAATTTCTGCTGCCTTATAATACAATGTATCGGCAAATCCCAATGAGAGAATTCCTGCAATTCCGATAAAGACAAATGATTTTAAATGTTTTCGATTTTTTTTTTTAAAGCCTGAATAATAAACAGGATAAAATAAACCTAACGGGGAAAAAATTATACAAGCCATAGTTACTCTCAAAAAATTAGTAACAAAAACATCATCAGAAAGAATTCTTGCTTGGTTAAATGAAAGAATTGCACCAGCCCATAAAAATGCGGCAGCAAGAGCCAATAAAACACCGATAATAACATCTTCAGATTTCTTATTGTCTAAAATTTCTTTAGATTCATATCGTTCGATTTTATCTTTAGAACTTAGGATAAATACGCTTAGTAGAAATAAAATTCCCCCAATAATGATTGAAATCCTTAATTCTTCACCAAATAAAAATACACTAAACGGAAAAATAAAAATCAGTGAAAGTTGAACTAAAGGATATGCTCGAGAAGCATCTATTTTCTTCAATGACATATAATATAATAAATCTCCAACTGTGACACTCAATCCAGAAACAAGAGAATTTATTAAATAAAAAACTAATTCTGTTTTATTAAAGCTATTAAAAAAAAGATAGTTTCCAAATATCAAGGAAAATATTAACGTACCAAAAGAAACGCAACATAATCTGAAAAACAAGTTAGCTTTAGGTTCAGTTTTCTCTAATCCAGCCTTGTAAACAAGTGAGGCTAATGCCCATGTAAATACGGCGTAAAAAGTAAACAGTAAACCAATTAAGTCAACCATTTAAAAAATATTATTTAAAATTATTTTAAAACTATTGTTTTTTACGCATTGATTTTATTCTTAAGAGGAATTCTTTAGATGGAGGTTGGTTGAATAAGAACATGTTAATTGCCATTTCATTAAGATCTTTATCTGCTTTGGCTAGTGAAAACATATTAGAAAGATTTTTACCTTTATCTTCATAGAAGAAATTTACCATCGAAGCAGTCAACTTAAAATTTCTTCTAATTTTCTTGATATTTGGATGGGACTTATATTTCTTTAGAGTTTGATCTGAAATATTATCACTTTCCAGAGCATGTACGGCAGTTTCTCCAGCAGCTTGACCAGATACTATACTTGCATGTATCCCTTCACCACTAATAGGTGATACAAATCCTGCAGCATCCCCTATCATCAAGATATTATCTTTGAAAAGACTTTTCTCTTTCACACCTAAAGCAGGTAATGGATAAGATCCACACCAAATTTCCTTAAAGTCTCTATTTGGAAAGAATTTTTTTAGATATTGATCATTTAGAAAATCCTTATATACTTGGTTGACATTATATATTCGATTTGCCTCCAACCAAGTTCCGCATCCAATATTAAAGCGCTTTTCATCTAAAGGAAAGATCCAGCCGTATCCTTTATATTTTCTAAAGAAAATCGAGATTGAAGACTTGTCTAAATAATTTTTTCCTTCCAATATAGCACATTTACATAGTCCTATTTCATCAATTTTCCATTTTTCTCTCATTTTAGATTTGAGAGCTAGCTTAGAGCCCATGCCATCAGCAATTACTATAATCCTACCTAAAAATTCTTTAGTTTCATTATCTTGTTTAGTTCTTATACCAGTTTTACGATTTTGTCTATATAAAAAATCAAAAGACAAATTCTTATCAAATAATTCGGCTCCAGCATCAACAGCTATATTTCTTATAAGATTATCAAATTCTAATCTATCAACTGTAAAAGAGGATTCTCTTATATCTTTCCATGAATATTCTAATTTATAATAATCTCCCGAATACATACTTATTCCAGTAATAGGGAGTAAATTTAAATTCCGTAATTGAGGGTAATATTTTAAGACTCTTGAGCTTACGGCTCCTCCGCAAGGCTTTCTCCACAGAGAATTTCTTTCAATTAATGCAACTTTGTATCCATTTTTAGCAATGATTTCAGCACATTTAGAACCAGCAGGTCCTGCGCCTGAAATTAGAACATCGTACATATTGAGAAATCACAATTTCATGATTGATATTCCCTACTAATATTTATATTAAATTAGAGGAAATTTATTAAGTTATAAGTTATTTAATGAAATTATGAGGAATGAAGAAAAATTAAATTCTGAGTTTTTTAAGAAGTATGGATTTGAAATTAATAGGACATCTTATTCTGAAGAAAAAGATAGCTCGAAAATTTTAAAAACTGGGACTACTACAGTTGGTTTGATTTGCAAAGATGCTATTATTTTAGGAACGGATAAAAGAGCTTCGATGGCTTATTTTGTAGCCAGTAAAACTTCAGAAAAATTATATAAAATTCAAGATCACCTTTGGATGACCACAGCTGGTGGTGTTGCTGATGCTCAATATCTTGTAGATGTATTACGTGCAGAAACTACTATATATCAACTAGCACATGATGGTAAATCTATAATGATAAATTCTGCAGGAAAATTATTATCAAATATATTATATGCTAATAAAATGTTTCCTTTTGAGGTTGGACTTATATTAGGTGGAGTTACCGAAGAAGAAGGACCAACACTTTTAAATATAGGGGCTTATGGTTCAATACTAACTGAAAAATTTTGTGCTGTGGGTAGTGGTCAAAATTTTTCTTATGGTGTTTTAGAGGCGAGGTATAAAGAAAATCTAACCATAGAAGAGGGTAAGGAGATCATAAAAAAAGCAGTTAGCTCCAGCATCATTCGAGATATGGCATCCGGAAATGGAATAGACATCGCAGTTATCAAAAAAGAAGGTCCAGCTGAGCGTGAGTTTATACCCATATAAAATTGTTGTTTATATGATGCAACCTTATTAAGTAGCTCTCCTTATATTTAAATTTTATCTTCTATATTCTTTTTTAATAAAATTTAAAAGAGAAAATTAAGAATTAGTAATATAATATACAAAGTTATAATTATTACATACGTTTATAAAAGTTAATTACTTTATCATAAGATAGTAAAACCTCGTGTAGGATTAAAGAATAAACGACTAAAACTAGTGTTAGCAGAAATGAAATTGAGGCTAGGGGTGACGTTAAATTGAGCTATAAAATTTTAGTAGATTTATCCCACAAAGAAAAGATAGAAGAATTTCCTGAATTTTCTCTGACTGAAGATGATTATGAAGTAGATTATATTGATAAAAATGAAGGACCTATAGATTTCGATATGCTCGAAGATTTTGATGTACTTTTCATAGGAAATATTCAACATTCTCAAAATGGAAAGGATGATAAATTTACGCAAGATGAATTAAAAGCTATTAAAAGATTCATTGGAGAGGGAGGAGGTCTTTTTTTAACAAGTGGTGATGGTGGAGATAGAGATATTCCTATGAAACAGGGATCTATTAGAGTTCTTTATAAGATAACTGGTGTTCGAAGGTTTTGGAATGGAATCATTCAAGAAGCTCCATCCAACTTTTTAGTGAAAAAAAGAAATTTATTAGTAACTGAATTATTTAACCATCCTATTACAGAAGGAATTACAGAATTAGTATTACCAAACTGTACATTCTTCACAATTTCTGAAGAAGATGTAGATGACATAATTATAACATCTGAAAAAGCAGAATTTAAATATTACATTGATGATGATGTAGGAGCACTTGGTCCTGTACCTGTTTGTGCTGTTTCTGAATTTTATGAAGGTAGATGTGTAACAATAGGATCCTCCGATTGGCTTACGGAAGATGGTGATTTTGGGCTTGATGCTGGCGATAACTTAAAGTTCTTGACCAATATTATTGAATGGCTTTCTTTTGAGGTTTAGTTAATTAATCAAATCTTATTATATTATGGTTTTTAGAGTCTTGAGACCCGATTCTGTTCAAGTTTGGCAAAATAAAGAGATACTTAAACGATTTTCAAGATATAAAGGCATAATTGATGGAACAAAATTATCAAGGTATTTGATTGCAAAAACAGTACAATGTAATTTTAACCTAAATGATTCTATTGAAAGTTTGGAAGATTTATTAGAAGAAAAATCACTTTTATTTAATGAACTTCTTTACAATTCCACTGAAGATTTAGAAAACCGTGTGATTCAGAAAGACAACTATATAACCTTAACGGAAACTATCGCAAATAAGTATTTAAAAAATTGTATTTTTTGCGAAAGACAGTGTGAAGCAAATCGAATAGATGGAGAAAAGGGATTCTGTTTAATTTCAACAGATTCTTATGTTTCTTCTGCCTTTCTTCACATGGGAGAAGAAAGTGTATTAATCCCTAGTGGAACAATTTTTTTTCAGGGATGTAATTTTGGATGTGTATTTTGTCAAAATTATGATATTTCTCAGGCATGGAAAGGCAAAAAGGATATTGAAGATGTGTCTCGAAAAGTTAATACTTACGAATTAGCGACTATTGCTGAAAAATTAGTTGATAGAGGAGCAATAAATATTAATTATGTAGGAGGAGATCCAATTCCAAATATTCATACAATCGTTGGAAGTCTTAACTATCAACAATCTAATATTTGTCAGTTATGGAATTCTAACTTTTTTTTAACTGAAAAATCTCTCTCTCTAATAATAGATCTTATGGATTTTTGGTTGCCTGATTTTAAATATGGTAATAATAATTGTGCGAAAAAATATTCCGGTATAGATAATTACTATGATATTTTAACAAGGAACCTTAAAAGAATCCATGATAAAGGTAGTGGAGAAATTTGTATAAGACACTTGGTAATGCCTGATCATGTTGAATGTTGTTCAAAGCCAATATTGAACTACGTAGCTCAAGAACTTCCTCAAGCTGTCGTGAATATAATGGCTCAATATCGTCCTCAGTACAAAGCTTATCAATACTCTGAAATAAATAGAAGGCCTACCTCCCAAGAAATATTAGAAGTAAAAAGACATGCTGATTCATTAGGAATTCTATACAAACCAGTATCATAATATCGGATTTAAAATTAGAAAAATCTAAAAGTAATCGAATATTTAAAAGTCTAACTGTTTATTCTTAATCTTATTGATTTTAATATTATGGGTTGATTATGAGTTTTAATTTAAGTGACATAAAAGGTTTAGGCAAGAAAGAAGATACATTAAAAGAAGCGGGAATAGATTCTGTTGAAAAACTTGCTAATGCAAGTATCAACGATTTAACTACACTTAAGGGTATTGGGAAGACAACTGCTGAAAAGTTAGTTGAAAATGCTAAAAATCTACTAAATAAATCTATTAAAGATGATTCAGCGAAACCAATTAAGGAAGATACTATAGAAAAAAAAGAGGAAGAAAAAGCACTAGAGGAAATAAAAAAATTGGAAGAAAAGAAAACTGAATTACAAGGTAAAAAAGTCGAAGAAGGAGATTTTGTTTTAGTCAAAATAACCGGACGCACTCAAAAAGGCACTATTTTTAGGGTTTCTTCTGAAGAAGATGCGAAAAAGGCGGGAATTTATGATGAAAATAAAGCTAAACAAGGAATGTATACTCCCGAATTTGTTATTGTGGGTAAATCTGGGTTTTTAAACGAAGGATTAACTGAAACTATTAAAGAGATGAATTTTTTTGAGAAAAAGTCTGTTAGAATTCCTCCTACTAAAGCATATGGAAAAAGAGATCCTCAAAAAATCGAAAGAATAGGCATAGCAAAATTTAGAAGGTTAAATGAAGGCAAAAATCCTGAAATCGGGCAAGAATTTGTTAAACAATCTCAAGGTCAGGTGCAAAGAGGCACTGTAACAAATGTTGTGCAAGGAAGAGTTATTGTTGATTATAATCATCCCTTAGCAGGACAAAGTGTAGATTACAATTTAGAAATTATTGATAAAATCGAAGACTTCAATGAAAAAGTAGAATATTTTATGATTAACAAGGGAATTCCAACTGAGAGCATTTCTGATTTTCAAGTTAATTATATTCCTAAGAATAAAACTCTTGAAATTACTATTCCGAAGATGTTTTTATTTCAAAATCTCACATATGTTAAATTCGGACTAGCCATGGATCTACAAACCCATATGGCTGATGAAATTGACGATGTTAAATTTATTGAAGTTTATGAAAAGATACCACTGCCGACAACACCATCGGAATCGGTGATGCAAAAAGTTGAGGAATTTAATAAAGAACAAGAAGATAAAGAAGATCAAAATTAAATTTTTTAAAGATGTTCATTTAACCTTTATTTTGGTTATTAGTTCTTCTTTTTTCATTTCCCGTTCCCTCTTATATTTAGATTTTATTTTCTGATACTGAGCTCTTTTTCGTTGAAATTCTATCCTTCTTTTAAGAGATTTTCCTTTCTTTTTTAAAT
Organism: Candidatus Hodarchaeota archaeon; assembly: GCA_048886685.1. Lineage (GTDB taxonomy): Archaea > Asgardarchaeota > Lokiarchaeia > Sigyniarchaeales > SOKP01 > Loki-b32. Next base: position 115,286 of record JBHLKM010000005.1, read on the forward strand.
ACTCTTTCTTAGCCTTTTTATACTCCTTTTTCGCCTTTTTATACTCCTTTTTTATCTTTTTATATTTTTTATATTTCCGCCTTATTTCATGTCTGAGGTCTTTGCTTATATCTCCTATTCCTAATTCACTTAAAGTTTCTTTAAATTTTTCAAATGACTCAAACCTAATTACAATGATACCCAATTCTCTAGCAGGAACTAAATTTTTGATTTTATCATCTATAAATACACATTTTTTTGGTGAAGTATCTAGTTTCTTCATTACATATTTATATTTCTCCAGATCAGGTTTAATTAATCCGATTTCATTCGAAAGAAAAACATTATCAAAAATATCATAAAAGCCTTTCAACATGTTAGATTTAGCATGAATATCGTGAGTATTGGACATCAAACTGACTGTATATCCTGCTTGATGTAATCTTTCAATTATTTCTGCCATATCCGAGGAGACATGTGTGACTTGTGAGTACAGATCAAACCACAATTCCACATAATACTCCGTATTTACTCTTTTTGGAGGTAAAGCTCCATTAGTTTTCTGAAATGGATAATAAAATTTATCTAATATTTTGTCTAAAAATTCTTTTGAAGAACTTCTCCCAGAACTTAAACTACGCTTAATTTTTCTAATATAGGAATTTTCTAATCGAGGAATGGTAACATTTAAATCAGCCTCAACCATGTCAAGTAAATTTTTTAATACAAAGGTTTTTTCAATTAATACTCCACCAAAATCGAAAATAAAATGTTTTATCTTATACAATCTAACCTTCTGTTTTTCCCCATAAATCTTAGATTTTTTAATCTCTTTTTGAGAATTCATCTTTAATTTTAACTAATTATTAATTATTATACTTTCTGATTACCTCAATTTGATCTAATATTATATTGCAGACTTTTTCAACCGGGGAACCATCACACTTCCAGTTTGTGAATTCAGGAAATGAACCTGGATCTACTACATATAATTTGTTAGTAAGGTCTTCTCTGACAATATCTAAATGCCCAAATAGAACATCCCCATTGAAATGAGCTTTCCATTTGTTAATTATTTCTTGAATATCATTAGGAGTGTCAATTTTTTTCATATCAACATGTTCATCGGATAATGGAGGTTTTATCAAAGTACAAATTTTATCACCTATAAAATAAATATTATAATGAACACCTTTAATATATTTCTCTAGGTATAATATTTTATCATTATCTATCTCTAAATCCTCAATAGATCTAATTATCTTAACACCCTTACTCCCTGATCCCATGATTGGTTTTAAAATATAAGGATATTCGCTTAATTCATTTCTAAATGTATCTACTGTGCCTAAATAGATTTCTGGAGTCAATATGCCTATTTTCTTCATTAAAAAATTTGAATGGATTCGATTTTTTTGTATAAAAGAGACTTCGGGTTTTGGTATAACTTGAATATTATTTGCTTCTAAATAATAACCTGCATAAAGAAAAAAAAGGTTTTTAGACTTTAAAATGTAGAAATCATTATTTAAAAGATTTTCATTTATGATAAGGTTTTCCAATGTATAAATTGTAACTGCAAATCCTCTACTCTCTAAGTAGTTTCTTAGTTTGCCTGTGAACATTGTTTTTCTTTTTGATAAAATTCCTATCTTCATATTTACTAAAATTATTATATTTTTGCTTGTTTTAATAGAAAATCGGCTACAATCTTATGGCCTTCTTTAATGTAATTGAAATTGGGAGTACAATTAATATCTGTCAAAAAGAATTGGTCTTGTGATTTTAAAAAATCTAGTGATGCTAATTTTAAATCCATTTCTTCCATCGCTTTATAACAATATTCTTCTAATTCAGGATCCCTATCAATCTCCCTTCTTGATTCCGTTTTATTGGGATTAACTAAAATAGGTATCTGTTTATAGAAGTATATTTTTTCACCGATTCCATAAACCTTATATTCCCATTTGCTTTTAATAAATTTCTGATAATAAAGATAATTATATCTTGGATCAACTTTATCAACTTCATTCAAGGCTCTCTCATCAGCTACTTTCAATCGTCCATTCTCTTTATGAACTATAGGTTTAAATTTATAATTTTTCTGGTCAATGATATTTTTTATAATATAATCCCTGAATGGTGGGATACTTCCTTTAGGATTCAATGAGAAGTCTGGTATTGGAATACCTATCCTTCTTAAAACCACACTATTTAGAAACCTATTAATTGCTAACCAGTTTCCCCTATAAGAATTTACAACTGGGATATCAGTTACGGTTTCTATTAATTTTAGATAGGCTAATATCAGATCTCCTTTTCCTTTAACAAAAAATAAACTTTCATCAAAATCTATTTTAGAACCTTCTAAAAGAAATGTTTCTTCAGTGTATAATTTTATTTTCGCTTTACTTTTTAAATATTTCAAAAATTCAGATACTTTATATTTTAAATGATATTTATCAATAATTATTCCTATTTTTTTCAAGAAGTTAACCTTTGAAGCTTTACTTAAGAAATAATCTATACTTTAATAAGTTATAAAATAAAAAAACAATATAAATTCGATTGATATTATTGATTATTCAATACAAACTTGAAAAAAATTCACTGTAATATGAAATTCAAATATATAAAGTAGAATTATGATATTAAAACTCCAGTTTTCAATCAATATATTTAAATACCATAATTTATTCATAAAATATCAAAATAATAGGGTTTTTATTATGTCAAATAAGCTCAATAGAAGTTATATTGGCGCAATTTGTAATCGTGATCTTGAAATTCTACAAGAGATCAAGAAATTTTGTAATAAAAACTATAATATTTCTATAGTAAACCTTATTAAGCCGGGTTCTGATAATTTTAATGTTAAATATTTTAAGAAAAAGTTAAAGAAATATCCTATTTCATTAATTATTTTAAAATTATTGTCTGAAGCATCAAATCAAGTAATTTATGAAGCCATAAACAAATTTGCTCCCGATATTCCTTTATTAAATAGCCAAAATTCAGTTAAAACTTGTGAAAGCAGAATTGAAACTTTTGATTATATCAATCAAAAATGTAAAAAGTTGAATATTCCGCAAATTTATCATACTTTTAATGAAGCATATAAAGCATGCGATCAAGGAAAAGACATTATTATTAAATTAGATACCCATAATATACCTTCTCTTCCTAAAAATGATAGAATCCTTGGAGTTGCTAGAAACTTGGACCAATTTAAGAAGATAACAGCAGAATTCAAAAGTAATAACTTATTTTTTCAAGAATACCTAGGTGAATTTGATATAATATACAAAATATATGTAATTGATCGATGGGCTGTTTCTATAACTTCTTATAATCGTTTACATGATATATCAGACTTATCTCCTCTAGAGCTTATACATATCAGAGTACCAATAGAAAAACAACTGAAACGAAGGTTATTAAGATTAGGTAGAAAATTAGGTATGGCAATTTTTGGTATAGATTACATTTTAACTGAAGAAGGAATACCCTATATAGTGGATGTAAATGATTTTCCAAGTTTTAGAAGTATCCCTGAAGCAGTGAGTCTAATTTCAGATTATATATATAACATGGTTAATCTTAGACAGCAATATCTTAAAGCTCCAGTTAAGGTTTAGAATCAAAGAAATTATTTTCTTTCTTTAGATTACTGATTCCTTTTATTTTCGATAAATTCAATAAGTCTTTTTTTCGCAATATAATCATCTAGTTGTTCTGGAGGATGTTTCGTAAAAAAAGAGCAAGCTGAATGAAGTATCCCCCCGATTTTTCTGTCTTTAGCAATTTTGCTAATCCTGATACAGTCAGCTATTATTCCTGCTGAATTGTTACCATCTTCTACAAACATCGTTACATCTATCCGTACAGGAGCACCGCCAAAGATTCTGCCCTCAAGTCTCATATATGCTTCTTTTTGATTTTTTAAAAATGGAATGTAATCAACAGCAGAGATTTTACATTCCACATCATCTTTATTTTGGAGGTTTGCTATTACTGCCTCTGTTTTTGATTGTCTTTTTCCTTGTTCGTATCTTAGTTCCCCATTGGGCATAGGAGAAAGCAAATTACAGAAATCACTACATCCCCCCCAGTCTAATTGGATTGTTCTATCTAATATTGCCCCTCTCATTGGAAATAGATTAGCTAAGGACCTATGGATTATTGTTGCTCCAATCTGAGATTTTACATCATCTCCAATTAAAGATAAATTTAATTCTTCTGCTTTTTTTACAATATCAGGATCTTTAGCAACGAGAGAAGGCATTCCATTTACCACACATGATCCTGCTTCAAGTGCACTCATAGCATAAAATTTAACTGCCTTATGTGCTCCTGTAGGAAGCAAAATAATGGTAACATCAACATTTTTATTCTGTATTTCTTTAGCAATATCTGCGGGTTTCTGATTTTCATCAATTGGTATTATATTTTTAATGTTGCTATCTAATCCATCCATTACAGGGCCTTTAATCACAGGAGCATTCATGAATTCTGGTTCAAAAAGTTTCATATTACAGTTAGGGCTAATAAAAATCGCTTCACTTAAATCTTTTCCAACCTTATTAGCATTCACGTCTATCCCAAGGACAAAATTAATATCATTGATGCTATACTGGGTAATTTCTGGTAATATCCCGATAATTTTTGCGGAGTTATTTTTGTAGTTTTGAATTCCTTGCACAAGAGCCGACGAAACATCACCCAATCCTACTATGGCAACATTGATTATTTTATCCTCCATATTATTGATTATATAAAATTATTATATTTAAATCATTTTAATATAATATGTTGGATTTTCGTAAGAATTCTTCTTAAAACTTACATTTAAGTGATTTAGATGAAAATAAAAAGCAATATCTTGAACATATTCCTCTTATTTAATGTCAACTTTATGCTGGCCTTAGTAATTAGATATTTGTAATTACCTTAGTTTTAATTTTTGCAATCCAATTATATTTTTTCTAATCAGCAGAAAATTTGCAAACTAGTTATTCCTTTTTTGATGTCTCTTTTACTCTAAGAAAAATAGGAATGGAACCCATGAAAAAAATGGGTGCAAAGATAAATATGAAAGACTCTGGTATGAATCCCGCGATTATAAAATATGTTGCTACAAAACCCCCTATAAAAGCCCCAATAATCTGTGGTAATGTATATATTATATTCAACAGACCAAAAAATTTACCCCGTGAATCCTCAGGAATTAAGTCCTGAGACCAAGTATTCATAGGAGTATCAAGGCCTAAAATTATGATGAGTAAAAAGGGTAATATTACGTAGAATAAAATTAAATTTATCTGATCGTTTACTTTTATGAAAGGTATTAGAAATAACATTGTTGAAGTTATCATAATTGAAATAGGTATGAACTTTTTGCGCCCATGTTTGTCAGAAAGTCTTCCTAATAAATTAATAACAATTATTAGGACTGGAAATGAAATGACTATTCCAATAAGCAATTCTACCGTGGATAAACCTAAAGCAAATATGTAAATAAAAAGAAAAGGCATAATAATTCCAGAACCTGTCTTATAAATCGTAAGAGCTAAAACAATTTTAAAGAAATCTTTATGAGTTTTTAATTGTTCTAAATTGACAATTTCTTTTATTTCAACTATAAATTTCTTCTTCGGTGGTAACTCTAAAGCTTTTTTTTCTTTAATGAAAAAAAACCTAATAATCCTGTGATTAAAAAAGCTGTTCCTCCTATTGTATGAATAAATATATGACCTTCTTTTCCGATAACTGTTTCACCTCCACTTTCTTGTCCAAAAATGAGATCAGCAACTAAGAAGGCTGCAATAGCAAGCAATTAACCAACGTTTAAAATTGAATTTACGATGCCATTTGCAAGACCTCTTCTTTCTAATTCTACTGTATCAGGTATTAGAGATCTCTAAGATACATAATAAACATTAGAAGTAAAACTTAATCAAATTCACTACAATTTATTTTGAAATGCTATATTTGATATTATTTCAATTTTATACTATTTAAGTTTAGAATTTCTCTTTTTTGTAAATATTAATGTTTAAAACAAATAGGTAATTTTTTATTGAATATATGGTTAAAAAAATAGTTTTTTCTGCAAGACAAGATCACGAAGTTATTTCGTACTTAATTTATAATTTAAAACAAATAGAAGATTTTGAAATAATACTTCATGATCCACAAAAAGAATTCTTTTGTCTTTCTGAAATGCCAACTTCATTCAAAGAAGCAGACTTAATCATAGTAAAAGTAAGGAATGAATGCTCCATTGACTTACTGCATTTCGCTAAGCTTTATAATATCCCAACTCTTCATGACATTGACACAATTTTAATGTGTAAAAATAAAATTGCTCTTGATTACGCCTTAAGGAAAGTATTGGAAATGTATTCTGAAGAACTAGATAAATTCTTATTACCTAAATCTTGGAGCAATTCTTTAAAGGATATAAATAAATTTAAGAAATGGGCATCACCTAAATTACCAATAGTTATTAAAAGTCATTATCAACATGACAAATATAACCGTTTTAATTTCTTAGTTCAAAAAGTAAAGGAAATAGATAAGTTTTGTGAAATGTATAACCAATTCCTATATTATGATGTGTACATCCAAGAATTCATCGAATGTGACGGTTTTGAGCGAAAAGTATATGTAATTGGTGATGAGGTGTTTGGCATTAAAAGAGAAAATCCTATTTATATCTACTTAAGAGAAAAACCAAATAGTATTGACGTAGATTTGATTGAACGTGAAGAATTTAAAATTACAGAACATATAAGAAATCTCTCGAAAATATTATCAAGGGAATTAAAGCTTAAAATTTTTGGTTTTGACTTAGTTAAGCCTGTTGATCAAGATAAATTATACCTTATTGATTTGAATGATTTTCCGAGTTTTAAAGGGGTTCCTAATATCGAAAATACGTTAAGCAAATTTATAAAAGACTATATTCTAGCTCTCTAAGAGAATATTATAAAAGGAATGATAATAATGTAAGCAACCAACCCATATGCAACACAAAAATATCCAAAATTAATTTTTTTGGCTATTCTAAGTAATAATTCTATTGTCAGATATCCTATAATAAAACTAATTGAAGTCGCTATAATAATAGTAATTAAAGCTAAAGAACCAAATATTGAGCCTTCGCCAAATAAAATGTCTACAATAATAGAAGCGATAACAACTGGAACAGACATTAAGAAACTTAACCTAAGAGCATCATTTTGTTCATGTTTTTCTATCAGTATCGTTGAAACAGTAACTCCTGAACGAGAAATTCCTGGTAATATTGAAAAACCTTGAACAAGCCCTGATATAAAACTCTCTTTTCTTACTTTATCTCGAGAGACATTTGTTATTTGTTTGTTGCCATAAATCTTCCTAGTCTTAATTAATATTATGCCAGTTAATAATAATAATCCTGAGATAAAAAGAGTAATTAAGTCTCCTTGAATGGCTTTAAAAGCATCTAAAAATATAAGTTTGAAAATAAAATAAAGAGGTAGAGCGGTAATAGCAGTTCCAATCGTTGCATAAATTATCCAATTCCTGTTCTTAATATCACTCTCCTCTACATCAGACTCCTTCTGAATTATTGTTTTAATTATTCTAACATAATCTCCTCTAAATTTTATTAGAACTGCTATAGCTGTACCAAAATGTAACCATATCGCAAGACTGAAAGCATTCTTATCAGAAATCCCAAAAAAATTAGTGGATACAATCATAACTTGACCTGATGACGAAATAGGAAGCCATTCGAATATTCCTTGGATTAAAGCAATGATGATATATTCAATCATTTTCTAAAACGAATATTTTTTTAATCCATCCATTAAGCACTCAATAATTTCATCTCTAACCTTCTTAAAGATCTCTTCTTTCATACTTGGATCTTCAATATCTCCAGATTTTCCACCGAATTCTTTAATTGTATAGATTTCCTTATGATCAATACCAATAAATTCATGAATTTCTTTTTTGTGTTTTTCTGTTAACGTTAGAATAAGATCTGCTTTCTTTATTAACTCTGGACGCTTTTTCAAGTCAATAGATACTGAAATATCTGAAAGTTTAATTCCAATTTCTTCCATAACTAATTTTGCATCCATCGAGATAAGCATTCCGTCTCTAGCATGAGAAGAAATTCCTCCTGAATAAACTTCGATATCAAGATTATTTTTTGAGAAGAAATCTTTTAAATAACCCTCAGCTATCCTACTTCTAGCAGTATTAACACTACATACGAGTAAAATTGATTTATAAGGAAATTTTAGTACCATTAATAGAACTAAAAGTAAGATCAAAAATAATCTTTATTATTTATATGAGACTCTCTTTGGATACAAATTTAATACCCCTCTTTATCATGTTTTCTAAGGCTCTTTTTATGCTCCCTTCCGGCAAATCAACACCTCTCGTCAATTTAACTAATAAATAAACGTCAAAACCAAAATCCAATCCATCCATTGCTGTAAAATAACAACAATAATCTAATGCTAATCCACATATGAAAATCCGATTAATGTTTTCTGAATTCAAATACTCTCTTAGACCTGTTTCTGATCTTCTATCGTTATCTTGAAAACCAGAATAACTATCTACATTTGGATTCATTCCTTTTCTAATTATTTTATTTCCCAAACTTATTTTTAAATCTTTATGGAATTCAGCACCTTTAGTATTTTGAACACAATGATCTGGCCATAATACAGGGCCAATAGCACCATCTTCAGATGTGAATTCATCGCCAGGATTCTTACCTTGATGATTACTTGCGAAAGATTTATGATTCTGTGGATGCCAGTCTTGAGTAAAGACAACTAACCCTTTATTTTTTTTAAATTTTTTGCCAACTTTGTTTATATCTTTTGTAATAAGATCTCCTTCTTCGACTGCTAATGATCCGCCAGGGATAAAATCGTTTTGCATATCAACAATTATGAGTGCATCTTTCTCGTCAATACTTATATTTTTTTCATATTTTAGATTTTCCATCGAGTTAATCACTAATTTTATTAATATTAATGTAAATTATATCTTTTTACGTAATATATAAATCGAAATAAATAAAAACCAAATGAGGATTGAAAACATGACAACCCATTCATATAAAGGCATGATAGTATATACACTTCTCCCAAATGAGCCACAAATTTCTGGAAAAGCCTGACAAAAATTGGTGATGAAAAATGGTATAAGGAAAGAGCCAAATATACCAGCTATCACAAAACTAAAATTAGATACTGATTTAGTATATTTTGAACTTTTTAACATTAAAAAACCAAAAAGTATACAATCTACAAGTCCCCCAATCCAACTTAAAAGAGCGAATAAACCATGCAAATCACTAAATTTTCCTCCCGATACAGCTCCAGTTAATACAGCGATTACTGAAGTTATAATTCCAGCACCTATTGCAATTTTTCTCACGTTTTCATTCACAATTTCGTCTTTTAAAGATCTCCCAACATAGACAATAAAAGGTATTGCAATTGTATTCGAAATTATTAATCCACTTCTTGAAAATATTCCTCCAGGATGGTGTCCTAACACACTTATTGATTTCTTCCACATCACATAATCTGGAGATAACAAAAGGGCTATAATAAAACCAAAAAAGCCAACTATAAATGTTATCAACCCAAAGACATAACTTGGTATAACCTTGAATAGATTGTCGAAGAATTCATTTATACTTTTCATAATATTCTGTCAACCTTTTATTCTTAATAAAAATTTCCATATTTAATTAAAAATCAAACTCAAAAAGAATATCATCTTTTTAGATTTAGATTTTATTATATATCATATAAAGAGAAACGATTAAATACCAGAGGATCACTAAAATTGTATTTATCCATTCAAGTGAGGGTAGGATTATCATTAGATACCTCAAAGTTGGTAAAAGGTGTAAATAAAATAGAATCATTAATAAAATTAGAGTAAATGAGACCAAAAAACCGAAATATGCGAGGATTTTTTGATATTTGGAATCTTTAAGGAGTAGAATATTGAAAAATGTGATATAAAATAATCCTGTTTGCCAACTTATCATAGCAAAGACACCATGTATTAGGGCAATAATAGGATTGGATCCACAAAATGCTCCTAAAATGATAAAACTTATACATGAAATAGACGCTAAAATTACAGTACTTTTTCTCATTTTTTCACTGATTTCTTCCTTATTAAAGGTACCCCCTAAATAGATTATAAATAAGAGAGCAAATGTTCCAGAAAAAACATTACCAATTTGAAAAAACAAGCCTCCAGGTCCCTTACACAATGAGCTTACTGCTTTTCTAGTAAAATTATATCCGGGATACATTAAATATGAGATTAAATCTCCTAAAAAACCAAATGTTATGGATAATAATCCATAGAACGCTCCTGGAATGACACGATTAATTTTTTTGGCAATTAAATCAAATTTCTCCATAATTGTCTATTTGAAATTGATACAGGAGGCTTTGTAATAATTTATTGGAATAATAATTATAAATTTAATTGCTATAATATAAAAACCATTTTATACTTCAGAGATTACAATTTTAAATCAATCAGAAAAAATTAGGATTTTAGAATCGAAGAAATTAAGGTTTAGGTAATTTCACTATAAAAGTCGAACCTTTATTTCGTCCACCTGATTCAACCAAAATCTTTCCATCATGGAGTTCCACAATTTCTTTTGAAATATATAATCCAAGACCCGATCCCTCACTTTCAACATCAACACCCTTACCATAACGTTCGATTTGGCCAAACTTTTGAAATAAACTCTTCATTTCTTTTTTAGTTAACCCAATACCATTATCCTCTATAGAAATCTTTACCCAAGGATCGTTTTCATCTAGAATGATATGGATCTTGCCTTTAGGAGGAGTGTATTTAATAGCGTTTGAAAGTAGATTAGTAATTACTTGTTCAATCTTAATTCGATCAATTAATACATTCAATTCTTTAGGGTGTTCATAATCAATACTAATATCGCGTTTATCAGCCCAATATTGTAAATCGCCAATACATTCACCTATAATATTAACAATATTTTCATTTTGTAGATGTAAGTTTAATTTATTAGCTTCAATGTTTGATGCATCAAGCAGATTTTCGATTAATATCTTTAATTTTTGTCCTCCTCTATGAATCATCTCAACAAATTTTAAAGCATCTTCTCCAATTTGTCCCTTTAAATTATTTAGAAGAAATTGAGAAGCAGCAGCTACAGAATTTAAGGGTGTTTTTAACTCATGTGAAGTTGTTGTTAGTAATTCACTTTTAATTTGATTTATTTCTAGTAGTTTCTTATTCTCATCAATAATTAGTCTTTCTGCATTTTTGCGTTCTGTAATATCTCTTGAAATTGTAAGGACTTTTTGTTTACCCTCTTTATCAATAAACATTTTACCATTAGATTCTATAAGAATATAATGACCTAGTTTGTGTTTAATTCTTGCTTCAACAGAGCCTTCATCCTGTTCAAAACCATCTTTATATGGTTTTATAACTTTTTCACGATCATCCGGGTGTACAAATTCTATTCCATTTTTTCCAATTACTTCTTCAACAGTATAGCCTAGTAAATTCAAGAGAGGTTTTCTATTGGCATATTCAAACTGAAATTTATCGTTAAAAATTAGAATTAAATCATTAGCATTTTCCGCAATTAAACTATGCATTTCTTCGGAATGTTTTAATTCTTTCTCGATTTTTATCTGGGCTGTAATATCTCTTATTGCTACAATAAACCTATCGTTCCCATTAGTTTTAAAATGTTTACCATTGGCTGATGCGAAAATTACATTTCCATTTTTATGTAATAACCTATATAATGGAACCGAAATCATTTTCTTAGTTTTATATGCGTTCTTTATTGCTTCTGCTATTTTTAAAACATCTTCATGATAAATATAATCAAGTGAGCTTTTGCCAACTAGTTCAGCAGGATGATAACCCATGATATCATAACACTGAGGGCTAACATAAGTTACAATGGCTTTTAAATCAACTTCTAGTATGATGTCTGTAAGATTATTAATTAAGGTTCGATACTTTTCTTCCGATTCTTTTAACTTTTCTTCAGCTTCCTTTCGTTCATCCATTTTCATTGATTTAATTTCATCTTTTCGTGGCATAAAATCACTTTTTTTTCCTAAAATAGAGATTTTCTTTTAGATTTAATTAACTATTTTCCTAGGATCTTTGATTGGTGTGGATGAGGTAATTTAGAAGCTGTTTTATATGGTTTCTAAAGAACTTTAGAATGATTGTTTTCTTATTACACTCCTACATTTTTAATAGTTTTATTCGTTTTAATCTTGATGAGAATGATATTTGTTCTATGATTTGAAACGTACTTACTTTTTTTCTAAGTCTAATTGACATTTTTTTAAGAATTTTTTCAATGGGAAAGAGGTGGGAGAGGGATTAAGGTTTTAAATCAAATAGTTATTTGGAAATACTTTGAAATACCACAATGTTCTGAATAGTTATTTATTTCTGTCATATCAAAAAGATTTAATTAATAATTCTAATTATAATAAAATATGCTTATAGTATAATTTTAGCGCTCGTAGTATAGTGGTAATATGCTAGCTTCCCAAGCCAGCGTCCCGGGTTCAATTCCCGGCGGGCGCATTTTAAATATTAATGCTTTGAATAGAAAAAACCGAAAATTCTTGAACTAATTCTTATGTAATGGAATTAATATTGCAAAAAACAGATTTAGAATAGTGATAATTATCTTTAATCTAACCTTCTAGTTTCCCAGATTGTCCAGAAATAAGTTAAGCGAAGGTGAATCGTTTTCTATTTCTTTACAAAATACAGAAATTTCACCAAATAGAGAAGCTGCTTTTTGAAAAACTCCATTTTTCTTATATTTTTCTGCTTCTTCCATATCTAACATTAATTCTATTAACGGTTTAAATAATTCTAGAATCTCATAAACATTTTTTAAGATATTTTTTACAAGATGAATTTTTCTATTAATCTTATCATCCATAGTTGACATACAATTCACAACTTATTTTTTTACTTAAATCCATTTTTGAATAATAATTATATTTTATTTATTAAATGTTTTCGTTTTTATTTTGCTAATATTGTGTTTGTATACAAAAAGATCTTACAATTTAAGTTGAAATTATATTTGTGGGAAAATTCTCAATCAAAACATATTTTTGAGGTATTTTATTGAAAAAGAAATATTTCAATTTTTTACATATTTCTATGAATTTATCACATTAAAGGAACTCTACATTCATTTGGGGGAAAAATGATGAATAAAAAGAGGAATATTTATGTAAAGATTAGTTTAATTTTTCTACCTTTCGTATTAAATCTCTAAGATGTAAATTTCCCATCCCGAATTTTACCCGAAATGAAAACATCAAAACCAAATTGAATTTTATGCCATTTATCTCCATAAATTTAGAAATGAATTTCTCACTGTTTTCCAATTCCAAATACATTTTCTTCACACTCACTAAGTTCCTTTCACTTCTAACCTCAAATTCTTTCATCGTGTTAAATAAAGTGTTTTGAGGTAATGAAGAATACAAGACTTTCCCTTCTTCATTGAATATGCCACTACCGATTATCTCTTTATCATCAACACAATCTCTTAATAGTTGAATGATGTTTTGAAATATCGCCATAGATGTGAAATCATTTTCTTCGATATCAGTATCTTCCTTTTTTTCTAATACATTTACGCTGCTCTCATAAAGTTCCATTTTTGAAAATTCGAAATCTACTGTTTGATAACCTCTGACGACAAAATTTTTATCAACAAAAGCCTGAAAACTATGTTCACAATTCAATCCTGAAGGTATTGATACAGTAGTTAATTGTTTACTTTGGTTTATAATTTTACCCGGTAACCTCAATTTTCGACTTTCTTTACAAATGGGGCATCTTGTAAGGATTTCTTCAAAAAATCTGTCAGAATTAGTTCTTATTCCATTTGGTAATGTCATTATTAGGTCCTTTCCTTATTTATTAAAGATATAACAGATTTAGGGATTTTAAGTTTGAAAATCCTAATGATTAAAAATCTCTTTTGTGTTCAAAATTAACTTTATTATGTAATCTTTTTTAGTAATTTAAATTTTTGTCTTAACAATCACATACGAATGGTAGTAATTAGTAATTTATATATAAATAATGTGCTCAAAAATTTAAAACGATCAAAAGCACGAAATAGTCTTACAACAAAAAGATTTAAATACAGATTCTATTATAATTCTTCTACTATACCAAGTATAAAGACACAAAAAAATAGAAAATTTACCACAAATAATCATTCAAAAGGAATATAAAAATGAAATTTTTAAAAAAAATACAGAAAAATGTCAGGGTGGTTTGAATTCCACTCATCTTTTTTATTATTTTGTGTTGGTAGGAAATAGAAGTGAGAAAAGTTAGCAATATAGACAAGTTTAGGAATGAAGTTAATGATAATCATGGAAAATTATCAAAATTCTAAGGAAAACCCGCTAGCAATGGAAATACTAGGAATTGGTTTAGTTAAAATTTCACAAATAAATATAGCAGCTAAATTTGATGTACTCTTCCAGAAAGGAATAGGAGTACCACTTATTCAAAATGTTATTGAATTATATAAAAAAGAAATTATTCATAAAAAGAAGGGAAATTCAATAATTCCCTTAGAAAAGTTCACAATTTTTATTCACTATTTTGAAAATCACAATCATGATATATTAGTTATAATTTATATGGAAGAGAAAGATAGTTCAGTAAATTTTTCTAAATTATATTTTTTATCCAGAAATATAAATAGGAAATTTCAGTTAAATGAACCAGTATCAAGAATAATAGATGAATTTGATACAGCTGTGGAAATTCCCAGAACAGATGGGATCATAGCGATTTTTGTTATAGGTTCAGCAGGAAGTCCATACATATCTAAAATTAATAAGGGTAGATCTGAAATTGCAGATCATGAAGTTCACATAGGGGGCTTCATTTCCGCCTTATTATCATTTTCAAACACTATTATTGGAGAAGAAACAGGAGCTAAATTAAAAGAAATTAACTTTGGTAATCAACAATTCTATGTTATATCGAAGAGCAATGTGATATTTGCTTTTTTGGTAGAAAATATGAACTCATTAATTCAAAGATACATGTATTTACTTGCTGATGAATTCCTCTACCAATTTAAAAATCTTATAAAAGATTTTAACGGGGATATAACCCCATTCAACTGTTTTGAAGAAAAAATAAATCAATATTTTATAATATAAAAACGAGGTATAAAGAAAATGATTCAAGACCAGGAATATAAAGGTATAAACCAAGTTTCCATCCTTATATTTCAAATTGGATGGGAGCAGTTCGTTATTGACCTTCTTGATGTTAAAGAAATAATTCAAGCAGGGCAAATAAGAAAATTGCCAAAAAGCTTAGATTACATAGATGGAATTTATAATTACAGAGGAGAGATAATACACGTTGTTAATTTAAAAAAAAAGTTAAACCTGAATGAGTATATGCTATATCGTTCTAAATACTCCTCTACAGAAGAAGAAAATTATAGTAACACAAAGAGATACATAATTATTTTAAAAGTGGATAATAACCTTATTGGATTTTATGTTGATCGCATTGTAAACATCGATCACATCGACATCAACGAAATTGTAGAACTTAGTCCTATTTTTCAAACAAGTGTAGCTATGGAATACATTAAAGGAGTTATAAATTTTAAGGAAAGACCAAGAATTATGCTTGATTTAGGCAAGATTCTTAACGAAGTTGAGAAATTTAAAATCCAACAAGATCTGTCATCTTTGACATAAAAATAAATTTAAAATAAAAAATGGAGTTGATTAAATGACAAACGAAAAGAAAAAGGTTTTGATTGTGGATGACGCCCAATTTACTCGGAACATGCTAAAAAGTATCATTAGTAAGATTCAACTAATCGAAGTTATTGGTGAAGCTGCTAATGGTGTTGAAGCTATCGCCTTGTATAAAAAATTAAATCCTGATTTGGTTACTATGGATTTAGTTATGCCAGAAAAAGGGGGTATTGAAGCAACAGAAGAGATCTTAAAAATTAATCCGAAAGCGTTAATCGTTGTTGTATCAGCGTTGGGACAAGAAGCTCTAGTCCTTGAAGCAGCAAAGAAGGGAGCAAAAGATTTTATACAAAAACCTTTCAAGACTGAACAAATACTTGAGGTAATGGATCGCATACTAAAAAATAAGAAAGAAGTTAAAAATTAAATTGTAAATTAAATAATAGGGTGATTAAGTGGCAACTAACGACGATATTAAGCTTTTCATTAGTGAAGCAGAAGATCTTATTCAGAAGACTGAGGATGAGATTCTAAAACTAGAAGAGAATCCAAAAAATCCTAAACCAATTCAGGAACTTTTTTTTACATTTCACACACTTAAGGGCCTTACAGCCATGGCTGGATTTGAAAACCTTTCAAAATTTTGTCATCACTTTGAAACCTTTTTAGAAAATACTAAAGATAAAGAGGTATCAACGAAAAAGCGAACAGATTTTATTGATATGTTATTTGAAAGTTTAGATGTACTTCGTAATGTCTTAAAAAAAGTAAAAAAGGGAGATTTATCAGATATTGATGCCAAATTTGTAGAAGAGATAAAAGGAAGTTTTGATAATTTTGAAGCAGAATACGATATAACTTTTATCCAACCAATTTCTACAGATGAAATTACGAAAATTTTAAATGACACGCAGAAAAAACCTTATAAGATATATATCCGTTTAGAAGATACATGCGTTTTCAAAAAAGTAAGATTGTTTATCATCTTTCGAGCATTAAATGGAATTGGACGGATTTGTTGGACAAATCCTGCTCCAGAATCTTTAGAGAAAGCAATTTTAAAGAATGAATTTGAAATCTTTTATATCAGTCAAAAAAATAAAACTGAAATTTCTCATGTTTTAGACGAAATATTAGAGATTGAAAATATTGTTATTTCAACTTTAAAACCTAAAGAATTTCATGATATAATAGCAAATCTTAAGGAAAAATGGGAGAATGAACAATCAGTACCAGCAGACCATGAAATTGAGGAGGAAAGCATCTATGAAGAGGAAGTAATAGATGAAGAACTTGAACGAGTTAGTAATATTTTAGAGGATTACTCAGACGATAGCATTAAAATTACTAGTGTAAAGGTAAATATAGAAAATTTAGAGGAATTAATGAATTATTTTGGAGAACTAGTTATAATGAAGAATCACATCAGCCAACTTCTAAAAGATAAACAAGATAGAGCCATAAATAGACTATTTGATAAAATGGACAAACCCTTTTTGGATATCCAAGAGATACTTTTTAAATTAAAGCTAATAAGAGTTGAATCAACTTTTCGAAAGTATAAAAGACTTGTTCGAGATGTAGCAAATGAAACAAGTAAAAAATTAAGATTAATTTTACAAGGGACAAATGTAGAGATTGACCGAAAGATATTGGAAGAACTAAATTCTCCTTTAGTTCATCTCATACGAAATGCTATATATCATGGAATTGAATTACCAGCTGAAAGAAAAAAAAAGGGTAAGACCGATCTAGGAATTTTAAGGTTAAAAACATATAGAAAAGCAGGTTCTATTTATATTGAGATACAAGATGATGGGGCAGGTTTAGATTATGTCAAAATCAAAGAGAAAATTGTTGCAAAAGGTTATTATGATCGTGAAGAAGTTAAAGAATTAACTGACGAAATCCTAAATAAATTTATTCTAATGCCAGGATTTTCGACTTTATCTGATGCTGACATAATTTCAGGAAGAGGAATGGGGCTAGCTATAGTTGCTGAGAAGATAAAAGAACTAGGAGGGGATTTTCTTATTGAATCGCAAAAAGATATTGGAACTAGATTTACTTTGGTAGTACCTTTTACACGGGCAATACTGAGGGCACAATTATTACAAGTTTCAAAGGATTTATTCGCAATCCCCACTGAGAATATTAAGCAAATTTATTTCTTCGATCAGAATAAGGTAGAATATATAGAAGGTAAGCAATATTATAAGATAGATTCGAGATTAATACCCGTCATCCATTTAGACCAGCACTTACGAATGGTAGACCTAATTGAAACAAACTCACATAAAAAAATAGCTGTTTGGTGTCAAAAAGATGAGGAAAATTCTGCTATACTAGTTGCGGATAAACAACTTCAACAATTAGATGTGGTTGTAAAACCCTTTACATCCAGCTATTCTGATTCTCGTGATATTTTAGGATCTACAATTACAGGAGAGGGTTCGATTTGTCTCATTCTAGATGCTTTGAGTATCATATCAAGACAGTCATCTGAATATGAAGTATCTTTAATAAATAAATTAAATTAAATTTTTTTTAAAAACAAATAATAAGTTTCACTGAATTAATAAAAATTTGGAGGAAAAAGAAATGGGTTTTAAGAAAGTTAGTCAAGACGAATTAAAGACAAATAGTGGTCCAGGATTTCTCGGTATGCCTATAAGAGAAGTAGGAAAAATTGTACAAACTAAAAAAAGAGAGAAAAAAATAGATTCAAATTCACTTGGCTCAATCTCAGAGATACTGATTCTAAATGAAGAATTTTTAGAATATAAATATCAAAACACTGGGAAAAGGAACGCTTTAGCGGGTAATGGAAATATAGTAGTTTTCAACAACTCACTTAAAGATAGAATATGGGATGCTTTTTTAAAATTTACAGGAACTCAATTTGATAATCAAGATTCAGAAAAAGGTATGCATTTGGGAATTTTTGAACCTAATTCAAACAAAATTTTGAAATATGAAATTGTTAATTCAGAAATATTACCAGATTTAGTGTCTGTAAATGAAAGCATAGAAAATCTGAGCCAAGATATTAAAAATGTAGGAAATGACTATAATGACGAAGAAGACAAAATAAGTAATAACCAAAAAAATCATATGTTGTTATTAGGAAAAGAAAATAAAGTAAAGTTTTCTATACTTGTAGAAAATAAATCTTCTTCTGTCTTAGAAAATATTAGACTTAAAAAACAATTCTCAAATAATTTCTATGATATAGACTTTAAAGGTTCAGTAAGTAAAAACATTGAAATCACTAGTAATTACATTGAATGTCCTATTAAGAATCTAAATCCAGGAGAGAAAATTGAAGTGATTCTTCATGCAAATATATTTCCAAAAAGGAAAGAAAATATTAGTACTGGAAGAATAGAGGTTTCATTTAATTTAAAGAATCAAATCATCTCAGAAGTGGAAATCAACCATTTCTCTGCATATTCTCATGCTATGCATGCTATTCGAAAAGTAGAGAAAGATCATGCTCCAAATCACTGGGATTGTTCTTTAATATTCGGAAATCGTAGTGATTTCAAGATGAAATTAAACTCAATCTTGATTTTAGATAAATCTAAAAAGAATAAAATATTAGAACTTGATTTTAGTGACAAAATGGTAATAACAGTCCCAGGAGAGAGCTATAAAACGGAACATTTTGATTATCAAGATGAAAAAGAACCAACCTTTTCAAGAAAAGTAGATTATTCTGTCGATTATAAAGTTGAGAAAAATTCTATGATTACAGTTCAAGTTGAAAATAGTTTATTTAAAGTAGCTAATGCATTGATCAAAAAGAAAATTGAAGAGCAGGAAATTAAGTCATTTGAAGAATCAAAAGTTAACACTGAATTTATTGTGAGGAATCGAGGGACTATGCCAATAAAAGGGATTATAGCTCAAGAAAAAATACCTCAAGACTTTTTACCACCTAGGGATGTCTCAAATTTTCAATTTTTAAATTCTGCAGGAGAATTAAAACTTGATGATATAGCTTTAAAAATTAGTCCTGATGATGACGATCCAACACACGAACACGTTTTAGAATTGAATGTTAACTTAGAAACTAATCATAGAAGTAATTTAATAGGAGTAGATGACTTTTTAGAGGTTAAATACCCTTTAACTGCCGTAACTCCTAATTATGAAAAAGATTATGACTTTCTATTGGAGATACAATCCTATTATTCAAAATTCTTAGAGTCTGAACAAAATGAATATTATGTAATCACAGATAATATCTCTGGTATGGATAAATCCGCGTTACAAATTACTCACAAACGTCGTAAATTAATGATAGGAAAAGAAATCTTTCCTGGAAGGGACAGCAATGAATTTGCTATTTATATAACTGCAAAAAATGGTTCAAACATAAAATTATCAGATGTAAATGTTACTGACACATTCCCAGATTCGTTTGAATTAGTTTCTGCAAATATTGACCACAAACTTAGCAAAGTTGATAAGTCGGGTGAACGTAAAATATCTTTCAATTTAGATCTTTTACAACCATATCAAGAGAGAGAAATAATGTACTATTTAAAAAACATTACAGGAAAAGAGATTAAATTTTCAGAATTAGAATCATTTTTTATTGGTTAAATCAAATTATTTAAAAAAAAAGAAGAAAAACTGGAGGAAAAATAATGAATTTACAGTTTTATGAAACAATACAAGATAAGTCAAAAAAATATTTGACATATTTAATTGACCAGATATTGCCAAAATTCACAATCAGTGAATTTAAATATTTTTTAGAAGATGTAACAGAGAATACTAGTAAAACCAGTAAGGGAAGAAAGGGAACAAATGAAGAACAAACAGTAGAATTTATCAAAACTGGTGATGACAATGAAAAATTTGCAGATTTATCAAAATTAGATGAAAATCAAATAAAGACTCTATTTCAAATTTTCATCAGTAGGGAAATTAATGACAAAATGGCAGTGAGATGGCGATTTTATCAATATATAAAATATCACCGAGGTCTAAATATAAAAGTTATAAAACTTAATAGAACATCTGAGCATTTCATTGATTTCATTATTGAAACAGAAGAAAATGAAAAATTAATTGTTTCATGCCATGATATTCTGGAATTAAATAGCTTTAAGGAGGTTTTAAATAAAACTCCGGAGTTTGCCAAAAATCAAAAATTGAACCCTGATAGGATGATTTTTTCTGTTTACAAATCATTTCGAAACATACCAATTGAAGAGCCGTTCAAAATCGAAAACAAAGAGATAACTCCAGAGTTATGGATCGAATGGATTGAAGAAAATCTTCCTTTTAATAAAGAAGATCTTTTAATAGTCAATAATTCAGAATTAAAACTAGCAGGATTTAACTTTACTAGTACGGAGGATTTGCTTAATTACGTATACTATAATTCGAAGGGTGGTCAAATTTCAATTTTTAAACAATCAGATTTTTTTACTGAAGCCTCTGATAATGAAGCTGAAATAGAATTACTTTGGAAAGGAATTATGATTAAATAATATACAAAATAAGAAGGTAAAAGGTAATAAAAATGATAAAAAGTGAATATGAAAAAATTGAATATGGAGAAAATATAACTGCTGTTATTATAGAAGTTCAACATGAGAAATATCTAATTGAAGTTGAGAATGTCAAAGAGATATATCCACCTGGAGAATCTATAATTCCAGTGCCATTATCAGAAAAATCAATTGTCGGTGTCATTAACATCAGAGGAGAGATTTATTCCATTATATCATTACGGCATAATATTTTTGAAGATAGTGTAGATTATGGTTTAAATGAGCATTCAAGGATTTTACTTTTGGAATGGGAAGATTTAAATATTGCCTTACTAGTGGACTCAGTAATCGGTGTTAGAGAATTTCCAATTTCAATTTTTAAACAGCAAGGTACAATTGTAAAAACCAATATAGATTTTAAATTTATAAAATTAACAGGTGTTTTTCAAGATGAACCATTTATTCTTTTAGATTTGGATGCTTTAATCCAACCTTACACTAAGGCTTCCGAAAGAAGAATTGAAAAGAAAACTAACGTAATCCCTATAGTACCGGAAAAACCAGAAGTTATACCTAAAAAAGCTAAAAAAGTTATAGAACCTGAAATAAGTTATACGGAATCTACCGTCATTCTCCCACAATCATCTAAAATGCCAAAATTAACAAAGATCCCTAATGTTGAAAAAATTGAATTGTCAGCTGATCAAAAAGATATCCTGAGAGAAATGGGGAATATAGGAACTGGAAATGCAGTTACAGCATTATCACGACTCATCAAAAAGAAAATTGATGTAACTCTTACAGATGTAGGAATTATCTCTTTTGATCAATTATCAGATCAGTTTGGTGGACCTAAGGAGAGGGTATGTGGAATTTTTTGTCATTTAGATGAACCTTCCCAATCTACTATATTGAATATTTTTGAGATGAAACCTTTAATGAGTTTAATCGCAACTTTAGCTGGAAAAAAATCAAAAATTGATCCTAATAAAGTGAAAACTAAAAAAGATCTTGATGAATTCGCAATTTCAACAATTACGGAAATGGGAAACATTATGGCGGGACACTATGCATCAGCATTAGCAGATTTATTGGAAACTAAATTAATGATCGATATACCAGAATTTGCAATGAGTAATGCAGGTGAATTGGGGGAATTTCTCTCTCAAGAGCTTAATTCGATTGCTGACTTTATAATTATTATTAAAACATCTGTAAAGGTTTCTGATTTAAAATTAAAAGGTATTTTCTTTTTAATCCCAGGCATTAGAACTTTAAATATGTTTTTCAATAAACTTGGAATTGAACAGGAAATATCTGTTGGAAATTTAAAGGATAGCCAAGAATCAAAACAATTAGATGTTAACAAGTTGAAACTCACAGAACTTCAGAGAGATGCCCTACAAGAAGTTGGAAATATAGGTGCTGGAAATGCTGCAAACGCTTTAGCTCAAATGATTAATAAAAGAGTTGACATTAATATTCCATTAGTAGAAATGGTTGAACTGGATGACTATGCAAATAAAATTAGTAAAAAAGATGAAAAACTTCTAGTTGCTTGGAGTAATATTATTGGAAAAACGAGAGCAACTGTTCTTACAATGTTTAATGTTAAAGATGCAATTGATATAACCTCGATAATCGTTGATGATCCCGGTAAAAAGAAAATTGATTTAAGAAAAACTATTTCCAAGGCAGATGATTTTCCAGAACTATATAAAAGCGCTATTTCAGAATTGGGGCATATTTTAGGAAGTCATTATGTTAGTGCTATAGGAGATCTTTTAGGTATACGTTTAATGACCGAACCCCCTGATATGAGTGTGGATACTGGTCAACAACTATTTAGTATATTGAAAGAAGAAATAGGGCTCTTAAAGAAATTATCTCTGGTAATTACCACAAGTGTTATTATTAAAGATATTGAAATTGTAGGTACATTCTTATTTATTCCAAGTCTCGATACTTTACAAGATCTTTTAGACGCTTTACTAAATTTCTACTCTTAAATTTATTCTTTTCTAAAAATATATTTAATATATTTTTTTTTTCAATTTTAAGAAAAGTTTTTGAAACTTAAAACAAGTATTTTGAGCCCAAAAAAAGATGAACGAATTATGTTAAGAACTGGTTATTACGATTATATATATAAGGTAGATGGAGAAACAATAAAATTAAAACCAGAAAAAATTTTTGATCCTTCAGGAGTATATTTAATCGTAGATAAAGAGTTAAAACTCATATGGATTTGGGCAGGTAGCCATTCTCGTTTATTTCATAGGTATATGGCTGCGAACTGGGCTGGGAAATTAAAAACTAAAAAAAAATTCTACAATTTCAAGTATGAAGTTATTAAACAAGGATTAGAACCCACTGAATTCGGTATAATTTACAAAGAAATTAAGGAAAATAGAACTGATTTAACATATCCCGGCCAATCGAGAGATGATTTAATTAATAGTGAACCATTAGATGAGTATATTTCAAGAACTTCACCCAGTCAAGCTAAAACAATGGACTTGCTTTCGGATAGCACTTTAATATCTAAATCTGATAAATCTCGAATAAGAAAGATATTATCTGAAATAAAGGAAATGCAAAGCCATATTAAATATTCTATTGAACATATTCAACAACGTTTTACTGAAATTGAAAAAATATTAGGTAGATAGTGAGTTCAAAATTGATCAAAATTGAAAATATTCAAATGGATGGAGATTATTATTCTTTACTGCTTGAATATTTGGGTAATAAAACAGCGTTAAATTTTGAATATTATCGTAGGAATTTAGTGGAGAGGAGATTAAAAGCAAGAGTGATTCGGGTTAAATGTAGCACTCTTCATTCTTATTATTATTATATCAAAGATAATCCTGTTGAGATTGAGAAATTTATCGACAGTTTTAACATTAATTATTCTTGTTTTTTCAGAAATTGCGAAGTTTTTCAGCAATTTGAAAATTTTTTTTTGAAGTGTTTAAATTATAAGAGAGAAGATATTCTTACCAATTTGAAACCAAAACGCAAAGGAAAATCAAAAGGTTCATTAAAAAATAAAAAAAATTCAGATAATAGAAGTCAATATAGGAAATTAATGATAATGAAATCTGAAAATGCACTTAAATTTTCTGAAAAAACATCTCTCTATAGAAAAATAAATGGAGCTTCAAGATCGAAGGAAATTATCAGAATATGGTCATGTCCTTATGCTTCTGGTGAAGAACCTTATTCGATTGCAATAATTTTAGATAATTTGAAAAACCAGATACCTGAATTTCCTCAATTTAAGATTATTGCATCAGATATTGATAATGATGCTATTAATAAAGCACACATAGGACTTTATAATGAAAATGTCATGCGAGAAATTTCAAAATTCAATGAAGAGAATTATTTTATAAAAAATGAAAGTAAGTTTGGTTATAAATACTTAATTAATGAGGACCTCAAGAAATATGTAGAATTTATTGAGGAAGATATTACAAAAGGTTATGAAAAAACTAAAAAATATGATATAATATTTTGTCGATATCTTCTAATTTATATAAGTCGAGAGGCACGGAACAATTTCTTGGAAATTATTGAAAAGCAATTAAACCCTGGCGGGTTATTGATTTTAGGTAAAACAGAAACCTTATTTAATTCATATAATACGCTTAAATTAATCGACTCCCGTAATCATATCTATTTAAAAATTAATTAAAGATGAATTTATTAGTAAATGTCAATCAGAGTATTACTTGCCGAGGATTCCGCATATCAAAGAAAAATTATTTTTGAAATGATTACATCGAATGAGGAAATTGAAGTCTTAGATGTTGCTAAAAATGGAAAGGAGGCAATTCAAAAGATAGGAGAGCATAATCCAGATGTAATTCTATTAGATCTTATAATGCCTGAAGTCGATGGATTATCTGTTCTCAAATTCCTTTCAGAACACTATCCAATCCCAACGATAGTTTTTACAGGTCTCAAACTTGAATCTTTGGATGATTCTGTTCAGGCCCTACTTTTGGGTGCTTTTGATTTTATTATTAAACCGACTGGCTATTGGGAAGAGGAATTTCCTAAATTTAAAGAAAAGCTGATTTCTAGCATTTTATATGCTGGTAAAATAAAAAAAAGTTATGAAAAACGTAACACACTTATTAAAGAATCAATTTACACCCATTTCAGTTCGGATATAGAAGATAAAAAAAACATAACTAGCAAACCAGTAAAACCAGTAGCTTCTGAAATATCAAAAATAACTTCTTCAGATATAACAAATTTAAAATCTAATATTATAGTAATAGGAACCAGTACTGGAGGACCTAGAACCTTAAAATCAATTTTAAAAAAGATTCCAAAAGATTTTCCTAGCCCTATTTTAATGGTGCAGCATCTAGATGCTTTTTTTATGAAGCAACTCGCTAAATCTTTAAATGATGTTTGTGAAATTGAAATTAAAATCCCAGTAAATGGTGAAAAGATTCAGCCGGAAAAAGTATACCTTAGCCCTGGAGGTAATCATATGCAAGTTGTAATGAGAAATAACTCCCCCTGTATTAAGATTTTTAAAGGTGAGCCAGTTAATTTTTGCATGCCCTCTGTAGATGTATTATTTTTTTCTGTCGCAGAAATTTATAAACAACATTCAATGGGCATTCTTTTAACAGGATTAGGAGATGATGGTGCAGCAGGTTTAGATGCTATTAAATTAGCTGGAGGGAAAACAATAGCTGAATCTGAAGAAACTTGTGTTGTGTATGGAATGCCAAAAGCAGCTGTGAAAAGCGGTGCTGCTAAATTAATTCTTCCAAATTATCAGATTCGAGATTATATGATGAAATTTGCTAAAAACTTTACTTTTGATCTTAAAAACTAACTAAATAAGTAATTTAAAATGACCGAACACCACCAAATAGGTAAAATTGAAGAGACAGACGGAAATGGAGTAATCAATTTACCTATTGGTCATTATGCTATTGTTAATAATAAATATAGATTAGGCAAATTATATCCTAAGATTTCTATTTATGGAATAGGTTCATGCATAGCTTTAATTCTTTGTGATTACATCAATTATGTTTGTGGGATGTCTCATATTTTGCTTCCCAAAACTACAAAAAAAATTATTAAATATCCTCATAAGTTTGCTAATTTATCTGCAATCCTCTTAATGCAAGAATTAATAAATTATGGAGCTGAAAGAAGGCATATTAAGGCAATTATCATAGGAGGATCCAGGATATTTGATTTGGATGACAATCTTATGGGATTTGATAATATTGGTTCCATAAAAGAAGAATTGAATAAATTAAATATTGATATTATTAAAGAAGATACAGGGGGATCAAAAGGGAGAATTGTCATTTTTGATTCTCAAGATTTTTCCTTATCTGTTAGATCTACTGGAGAAAATGATTTCAATATATTTACAAACTTAGAATAAAAATAATTAGAAAATGAAAAGAGAGACTAAAATTGAACCCAAATATTAATAATGACAAACAATTTGAAGGATTTAAACTAACATCAGAACAGTTAGATACGTTGATGGAACTAGGAAATATTGGTTCTGGACATGCAATAACAGCCCTTTCAAAATTATTAAACAATGAAATAGAAGTTTCCTTAACATCAGCCGAGGTTATTCCTTTTTGGAAGGTTCCTGAATTGTTCGATACTTCTAATGTAGAGGTATTTGGGATCTATTCTGAGATTCCATTCAATTCAGATATGTCAATAATTCAAATATTCACAAAAGAATCACTCATTAATTTAATTAATCTCCTTAATATCAATGATACGATTTTAATTGAAAAGATAAGAAAT
Source organism: Candidatus Hodarchaeota archaeon (assembly GCA_048886685.1). Classification (GTDB taxonomy): domain Archaea; phylum Asgardarchaeota; class Lokiarchaeia; order Sigyniarchaeales; family SOKP01; genus Loki-b32. The sequence continues at coordinate 142,443 of JBHLKM010000005.1, forward strand.
ATTGAGGATCTAGATGATCTTTCTATAAGTATAATAACTGAAATAGGTAATATATTAACTGGACATTATGCAAGTGCTTTGGCAGATACATTATCAACTAAAATAATCCCGAATGTTCCAACCGTAGCACTTGATACAATAAATGCGATGTTAAACGGTATAATTGCTAAATACTCTCAATTATCAGATTATCTAGTAATAATAAGAACGAAAATAGGATTACCAGAAATTAAATTAAATTGTATAATGTGTTTTATCCCTTCTATAAACATTTTAACAAATCTATTTACCCTTTTAAATATAAAATATAATTTAAATCTATAGAAAGAAATGTCAAGAATAAACATGTTAGAAGATCTGCTTTCCAATCTTTTAAATGAAGTAAACGATCTTTCTGCAGCTTTAGTTGTAGACTTAGATGGGCTAATTATTGCTAAAAAATCAAATGGTGGATTTGATGAAGAATTAATTGGTGCTATTATGGGTATTCTTGAACAAACAATCAATAGGATTAAAAAGTATACAGAAACGTCATTTGGAAGTGGAACTCTTGACACTAATGAGTTTCAATTATTTTATATAGAATTAAGTAAAGTAGTCCCAGCAATTTTTGTATTGGTTGGGGACCAATATTCAAATATTAACCAATTTATTCCTTACGCATATATAGTAGCAGAAAAAATTTCATTGATTTTAAATAATCGAGAAATCCCTGTAAATCTTCCAAAATTAACTAATTCTGCAGAAATAATATTAGAACCCGAGTCTAATACCCAATATGGCAATAATAATGTAAACAAAATAGTTGTCGTTGGATCTGAGGCGGTTGGGAAAAGTTCATTGGTTGAAATGTATAGGGAAGGAATATTTGAAGAAATATATAAACCCACGATTGGAATTTCAATTAAAGAGAAAAAACTTCAAATTTCCAAAGACTTTAATTTATTCCTATATCTCCTTGACTTAGGGGGTCTTAAAAGTTTTGCCAAAATTCGCAAATTTTATTATAATTATTCAAACGCAGTTCTAATTTTGTTTGATTATACCAAAACGGAAACATTTAATAATATCTCTGATTGGATTGAAGAATTACGTAAATTTATCAAAAATAAGTCGATCCCAGTTGTTCTCATAGGAAATAAAATCGACCTTGTTGAAAATCGTGAAGAAATTAGGATTAAGGCAGAAAATCTAGCAGAGCAATATAACATCCCATTCTTTGAAACTTCAGCATATACTGGTGAAGGTATAGATGAATTGTTTACTTACTTAATTTCAACCTTGTTTTAGCATTTAAATAAGTATAAATTATAGTGCACTACTATTTATTAGATCAATTAGACTTTATAGGGAGATTTAGTTGTCAATCGACGTTATAATTGCTGACGATTCTGCGTATTTAAGAAAAAGCATTGCTGATATTCTTAAAGGCAGTGAAATAGTAAATATTTTAGAATTTGCTAAAGATGGAGAAGAAGCCATTAAGTTTGTCAAGAAATTTAGCCCAGATGTTTTAGTTTTAGACTTAGTAATGCCTAAAATGAATGGATTAGATGCTTTCAAAGTGATCATGGAAGAGCGCCCAACACCTACAGTTATTCTCTCAGCCATAAGTCCTAAAAACCTTGATTCATCTATTCAGGCACTTTTAATGGGAGCCTTTGATTATATTATAAAACCGGGGGGAATTGGTGCTAAAGATTTACCACGATTCCGTGAAGAATTACTAGCTAAAGTACTTTTAGCTTCTCAATCACAAATCAAGAAAATTTTTAGAAAAGAAGATGGAGTTTATAGAAAGAATAAATCGATAAGGCAAGAAATAGTTGATCAAATCTTTGATTTTGGGCAATATTTGAATACCCTAACACCTATTACAGAAGCTGAGGAAAATCAACAAGTAATAGATATTGGTAAAACTAAAGAAGTACAGAAAGAGTTAACAACTAAATCAATAATAAAGCAAACTGAAAAAGTAGATGAATTGCGAATAGAGAAATCTATAAAACCTAAAGATCCAGTAAATTTATCTAGTATTAATGCTACTAAGCCCTTTATAAGAACTTCATTACAGAAATCTCTACCAAGTTTGCAGAAAAGAAAAGAACCACCTTACAATCCTAACCTAACTCCCATTAAAGGAGTTTCTCTCACATCAAATATAATTGTAATTGGTGCTAGTGTAGGTGGACCTCGTACTATCACTACTATATTAAAAGAAATTCCTAGAAATTTCCCTGCTCCTATTTTAGTAGTTCAACATTTATCAGCTCATTTTACAGAAGCTTTTGCGGATAATTTAGATATGGAATGTAAATTAAAAGTTAAAGTGGCGACTAATGGAGAGTATATTAAACCTAGAGAAATTTATATTGCTCCAGGAGAAAGTCATATGGAAATTTCAGTTGATGATAAAAGACCTTGTATTAAAATATATAAAGGTAAACCAGTAAACTTTTGCATGCCTTCAATAGATGTTTTATTCTATTCAGCAGCAAGAGTGTATCGAGATCGAACTATGGGGGTATTACTAACTGGTATGGGCTCTGATGGTGTTGAGGGGTTAGCTTCTATCCAAAAAGTAGGTGGGAAAACAATTTCAGAATCTGAGGAAACATCTATTTTATTTGCTATGCCAAAATTCGCAGCAGAAAAGGGTTATGCTGATTTGGTTTTACCAAATTACTCAATTTACTCTGAAATTATTAAATTTGGCAGAAAATGAGTCTTTTCAGTATAAATCATTCCATTTAATTCCTTTTCCTACCAAGAAAGACCTTTGAGAAATTTTATATCTTGGATGATTCTTTGAGATTCGTGTTTTGGAACCTCCATGAAAGCAAAGAATTCATTCTGCCAAAAAGCCTTTCCAGAAGTTGTACTTCGTATATCTTCAGCAAATTTAATGGAATTTCGTACTGATAATAATATTTCAATGATTGCTTGGTATTCTTTCTCTTGATCAATGGTTTTAATTTTCGCAGAATATTTTGAAAGTAGTGAAATGGTATTTTTAATTTGATCAGGGGGGAGTTGTATTATCGTGTGATAAATTGGCTCTAAAAGGATTAATTCTGCTTCCTTTAATCCCTTTCTTATGGCTTCATAAAACATTGATGATAAATCTGTGAATACACTTTCCTGTTGAGTAGTATCAATGGCTAAATCCTCAATTTTAATTTTAAGTTCGGTTAGTTTCTCATTACATAATGGTCCGTTTAAATGGATTTTCTCAATAATTTCTATTATTGCATTTTTATATAAATCATCAATTTCCTTACTTGCATTGTAAATTACTATATTTTGATCTTCATCACAAATCCAAAATCTTTCAATTTCTTTATCAGTTAATCCTGTATTTTCTTTTAAAACATCCATTAATACCTTAAAAGGTTTTATTGTTCTATAATCAATATTTTGAAAAAATTTAACAGTATTATCATCTAACCTTTCAACAATTAGTATTAATTTGTTTTTACCATCCGAAGATATTACTTCTATCGAAGATGAATTATATCGGCATGATTCTTTAAAGACCGCTCGTGGTTCCGAAGTCGAAATATTTACTCCTCTCTTTCCTATTTCATGAGCCGTGACTTCAAGATGAAGAGGCCCCATTCCAGATAATAAAAATTCTCCAGTTTCCTCATTGATTTCAAATTTTAGATTTGGATCCTCAATTAGCATATTCTCAATTAATTCTTTCATTTTATCCAAATCTCTTAGAAATTCTGGTTCAATTGATACTGTCACTACTGGAGTGGTTACATATTTTACACTTTCGAATGGAACCATTTTATCTATATGATTGCTATCAATTATAGTTTCACCACTTCGGATAAGTTTTAATCCCTCAATTGCTACGATATTACCCACAGGGATCCTATCTACCTGTTCTCTTCTCTGACCCATGAAAATAGCAATTCTTTGAATTGTTTCATAATTATTTTCATTCAAAAGAAAAACTTCATTTCTTTTACCACAATTTCCGCAAAATATTCTTCCGGTAGCAATTAAGCCATGTTTATCAGCTTGAACTTTGCTTAAACAGATTATTAATGGTCCATTTGGATCACAGTTTATCATCGCTTTTCCTAAATCAGAATTTAGATCACCATCCCATATTTTTCCAATTCTATATTTTTGAGCCTCAATTGGATTCGGTAAATGGTCTACAACCATTTCTAATATGGCTTTATGAATTGGAAAGTAAAAAGCCAAGTCTGTATAGCTTTCTTTTGTATAAGTTTCTTTGTTATATCTTTCTCTAATATCTTTAAAAGTTAAATTGGATTTTTCTAGGATATTTAACGTAAATCCCCATTTATGAAGTGCGGATCCAAAGGCAACATTTCCTGATAATGGTGATACTTTCCATTTTTTATTAAATGGATGATCTGCATATCTATCAATAAGTATATTAAAGGATTTTATAATCCTAGTATATTTTTTTTTAATCTGATCATCTGAAAGTTTTAATTCTCTAATTAACCTATCAACTTTATTTATAAAAAGGACCGGTTTAACTCCTTCTTGTAATGCCTGTTTAATTACGGTCTCAGATTGGGTTATGATCTCTTCAACAGCATCTACAACAATGACAACACCGTCAATAAGTCGCAAAGCTCGAGTTACCTTACCACTAAAATCTAAATGTCCTGGTGTATCAACTAAATTTATAAGAAAGGGTTCATGACCTTCAAGAGATTTCTCATAATATAGTGAAATATTAGCAGATTTCATAGTTATTCCACGTTGCTGTTCTTCTTCAAGGTAATCTAAAGCACGTGCCTCACCTGCTAGATCTGGTGATAAAAAACCAGCCTCACTTAGTAAAGAATCAGAAAGGGTAGTTTTACCATGATCGATATGACCTGCTAAAGCAGTATTACGAATATTCTTAGTTAATTCCATTAAGTTAAGTATTTCAGTGATTTCCTTTCTACGAGGCATTCTCAAATGTATAAGGTATCTAAATATTAATTTAGGATTATAATTAATTTGATTAAAACTTTAGTGTTTACTTACGTTTAAAGTTAGCAAATAAAGAAGGGAAATGATTTCTCGCTACTCAAGATCTTCGTCATTTTGAAAACAGTCTGAAAACTATTTTAATCCGTTGGGTCAGATAGCGCATTAAAATCATTTCCCCTTTTTTAAAATAAAACTTTATAATTTAACTTTTCCATCAATCTTTACAATCCTTCCTTCGACATGCAGACGTCCATCACAGAAAAGTTCTATTGCTTTTGGAAAAGCTTTGTGCTCCCATTTTAGGATTCTTGGTCCTAAAGTGTCTTTACTGTCTGTATCATAAACTGGAACTGCTTTCTGGATGATAATTGGTCCATGATCTTCATGAATATCAACAAAATGAACTGTGACTCCCGATACCTTGACTCCATAAGCTAAAGCATCCTCATGTGCATGCATCCCCTTAAAACTAGGTAGTAATGCAGGATGGATATTCATTACATTTCCTTTAAAATGATTTATAAAATGCTCACTAACAAAACGCATATACCCTACTAATACTATTATCTCACAACCATGTCTATCTAACACTTCAATCATTTTTTGGTCAAATTCTTCTCTAGTTCCTTGATGCTTATCTGATTCAATCAAAACATATGCAATATTGTGGTTTCTAGCTCGTTCCATACAATAAGCTCCTGGTTTATTACAAATTAAGATTTCAACAGTTGCCTTCTTTTTTAAAATACCGTTTTTACATGATTGGACAATAGCCTCGAAGTTACTGCCTGATCCACTAGCAATTGCTCCAATTTTAACCTTTCCCATAATTTACTCTAACGATTGTTTTCAAAAAAAATTAATTAATAATAAGAAAACTACCCTTTAATTATTATTCTGGGGCTAAAATGTAATAATTGTTAAATTAAAGCTATATTATTATTCGTGTTTTTAATAATCATAATGTTTTTATTTGAATAATTCATATCTATCTTAGAAATTTAGAAATATTTCATTCTAAAAACTGTTCTCTTCTTTAATTGAGATTTATTGTAAGAGAAAAGTACTCTATTTATTCAAAACAGAGTTTCCAAAAAATTAGTTCATATATAGAAATGAAATTTCGAGTGTTATTAATAAGTATTTTGACCTATTGAAATAGATACTTAAAAATTAAATGATAAGAGAAAGAAATCAGATTCTAAATTTACTAATTCAGTAATAAGATAAGATGAATAAATAAAAAAAAATGAAAAATTATGAGTTACGAGGGAGAACTTTTACGCATTAAAGAAGAAATTATTAATAACCTTCCACCCGAAATAAGGGTTAATAAGATCGAATTTGAGGGACCGGAAATAGCTGTTTATTCTGAAAATTCTAATGTAGATGCTGTCGAAAGCTCTACAATTTTGAAAGACTTAGCTAAAACTATGAGAAAACGTGTTGTTTTTCGCTGGAATGTGGAGAAACGTAAAGACCCCGCTGAAACTGAAGAATACATTAGAAATTTAGTCAATGAAGATGCAGAGATTTCTGCAATAGAGTTCGATCATACGCGAGGTGAGGTAATCATCGAATCAGGCAAACCTGGAATTGTAATTGGCAAAAAAGGAATTAACTTAAAGGAAATAAGGTCAAATACATTTTGGCAACCTAAAACCATAAGAACACCTCCACTTGCATCAAGAACTATTCAGCTAATTCGAGGTATGCTTAAAAAGGAGAGACAAACCCAAAAAGATATATTATTAAAAATTGGCAAAAGGATTCATAGACCCCCATTATTTAAGGATTTGAATATAAGATTGACTGCTTTGGGAGGTTTTCGTGAAGTAGGACGATCTTGTGTTTTAATGCAGACTAGAGATAGTAGTGTACTATTAGATGTAGGATTAAATGTGGGGAATCCTAATGATAAATTTCCATTTTTTGAGATACCTGAATTTTCTTTAAGAGATCTTGATGCAGTTATCATTTCCCACGCACATTTAGATCATTGTGGTCTTGTTCCATTTCTTTATAAATATGGATACCTTGGTCCAGTTTATTGTACATTACCTACGCGTAATTTAGCTACGATGTTACAGCTAGATTTTATTCAAATATGTGAAAAGGAAGGATCACCATTACCTTATTCTAAAAGAGATGTAAAACAAACAGTTCTTCACACAATACCGCTCTCTTGGGGAAAAGTAACTGATATTGCTCCAGATATTAAGCTAACACTTCATAATTCAGGTCATATCTTAGGATCTTCAATGATTCATTTGCATTTTGGAAAAGGGGATTATAATTTTGTCTATACAGGTGATTTCAAATTTCAAAAAACTCGATTATTGGAAAAAGCAGCTGTTAAATTTCCTAGAGTAGAAAGTCTTTTAATAGAATCAACATATGGTGGCCCCCAAGATCGTATTCCAAGTAGACAAGAATCTGAAAAAGAACTTAAACAAATATTAAATTCCACCCTTAAAAGAGGGGGAAAAGTTTTAATCCCAGTTCTTGCAGTAGGACGTGCTCAAGAATTATTAATAGTACTTGAAGAATATATTTCTAAAGGATTTATAGATAAAGTCCCTATTTTTATCGATGGTTTAATTAGTGAAGCTACTGCAATTCATACGGCGAATCCCGACTTTCTTAGCAGTGATTTGAGAGAAAAAATCTTGCATCAAGGAAAAAATCCTTTCTTAAGTGATTATTTCGAGACAGTCAGTGCTCAAGAAGAAAGGTTGGATATAATAAAAGGAGGACCTTGTATTATATTAGCAACAAGTGGAATGCTCATAGGAGGTCCATCTGTACAATATTTAAGGGAATTAGCAAATGATCCCAAGAATACACTTATTTTTGTTTCTTATCAAGTTAATGGAACATTAGGCGCCAGGTTGCAAAAGGGGTTTCGAGAGTTTACTTATGTAGATGCTAAAGGTCGTACCCAACTTGTGAAATTAAATCTAAAAGTTTTTACCCTTGAAGGATTTTCAGGTCACTCTTCACGAAGTCAAATTTCCCAGTTTTTAAGACGAATTCAACCAAGACCTAAATCTATTATAGTAAATCATGGAGAAGCTTCTAAGTGTGTAAGCTTATCAACGATGATACATAAAAAATTGAGGAAACAAACTAAAAGTCCAGTCAATTTAGAAACCGTTTTACTGAAGTAAACAAATCTTTTAATAACGAAGTACTTTATTCACAGAATAGAAGAATCTAAAGTTTGTATAGAATTTACTTAAATAGCTCTTTTTCTCCTATTAACATTTCTAAAGAGAAGAATTAATTTTTTTAAACAGTATTAATTAATTTTTTTAAATAAATGTTTAGTGGTAATTTTTGAATATTAAAAGCTTTCTATCAAAAATAAAAAATAATCGAACAACGATATTTAGACATATCGTTCAGATTGTTGCTTTTATCATAATTAATTATATACTTTTAGAAGTAATTTTTTCAATAAACCTTTTAAGTTTTGATAGTCTTGTAAAAGTTCTGCCTATCATTAACGCTCCAGAAAATCAATTGTCAAGTGGAGCTGGAATTCTGGAGTTTATATTCTATTTTATCATACTGGGAAGTTTTCCATTATTTTTAATTGCTGTGTTAGTATTAATATTAATATTTACAAATCGAGTTTTTTGTGGATGGATTTGTCCTATCGGTACAATTCAAGATGCATGCACTGCCATTCCTACCCCAAAAAAAAAGTTAAAAATCAGTACTCATAAATCAATGCTAAAAATTAAATACGTGTTTGTGATTTTAATAATAATTATTGTTTTTCCCCTTGGAATTACCTTAACAACTAATTATGAATTTTATTTGGATTATAGAGCAAATATCGGGGATTTTGGCGATAATCCTATGGGTTATTTTTCCTTATCAGAATATATTTTTGTATTCTTTCCGAATATGATTATAGAAATGATTGAGACAGGTAGTCTACTACCACTATTTTCAAGTATATTGACATTTATTATCTTTTTCTTTTATCTTGTAATAATTGTCTTATCGGTATGGTATCCACGAGTATATTGTAGATACTTTTGTCCTTTTGCCGCTGTTGCCTCAATAGTTTCAGAATATTCCTTCTTAAAATTAACAAGAAATCCTGTGAGATGTGTAGGAAGGACTGAGTGTGGAATATGTGAAAAGATATGTCCAAAACAAATAAGAATGTTGGATGAGCCTTTTGAGTTCTTTACCGGTAAAGGAGAATGCAATTTTTGCTTAAAATGTAAAGAATCATGCCCCTATGATGCTATTGATATGAAGTTTGGGTAAAATCTAATTAACATATTCTCAAAAGTGAAATTTTTAGATAGGATAAATCTTTATTTTATTCGTACCAATCTTATATTAGATGCATTTTAATAAGGATTAATTTAAGCAATGGATAAAAAAACAACTGAGCAACTGCAAGCGAGGATGAAGAGAGATGTTAATGTGGGAATTCACGGGATATTAGATGAAGAAGCGACTAGATATTATGAAGATGAAAGTGAAGATATAAGACCTCCCTTCTTTAGAGATGTAGATAGGATTGTACATTCAAAAGCTTTTAGTCGTTATATTGATAAATCTCAAGTTTTCTTTGATATCAATAATGCAAATATCACTCATAGATCACTCCATGTAACTCTAGTATCAAGAGTCAGCAGACAAATCGGACGCGTTTTAAGATTAAACACTGATTTAATAGAAGCAATAGCCTTGGGACATGATATAGGCCACTCTCCATTTGGACACCTTGGAGAAGAACTATTAAATGAACTAAGTAAAGATTATAAGATGGGAACATTCAATCATAATGCCCAAGGTATAAGATGGCTCTCGCGTCTTGAAAAAAGATTTCCCGAAAAACCTGCTAAAGGACTTAACTTGACTTTACAGGTGTTAGATGGTATTCTCTGTCATGATGGTGAAGTTAATGAGCAGAAATTAAAACCAGTTCAAAGAAATGGAAAAAAATGGGAAGACCATCTTAAAGAATACGAGGATTGCTTTGATAAGAATATATTGAATAGAATTCCAATGTCATATGAGGGTATAGCAGTAAGATTTGCGGATACAATAAGCTACATTGGTAGAGATATTGAAGATGCTATTTTGTTAAAACTTATTAGTCGAAAAGATATCCCTGAAGTTTGCAAAGAAGTATTAGGAGATACGAATGCTAAGATAATCAATACTCTTATAACTGATTTGTTAAACTATAGCCTTGATAATGATGTTATTGGCTATTCTGATGAAATTTTTGAAGCTTTAAAAGAACTTAAAGCTTTCAACTATGACAAGATTTATACAAGAAGAGATCTTTTTAAAAAAAATTCATTTGAAGGTACTTTTGTAGATAGTTTAAGAAATAAGTTTAAATTAATTTTTACTAAATGCTTAAGAGATTTAGAAGAAGATAATTATGATTCTCCTATTTTTAGAGACCATATTGAATATATTGATGATAAAAGCTATAGATCTTATTTTCAACCTCTTAAAAAAAAGAATAAACTAACTTTAATCGTTAGAGATTATATCGCGGGTATGTCTGATAAATATTTTGGTGATATTTTTGACTTATTTCATAATAAATTGGATTAAATAAATTTAATTCTTCTTAAAATTGTAGTTTACTTTTTTCCAGAATTTATAAAGTATAATATTGCGATAACATAGAATATAATAAAAAGAGAAAAATATATAATTATGAGGTTGGATTACACTTAGGAGGTTTTATTGTTAAAAAGTTTTTTCAGTTTACGGGGTTTTTTTTTCAGTCACGGGGTTTAAAAATTAGTTTTTGAAACTGATATCTTTTTGAATCCTCCAAATCAAATTGTGTAATCCAAGTTAAGTAATATCGATCCTTATAAATAAATTTATCTTATTTGATCAAAAAAAAAGAATTGATAATCACTTATATTTAACTGGTTTTTTGGGATTAATTATTAAAATTTTATTAAATAGCAAATATTTTTTACAAAAATAAAATTATAACAATTAGAAATAACATCTTAAGTAGCCCAGTAGTGTAGAATTGGGCATATTTATTGCTCATTAGTGAAAAGGTCAAGCATCGGGGGCTCTGAACCCCTGGACCACGGTTCGAATCCGTGCTGGGCTATTCTTTTTAACCTGTTCGTTTAATAATGTGATATCCATACTGTGATTTTACAGGCTGAGAAATTTCACCTACTTTCAATTTACTGCAGGCATTCCAGAATTCAGCTACCATATCTCCCTTTGAAAATATTCCTAAATTTCCACCTCTCTTTTTACTAGGACAATTAGAAAATCGTTGAGCTAAGCTTTCAAATTTTTCCCCAGCATCTAAATCTTCTCTGATTTCTTTTGCTTTATTGAATTTATCAACTAAAATATGACTCGCTTTAATCTTCCCACCACGGATTGGATCTCCCTTAGTTCGTGATTTTTGACCCTCTGAAGTTTTTTTTTGGTATCCTTTCCCATATTTACTTTTTCCCATAAAATTATCAACTTAGTTGATTTAACTCAAATATTATAATTATAAAATAGGATTTCAGGGTTGTATTGGGTAAAAAATGAGATTTTAATTAATAATCAAATATCTAAAATTTTTAATCTCTTCAATACTGTTTATTTCAACAACAAGTTTTTGGAAATCTTGTACTTGACCCTCGAAAATCATAAAAATAATAGAGTTTTGATTCACAAAATTAACATTCTTACTAACTATTTGCTCTTTATATTCACTTTCAATTCTATTTAATTTTTTCTGTATTAAGTAGTCATTAGGGGCAATAAGGATCATATTTCCTATAATCTTTTTAGGGATTGGAGCCAATTCGCTGGTAAGATCCATACTGGAAATATCCATTGTCGACATTAATCGTAACAATGCATCTCTAATTAATTTAGATTTATTCTCATATTGATTTTTTGAAACTAGTTTATTTATAAACTTTTTAAGGCTCTCATTTAAGGACACAGAGATTATTGGGCTCATCTTTTTCTCACTTCTAAATAATTGAAAGAAAATTAAAGACTAATGTAATTTTTAATATAAAATATAGATTCTAAGGTTTATAAATTTTCTTTTATATGATTTTGTTGTACTTTTTTAAAGTTTTATAGATCTTGCTATGACAGATTTAAAATTCTCGAGATCATTTACCAATTTTTCAGCATCGGCATCATTGATTTTATCATCTTTACCATATTTATTCAACTGAGTTAACCAGAATTCCATTCTTCCCAACACAGCTTCATTATCCCCTATAATCTTCCTTACACGGATAAAAGTATCATGTAATTTATTTCGAATATTTTGTGCTTTCCATCTCAGCATACAATAATCAGACATTTCAGCTAAATTTTGTGTGATTGCCATTACATCAATTGTTTTCTCACGTTCTTCCGATTTTATCTTCCGTATGATGTTAATCTCTTCAAATAACAATTCTATGATTTTTGCTAAGAAACCTGTCAATTGACCAGGATTACCACACCATACCCTTACCTCTAATGATTGATTTGACTCTGAGACATAAATTCTAGTAACTATTCTTCCCCCACCGACCTTTGCTTCTGAACAATGCCAACTTTCAGCCTCGTATTTTCCTTTCGCGTCTTTTCCTTCATGAGATGTAACTGTACTTACTTCAAAACGTTTCAAAGTTCGAACAGCAGCTCTATACGCTAATCTTGGATCTAGATCAGCAATTAAAAAGGCACGAGCATCATTAGGAAGATCTTGAATCGTAATCTGTACATCTTCAATAGTCGACAAACATGATACCACTAAGGGACATTTTATCTGAATTTCTTTTTTTCGTATATGTACGGTTCTTTTTTCCCCTGAGGCTGTTTTATAAATGACATCACCACCAATTGAAGAAATCCCACATTCTTTTGGTTCTAAATAAAAATCTACTCCCCTTGAATTCTTTGCTTCAATAACAGGGATGTTAATAAGAGGTGTTTTTATTTTATAACTTGCAGGAGCATCCAAGATCACTTTTACTGAATTTATGGCCATAGAACTTTTGTTACGGACCGCTATCTTCATATGTAACTGTCCACCGACGAAATCATAATCACGAACTACCTCAATTTTACCCCCATCAGTTGGTTCTAATTCAGCTTTAATAGCCTGAGGTTTTTCTCTTGGTACGGAATATGCAGTAAAATTTCTCTTTGACATATCTATATATCCATCGATATCACCACGTGCAATAATCTGTGCTAAATTTTCTTCTATGCTTGACTCGGTTACTCCTAATCTATTAGAGAGTTCTCTTAAAGGCATTGTTCTATAAGCTCTAGCGATTTCTTTGATTTTTTTCTCCATGTGTTTATTTGTCATGAATTCTCTTCTTTGAGTAAACAAACCTTTAATTTTACCAGTTTTGATTAATTCATGAAGGGTTTTTCTCGCTAATTCAACTGCAATTTTTAGTTTTAAAGCAAGTTTATTAAGTTCAAATAAACCCATTTCTTTAGAATAGGCTTTAATTTCATTAAAAATTTGGTCCACCGTGATTACTTCATTACCCCTGTCAGCAAAATAACCATTAATAGCTTTTGCTCTCATTAAATTAACACAGAAAGATTTTACTAGTTCGTTTGGGAGGTCTAAGTTATTTGCTAAGGTTTTTATTGATACACGACCTTTTTTCTTAATCTCACTAATTAAATTGTCTAAAATGTACTTCTGAGTATAATATACATTTTTATCTTGTGAAAATGACCCTTTTATTTGGAATTGATTGATTAACTTATATATAACCTTTCGAGAGATTTCACCACTCATATCTAACATTACACTTAAATCCTCAACTTTAACAATCCCATCATCATTAAACTTGGATAAAAGTCTTTCCCTCATTTCCGGAGAAATGTAATAGAACATTTGGTTTTTTTGATCAATTATCCCATATATTCTTTCTTCATCCATGTATTTGTTTATGAATTTAATCATTTGTTCTGCAGAAATATTAAAAGAATTCATTATAGTTGAAAAATTGGTAAGAGAAGCTCTTTTTAATAAGTCCAAAAAGCAGTTAGGACAAACCTCTTTTCCAATTATATGCCTTAATTTTTTACTACATAATGTTAACCTGTTTCCTTTAATAAGATTATATCTTATTGCTTCCCTTGCTAATTTTTCCTTGGTGGGAAAAAATATTCCTGGAGTTTTTAAATAAGAATTCCACGATTCAGGGCATTGAGGATTTGTACATTCAAGATAATATTGACCTGAAGACAATCTTTCTAATCTTAAAAGGGATTTGCATTCAGGACATTCACTATCTTCAACTACTGTGCACTTAAAATTCCTTTCTGAAGCTTTTGCTTTTGAATAAATAATATTATGTTTTTTACATTCATGAATCTCGGTAGTTGCAATATGATTAATACAAAAGCTGGATTTACATTTTTCACAGGTAAAATCGATACTTTGACTCTCACAAAACAAACATTTCATTATTCGAAATCTTTATGGTTTTTTGAAATCTATATAATTATAAAAAAATTTAGCTTAAAATATTTTAATAGACCAAATTTTAGTAATTTCTATTAATATGAACAATTAAAAGATAATTAACTTTTCCTTATATTCTTATAAGTTTTTGATAGATTTATTAAATAGAAACCTCTGGAAAAACGCGGATACGCAAAAATGACAAAATCATTACAACTGTGTTAAATAATATTATTATCAATATCATAACGAGTAATATCCAATTAGTTTTAGATTCTCTTGCTTTTAAAATTTGAGAGGTTCCATGTTTTGCCAAAGCCAGTGGGAATAATCCCACAAATGTTCCTAAAGAAAAATAGAATACAATAAAAATGCCATCAATAAAAATTCCACTAAGTGAATATTGTAAACATTGAGAGTATATAAGTAATTCAAAGATACAAGGAGCAAAACCAGCTAAAATGCCAAAAAGATACGGTGTTTTCTTTTTTTCCCAATTCAACTCGCTTAATTCATCTTTATATTTTGAATGAGGTATATATTTTCTTCTTGTTATAAAAAACAATAAAATTATGCCAGCAAACATGGAAACAACAGCACCAAAAAAATTAATCGTAAAATCATCGGGAATAATTTCTGGGATAAGTAATTGGGGTAGGAGACTTATAAAAATTGTAATAAAGGCAATTATTAAGTTAGAAGAAATTAACCCTAAACCATAAAGGATTAGAATTAATAAACTCCTTAATGGAGTTTTAGAAATACCAAATGACCAGAAGAAGAAGATCGCTTTATCCTCACATGGAATAGCAGTGTGAAGAAATCCCAAAGTGAATGCAGGAGCGAAAACAACTAATAATGGCGGTAAATAAAATTCTTGAAACATTTTTTGACAATATTATTCTTTTTGGAGTTTCTAATAATTATTTTTACTAATTCTTAGTCCTCTTTAAATATATTTTCATCATCATATTTAGAATTTTTGATTATAGAAAATGGTATTGTCTGTTCATAAAAAGCTTTACCAATAATTACACCTCTAACACCCATTTGCCTCAACTTATCAATATCATCAATGTCTCGAATCCCTCCTGCTACGTATATTGAAGCTTTTTTTACTGTATTTATCATTTTTTGTATATTTTGAAAATCGGGACCAGATAAAGTCCCATCTGCTTTAATTGATGAGAAAAGAATAATTCTCACTCCCAAATTCTCAATTTTTTTTACAAATGAGAATGGATTTTTAATAGAGAGTTTTGTCCATCCTTGAATAGCAATTCTTTCACCATGATAATCAATTGCAACAATTATTTTATTAGGGCCAATCTTCTTCACTAATTTCTTCACTAATTTTGGATCCTCTATAGCAATTGTTCCTAAAATAATACGATCCGCTCCAATTTTGATAAGTTCGAATGCTGATTCAATATCTCTTATTCCTCCTCCGACTTGAATATTTATTTTATTAGATGCGTTCTTAATTAAGTTCTTAAATAAAATTCTATTAACGTCAGATCCCCATGCACCATCTAAATCTATAATATGAATTTTCTTTGCTCCTTTATTTATCCAAAATTCGAGAGCTTCAAGAGGATCTTCATAATATATTTTTTCAGTCCCCTTTAACCCTTGATATAATCGTACACACTTCCCTTTACTAATATCTATAGCTGGAATTATCTCCATAGTTCTAATAAGCTAAGGTGGATTGTTTTTTGTAATACTATATTTTACTAATACATAAAAGATTATTATAAGAAAAATTGTACTGCCAAAATTGAAAGGAAAAAAATCTTCTATTATAAAAAAAAGCCCCATAAATGCAAGATCAAAAAAGCTCATAAAAATTAGACTTGGTTTAATATATTTTTTTGTGAGATTAGATTGCCTTGGCAGATTGAATATAATTATTGTCAACAATGGGGTTAAATTAAGTAAGTGATGATCCCATGAATCAAAATAACAAAGGAACATAATTGAAATCCCAAAACAATAACCATATAATATGGAATATTTTGTAGTCCTTCTAAGGATATATGAAATGAATCCTATAGAAATAAAAATAATCGCGATAAGGAAGAATAGAAGCATTTGGAGTGATATTACCTGATTTTCCGTTAACTCAATAAAATATAAGAAGTTGATAATGAGTTTTGTTATGCTAAATGAGTGATTTATCTGTGAAGGTTCTGAACTTGTGAAATTAGCTTCAATAAACCCATCTAATAAATTGGGCAGTATTAAAAACATTATAAGATTGAAAGATAAAGGTAGTATTATTCCAATAAATCTAATAAAACTACGAAAGATGTCAAATTTCAATTTCTTCGTTATGAAATCATAATGAATTACAAGAATGAACGGAATCATAAAAATCGTTATTGGTTTTATTAATATGCTTATTCCGAGAAAAAAACTTGCTACAAATTCCCATTTTATCTCATTTTTTTTCATAAAAATATAAAGAGATAATAAAATTAGTAAGGTCACATACAAATTGATTTGCCCTAAAATATAATTAAAGAAATTTGGTAAACTCATTAAGAATATGCTAATATAGAGTATAACTCTATTTTCTCCTTTTTCATGATCACCCCCTCGGAGAAAAATAATAAGTTTGTAGAGGATAGAACATATCAAGATATTGAGAATTAAGTTAAGAGAATTGAATATTATAAAACCTAAATCAAATCCCATAAGATGAAATGGTACAAAAAATAAGGAAGCGATTGGTAAATATCTAAATGGCCAATTGTATGGAGTAGTATAAAGATCATTTACATTTTTTAACACAACCCCTCCTACATCGTAATATACTCTGAAATCATTTTTATTTCGAAAGAAAATAAGTGTTAAAATTAGCGAGATTATAAAATATCCCCCATGAATGATAACAGCATATTTGAATACCTTATAATTCCAGAGTACTCTAAATCTTAGTTTTGATTTAGATAAAAATTTTTGCAGATTCATTTTACATTTGTTTTTAATAATCTAATGGATTTATATTTTCTAATAAGATATACAATTACCCCAATAGATAAAACTGTGAATAATATTATCAAGGTGGGGAGAACATAAAAAGGCAAAAAATCGAGAGCAATATCAACAATTACTATATTTCCTTTAATGTAAAGCTTATATGAACTTAAAATTCCTTGATCATTATAAATAGCAATAATCTTAATATATTTATTGGGATAACTTGGCCAAATAGCATCTTTTGGGATATCAACATTTAACGTTGGTAAAACCCTGTTATCTACATCATACCACGCGTTTAATTTTAGACCCCCCATGTATTCTCCTACTGGAATTGGAAACCAAAACGGAACCAACGAACGATAAACTGAAAAGTTTAATTCTTCAGTGTAATCATTTGGATTATTAAGGTATATAATCTGGGAATCATTATCTTTAAAACCCCAATTATTATTTCGTGTCCAGAACCAAATACTAAATTCAATTTTATTCACAGTTTCATTTAGTTCGACGGTATTAATCTTCCATCTCATTGATGTTCCCTTACTTAAATTAAGAAAAATTCCAGAATTATCCCATTCAGACCCAAAAATGAAGTTCATTTCAGCTTCGTCGCAAATTTTACATTTCCAAATCAACTCATCATCTTCATCGACACCTACTTTATAATTAATCGCATTTACATTTAATACCATTCCGCTCATCATTAAAGAAAAAAAGACAAAACTAAAAAAAATCAGTCTATACTTCAATTTTTTAGTCCTCCTTTAAATTTTTTCCTTTACTTTTCATGGAATATTTTGAAACAGCATATAATGAAACTAAGAGGAAAAAAGTGGCTTCAAAATTAAATGGGAATAAGGGGTAAATAAGATACCAAATTCCTACAAACGCAAGGTCAAAAAAGCTAAAGAAAAATAGACTTGGTTTGATAGAACTTGTAATTTCTGAATATCTAGGAAGATTAAATATTATGATAATTAAGATTGGAGTTAAATTCAAGAGGTGATGATCCCATGAATCATAGTAAGCAAGTAGCATAATAGTAATCCCAAACGCAAATCCATAAATTATTGAATCTCCTTCAAATCTTCTAATTATAAAAATAATGAAACCCAAACCTCCTAATATGGAAACTACTCCAATCAATATATAAATTTGGTTAAAGGGTATATTATAAAAATAACAGAAATTAGTTATTAGTTTGGTTATACTAAAAGAAAAATTTAAGGCAACAGGATTGCTTCCCGTGAAGTTAGTGTCTAAAAATCCGTTCCATAATGGAGGATAGGCAAAAAAGAGAATAAAATTTAATAATACAGGTAAAGAAACTCCTATCAACCGTGTCATCGTAGTATAAAAATCAAAATTTAATTTCTTATTTACCAAATCAAATTTTAAAATAATTAAAAACGGGATTAAAAAAAAAGCTGTAGGTTTAATTATTATTCCAATTCCTAATATTAAACTTCCTACTAATTGCCATTTGAAATTTTCATATTTTAAAAATATGTAAAGTGATACTAAAATGAATAAGGTAATGTATAGGTTAATTTGCCCATAAATGTAATTCAATATATGAGGTAGGCCAATTAAATATATACATACATATAATATGACTCTTTTATCATCCTTTTCATGATCATTGTTCCTAACTAGTAGAATGGTCTTATAAAGGATTAGACAGATCAAAATGTTAAGGATCATATTGACAATATTAAATATTACGAATGCTAATTCAAAACTTATAATTGAAAATGGTATAAAAAAGAGTGCTGATAAAGGAAAATATCTAAAATCCCATAAATAATTCGTTTGATTATACAAATTTTCGATATCATTAAGAAATATATCCCCAACATTATAAAAAATTACAAAATCATTTTTTTCCTTGTAAAGTAAGAAAAATAAAACAATTGAAAGTAAAAAGTAAAAACTATGAAGAATTAAAGCATATCGAAAAATTCTGTATTCCCAGAGCTCTTTGATTCTTTTAAAAATCCTTGTTTTTAAACTCATAAATCCATTAATAAATTATTATTTTAATTTTAAATTCTTTAATTAACTCACTATAATTAAATTTTTTAAAAATTATTTTTAGGAAATACAAGATGTCCTTTCTTAATAAAGAAATTGAAAGAGTTACATTTGGGATAATCGTTGGAAATCGCGATGTTTTTCCCGATCACCTTGCTAATGAAGGAAGAGCCGCAATAGTAGATGTTATGAAGGAATTAAGTTATGATTATGTTATTCTGAGTAAAGAAGAGACAAAATATGGAGTAGTAGAAACTTATGAAGATGCAAAGAAATGTGCTAAGTTATTTAAGGAAAGTAGAGATAAGATTAATGGAATTTTGGTGATTTTACCTAATTTTGGTGATGAAAAAGGTATTGCCAATACAATTAAGCTGGCAAATCTTAATGTTCCCGTCTTAATTCATGCATCATCAGACGAACTCGGTAAGATGGATAGAGCACACAGAAGAGACGCATTTTGTGGGAAAATTTCTGTTACCAGTGTGTTATATCAATATGGGATTCCATTTACACTTACTAAATCTCATACTTGCTCAATTAAGTCAGAAGTTTTTAAAGCAGATATAGAGAGATTCGAAAAAATATGTAAAATAGTGAATAAACTTAGGAATGCGAGGTTAGGTCAAATTGGTACACGACCCAATGCTTTTGAAACTGTTAGATACAGTGAAAAAATATTGGAATTTAACGGTATAAGTGTAGAACCAATTGATTTATCTGAAATTCTAGGGTTAATTGAAGGATTAAAAGATAATGATCTAAAAGTAAAAGAAAAGATTGAATTTATCAAAAATTATACGTTAACTACATCCTTTTCAGAAGAAGGGGTGTTAAAATTAGCAAAATTAGCAGTTATAATTGAAAATTGGGTAATTGAGAATGACCTCGATGGATTTGCTTTTCAATGTTGGCCATCAATCCAAGATAATTTTGGTATCGTGCCTTGCGCTGTGTTAAGTATGTTTAGCGAGGGACTTGTGCCTGCTGCATGTGAGGTTGATATTTCAGGATTAATTGGAATGCTAATTTTACAGATGGCTTCTAACAGACCTTCAGCAATCTTAGATTGGAATAATAATTTCGGAGATGATCCCAATAAAATGGTTCTATTCCATTGTAGCAATTTGCCAAAGTCATTCTTTCAAAACACAAGAATGACAATTCACCCAATAATTTCAGATCTTAAGGGAGGAGAGGTAAGTTATGGGGCAATCCAGGGTCGAATTAAAAGTAAACAATGTACATTGCTTAGGATTGAAACGGATGACCTATTTGGAGATATCAAGGCAATTCTCGCAGAGGGTATTTATACTGATGATCCTTTGGATACATTTGGCGGTTATGGTATAGTAGAGATTCCAGACTTACAAAAACTCTTGAAATCTTTATGCCTAGGTGGATTTGCGCACCATGTTGCAGCGACTTTAGATATAGTTGGTGATATAGTTTATGAAGCTCTTTTTAAATATTTAGGTTTTAATATAGAATTTCATAATAATAGCTAAAACTTAATTTTTTTTTCTTTTTATTGCAAGATCTTTTTGGAAAAATCCTGATTTAATAAGATTACTTTTCTCGGTATCAATATGAGTTAATATATCAAAAAGATGATATCTTGGACTATTATTATGACAATTTAAAATACGTTTCCGAGTTAAATATATTGAGTATTCTGAAATGTCGCATCCAATCCATCTTCTTTTTAACTTTTCTGCAGTTAAAAGACTAGTACCTGATCCACAAAAAAAGTCCGCAACTAAATCTCCCTCATTAGAGCCTAGCTCTATTATTCTTTCAAGTAAGGAATGATGTTTTTGTGTAGGGAATCCTGTCCACTCTTTTGAAGCTGGTTGTAAACAGGGAATTTTCCAAACGTCATCAAGTTTTTTGTCTTTAACGACGCGATATCTTACATGTCCATTCTCATCTTTTAGATTTTTAAGTACACCATTAACATTAATCCTTAATAATTGTTTCCTAGGTTTCTTACGAGGTATTCTTATTTCGTTAAAAGTGTAATTAAGTGATTTAGAATAGACTAGGATGTTATCATGTGCACGTGGTAAATTTTTCTTCCCAGCAGAGTATTTATTATAATAATACCATATAATGTTATTTATAAAATTATTTTCTCCAAAAACCTCGTCTAATATCAGTCTTACATAATGACTGGCATGCCAATCCAAATGAATAAATAATAATCCTGTTTCTGATAATAATTTTTTAAATAGTATTATCCTCTCATATAGCATTTGTAAATATGAATCTAAATCTTTTTCCCAGTGATCATAATAAGCAATAAAATCAAATTTCTTACCTTTTTCTGTAATTTCAATTTTATAATTAACTCCAGAAAAGAAAGGTGGATCAATGTAAATCAAATCAATTTTATTTTCAAAATCATTTAATAGATGGAATAATACTCCTAAATTTTCTCCCCAGAATAATTTATTTTTCCAATCTTTATAAAATGGTTTAGCAGGGATATCTATATCATCTTTGCTTGAATTAATAATGAAAGGTTTAAAAAAATTGGAAAATTCTTTTTTTAGGTCCTCTATTTGCACGGAAATATCTGTTTTATTCGCCCAAATTAGGTTAACCATTTTAATACAATAAAAAGAATTTATTATCTACTTTCTAATTTCTCAATTAAATCATCAAACTCTTTATCTGAAAGAAAACCTTTAAGAGCCATTATTTCTTTGATGTTTTCCATAATTTGAGGTGCTCCCTTTGCTTCAGTTACGGTTTCTTCCAAAGCTTCAATTTTTTTTTTAAGTGCGCTTACTTCTTTTGCTTGAGTTTCTCGATCATCCCTAAGAGTTTCAATTTCTATATATTTTTCTGAATTAATTGTTTGCAATTCTTTCTTGAGATCCTCAATTTCATTTTCTTTTTGCTGTAGTTCATCCTTAATACTTGCTTTTTCACGTTCATAATTTTCTAATACGCTATTTTTTTCTTTTTCCAAGGTTTCTGCTTTTAACGTTGCTTCTTTTAATTTATTTTCCAATTCTGTAATTTTAGAATCTGCCTCTGTCAGTTTTTCTTCTATTTCTGTTTTGGAAGATTTGATTTTATTAATTTCGGCATCAGCATAAAGTTTTTCTTCCCTTATTCTTTCAAGATTTTTTTGCGTTTCCGAAAGACTCTGTGACTGATCCTCTGCTTTTTTCGATACATCTGTGAACTCTTCTTTTATCAACTGAAGCTCAGTTGAAGTCTTTTCTAGATCTTTTGTTTTTTGAGCTAATTGCTTTTCTAAATTATTAATTTTAGATCTTAAGTCTAACAAAAATTTTCCCTCAATTGCTATCTTCTTTTCTGGTCTTTCTTCGGCTTTAGCCCAATCTATCGACATTATTTAACCTCCTTAACCAATTCTATAATTTCATTCATTAATATAAAATTTATAATCATTTGGATTAAATTTTTTTAAGTTTCAACTATTTTTTAAATCATTTAACTATATTTTTATTATTATTTATCACATATGAAATATGATTTTATTAAACTATGTTTCAAAGGAAATAAATATTGTCTTAAAAATTATTGTATAATATTTTGAAGTGAGTATTATTATAATTTTTTTAATAATAAGATCTTAATCCATTATTTCATTTAACAATGGTTCAAGTTCCTTATCAGAAAGAAATCCTTTAACGTCAACCAAATCTTTTATTTTTTTTATTAAAGTGAAAATAATTTCTGATTTTGCTATTTGAGCCTCAATCGATTCAACCCTTTTAATTTGATATGATGTCTTTCCTTTTTCAACTACCAAATTCTTTTTTAGGAATTCAATTTCTTTATCTCGTTGATCAATTATAGCTTTAGTGTTTTGAATTACCTTTTCTTTCTCGAATAATTCTTTAACTTTATTTGACATCTCTTCTTCTTTAGATCGCATTTCTTTTTCTTTTAGCATCAATTTCTTTCCTAGATCCTCAGATTTCTTCACGATAAGTTTTAATTGACTTTCCAATGTTGTTATTTTTTTTGTAGATTCATTTAATTTTTTCTCTAAGTCAGAATTTGCTGCATTTAATTGAGTTATCTTTATATCTGCATGAAGTTTCTCCTCTTGAATTTTATTAAGTGATTTTCTAGCCATAGATCTCTTTTCAGTAAGTTGAATCAAACTTTTTTCTCGACCTGCTAATTTTTTTTTTGTATTTTCTAATAGTTCTGCTTGTTTTTCCAATTCTTTAACTAGTTGGTCAATCTTTTGTTCTAAATCCTCATTTCTGGATCTAAACTCTAATAAAGTGTTACCTTCTATAGAAATCCTCTTTTTGGGATTTTCCTCTATTTTTGTCCAGTCTATACTCATATCAATTCACTAATCTTATTTTTAAAAAGTTTAATAATTATGATTTGATTTATTTTCAACTTTACTTCTTTATTAAATCTATAAAATTAAATTAATTTTTCATAAAAAATAATTATTTTAGTGAAAAAGTATTGATTATACAAGATTAAATAGGGAAAGATCTTTTTCACATGGTTAAGATTGAAATTGGGACAGCTGGATGGGATTATAAAGACTGGATTGGATCTTTTTACCCAAAAAAGTTAAAGAGAGTTCATCATT
This sequence comes from Candidatus Hodarchaeota archaeon, assembly GCA_048886685.1. GTDB lineage: Archaea > Asgardarchaeota > Lokiarchaeia > Sigyniarchaeales > SOKP01 > Loki-b32. The sequence goes on from JBHLKM010000005.1 coordinate 166,505, forward strand.
TAGAATATTTCTCTAAGTATTTTAACATTGTTGAGATAAATTCTACTTTTTATAATCTTCCCTCTATTGATATGGTTAATAATTGGAAATTACGTGTTCCAGCAAATTTTCGTTTCATTGTTAAGATATGGCAAAGGATTACACATAATCTTGATGATCCTGATTTAGATTTATACATCGAAAATTTTTTTTCTACTTTAGCATTTTTGGATGAAAAAATTAAAGCATTTTTATTACAATTTCCCCCTTGGTTTAAATTTTCAGAAAATAATTTTAATAAATTGAAATCACTAATTAAAGCACTTTCTACAGACTATAATTATATTCTTGAATTAAGACACAATTCTTGGTTTAGTCTAGAAATTCTTTCTAAACTTATTGATGGACATAATCAAATACTTGGAACAACATATATGCCCGGAATTATCCCTTACTATATGGAACATCAAAAATATTATTATATTAGGTTGATTGGAGATAGAAAACTCACTGTTTTTAACCGGATTCAAAGAGATCAAAAGATTGCCTTAAATGACCTTTATAAAAACATTCAAAATTTAATGAACACACCTGAGATATATGAAATCTTCATCATCGTCAACAACCATTTTCAAGGTTCGGCTCCTGAAAGTGTAAATAATTTAAGAAAGTATTTTGGAATACCATTCCATAGTTTTAACCATCAAAAATCCTTAACTGAATTTATAAAATAAAATCCTTTAATCCTAAAAACTGAGACCAATAACTCTTTTAGATATTTAAATCGCTCTTTTGAATAAGAAAATTTAAATATTTTAAGTCTGACTAATTTTTTATGGATATCATTGATAATTTAAAGAAAATAGGCAAAAATTGGAGATTAGCTACACTTGTAATTTGGTTGTTGGTAGGAGTGGCGATAATCCCTTATCCTAATCGTATAGTTTCGGGTATAGGAATTTTGATTTTTCTTCCATTTTTAGTATTCTTAATGTTCCTATTTTTACTATCTCTAATCTCTAAAAAAAATATCTTTGAATATTCACCATGGAAAGTCATATTGTTTCTTATAATATCTTTACCAATAATGCTCTTAATATCAATAGTCTTAATCATCTTGTTTGCTATTTCAATTATCACCTATTTCTTTTTTGTGAGTTGGTTCATCTTTTATGGTTGTTATTTACTCGGAAAAAGAATAGATGATAAATTGATCTCAGATGGAGGGAGGAAGCGCTTTTTAAGAGTTCTAATTTTTTTCGGGGGATTGGCTGCTTCATTGTCATGTTTGTATCTCTTTATAATAGGTCCTGATTTATTTGATTTTTCCATTATACTCAAAACCCCTATTGAGGATAAATTCCCATGGTGGTTAAACATAATTTATATGATAGTAGGAGGTGTACTCGTATCACTAGCAATTATCTGTATAGTATATATGTTCAAAAAGAGTTTTAATGGATGGTTTGGTATATTTGCTATTTTAGTTTCATTCTATACATTGTTTTTAGTTATGAAAATTTATATGGGTTTAGTCAGTTTAGTTGGCACTGGTACAGATCCAGAAGAAATAGCTTCTATTTGGGCATATTTGGGTATAATTATCCCTGATCTCTTTATAATATTTTATTCTCTCAGCACGCTTATGGGTTCGCAAGCTGAACTTCTAAGCAAAAGGATAAAAAGATTTGGGACTGATACAATAATCATTTGGCTAATTCTTTCTAAAGTTGCATATGAATTTATTCATTACTTCCCTTATAATATCCTTGAAGATGTTAATATTCCTTGGATTCCTTGGATAAGTGAAATAAGTTATTTAGATGACACACAAATTAATTACTGGAAAAATATTGCTGTTTTAGTATTCTTCATCGTGGTATTGGTTGTTATTGGGATCTATGAAATTCGTAAATATTATAGGGTGCAAAAAATACCAATGGAAAAAGGGTTAGATGAAGAAAAAGAAATTTCCTTGCCAGAGCTTACTACATACGAGCCTCAACCAAATGTTGCAGAAGATAGTCTAGAAAGTTTGGATTCTGATAATTATGAAGAAGAAAGCGGCGATCATTTTGAAGAAAGTAACAATAATTTCTAACTAACATCAATATTTTTTATTTAAAACAACCTTCTTTTTTTTTTACATAGTAAATGAATGAGAAATACATTAATAGCTTATGATTTGATTAAAAATTAAAAATTCTCTATAGATTAATAGTTTAATAATTAGTTTTATTAAACAAATAATCAAAAAGTATCATACTTAAATTCTATTTCCGTGATTATAATGAGTAGTTATGAATCAAATGTTGAGGAACTGTTTCTTGAAAAATTTGAAAAGTTAGCATTAAGAGTTGAACAATTAACAGATGAAATCTCTAAAATGAAAGTGAAATTAGATAAAAATTATAAGCTTAATAGAACATTTGGCTTAAAATCGATAAGAAATTCCGAACCTTTAAATTTTGCTAAAAATATTATCGGAATAGGAAGCCCTACTAAAAGATACATACTATCCCTAAGAGCTATTACTGAAGAATGGAAAGGAAGGAAGAATGACATATTAGTAACAATTAGACAACAAGAAAAGGAGACGCATATGGATTTAAAGGCTCTTGGAATTAGAATTCCAATCCATGATATCAAGAGTATTTCAATGTTAGCCAAAGAAGTTATATCTCTTCTCTATATCTCATGTGATTTAAATGGAACGGCTATTAATGAAATACTTAGGGATATTATTACTGAGATAAATGACAATGGATATAAGATGGTTCAAGAAATTAAACAGAAAATGGTTTTTTAGCAAGCCATTTAGATTTTCATTAAATTAACTATTTGTTTTGAGATATTTGATACTGAAACCATAGTTTTGCGAAATTTTATACCAATTTCACTCTATGTTAGAGATGAAAATTTTAATAGTTAATTTAAATGTTATGAGATTAATTTTATTGAATAATCAATAAAATGAAATTTTAATGATAAAATCAAGTTGAAAAGAATTTGGATTATGAAGATATAATTTTCGAAATAAAAGATCGTATTGCGCGAATAACTATTAATCGCCCTGAAGTTTATAATGCATGTACGCAAAGGACAGTTCATGAATTAATTGACGCATTTAACAAGTGCATAAGCAACGAAATAGGCGTTGTAGTTTTTACGGGAATTGGAGAAAAAGCTTTCTGTACAGGTGGGGATCAAACTACTCGCGAAAAAGGGGGATATAAAGGAGGAGATATGCTACCACTTGAAGTAGGCTGGCAACGAGTTACGCTTTTAATACGTACTTTACCTAAACCCGTTATAGCTCGAGTGAATGGATATGCTATAGGAGGTGGACATGTTTGGCATGTGAATTGCGATCTCAGTATTGCCGCGGAACATGCACAATTAGGACAAGCAGGACCTCGCGTTGGATCCTTTGATCCCGGTTATGGAACCGGTGATTTAATGCGTGCCGTTGGTATTAAACGTGCAAAAGAAATTTGGTATCTATGTCGACGTTACACTGCCCAACAAGCTTTAGAAATGGGATTAGTTAATGCAGTTGTACCTATGGAAAAATTGGATAAGGAAGTAGATCAATGGTGCCAAGAGTTATTAGAGAAAAGCCCTACAGCCTTAAAAATGCTAAAGTATGCTTTTTTAGCAGAAACAGATGGTGTTACTGGTGTTACACAGCTTGGTGTTGGCGGATTATCACTTTATTATGGTACTGATGAGGCTGTGGAAGGAAAAAATGCATTTTTAGAAAAACGGAAACCAGACTTTAATCAATTTAGAAAATAGTGAGAATTATGGATATAAAAAATGTATGCGTAATCGGAGCAGGGATTATGGGATCTGGAATTGCCCAATTAATAGCAACTCATGGTTATGATGTAATATTAGTTGATATTAGTGAGGAGTTATTATTAAAAGCCAAAAATTCGATCGAAACTAATTTAGAGAGGTTTTTTGTTGCTAAAAACAAAATAACTAAAGAGGAAGCAGAAAAAATCTTAAATAGAATTAGTTTAAATGTGAATACACAGGAAGCAGTTAAAGATGTTCAAATAGTAATTGAAGCTGTTTTTGAGGATATGAAGTTAAAACAGCGATTATTCTCTGAATTAGATACATGGTGTAGTAAAGATGTAATACTTGCGTCGAATACATCATCATTAAGTATTACAGATATTGCCTTAAAATCTAAAAATCAAGAAAGGATAATAGGAATCCATTTCTTCAATCCAGCGCCTGTAATGAAATTGATTGAATTAATAAAGGGAAAGAATACTTCTGATGAAATAGTGGACACATCAAAAAAATTTTCTGAAAACTTGAATAAGACAGTAGTAACTGTGAATGATTCACCTGGATTCGTAACAACTCGACTTATTTATGTTTTATGTAATGAAGCAATTAATTTATTTACAAAAGGAATTGCTAGTGCTAAGGATATAGATACTGCATGTAAGTTAGCATTCAATTTTCCCATGGGCCCTTTAGAACTTTCTGATTTAGTTGGTAATGATATATATTTCCATATTGGAAAATATTTAGAAAAAGAACTAGGACAAAAGTATCGACCAAGCCATCTTTTACAAGAAATGGTAAACAAGGGATTTTTAGGAAGAAAAACGAGAAAAGGATTCTATGAGTACTAAACTACTACTTTAATTCATTGGAATAACAATTTTTTCTATTTTTTTTAATATTCTCTTATTATTAATTGCTTTTACTTTTAAAATATGTATTAATATAACGTATAAAATATACTTTGATTATTTTTTAATATAAAAAATCTTATTAGTTATTCATAATATAAAAAGCTAGGTTAGTATTTTTAGGGGTTTACAAATTCGAGAATCTCTTTCCTAAAACATGATGTATCTGATTTATTATGAGTAATTCGGGCTTAAGAAAAAAAAATCTTGAATTAGAAAAGCAAGTTGATAGAAAAGACAATAATAATTTAAATTTAGTTGAGAAGTACAACCAACTAAAGGAAGAGAATCAAAATTTACTGGAGGAAAGGAAAATTTTAAAAGAATTACTCGTTGAAAATGTAAAAAAGGATCATCAGGTATCATTGTTAGAAGTTGATGATTTAAAAGATTGTCATAAGAATACATTCTATTTCCAAATAGTTTTAGGGATTCTTGTAATTGTTTTATCATTAGGATTTCATATTTTATATTTATCAATTACTGATTGTTTATTATATTCTGGTGGAGATCAGGAGTGTTGGATTAAAAATTGGTTAGGCATTGATATTCATGGTAGTTTTTTTCTTGATGTTATGTTATATTCCTTAATTGTGTTTCAAATTCTTCTTATAATTTTAATAATAAGAAATCAATTAGCAAAAGTCTGATCAAAAGTATAAAATTATGATAATGAACCGAGATTACATCATTTCTTAACTAATATCAGTTTATTTTCTTCAAGAATTATTTTATCTTTATTTAAAGGACTAAAATTGTATGTACTTCTCATTGCATTAACAATCAAATCTCCAAATATCTTCAGTCTTAACGTGTTAAATAGATCATTTATCATTTGGAGATCTTCAGGTATTGATACCCCAAAGAAAGGATTTAGCAATAAATATATTATAGCTCCTAGGATTATACCAAAAACTAGACTAATTATACTATTAAAAGGGAAAAACCACAATATGAAAAATAGAATTAACAAATTCGGTAATAAGCGTTTCATTCTAATTTTATAATTTACTTCAAGCTTTCTTTTGAGTTGTAATATTGTATATGGCAATAAAAAGAAAGCTGATATTAACATAACAATCCCAATACCTAAAATCCCAAATAGAAAAATAAATATTGGAGATAATCCCGTTATGATTATGATTGTTATTAAAAATCCCCTTGCTGCTGAATTAGCATTTCCAGACCCTATTAGTGCATTTCCAAACAAAGTGGAATATCCATAGATGAATTGGCCCAAAATTATAAGAATGAATAAAGTTCGTGCCATTATAAAAATCTCGGTATTAAAAGATCCTTCATTGATAAACAGATCTTTATGTAAATAAAAAAGTAATTCACCTGAAAGTGAAACCATAGCAGTGAGAAATCCAAGTGCTAAAATGCTAGAAATTCTTGTTGAATCATTAATAGAAGCCTCCACCGTTTCATAACTCTCTTTAGCGCATGCTTCTGCAATTTCAATATTTAATGGAGCAGAATAATACAATATCACTGTCTTAACAGCCCCGTAAGTCATTAAGACAGTTAACAAACTCAATCCAAATCCCTGATATTCAGGATTTGAAAATATAGCTAAGTAAAATGCAGCAAAAAAAAATAAAATATCTTCGAAAAATTTTGAATTTTGAATATTTGTTAGCATTGAATAAACGGAATTTTTCATGTAGAGCAGTATTTGATGTTCTTCAATTAAATGGCTAATATCCGGAGACGACCTTTTTTTCATAGTTCTTGTTCTTAAACCTGATCTAATTATTTCTTTTATTGAATAAGGAGCCTGCTTACTAAAGAAAAAAGCAAATAAAAACAATGTGGTGATATTGAATAAAGGGTGAAAAGCAAACCAAAAAGGGCTAATATTAAAAGAAATAAAAATATATCCCCATAATAATAGAAAAACTCCTGCGAATATTGATAAAAATGCAATTATATCATATCTATTCTTTATTTCTAGCCCGATTTGAAAAATATAGTTACTATATAAAAAAATGGTTGTAACTCCTGATGCAAAAATACATTCTCTTAATAATTGATTTATTTGAAGAAACCCAGAAATGAAAGATATCAAGATCATCCCCAGTGCTAATATCAACCCTATTAAAAACAGAATTTTCGAGTAAGTTGCTGCTTTTAACCGCCCTAATTCTTCATTAACAATAAAAGCAGTTTTTATTTCTGCTATAAAGTACCTTGAAATTCCAATACCGATCAATCCTACAATACCGTTTATTGCGGTTGTTAATCCGAAATATTTTAATCCTTCCCAACCTGTACCTAATATTATAAAAACCCAAATGCATCCAGCATTAATTAAAGCGAAAAACATATAAAGAGATCCAGATGTAATCACTCGTGAACTTCCTTCTTGCTCAAAGAACCTTCGATCTCTCGAGAAATCAATCCTAAGTTCTGTTCTCTCTGAATTTTTTTCCATAAATAACAAGCTATCCTTAACTAATTATTCATTATGAATTCTTTAGTCAAAAAAAAGTTTTAGAAAAAGTTTACAAATATATGAAAGAATTCAGGGTACTGTCTTATTTATCTGATAATAAAAGATAAGTTTATTATTAACTGTTTTAACTGTATAATATTATCCAGCAATATCAGATGAGTTATATGGTTGGTAAAGAAATTATATGTGAAAATTGCGGAGAAAATACGAGCACAGAAATATTTAATTGCGAAAAATGTGATAATATTCTTTGCGATACGTGCTCTAACATTTGCCAACGATGTGGAAACTATTTATGTGACAATTGTTATCATGATCATAAAAAAAGTTGTAAATAAATGAAAGGTTCTTATATTTTAGTCATTCAAATTCCTGAAACAACTGAGATAACTATTGGGGCCTTAGGTAACATATTATTTGAGAAAGGATCTTATTTATATATTGGATCTGCCATGGGTACTTATGGTTCAACTACCTTGGAAAACAGAATAAAAAGACATATTTCAACTTCAAATAAAAAAAAAATTCACTGGCATATTGATTATTTATTAAATTATGAGAGAGGTTTTATAACACAATTATACTTAATCCCTTCCCTATATCGTATAGAATGTATAATCTCAAGAGAAATAAAGGATTTCTCAGATGATATTGTTGAGGATTTTGGATCAACTGATTGTATGTGCAAAAGTCATTTATTCTATTTCCAGCAATTTAAAGAGTTTAAATATTAAAGCAAATAAGTTAAAACCTTAAACCTAAAATTTGATTAAGGATTGCGATTAGGTTGTGATTAACTTTTTCTTATCATATCTCTTTTTGAACTTCATTCTGATATTTTTGAAAAATTGGGTAAAATCCTTAAAATTTTTTAAACTTGCAATTGAATTTATCATATCAGAAATCAATTTTTAAAAAAAAAAGTGAGAAATATGGGAATGTTAGATGGTAAAGTTGCCATAATAACTGGCGCTGGTCGTGGCCTTGGTCGTGAGGAAGCATTATTATTTGCTAAGGAGGGATGTAATTTATTAGTAAACGATCTAGGCGGCAGTTTTGATGGTAGCGGTGCTGAAACCAAGGTTGCTGATGAAATTGCAGAAGAATGTAAAAAATTGGGAGTTAAAGCTATATCGAATTATGATTCTGTCACTGATTTTAATAAGGCAAAAGCAATGATTGATCAAGCAATTTCCGAATATGGGAAATTAGACATCCTAGTGAATAATGCTGGGATATTGAGAGATAGGATGCTTTTTAATATGACAGAGAAAGAGTTTGATGATGTAATAGCTGTGCATTTAAAAGGTACATTTAACATGACTCGTCATGCTTCTGCATATTTTAGAGAACAAGGAAAAGCTAATCCTGATTTAGGTGTTTTCGGGAGAATAATAAATACTGCTTCAGATGCTGGTTTATTAGGAAATATGGGGCAAAGTAACTATGGCGCTGCAAAAGCAGGTATTGCAGCATTTACCAATATTGCTTCTATGGAATTAGGCAAATATGCCACCGTTAATTGTGTTGTACCTGTAGCTAGAACGAGACTCACAACTGATGCAACACCAACAATGGCGGGAACAATGAGTAGGAAAGATAAAAGAGGTTTTGATATCTTCAATCCTGCTAATGTTGCTCCTATGGTTGCGTTTCTAGCTTCAGACCAAGCATTTAAAATTACAGGAGAAGTGTTTAGGGTAGTAGGTGACAGGGTTTTCTCATTAATAGGATGGACTACTTATAAACAAATAGATAATAATGGAGAACCTTTCACTCCTCAAATTTTAGCTGAACGTGTTCAAGAAGAATTATTAAAAGGAAAACCTAAAAAAGAGACTTTAGCAAGTTCACTTGCGTCTTTAATGTAAAATTATTTTTTTTTTCTTTCTTTTTTAACCACAAAAAGAACGTATTTTTCCAAAACTTCAAATAAAAAAGTTTACTTATCAATTAGATCCTTAAAGAATTCATCATCAAAGTGCTCTTTTCCTACCTTTTCTCCTTTCATCTCTTTATACACATAGTAGAATGCCATAAGAGCTCCTGCTAATAGACCAATAACCGCCCCAGAAAGAAGAGTATAGCCTAAATACAAAAAGAAAACAGTTGCAGATGTACCAGCAGCTATCATTGCTAATACCGTTTGATATATACTAATAAACATACAAGATAAAACACCACCAAAAATCCCTACAATGATACCATACTTTAAGATTTCTTGATGTGGTTCTCGATTTTTAAAAAAATATAATAATCCAAAAATCGCTCCTAATAAAAATTCAAGATCAGCAAAAAGAAAAAAACCAGTATAAATCAAAAAATCTATTATTATAGATATGATAGAAATTGTAATATATGATGCGGTAGTGACTAGTGCTGAAATCAAAATACCCCATTTTACATTTCTTTCTCTAATTATATTAGATAAATCACTCATTTTTCTCATTAAAAATAGGTTATATTAAGAAAATGAAAAAAGAATATGTTAAGTATGTTACTAATTTTTTGATTATCTATCAGTACCTGGGAGATCTTTACCTTTCGTTATTGTCTTAGTAACTACTTTTTTTACTAATTTCGTTGGGTCCGCTAGGTTCTTAAGTCCTTGAGTTGCTGCGTCTGCTGCTTGCCCGATCACATCTCCTCCGATTGTGCCGCCCCCGACTAATTCCTCAGCTACAATGCCAACGGCAGGAGTTAATGCAGCGGAAACAATTGTGGTAACAGCCGCAACTGCTACAACTTTAGCAATCTTCATAGCAATTGGGCTACTGCCACCTTTCTTTGATATTTCATCATCTTCAACCGCTTCTAAAGAACGTTTAAGTCCTTTTATTAATCTGTTTAGGGCTTCCTCTTTTTTCTCTTTTTTTCCCTTGTAATAAATTCCATCATTGTAAGCAGTTTCTAGATACTTTGTTAAAGATTTATATTTTTGAATTTTTTTATAGCCATTCCAATCATTATCTTTGAAATTCATTAATATTGTATCACAAGGTCTTCCCTTGTTGACAGCATAAACAAAAATTTGAGGATCTTTTTTGTCACATAGATAAACTGTCTCGTAAATATAATCCCCAAGCTCTTTTTTCTGTCCAATTAATATTCTAAAACGTATCTGGTCTGTTTTACCAATTAAACTTTTTGAAAATTTGGCTAGCGCAACCTTACCCTTCTTAGCTTTCTTTTCTTTCTCAATAACGGTATCTGCTCTCTTTTCTTCAAAATAATCACTTAAAACTTCGAAAGCTTGCTTAAATATTTTTTTAGTTTTATCTATTTCTTTACCCAATAACCCCACTTCCCAATCGATATTATTCTTAAATAAAATCCAGTTACAATAAATATCTTAATTAGAATATTTATGTTTAAGTTTTTATAGAACTCTAACATATCGTCAGTATCAATTACCAGTATGAAGAAGTTGAATTTTAAACAATTATTTAGAACAAGTCGAAAAATGATAAATAGCTTTTTTAATTAGGATTTGTATACTTATATATAAAATTACACCTTACATAATAATTATAGAATTTATAATTTCACTATGTTAAAATTGGAATGAGTTAAATGAGTGAAAGAATAACAGAAATACTTAATTCTCTAAAGGCGATTAAAGGAGTTCATGGAGCGGCTCTTATTGAGAAATTTGGATTAATTAAAGGTAGCGCGTTACCAGGATGGGTTGATCCGGAGGCCGTTGCTGCTATGGTGACCTTAATTTTAAAAGCAAGTCAAAGAGCAACTAAAGAACTAGAACAAGGGCAATTTTTTAGTGCTATAATAGAATCAGAAAAGGGAAAAATACTTTTTAGCGAAATCGAGGGAAATATTCTTACAATAATAACCACAAAAGAAGCTAAACTTGGTATAATAAATCTAAAATTGGATGCTGCTAGTGCAGAACTCAGAAAAAGGTTATAATTTTTTTCTCTTTTTTTTGAATAATTATATTTTGTTTTATCCAGATTTTTTCCTTAAAATAAAATCCTAATTAAAATATATTTATATATTTTTTAAAATTAAACCTAAACAAAAATTAAAAGGTGATATATATAGTTATTATAAATTCTGAAGGCAAATTTGATGATCATCATTATCTTTTAGATGGAATGACAATGGGATTGCCTAAATTTCTTTCAATTTATATTATTGAAAATAATGGTATGCGAATGATGATTGATGTTGGAGAAACATTAAAAGCCAGGACAATCATTAAAAAACTTAAAGATTTCGGTCTTTATCCTATTCATAAAATCGTATTAACTCATTCTCATTGGGATCATGCTCAAGGGCTCTCAAAATTAATTAAATTAATGAAAGATGAGGGTGTAGAAATTTTAGCTTCAGAAAACGCAGTTGAGAATTTGAGACTTCCGGAAAAAATGATTGAAGGATTTGAGGGAATTAATTTTGATCCTTTTGAAGGAGATATAACTCCTTTGAAAGAAGGTGATATCATTGATTTAAACGGACTAGAATTAGAGATCAAGAATTTTTTTTGGGCATACTATGGATTCTATAGCTATTTTTGATAAAGCCAACAGGAACATATTCGCACAGGAGACGCATTCATTATGAGATTAGACCAAGATGCCTTTTTTTATCCCTCTAATGCCCCCTGATTTTCATGAAAAAGAGCTACTTAAATCTTTTGTTAAATTACGAGATATGAAAAATGAGTTGAACTCCATCTCTTTAACTCATTTTGGAGTATGGATGGATAATCACTGTGAACAAATAATAAATGAGATGGAAGATCTCTACTTCAGTACAAAAAATTCACTTATAGAATGGTATAATGAAGATCCATCAATTGAGGTTATAACTAGTAAATATTGTAAAGAATTTTTGTCTAACTCTAAATTTTGGAACGAAAAAGTATTTACATTTATTATAGAGATGATGATAAACGGTTTAAAATTAAGCAGATTAATTGAAGGAGAAGAGATTGTCCATTAATTAACCATGTTAACTTTATTCCTAAAAAACAATTATTCTTAATCAATTATCCCATTTTCTTTTAATAGTTTTAACATAATTTCTCTAGTTATTCTTGGATCAGCTTGACCTTTAGTTTTCCCCATGATCCTCCCTATTAACGCTTCAATTGCTTTTGGATTTTTATAACAATCCTCAACAATTTTAGGATTATCTAAAATTACCTCTTTGCAAAGATTTTCAATTGCTTCTTCATCAGAAAGCCTTTTTTTGCCCTTCATTTCAATTATTTTAATGACTGATAAACCTTCTAACATCACAGCTATAAACGTTTTTGCAATTTTGGTGGTAATTTTCCCTTTTTTAATATAATTTATTAAATCAACTACTTGTTGAGGGTGAAGATTTGTTTCTTTAATCGATTTATTTAGATCATTTAAATGTCTGGATATATCATTCATCAACCAATTACATATTTGCTTATATTCATTCGGACCAAATGATGGATCAGAATTTACCCCGTCTTCATAAAAATCAGCAATATCTTTATCTAAAACTAAATTCTCTGAATCAAATTCTGATAAATTATAATCTCTATGAAGTCTTACAGCTCTCTCGCGGGGCATTTCTGGTAATTCGTTTTTAACTTTTTGGATGAAATCTTCCTCAATTGCTATCGGAACTAAATCCTGCTCAGGAAAGTAGCGATAATCTTCTTCAAATTCTTTTGTTCTTAGTGAAATAGTAATCCTTCGTTTATCATCCCAATGTCTCGTTTCCTGGGTTAATACTTTACCTCGTTTCAATAAATTTCTTTGTCGTTGAATTTCCCACTTTAAGGCACGTTCTACCTCCTTGAAACTACTTATATTTTTTACCTCACTTCGTTCATGGCCTTTAAGTGAGATATTCGCATCTACTCTGGCTGCTCCAGTTAAATCTAAATTCGATATACCTGTATATTGAACAATTGATTTTAACTGTTTGAGAAATTCCCTTGCTTCTTCAGGAGAACTAATAACTGGATCGGATACTATTTCAATTAAGCAAACACCAGATCGATTATAATCAACTAATGTGTATGGAGATGTAGCAATTGATCCCTTATGTACCAACCTTGCGGGATCCTCCTCCAAATGGATCCTATTAAGAATTATATCCTTTTTTTTACCGTTAACTTTTACTGTTATTTTACCGCCATCTGCGAAAGCTTTACCCCCTGCTTTGTTATACTGGCTTATCTGAAAACCTTTTGGTAAATCTACGTAGAAATAATTTTTTCGAAAGAAAAACATTGAATCATTAATTTTACAATCTAAAGCTAATGCAAGTCTAGTAGCGAATTCTATTGCTTTTTTGTTTATTACAGGCAAAGATCCTGGTAAACCTAAACAAATAGGACAGTTATGAGTATTTGGTTCAGCTCCTCTATAATCTGCATTACAACTACAAAATAATTTGGTTTTCAAATTGGTTACCTGAATATGAACTTCTAATCCGATTATTACATCTTCATAGTTAGAACTCATCTACTTCCCTCCATCTTTAATAGGTGCTATTTTCCTAAAAATATTTAATTCCTGTTCCAGTAAATATCCTATATTAAGGATCGTTTTTTCTCCGAAATAATTGCCTATAATTTGAAATCCTATTGGTAAGCCTTTTTCATCAAAACCACACGGTAGCGAAAGAGCAGGCAACCCCGCAAGATTCACAGGACAAGTTAAAATATCCATAAAATACATCTGTAACGGATCATTTACCAATTCTCCAATTTTGAATGCTGTGGTGGGCATCGTTGGGCATACAATAGCATCGCACTGATTCAAAGCATTTTGAAAATCATCCTTTATCAGAGTCCTAACTTTCAACGCTTTAATATAGAACATATCATAATAACCCGCAGAAAGGGCATAACTTCCTAATATAATCCTTCTCCTTACCTCACTTCCAAATTTTTCACTTCTAGTTTTACTAAAAATCTCATATAGATCCCCACTAAAATCTGCACTCATACCTCCATATCTTAATCCATCATATCTAGCTAGGTTTGAACTTGCTTCGCTCATTGCTATTAAATAATAGGTAGGAATAACATATTCTAAATGTGGAAAAGAAACTTCAATAATTTCGGCTCCTATGTTATTTAATTTATTAATAGCCCTATTCACCTTACTTTTTACTTCGGTCTCCAAGCCTTTACCAAAAAATTCTTTTGGAACCCCAAGTCTCATTTTTGAAATTGGTTTTTGAAGTTCTTTAGTATATTCATCTACCTTAATATCAACTGTAGTAGAGTCTAAAGGATCATAACCGGCTATGATTTCTAATAGAAGTGCTACATCATATACACATCTAGATATAGGGCCTATTTGATCTAATGAATTTGCATATGACACCAATCCATATCTAGATACTCTCCCATATGTTGGTTTTAAGCCAACTACACCACAATAAGAAGCGGGGCATCTTATACTCCCCCCTGTATCACTTCCCAAAGAAATTGGTGTTTGACCCGAAGCTACACATGAACCTGAACCTCCACTCGATCCTCCAGGAACTCTTTCTAGATCCCAAGGGTTATATGTTGGGCCATAACTACTATTTTCAGTAGAGGAACCCATAGCAAACTCATCCATATTTGTACGACCTACACATATTGCATCTTCCTTTTCGATTAGGCGATCAATAACAGTAGCATTATAAGGTGGATAATATCCTTCTAAAATCTTAGAACCACAAGTAGTAGGACTATTCTTGATACATATTAAGTCTTTTATTCCTATAGGTACTCCATAAAGTCTCCCTACAGATTTTCCTTTATTTAATTTTTCATCTAATTCTTTTGCTTTGTTTAGTGCTTTTTCTTTAGATAAGTGAACAAACGAGTGTAGTTTATCTTCAGTGTTTTCTATTCTTTCATAAGTTTGATGAAGTAGTTCTTCAATAGTAATCTCATTTGACTTAATTTTCTCAATTAGTTCATATGCCATGTATTCATAGAGTTTCATTTACCGCAAACCACACTTTTAAATAATGTAGGAAAAGGATCTATTTAATATCTCTTATTTACTTACACTATTTTATCTTTATGGAAATTTACGTAACATTGTTCTTGGAAAAGGGATTGCATCCTTAATATTGTCTATTCCACATAACCACATAATAACTCTCTCAACACCTACTCCATAACCAGAATGAGGTACACTGCCATAACGTCTCAATTCAAAATACCATTCATAATTATTAGGATCTTCCCCATCAGCTTCTAACCTTTTTATCATGTCATCAAGTAATAAAGAACGTTCTGAACCCCCGACAATTTCACAATATCCTTCTGGCGCTAACATGTCAAAACATAATGCTTCTTTAGGATCTTCTTCACTTGGTGGTTTATAGAACCCCATAATTTCTGTGGGATAATGTGTGACAACAACAGGAACCTTAAAATGATCTGCAATTTTCGCTTCTTCAATAGTTCTTAAATCCTTACCCCAAGGAATATCCATTTTATATTTTGTATTAAGGATCTTCAGAGCTTCTGAATATTTTATAGTTGGATAATCTGCTTCTGCATAATGTTCTAACAACTTAATATCTCTTTCTAGAATTTCTAGCTCTTTTTTATTATGCTTCAATACTTCTTTTACAACGAACCTGATTTCATCTTTAGCAACTTCTGTTATTTCATCTAGTTGCATCCACGCAGCTTCCATTTCAGCCATCCAGAATTCTGATAAATGTCTTGATGTTTTTGATTTTTCAGCTCTAAAAGTTGGACCCATATTGTAAATTTTACCTAATGAAAAGATGGCTGCTTCAGCATATAATTGCCATGTTTGACTAAGATATGTTATGTCGTCAAAATATTTAACCTCAAATAGGGTAGCTCCACCTTCGGATTGACTGGGTTGGAAAATAGGAGCATCAAATTCATAATACCCATGACTTCTAAAAAATTCATGAATTGCTCCTACGACTGTATGTCGAATTTTTAATATAGCATTTAATCTCCTTGATCTTAACCATAAATGCCTATTATCATATAAAAGCTCAGGTGATTGGTGTTCCGTGATTGGGAAAGGTTCAGCTATTTGAACGATTTGTAAATCTGAAACAGAAACTTCATAACCTGTTGGAGCTCTTTCGTCCTCTTTTAGATCCCCTGAAATTTTAACTGAAGATTCAATTGTTAACTTTTCTGCTTTCTCAAATATCTCTGGGTTCTTAGCTTTTGATACAACACATTGTATTATGTCCGATTCATCCCTCAATACAATGAATACAAATTTGTTCGATTTTCTTTCTCGATATACCCAACCTCTCAAATTCACATAATGTTCTTCTTGTTTTAAAGCATCAGAAATGGTTATATAATTTGAATCCTTCATCTTCGAATTATTTCAACTAGTAATATAACCATATATATTATGGATTTCAAAAAAATCTAACTGAAATATAAAGTTATATTTTTGTTAAAAAACAATTGCTCAATAAGATTGGAAATACTGAAACTCTCATCAGAAATATCCACTAAAAATATAAATACCTAACACGAGAAGCACACATAAGCATAATAATATTATCACAATAAAAATTTTTTTGCGTTTAATATTAATAATTATCAAAATAATGAGAATTATAAGAACAATAAGAAAAAAGGTAAATGGCATAAAAGGATTTACAGCCACAAGAAACATAAAATAATATTACTTTGGAAATTATTTATCGTTTTGCTTTTTCAAAAGATATTTAGAAAATATATTCATATAAAGACATTCCTCTGGCGCCATTTCAGTAGTTAATTGAGGATTTTTAGTGAACTCAACATTCACGCCCCGTATAATAACCACTGGGGTTTGTTGATCTGCCTCACTTAGAAGAAATTGAGCTGCACTAGTAAGATCATCTGCTATCGCTCTCATTGTAATTTCCATAGGTCTATTGAAGAGATCTGGATGACCACGTAAATCTTCAACGGGTTCAAATCCAGCTGTAGCTATGGCAATTCCAATAGTTCCTTTTCTAAGAGGTTGTACTCTTGAATCTGAGATAATTACTCCCAGTTTATTTAATTCAAACTCTATTCTTAATTTTTTCCAGTATTCCCAAACAATTTTTTTAAGATCCTTTGGGAGTAAAACAACTCTATCTGGACCGGCATTTGATTGATCGATTCCTGCATTAGCAATTAAAAAATCATTTACCTTAGCTAAGATAACATGTGTCATTCCTCCCAAAATCATTGATGCTTCTTGTATTATCAGTTCAACAAAACGTTCATCCATATCATACTCTTTTGCCATTTTTCTTGCTTTTTCTGAAATATTGGTTACATCAGACAGTTTTACTATTCTTCCCTGTGAAGTAGCTATAACTTTTTCAGCAATTACGATAATATCTCCTTCTCTTAAAGACTCCCCTTTATTCTTTATATTTTCAATTATGATACTTAATAGATTATCATTTTCTTTAATAATGGGAAGTTTAATTGAAAATAGTTCCATTGTAGGTTAAAAAAATTAAACTTATTTGATATACTTTGTTCATTTTCGTGATAATATATGAAAAAAATATATATGAATTTATATGACACCTTAGAAATCGGAGATGACTTCCCAACTGTTATAATGGGTGTTTTGAATTTAAGTCCTGAGAGTTTTTACCAAGGATCTGTTTATTCCAATACTGAAGCTTTAGAGAATGCTACAGTGGAAATGATTAATAATGGTGCGAAAGTGCTAGATTTAGGAGCAAGATCTACCGCCCCTTGGTCTCAAAAAATTACAATTGAAGAAGAAATTGATCGCTTTAGATCAGCCATGAACCTCGTTTGTAAAATAATACCTAAAGATATTATTATATCTGTGGATACTCAGTATAGGAGAGTTGCCGAAGTTGCATATAACTTTTCTCTTGAATATAAAAAAAAAATTATTATAAACGATGTTAGTTGTTTAAAAACAGATCCCACCTTACAAGATTTTATAATTAACCATGAACTTCCTGTTATTTTAATGGCATCTAAAGAAGTTCCAGGTGATTTGTATACAATCAGAGAAATTATTCAAGAATTTGAGAAAACCATAAAACAACTCAAATCAAATGGCTATGATGAAAATAATATTATCATAGATCCCGGAATTGGCAAATGGATTGAAAAGAAAGTATATACTTATGATTTGAAAATAATCAGTAATTTACTAAAACTTAGAAAATTAAATAAACCAATTTTAGTCGCTATTTCAAGAAAATCTTTTATCGGTACAACCTTAAACATTCCAAATCCAGAAGATAGATTAAATGGAACTCTCTCTTCTACGGCAATAGCAGTTTATAATGGTGCTCACATTGTAAGAACTCATGATGTAAATAAACAATTACTTGAAATAGTAAAAATGGCTGAAGAAATCCGTAGAAATCAGTAAATCTCTATTTTTTGATAAAAAATCTATTTTGAAAAATTGGGCATGTAGATTTAATGTTAATAAATTAATTTACTGAATTGAATAAATCATATAACTTAATTTTAGATACAGCAATATTGGCAAATATTCATAGCTTATTAGTGTTATTGAGCGATGAAAAACTGTGCCTACATTTAAAAGTGATTATTACCATTATTAATATGTAAACCGTTAAATTATCACATAAGTTCATTTAAGAATGGATAAATTTAACCCTACAAAATATAAATAAGATCGAATTCTTATGCCTAAACAAAAAAATAACTCTTATGACGCTGATGATATTACTGTCTTGAGGGGTTTGGATGGCGTCAGGAAGAGACCCGCAATGTATATTGGAGATACGGCTAAAAAGGGTCTTCATCACCTAATCTTTGAAGTTCTTGATAACTCTGTTGATGAAGCAATGGGGGATTTTGCTGATGAAATAAAGATAACCCTTTATAAAAATAATTCGGTGCAAGTATCTGATAATGGTCGTGGAATTCCTATTGATGAACACCCTGAATTTAAAAGACCCGCACTCGAAGTAATTATGGAATATTTACATGCTGGTGGTAAGTTTGATAGTAAAAGTTATAAAATTTCAGGCGGTTTACATGGCGTAGGACTCTCAGTTGTAAACGCTTTAACTGATTGGATGAATGTTGAAGTGTGTCGAGATGGACTCCTCTATAAACAAAAATTTTCAAAAGGAAAAAAAGCAACAGAAGCAGAAATTTCACCTGTAAACACTAAGAAATCTTATACAAAAATAACATTTTATCCGGATAATTCTATTTTTGAATTTGATCCTAAAGAACCTATATTTAATGCTCATACTATAACAACCAGAATGCGAGAACTTGCATTTCTTACACCTCACACGAGATTTGAGCTTCATGATAGATTTAAAGATGAAATCGAGGAATTTCATTATGAAGGAGGCATTAAGGAGTTTATTTCATTTTTGAATAAAGATAAACAACCTTTACATAATGATATTATATTTATTAGCGATTCTTTTGAAGAGAGTGATGGTTCAGTAGTACTTTGCGATGTTGCAATGCAATATAATCAAGGATATCAGACAAACATTCTTTCATACGCAAATACCATAAATACCATTGAAGGTGGAGTTCATTTAACTGGATTTAAATCAGCCTTAACAAGAGGTTTTAATTCTTATATTGAAAATTTCATGGAAAAGAAGTACAAGGATCATGTATTAAGCGGGACTGACACAAGAGAAGGATTATCTGCAGTAATTTCAGTTAAACTACCCGAACCTCAATTTGAAAGTCAAACAAAAATAAAGTTAGGCAATCCAGAAATTCGTCAGATTGTAAGTCAGATGGTTACTGATAGATTAACTCAGTACTTAGAAGAACATCCAGAAACAGCTAAGAGAATCATTTTAAAGACAATTAATGCCAAAATAGCTCGTGAAGCAGCTCAAAAAGCAAGAATGTTAATCCGTAGAAAATCCGCATTAGATACTGCAAGAATGCCTGGGAAACTTGCTGATTGTTCTTCGAATAATCCCGAAGAATCTGAAATCTTTATCGTTGAGGGTAATTCTGCTGGTGGTTCTGCTAAACAAGGAAGAGATAGGAACTATCAAGCTATTCTGCCTCTTAGAGGTAAGATTTTAAATGTAGAAAAAGCTCGTTTGGATAAAATATTACAAAATGAACAAATTCAATCTATTATCAAGGTCTTAGGCGTAGGATTCCAGGAAGTCAATGAGACGAATGGAACAAATGGGGAAATAGAAGAAGGTGAAGATGTCGAAGAAAGCTTTGATTTAAGTAAATTAAGATACCACAAGGTTGTTATCATGTGCGACGCAGATGTAGATGGATTTCATATAGAAACTTTATTACTTACTTTCTTTTTTCGATATATGCGTCCACTAATAGATGAGGGATATCTATATATTGCATGTCCTCCTCTCTATAAAGTTAGTTATAAGAAAGATCAAAAATATGTTTACACAGATAAAGAAAAAGATGATTTTATACAAGAGTTAAAAATAAAACATAAACTTAAAGACACAAGTTCAATTCGAACTCAACGTTACAAAGGTCTTGGGGAAATGAATGCAGAGGAACTTTATGCAACTACAATGAATAGAGACACGAGGAAATTAAAGAAAGTAACTTATGAAGATTATTTAGAAAATGATTTAATGTTTACGAAACTCATGGGTAAGGAAGTTAAAGCTCGAAAGAAGTTTATTATTAGTAATTTTGATGAAGTTAATGTGTTAGATATCTAAATCACATTATTTTAAAATTATTCACATTATAAAATTAGGTCATTATTTTGACTTCAGAACAAATTGAAGAGATTTTACTAAAAGATGAAATGACAAGTAGCTATATAGATTATAGCATGTCTGTTATTATCGGAAGAGCAATTCCTGATGTAAGAGATGGACTCAAACCTGTTCAAAAAAGAATTATATATGCAATGGCTGAAAGTGGATGGGATTCACGTTCTTCTCATGTTAAATGTGCTAAAATTGTTGGAGAAGTTTTAGGGAATTATCATCCTCATGGTGATGCTGCTGTATATAGCGCTCTTGTAAGAATGGGACAGGACTTTTCTCTAAGGTATCCATTGATAGATCCTCAAGGAAATTTTGGTTCAGTCGATGGGGATCTCCCTGCAGCCTATAGGTATACAGAAGCTAGACTCTCTCGAATTTCGGATGAGTTGATTGAAGATATTAACAAAAATACTGTTGATTTTATACAAAATTTCGATGACAGTAAAGTTGAACCGGTTTATTTACCAGCAAAATTACCAAATATTTTAATAAATGGAACAAAGGGTATCGCGGTAGGAATGGCGACATCAATGCCTCCTCATAATTTAAAGGAAATCTGTCAAGGTATTATTGCCACCATTGACGATCCTGAAATATCAATTCAAGAACTTATGGAATTTATTAAGGGTCCCGATTTTCCGACGGGAGGTATTATTTCAGATACAAACGGGATATATAATGCATACACTACCGGAATAGGTAATGTCAATATTAGTGGGAAAATCGAAACTGAAGTTAAAGGAGACAAAACTAGACTAGTTATTACAGAAATTCCCTATTTAGTAAATAAATCTCTATTGATAGAATCAATTGCTAAAATGATAAAGGATGGCGTTCTTAAAGACATTAAAGACTTAAGAGATGAATCTGATAGAAGTGGGATGCGTATAGTCATAGATTTAACTAAAAATGCTCAACCTGTTATCATTAAAAATATTTTATTCAAAAGGACTAAATTGTTTACAAGCTTTAATATTATAAATTTAGTGTTGATCAATGGTGGAAAACAACCTAAAATTTTAACTTTAAAAGAAATAATTCAGGAATATATAGAGCACCGTCTACTCATTATTAAAAGACGAATTGAATTTGACCTGAAAAAAGCTGAAGAACGACTTCATAGAGTAGAGGGACTACTCATTGCCTTAAATGATATAGATAACGTTATAAAAATTATTAAAAATGCAAAAGATACAAACGAAGCAAAAATTAAATTAATAGAGGCATATAGCTTAAGCGATATTCAGGTTCAAGCAATTTTAAGTATGCAATTATCCCGATTAACTAGTTTAGAAAAACAGAAGCTAGAAGAAGAAGAAAAATCCCTGAATGAAAGCATTAGTGAATATAAAAAGATTTTGGCAAGTGAAAAATTACAATTAGATATCATAAAGAGTGAATTAAAGGATTTGAGTAAGAAATACGGTGATGAAAGGAAATCGAAGATAGAAATTAGTGGTGAAGAGCCAATTAAAGAAATTGAAAAGAAAGATCTAATTAAAAAGGAACCTACAATTGTTATTTTTACAAAAAATCAATATATTAAACGAATTTCTGTGGAACAATATCGTACTCAAGCACGAGGTGGTCGTGGTAAAAAAAGCATGACTGTGCGGGAAGAAGATTTCATAACTGATTTATTTGTATGTTCCACTCATGATACAATTTTAGTTTTTACCTCCAAAGGGAGAGTTTATTCAATAAAAAGTTTTGATATTCCCTTACAAAAACGTACTGCACGTGGAAAGCCAATAATTAACTTTATTCCATTACAATCTGAAGAAAAGATTTCCTCCATGATACCTATTAATAACTTTAATACTAATGAAATGCTAATAATGACTACAAAAAATGGGATAATAAAGAAATGCCCATTGCGATTATTTTCAAAGTTTAAAAGCACAGGTGTAAGAGCCCAAAGAATAAGACCGGATGATGAATTAGTAAGTGTGAAAAGATTATCAAATGAGTTAGAAGACATTTTTATTGCTACAAAACTAGGTTATGCTGTTCGGTTTGACGAATCTGAATTGAGAGAATTAGGAAGAAACTCAATGGGTGTGAAAGGAGCAGATTTGAGAGAAAATGATGAAGTTATTGACTCTTTATTGGTTACTGATGATGACATCATATTAACTTTAACTGAAAATGGTTATGGTCAAAGAACTTTTGTAAAGGAATATAGAAAAACAGGTAGAGGTGCTAAAGGAGTTAAAAACATAACTTTAGATAAAACAAAAAATGACAAAGTCATTGCCATTAAAATTGCGAAAAATATGGATTTATTAATTGGGACAGAACAGGGGCAAATGATAAGAGTATCTGTAGATTCAATAAGAATAACTCATAGAACTGCTAAAGGTGTGAGAGTTATTAAGTTGTATGAAAACGATTCAGTCACGGGAATCGGAAAGTGTGAAAAAGAAGATTAACTATCTTAAGTTTTATTTTTAAGATATGGTATAAGGCAAATAAAAACAAGATTATCCTTACCTAAATTGTCTATACCATGTTTTTCATTTGGAGGGATGTAAACCACGTCTCCTTGCGAGACTTTATTCTCCTGTCCTTTATCATTATAAAATCTGCCATTGCCAGATAATATGTATATTTCATGATCTTGATCATGCTTATGGAGTGGAACCTTTCCATCTACCTTTATTTCAAAACGCCTCATTGCAAAATTCTTAGCACCCATATTATCATCAATTAGCCATCTAACAGTAACATCCTTTACTTCCGTTCCATCACTTAAAGTGGCTTGTTTTTCTTCCACATCAGCATAATTTTTTTTTATCATAATTTAAACAAAATTCTTAATCTATTAAAATGATATCAAATTACAATTAAATTAGATAAAAAAGGGTTAGAAATATGACAAAGAAAAAAGTAGCTTTTGACTATACTCATAATAATAAATTAACTATTGAGAATAATGCTTTTACTGACTTTATACAGTACTTATTTGATTCCGATTTTCAACTAGGAAAAATCGAGGCAGGAATAACTTCTGAAAAATTAGCTAACTATGACCTTTTCATAATAGGAGTCCCAAATTTAGGTCCTGATTTAAGTTTGGATGAAATAAACGATTTAGTCGATTATGTTAAGAACGGGGGAAGCCTTCTTATAATAAACGATGGTGGTGGAGATTACGAAAACAAAAATAATTTGTCTGAATTGACTAAAAACTTTGGAATAAGTTTTAATAATGATAAATTATCTGACAACAAATCCTTCTCCCAAGAAAATTCTCATCCTATTATTAAAGATTTCAGCCCTCACTATATAACAAGAGATATAAACCAATTTATACACTCGAATGGCTGTACGTTAACAATAAATAAATCTATTGAAAATGAAAATATTGACATTAATAGTATTGCATATTCCTCAGAAAGTACTTCATGGCATAGCTATTTAAATGAAGATGGTTGGCATGATGAATCTATACAGCATCTCCCTATTATAGGGGCAATACATTATAATTTAGGGAAAGTGGTTACTATTGGCAATCTCTCTATTTTTTCAAGCTTAAATAAACTATATGGTATCAAAGCGGCAGATAACTTTAAATTGATATCTAATGTTATTTCTTGGTTATTAAACAAAGCTGGTTCTGAAGAAGAAAGAGAGTCAAAACCAATATACTCAACTGTCGCAATAAGCCAAGATCTTTTTTATTGGGCTAAAGATATGATAAATTTAGATAGATGGAAAAACCTGGAAGAACTAATTAATTTTGCTTTAAGAATCGTAAAAATAAGATTGAAGGAATTTGATAAAAATGATAAAGGCGAATAAAGAGAAATTATTAATTGGTTTGATTGGCGATACACATGTTCCTTCAAGAGTACCAGAAATCCCTCTGCATATATTAAATGATTTTAAGGAAAAAAAAATTGACTATTTAATCCACCTTGGAGATTTCACTGATTTAAAATCATATAATAACCTTCAAGAGACATTTGGAAAAGATAAAGTAGTTGGGATTTTAGGAAATATGGATAATCATCAATTGAGGAAAATTTTACCTGAAAAAGTGGATTTAGATTTATATGGACATAAAATTTTCATAACACACGGTACGGGAGGATCAAATAATATAATTAAAAGGTTGAATAAATTATTTGATTTGACTGATTATGATATCATAATTTTTGGTCACGTTCACCGTCCTTATAACGAAAGATGGAGAGATGGAAAGCTTTATATAAGTCCAGGAACCCCTACTGACAAGGTTTTTACTGATATTAACTCATATGGTTTCCTTCGAATATCTAAGGATAAGATTGAACCTGAAATTGTATATTTATAAAATTCATGTGCTTTTATCCTTCTTTATATTATTAACCAATGTTATTATATCTCTATTCTTACTGAAAAAGGATTCGTTAAAATTATAAATCATTAAAAAAAATAATTATATTAATTATAAAAATTCCAGAAAAATATATCTAGAAATATTAAAAAGGTATTAAAAAGGTGAATTCAATTAGAGAACCTAGGGACTATATTTGGGTTCTTCCTCTTATTGGTGGTGTATTAATCCTTATCTCTTTTTTTACCCCGGCCTTATATGCTGATCAAATGGGAATTGAAGAATACTATTGGATGTGGGGATTGTGGTATGGATCCGCTGCTGGTTATGGTTCTGATACTCTTTTTATCGCTACAGAAGAACCTTCTAAGTATATGATGCCTATATTTTACTCAGGACTGATTCCTGCGGTATTAATATTAATAGGATCAATAATACTTATTGCTTCTTCCAACGCTGTTAGAACAGGTAGAAGAGACATTAAAAACGCTGAAAACGGATGGATAGGGATGGGAATTATGATGATCGTAGCCTCAATAATCTATATTATTGCAATAGATATTACTGTGATGAACTATGTAGAATATGCATATGGAACTTTACCACCAGGTCTCGACCTTTGGGACGTATATGAACCTGGATTTGCGGTTATCGCCCCATTTATTGGAGCTGTATTGTCTATTAGTGGAAGTATTGCTAGCAAAACTATCAAACCCAGAAGAGAACCTATCTTTGTCGGAGAAAAAAAGGAGATCATTACTAAAAAGCCAATAGGCGAAGTTTCTCATGAAATTAACTTCTGTTCTGAATGTGGTCATCAACTTTTGTATAAAGGAAGTAAATTTTGCTCAAATTGTGGAAGTGAAATAAAATATTAATGAATCCTCAATAACGTGTTAAAATTTACATTTATTTTTTTTTGATAGTTGATTTGAAGAAAGCAGATACTTGAACGCATCAATTCTAATTAAAAACAGTAGAAAAAAATTGATTTATGCTGCTTCCATTGACTTTCCTGAAAGCTTTTTATAGTGATTTAGGACTGCTTGACGAGCCGCATAAACAAAAGCTCTTTTTACATTAATTCCTTGAATAGCAATTGTTTCATAAATTAAAGTATGGTCCAAATGAGCTGTATCAAGGGCTTTCCGGATTTTGGCTATTTCTACGATATCTTCTAAATCTCGTTTATTAGCTAAAACTACCATTGGTACCTCAGGAGGATCAAATGGTTTTGTTGGTATTAGCTTATCTCCATAAAATCGAAGTAATTCCTTTAAGCTCCAAATGTTCTCCGACCATTGGTCTATTAAGCTGTCCCAGGTAAATATACACGCATCTGTACCTTTAAGAACTGTTTGACGTTGAAATTTATGGCGACGTTGACCTGCAACGGTATATACTTGGAATACAACGTTGGAAACACGTGCTACGACACGATCAAAAAATAATGTTCGTCCTGTGGGATCTTGTATCTGTTGCATATCTCCAGAGGCTAATCCTTCACGGCGATATACCCAATCCAATGCTGTTGTCTTTCCCCCTAAAGAAGGTCCGTAGAAACAAATTTTGAATACAAGTGTTCCATCTCCACGACGACTAGGCAAAATTATCGAACCTTGATTTTTAAATTACTAGTAAATTAAAATTAAATCTTATAAAATCTATAAAACTCTTTTAATATAAAAATTTGCAAAAGAAAAGTTTTGCGATTTTTAAGTAAAAAAAACCTTGTTCTTATTTGTATTTACTTCTAATATCCAAATATTATTAATAGAATGTAAATTTTTCAAATCAAGTATTAAAATGTATGAGATGAAAAATACATGTTCTGTAAAATCAATGGGGTAAATATTCCTCTCGTATCAACAGGAACATCCCCTTTTTTTGGACCTCCTACTTTCGGAAACAGAGCTCAGGCTTACCGAGATAAGTTTATGACTAATGCTGATGCAATGCTTGAAATCATGGAAGCATGTTATGAAGCTGGAGGGCGAGGTATTGAAGCAGTGCCTGGTGGTGCGGTTTGTAAAGCTGCTAAAATAATGAAAGAAACTCACAGTGATTACGTGGTGACCGGTTCTACTTTGCCAGGACCTAATCCCAATATTGAGGACTTAATTGATATTGATGCTAAAGTAATTTTTGTGCATGGTGCTAATTCAGATCGAAAAAATGAAACGCTTCTCAAGTTATTAGATGATATTTCCTCTCGAGGAGTCATCCCCGGAGTGGCTACTCATAATCCACTGTCTACTATAAATTACATTTTTGAAAACGCACCTGAAGTAAAAGTATTTTTAATCCCATTCAATGCAAATGGATTTATGATGGGAGATAAAATCGCTTTAGAAGAATTGGTTGATACAAATACGAATTGTTATTTTATAGCTATGAAATCTTTAGACACAGGACGTTTAAAACCACAAAAAGCATATGATTATATTTCTCAACATAATATCTGTGCTGTAGCAATTGGAATGGTGAAAGCTGATGAGGCACAAATTTCGACTAAGATTGCTTTAAACGCCCTACAAAAGTAATTCAATAAAAAGGATTATGATATCTTCCTTCTTCTTGTCGAGGTTGATATAAGGACTTCTGTTTAATTTCTTTATCAATTAATCCTTCTATATGGCATAAATATTCATACTCATCTTTTAAACAGAGTGTAATCGCAACTCCATGTTTACTCATTCTAGATGTTCTCCCTATTCGGTGGACATACACATCTGGAAATTTTGGAACATCGTAATTTATCACATGGCTTATATTTTCAATATCTAAACCTCTAGCGGCGACATCAGTAGCAATAAGCATATTAATTTTATGATCTCTAAAAGCTCCCAAAATCTTCTCTCGTTGAGCTTGTGATAAATTACCAGAAATTACATTCACCCAATAATTAAATTTTCGATCAGATTTTAATTTGTTAAAAAGCCAAGCCGCTGTCTTTTTCGTATTTACGAATACTAGTGTATGTTTAGGTTTTTCTCTCTTAATGACCTTCAGAAAAGTCTCAAATTTCTCTTGGTAGTTGTCAATCATATAATAGAATTGCTTAGTACTTCCAACGGTTATATTATCTCTACTTAAATTCAGAAAATCAAACTTGTTTCTTGAAAATTTTTTAACCAATTCTCTAATTTCTGAATAGAGTGTCGCTGAAAATAACAGAAACTGATAATTAGTTTTTATTTGGTTTAAAATATACTTCACGTCAGGAGCGAAACCCATATCCCATAATCTGTCAGCTTCGTCAAGAACGACGAACCGAATATTATCAAACCTCAGCTCTCTTCTCTTAAAAAGATCAATAATTCTACCAGGTGTCCCTACAATTATATTTACACCGTGATGGAGTTTTCTTATTTGGTTATTAATAGAAACGCCACCATATATAGTCATTGATTTAACTCTGGGATTTTTTAGATCTCTTATAACTTCTTCAACTTGTATAGCAAGTTCCCTAGTGGGCACTAAAATAAGAGCTTCATTGGTAACGTAGTTCAGGTTTTCAATTATAGGTAAGACAAATGCAAAAGTCTTTCCGCTTCCTGTTTTTGCCTGAGCCATAATATTTTGACCCTTTAAAATTAAAGGAATGGCTTGTTTTTGAACAGGTGTGGGTTTAATTATATTCAAATTCCGTAAAGCGTTAACATTTTTATTGTTAATGCCTAATTCTTCAAAATTCAGTTTATTTCACAAAAAATTTTATCGTTTTTTCTCACAATTTCAATAAAGAAAATGAACCTTTAAAGAAAAAGCTTTCTATAGTATTTTTTTTATTTAGTTTGCAATTTTTGATTAGCTTGGGGAATCAAGACGATGAAATTACTACCTTTTGTATAATCATTTTCAACTTTATCTTCTATCCAGATTTTACCATTATATCCTTTTATAATTTTTTTTACTAATGATAATCCAATTCCCATCCCTGTTGTTCCTTTTAATTCTCTATTCCCTCGTTTGAAAATCATTTCCTTTCTATCATCAGGAATACCTATCCCATTATCCATGAATTCGATTTTAACAAATTTATTTTGCTCTACTTTTACTACAGAAGCTTCAATGATAAATTCTACTGAATGATTTTCATTATATTTTATACCATTAATAAGAATATTATCAAATACTTCACGTAGAAGTTGATTCGCATAAACCACTAATTTTTCTCCATTTGACTTATATTGGATTTTTACATTTCTCTCTTTAAAGGAATTTCTAATAAATGCAATAGAATTTTCTAATAGAACGTTGATTTCAATATGTTCAAAAGGCTTTTGTTGTTCTTCTAGTTCAGAAAGAATATTTACATTTGAAACTAATTTTGCTCCTCTCTCAACTTGGTTCCTAATTATTTCTGTAATACTTATAATATTTTTCGATTGTTCACTCTCACCGCAATAATAAGGAATTAGCTCTGCTGAGGAGTTAATGACCGCCAAAATATTACTCATATCATGCACAAATAAATCCTTATAGAATTGTGCACGATTATATGCCTCACGGTATTTCTCTTCAGACTCTTTTAAGGCATTTGCAGCTTTCTTTCGTTCTGTAATATCCCTTGAAATAACTAAAGCCTTTATTTCACCATCAACGTCAAAATAAGTTTTACCCTTTGACTCAATCCATACCCAATGCCCTTCCTTATGCCTAAAACGTAACTCTCCCTCACCTTCTCCTTGTTTAAACCCTTCAAATAACGCTTTTGTTATTTTTGATAAATCATCTGGATGGATAAATTTTAATGCCGATTTTCCAAGAATATCTTCCCGGGAATAGCCTAATATTTGCCGAAAAGCAGTTTCATTTATATATTCATGTTTGAATTTCTTGTTTAGCACTCCTATCAAATCATATGCAGTTTCTGAGATCAATCGATATTTTTCTTCGGATTCTTTTAATTTCTGTTCCGCTTGTTTACGCTTGGTAATATTTCTTGATAATCCTAAAATCCCTGTTGCTTTTCCATCCTTATCCCGTAAAAAAGTAAATTTTGTCTCGACATTGACGATAGAACCATCTTTATGGATTTGTTCAACTTCAAATGTGCGGATACGATTTGGATCCTTGAGTTTCTTTCTTTCATTCCTTAATTCCTCTTTATATGCGTTTAACGCAATTTTCAATGAGGATGGCACATTATAGTCCATTAAGCTTAGGTCCTTCATTTCTTCATAAGTATAACCGAGTATATTAGGAACATTTGTATCATTGTAGATTAAATTCAGATTCATATCAAAAATAAAGAGATTTTCATCTGAATTTTGAGAAATTAAACGATATCTTTCTTCTGATTGCCTTAATTTTTCTTCTGCTAATTTGCGCTGATTAATATCCCTTGAAATTATTATAGCTTTTAATTCTCCGTCTTTGTCGACAAACGTCTTTCCTTTTCCTTCAAACCATACCCAATGTCCTTCAATATGTTTAAGTCTATATTCCATTTCACCTCTTCCTTGCTTGAATCCTTCCATTAATGTTTTAACTGTTCTTGAGAGATCATCTGGGTGAACAAATTTTAATGCCGATTTCCCAATAATATCTACACTCGAATAGCCTAGTACTTGCATAAAAGCATTTTCATTTATGTATTCATATTTAAATTTCTTATTTAACACTGTAATTAAATCATAGGCTGTTTCAGAGATTAAGCGGTATTTTTCTTCCGATTCTTTTAACTTTCTCTCTATTTCCTTTCTCTCTGTAATATCTCGCGAAATTATAAGAGTCTTTAATTTGTTATTAACATCAACAAATCTTTTTCCTTTGACTTCCACCCATATGTAATACCCATCCTTATGTCTTACTCTTAATTCTATTTTTCCTTCTCCCTTTCTAATTGCTTTCTTATAATATTTAAGTACACGCTGAATATCCTCCGGGTGAATTAAATTAATGGACATTGAACCTACCAGATTCTTTTTTGAATAACCTAAATGTTTTCTATGAAATACTTCATTAATATATTCAAAATTAAGGTCTTTATCTAGTATTCCGATAAAATCGTTAACATTCTCGGTAATTAATGCATATCTTTCGTTAAATTCTTGAATTTTTTTTTTCAACTTCTTTTGTTCTACGAAAAGCTTCCGAAATCTCTCTTCTACTTCAAAATTAGTACTTTTTGCCATCCTAATCTCTCATAAAATTACATTTTTAAATTTTTATTAAAGAAGATATATTCTTAATAACTTTTTCTTTAATTAAATTAAGGTACAGGGATTTTTTTTTGAATAATATGTGCAAAGCTTTACAAAAATGTGCTTTTTTATAAAATAATATGTTAATCACTTTTAAACATATACATTCAATAATAATTTAAAGAAACTTATTTTGAAAATTTGGGAAAAAAATATTGTAAAAGAATTTTATATGACTATTCCTCTATTTTTCTTTTGCAGAATATTAAAAAATAAGTTCTTTCATGTTAAAATAAGAAAATTATATTCAATATTTTAAATAGAAATTATTGGTTTTGAAATTGAAAGATCTATTAAAATCCTTTAATCTCTCTGATGATGCGATAAAAATTTATCTTAAAGGAATAGGCAAATTTCCAATTACATTATCAGAAATACATAAGTTTGTACCAAAATCATCGATTGATGATGCTAAAGAAACTATGGATGAATTAATTAATAAAAAATTAGTTATTGTTTTAAAAACTAAATTTTCCAACATTTTTCCTCATTATCTTTTTCTTCCTCCATTCGCAGCAGTAATTAATGCTTTCTCCAAATTAGATGAAGATCCTGTTGAGAATATCCCTCAAGTTAAAGGAAACAACTCTGTGATTGAAAAATTTCAGAATAATTTATTATATGATATTGAATTGATTGGTCAAGATTTAATAGAAATAATTTCAGCTCAATCTGAAAGTCATCAGACTACAGAGATTTTATCTGAAGTTGAGAAAAATGTCAAGAAATTCTCTCAAGTCTTATTAACTGAAGTTAATGAATTGATTGCTAAATTAAAATCCAGATCTATTGTAAATGAAATCGATATTGAGCGTGTATTGAGAGCTGTTAACCAGAAAATTGAAGAATCTGAAGAAATAATTTCTAACATGTTTACTCAATTTAGAGAAATCATTAGTGAGATGGATTCGGCTAACATACCTACTCAGATTGAATCATTTAAAACATTTATAAGAAAATTAGGTGAATCTATTGATAAAAGAAGTAATGAAATTTTTCAGAATTCAATTTTTTCATCTTTAAATAACCTTCAAATGGTTGAACAATCATTATTTAATGTATTAGTAGATTATATTAGCAAAGATCAGATTTCTGTTGATAAACTACTTCCCCTGTACAGTATTGAAAAAATAAAAGAAATAATTGTCTTTTTATTAGAAAAATGTAAAGAAAAATTAACCATAATCGTTCCAAATATAGAAGATTTTATACCCTTAGAGGAATTTGATTTAGAATATTCTGAAGACGCAGATTCTGAACTTTCAACAAGAGAAATAGTGCCAACTCAAAAGAAACCAATTGTTCCTTCAAAAGGTAAGCCTTCTATTAGTAAACAACAGAAAAAAGAATTATTAGACAAAATCGACTTTACAGCAAAACGAGTACCTGATTTAAAAGGATATGAGTTGAGTCATGATGTCGCTGATATTCTGGCAATGATTTCAGAGATTAATCCTGAATCTTCGATCATTGAGAATGTCCAAGGCTGGCTAAATAGATTATTAGTCATAAGGAAATATCTTGATCAAAACACACAATATTTAATATTAGAGGATATTGAGAAATGGAAGAAAAATTATTTAAAAATTAAGAAAGAAGAAGAACCAGAACAAGTTGAACAGGAAGATACTGAGAGTGGAATAAATAATGGAAGAAAAGTTGAAATAGGAATGAGTTCTAATGGATTGAAAATGAAAATAGTCTCTTCGGAATCTCATGACAATAAGCATGTTAAGGCCTTGAAAAAGAAATATATTGAATATCTATGGCTTAAAAATAATAATATAGTTGCAATTGTTGGGGATGATTTATACTTAGCATTGGGCATTTATCAAAAAATTAAAAACGATTTTAAATATGAAATTATTGGTTTTACTACATCTTTTAAACCATTCATAGAGTTGGTACAACCAAATATCTTAAAAATTATCAATGATGCTAAACCAACTAGGGAAATTCAGATAAATAAAGGATTTAATGAAATTATAGAGCATATAAATGATTATAGTGGAAAAAAAATATCAACAAAATTAAAGAATCTACTTAATGTAGCTTTTGAAAATGATGGAATCTCCCTTAATATTTTAGAATTTAAGTTATTGGTTGGTAAGCTAGAAAAGTTTTATTATCCCTTAGAGGATGATATGAAAGTATACATAATTGAACAATTAAATAAATTAAACAAAGAATTTTCTTCATTAGAATTAATATATCCACCAGAATTTAAACCTCCAATTATTGAAGATATAACAAGCATAGAATTAGAAAAAGACGTTGTTTTAGAGGAGAAAGAAATAGAACCGCTGGATACTGAGAAAGTTAATAACCTTTTTGATCTATTTTTAGAAAAAATTGATGAATTTAAAGGGATAGAGCTAAGGGATCAAATTGATAAATTCATAGAGGTTATTTTAAAATTGCAAGGTTATTCAAAAATTGTTGACTGGAAGAATAATTTATCTAACATAGAAGAAGCATTAGATGAACCACTTAAAGAAAAAATAAAACTAGATTTTCTTACTTGGAAAAAAGGGATTTTAAATCCGACCCTAATCAAGGAAAAAATAAAAACAGAAGAATTAGTTAATCAACCATCAACTCAAAAAGATTATATGTCTGAAAGTGAAGAAGAATATATAAGTCCTGGATTATCACAATCACAGTTTCAATCAGATGACTTAATTTCTTCAGAAACTACTAATCATAGCGTTGCACAAAAAATTGATCCATCTGAAAAAATGAAAAAGGAATTTGATGAAATAGAGAATAATTTCACAGAATTAAATGGTGTTGATATTAGTAAAAAAATGCAAAACCTCGTTGATATAATTTTAGAAACTGAAGGGTATTCAATGGATCTTAAAGATATCAAGGATTGGATAAATAAACTTAAAAGAATCAGAAAACCACTTGAAGATGAGATTAAAGAAGATTTTGTATTATCCTTTTTCAAATGGAAAGAAAAATATGTAAAAGTAGACGCAAACAACCAGGTAATAGATTTTGAACCTTCTTTTGATAGTTCAGAAGATACACAAGATGAGTTTGGTAGTATAAGCGGAAGTGGTCTAAGTGGTAAAATTGAGAGTCTAATTCAAACCACTAGCAATTCTACAGGGATTAAATTAAGTAGTGAATTACAGGATATATCAGATATTGTTTTACGGTCTCATGGTGCTGTAGCTGCCAACGTGATTAGACAATGGATTAGTAAATTAAGATCTATTAGAGATCTCTTAGAAGATGAAATCAGAGAAGAGTTTCTCGAAGAATTAGAAAAGTGGAAAGAGAAATTCACATAATAAAACTAAACTATTTTAATTCTATTACATAACCATTCGAATCAGTCTTAAAAATTCCTTTAGATGAATCGAGTAAAACAAATTTATTACCCCAAGGATCCTTCACAATTACACATTTACCTATTGGAATATCGAAAGGCTCTTCTATTATAGATCCTCCCGCTTCAATAAAACGTTTTGCTGCAATTTCAACAGATTTAACCATTATGTCCGTTTCAGGCTCATAATGCTCAGTGTGAATAACTAATTCAGCTTCACTTTCGGGGATTTTTAACCCTATACTTGATTCTTTTCTCCATATCAATTTATGATCAAGTTTATCTCTATAAAATTTCAACCCATCCTCTAAATTAGAAACAGGAATTCTGATACAATCCACTTTACGAAATAATGCATCTTTATCTGATTTATTTACCATAAGTTTGTATTAACATCTATGATTTTAAATTTTCTTATATTTCTTTAGGAAAAATGACCAGTTCAGTAAGTTCATTTACTTTCATTAATTTCCTATTAATGAAAATCCTGACTTTCTCAGAAGTAATTTTAGGATTATTCATGAATAACTCTTGTACAATAATATGGCATTTTTTTCCTTTTTTTGCCAATTTTTCATGAATAGGATTATTTTCATTATAAATGGGAATTGGAAACATAAATGGTCTTTTATGAATATGTCTTGAACTTTTTATTTGCTTTATCTTTTTCGATAAATTAGGGGTGTTTAAAATCGCCGATAAATAATAAGCTTCTTCTTCTGATTCAGTAGAATAATAATAATTTTCAGATCCGACAATAATAGTTTGATCTTCATTATTAATGACTGCTGCTTTTAAATTAGAGCCACTTGCATTGTATACTGTAAGAAAGGATTTGTTATTAACTTGTTTATGCAATTTATTCCAATAATTCAAATTATCATAGAGAGTATCAATTTTACTTGTCACTTTCTTATTTGCTTGGTAAATAGTGTTCATTTCATTATAAAAACTCTGAGCTTTTGGATATTGTTGAAGATAGTCAAGATCAAAATTAAATCGAGTATTGATAGGTAAGAATACATCTTTTAATTGTTTTAAGTGAAAGGGGATAAGGTCTATGTTTAAAAATGTTTTAAAGTGAAACTTATCTTCAATTTCTTTATTTTTGAAAGGATGTAACCATTTTTCTTTAGCTCTGGATAATATATCAGGATCAGAATCGATTGTGAGATACCCATTTTTCTTATTTTTAATTTGAAAAAATATAAGTGTTCTCGGAACCAATGTGGCTCCCTGATAGAATTTCTTTTTATATGGGCTGTTCTGTAAATTATTTAACATCTTTAATTCATGAATAGGCATAATTAATTTCGCACCATTACCGTTATCATCGATTTTTAAACTTGAATATGATGTTTCCTTGATTAGCTCTGATTTATTATTAAAGATTTTTGTTTTAATGGGATATCTTTTTGTGATCGGTATGTAATTGTCTTTACCAATATATTCTGCTTTCAAACAAATATGTTCTACATTGAAAAAATAACTATCCGGAAAGTCCCAAATTTCTAAATTTGCATTAAATGAATAAAATGCTCGAAATTTGTAGCAATGATCCCCGTTTAATACGCTTTTAGGCATAACAAAAAATATCTTACCCCCATTCTTTAAAAAATAAAAGGGAATTGCATAGAAGAAAATTCCTGCCAATTCTATATGCGTTATGTATTGACTTAATGGTTTAATCCTTAATAGATTTGATAATTCACGAATTTTAATTTGGTATGCTTTATCGAATAAATCCTTATATGTTAACCATGGGGGATTACCTATAACCAAATCAAATGAATTAAATATGTTATTCAATTGTAGATCTATTTTATTCTTACAATCATCTGGAAATAAAGAATCACAGAGGAAGACATTAATCTCTGGGAATTCCCCTCTTTTGAATTTAAAAAACTCAAGATAGATTAAAAGCATATTAACCTTTGTGGTAATAATTGCTAATGGATTAACATCAAATCCAAAGACGTTATTAATTGCCTTAATCTTATTGGAAAGAGAATTTTTTGAATCAAGAATTTTAATAATGGTATTAATTAAAAAATTTCCCGAACCGCAAGATGGATCCAAAATTTTTAACCCAAATTCATAAAAATCCTCTAGCATTTTAGATACAAGGTGTGAAGGAGTAAAGAATTCCCCTCTTTTATGTCTTATGTTAGAAATAAATATATGTTGATAAAATTGACTGAAAATGTCTTGTTTTTCGGTTATAGGGTTTTCAATTTCATTATTTATTTTGTTAAGTATTTCTTCTTTAACTGATGTCCAAAAAAAGTATTTATATTCGAATATTTTAAGTTTTTCAATTTCATTTTCTATAGGATTATTGAATATTTCTTTAAAATTGAGACCCTCGATAAAGCTTATTTTGGACATCACTAATATCTTCAATAAATGAACAAAATAGGTATGTTTTAAAAAAAGTTCAGAAGAAATTTCTTTACCATAAATATTAATAAATATTTTCTTCCATTTTTTAAAGTTAGGTTCGAAATTTACCTCAGAGATAGATCTCTCCTTAAGGAATTTCATAAATTCAGTATAAATCTCTGAATGTACGCCAAATTTTTTATCAATAATTTCGGAATTTATTAAATTTTTGATTCCCATTGTAAAATGTATAAAATTATAATCTAAAAAAGGAATTGAAAATAAAAAAAAGATTATCTTACTTTCTCATAAATGTTGGAAGCATGAAAGAAAAAATCTCTGCAATCTTCCTCAATTTTGCTTTCTCTTGTATAGTTGTGATAATTAATACTGATCTTGATAGCTCTTCTCTATCCAAAGAACCTCCAGAATAAATTGCTTGATTAGTATTGAACACTAATAAAAATCTCACATTGGGATTATTAATTATACTTATCCCTTCGGTAACCTTCAAATCATCATAAATAGGTCGAAGGTTTTTTGGTAAATTTCCTCTATCATTTGTGATTAAAAGTACTGGAATCCCCTTTTGAGAAACTTTTTTTAATTCTTTAGAATAGAACTCATCTATTTTCGGTGTAACAATGTTTAACTGCTCTTTAGTTGACGCAATCAAATTTAACAGTTGATCATTGAGCACATTTCTTTTCTCTAACCCACCAGAAGATTCTATGTTAAACATACCTACTAATGTCATTATTTTATTTTCTAATGAAGCTATTTCCTGCTTCAAACGCTTATTTTCTACGCGTAACTCGAGTAATCGATCGGAAATCTCACCCACCCACCGTTTATGTTAACTTATTCAACTCAAAACATGTTTCCATTCATTATATTTATTTTTCTTAATTTCTTTTTAAATAATGAATTTTACAAGTTTGATATTTTAAATTTAATTCTTGTATTAATTAATTAAAATTTACTTTATAAATATTTTTTATTCCATATTTTTTTATATTAAAGTTTTAAATTCAGGAAATTAATTTTTTCCAGGGTTGTCCAAAGAGTAAAAAACTTGATACTGCTAAACTGCTTCTTAAGTCAATTCTTGCTACACCCTCTTTCTCTAATGAGTCTTTAAATTCTTGTTGCACAATTTCTTCCATCTTCTTTGCTATGCATTGTTGTCGAGCCTTAAGAAGTGATACTCCTTGACTATTATTATTAAATAGATTAATAAAAAAGAATGAAGTAATATCTTTAGTTTCTTCGTTGAAAAGAGGGTATGTTCTTGAAATAATTCCAGTAAATTTGGTTTGATCGAATTGAGCAACGATCTCCCCAAATGTTTTGAGACCATTCTTTAGTTTTTGACCTTCTATATCAAAAATCTGGGCGTTAAAAAATAACAGAGGATTTAAATTCGAGTTATTTTGACTTAAAGTATTATTTATTTCTCTGAATGTAATGATTTCACTATCATTAACTAGCAAGTAGCTATCATTTGGGCTCCATTTAGAATAAAATATATTTCCTACAAATATAATAATATGATAAAAATCTTTTAACAGATGGTCAAAAAAATTATCTCGTGTCGATTTTGAGCCAATAAGCGTAGTAATTTGATTAACTTTGTCGGCATTATTAAAGAAATTGATAATATAGTTTACTTCATTCGCACCGGCAGTAAAAGGGTATATTAGTTCTTTTCTTTTCAATTCATTATTCCATTTTAAAGGACTTGTAGAATTTATAGATTCAATTATTAAAACATTGAATTTTCCATTATCTTGCTCAACTACAGATTTAATTAAAGATGCCTCTTCAAAAGAAATACCTCCAAGTGGTATTTCACCAATTTTATATCCAATAGAATATTTTAACAAGAAAAAATTATTATCGTATATCAAATCAAAAGGAATCGTCATATTATCTATAACAAAATAAATCTGAGGTATAGTTTTTAGACTTTCAATTTTAAAAGATTTAAAAAAATTTCTTATTAATTTTGGTAAAAAAATATATAATAATTCCCCAAATTCGTTAAGGTTAATTGTAAACTTTCTCTTTTCAGTCTCATAGAAAAGCTCATTATATATCTCTAATATTTGAGTATCATTCCAATATTCATTAGTGATAATACCCTCTAAAATTTGATAATCTGTTGAAAAAATACGATACGATATCATCCCTTTAGAATTTATTCTTAGAATCATATTATTAATAGAAAAACCTTCATTGTCTAATCTAAGAGAATTTATGCCGTCTTCAAATGAATAAATCTGACTTTTTAAAGGTTCTACTTCATTATATAAGGATACAACATCTTTTATCAATTTGTTAAAATCCTTTTCAAGATAAAATATTATTTTTTGCGCTATTTTAAAATTCTTTTCTTCAAAAAGAGCACGATAGAACATCATTCTCCAAAAATCTCTTTGCTCTAAAGAGAAGAACATAGACTTGAATTGCCAGAGTAAATTACAGGTATAAAAATAATGAAAGATTTGAGCGCTCGTTTGAGGTATTTTTAAATGGTTATCTAGTTTTTCTAACGACTGTAATAAATACTTTTTCTCTTTCATTTCAACAAATTTTTTGCAGGCTTCAACCCATAGTTCAATTAAGATGTTGTCGTAGGAAAGATCTGTTTTATACATGAATAAATCTTCTAAGAAATCATAGATTTCAAAGGCTATTTCAAAGCGATTTCTATTAATTGAAAAATCAATGAATTTCCGTATATAGGTAATTGCATCCCCATAAGATTGAAATTCTTGCATTTTTGAGAAAATATTCCTAATAATAATGATAATCCAGGAATATTCTCCTATGTCATTCAAATAATTTATCAGTTCCTCAAGATCAACCAAAATGGTACTAAAACTTCTTTCGTTGATCGCGATTCTACTAATACTACTAAATTCGTTTTTTAAATACTGTGGAAGTCGATTGATCAGAATTTTATTTATAAATCTCACAAATTCTGAGGAATCTTCCATAAGATTATATTTAATACAAACGTCCTCTAAAATCATATAAATGAATAACGTTCTCTTACTTGGTTCTAATTTTAACACAGTTTTACCTAACTTTTCCATACTTAAATGAAAAAATTCTGAAGGCGCTACAGATTTCCTTAGAAACATCAGTAAAATTTGTAATTCTATTAGCTTCTGGAATTCTTCTTTTTCATGTAATTTTACAGAAAAGGAATTAATGAATTTTGTTATTCCTTTCTGAGATAAATCTTCAATTTTTATAAATTGCTTAAGAAGGTTTATCCCAAAATTATTAAATAAATAAAAATCATCTAAGTTTGCTAAAAATGAAAAGAATCTTTTATACGCATCAATATATCTGATTAAATCAATTTTAACTTCTCCTTCTTCTCGTTTAACAAGCGAATTTAAATATATCCACCAAGAGTTCGAGATTATCATTAATAATTGATGCTTTTTTTGGATGTCTAACCATTCATTTTTTTCTATATCCATTCTTAAATTTTCAAGTAAATTTGAAGCCCATTTATGATTAGCACCAAATAATAATTTCCGTGCTATTATTATTTTTTTTTGAAAGTCTGTTAAAAATTCCTGTTTTATATCTAAACTTACTGTCATTAAATTGTTATTTCCTTATTTTTAATCATTATTTTGAATGGTGTTCCTTATTTCTTCTCCTGCGGAGAGTTTAGGGTTTTGTTCCCATCCTTTACTTAATTTGCCTTGTGCCCATAAAACACTCGCTCCAACCCAGCTAATATTCTCTCTGCCTGAAACTGCCATTACATTAATTTTTTCTTTAATTCTTTCTGAGAAGAACTTTGAAATCTCAATTTTTAATCTCTTTTCAAATCCAGGGATCAAACTCCCGCCACCTGCGAGAATAATATTCGATAATAATTCTTCCCAATTTTCTCGATCCCATGTACGGATGACCTTAGCAATTGCTTCGGGTAAGCCAATATAATCAATATGAATTATTAATGGATTGAATAGAGGCTCTGAAATAAGAAATCTTTCTGAATTAATTTCTAAACTAGACCCATCAGGTAGATCGATATTACTTGTGTACTTTGTAAAACCATCCTTTATTCGCCTGATTTCCTCCTCTGGATCTAAAACACATAACGATAATTTATCTTTTATTTCCTTTGCAATGATATGATCAAGATAAATTGATTTTCCAGATCTAATTTTGGTTAAAAGTAAGTTGAGCAGATAATTGGTTATATCTTTACCCGCAACTGGATAAGTATCTCTTGCTATAACATTAGAAAAACCATGTAAAAATGATGTAATGTATGTATTTTCCTCGCCTATACTTACGATTACTCCACTTGTTTTCCGGAATGTAGATATTATTCCTTGACTTTCAGATATAAATAGAATACTTGGAAAATCAAACACATTAAAAAAAATATCTCTCAATTTAGTTTTCTCTAATTCAGGCATGAAGAAGGGTGTTATTATGATAATTGGTTGTTTAAATTGATTATTTTCCGATATTTCTAACTCTTTATAATGATGATAGAAGAATTTCATCAAAATTGTAAAATTGTTTTCTTTTTTAAACTCATGTACTGTAAGTATATTGGAATATTTTAGCGCTTCATGACCAAATAACTGACCCTCTACATTTTTTTCCTCCATAAATATATCTTCAAGACCATCAATTACATCTGAAGTAAAGAGATAATCGGTATTATCAACGTAGACACTAGGAGCAATAATATCTGGATAATCATTTCCTGCCCATCCCAATCGAAAAAAATTATTCCCTATATCGAGAATTAATGGACGTAATTGATTATTTTTTTCAGATGACATATTTTTCTGATTGATTTTAATTAATTAGAACTTATAGAAAAAAGCGCTATTTAATACTTCATTTCATGAATTAAATCGTCTGTAACTCTTTTTAATTGATACTCCTTAATTTGCAATTCTAATAAACCTAAAACTCTTTTAAATTTTCCAGACATAGATTCTATGTCAACTTCTGCCACTTTTTCAACTTCATCGCGTTTAACTTTGAATAGCTCTAACTGCGATTGGATCTTTTTATATTGATTATTAATAGATACAACTAAATCTTCTGTATTTTTCTTGGTTATTTTACGCATTTTTCTTAAAATAGCTAATATATTAGAAATAGAATTTTCCCATCTCTCATATCTCTCATTATAACTCTTTAACAATTCCTCAAAAAATATCGTTAATTTGGCATAAATGTTATCTTTTTTAATAGAGGATTTTGTTTTTTTCTCTGGAGGTGTTGGAGCTATTTCTTCTTTAACTCCTATGACATCTTTTTCAACGGGAGGTACTGTTGAAGCTTCTATTTGAATCTTCGGAGGAAATGCAGTTTTAGGTTTTTCCTCGGTCATTAATGGTTTCGATTTTTCTTTGGATTCTGGGGCGACAATTTTCTCTCGTTTCTGGGATGGTTTTCTTTGTGCTAAAGGGACATCCTCTAAAGCATAAGCTTCTGCTATTTCACTTCTACTTTCGTGAGATAAGTGAGGTGTAATTTTTTCCTCTCCTTCTTTCTTAGGAAGCACAAATCCCTTTCCTTCGGTAGCCTCCTCCATTAAGCTCTGCAATGTTGTTTTTGTAGTTTTTGTTGAACTCAAGGCGTCATTTAAGGAATACCCTTGAATATCCCCTATCTCTTCAACTTCTTCAACAACTTTTTTTTTCTTTTCTTTTTTCTTCTTCTTCCCCATAAAATATACCTATATACTAAATAAAATTCTAATTTATGAATTTATTCGAAAGGTAAGATATCAACATTAAGTGCCTTTCCGTTTTTTATCAAACCTTCTCTTAATTCTTCCATTGTAATATTTTTAGGAGTTGGACTAAGTACCGTCCAAATTGCTGTTTTCGATTTTTCTAAAATGATACTCTCTCCCCACATTAAAGAAATACCAAATTCTCCAAAAACTGTTGCTATTTTTGCTAAAGATCCAGGCTCATCGACCATTGTTATCCTAAATTTAATAGGTTTATCTGCCTTCGAAATTCCTACTGGTGTTATTCGTATTTCCTTTGTTTCTGAATCGCTTACAAGCATTAGTTGGGAATCCGTTGTAATACCAAGATGTTTCCTAGTTACTAATGGAAGTACAATTCTCCCTCGATTATCTATGGATATAATTTTTACATCCTTCATAGTTCTTAATATATTACTATTTCTTTTAATAATTACAATATGGAAATAATTTTCTTATAAATATTAACGAAATTATTATTAATAATTTTAATGAAAACTTTCCAGAAAAGAAGTGTAAAACAGAAATAATATAAAAAATTAAAATATAATAGTTATTCTTTATGAGCTTTTAACTTTACAGTAAGATCTCGAGCTCTTTTTGAATACCATATCAATAATTCTCCTGCATCTTCAGGCTCAAAATATTCTCCACCGCACAAAGACGCTGCTCGTATCATTAATTCACGATCTGGATTTCCAAGACCAACGATGTAGGTAACAACATTGGGATTATCAGATAATTTTTTAATTTCACTTAAAAATAGCTCAGGATCCGTTGGAATTCC
The DNA here is from genome assembly GCA_048886685.1 of Candidatus Hodarchaeota archaeon. Classification (GTDB taxonomy): domain Archaea; phylum Asgardarchaeota; class Lokiarchaeia; order Sigyniarchaeales; family SOKP01; genus Loki-b32. Next base: position 210,206 of record JBHLKM010000005.1, read on the forward strand.
ATCTGTCAAAAGTACTACCATATTTGGACTATCTGGACTGATCTGCTGGAAGTTTGCTAACACATTATTAGCTTGTACCATTGCAGCACCCATATTTGTGGCCTGTCCATATGCATTTCCAATTCTGTCAACAATCATACGTGCAGCATCCTCAAGAACGCCTTTTTTACCACTAGCGGAATCCATATAATAACTATTACCAAATGGCAAAATTTGTGCCTCGTCAGCAAATCGTATTACTGCTACTTTTTCTCCGAAACCTCTTCCAACCTTTTCGCTTAAAAATAAAACTGCAGCAAAAGCAGCAGATATCCGTCGGGGTATATTAATGCCATCCTTGAAATGTTTTAAGAACTCTTGAATTTCTCGAGATTCCATAGCCGCTTTTATTCCTTCAATAGCAGGAGCTATGTTTGTTACAAACACATCTCTTGCCATCATACTCCGGCTAATATCTATTATTAAAATAGCGTTAAAGGGAACTAATCCTACTGGACTTAAAGTTAACGTAGTATTTTCAGTGACACTTGCAAAAATATCTCCAGTAAGATCAGGAACAGTCTCCAAAACCGAGCAAGCAATGTTTACAGCATTCCATCTTAACTTTATTCCCTTAAAGATAACGTAATTTGATATCCAGCTTTTCATAGATGATACATTTTCTCGTGCAGTGCTAATAGTTTCCCAAATTGCTTCTCCCGATATTGGTGAAACACCCAAAGAAATATTCTGTAAAGGAATAATCGTTCTTTGATTCTTAGAAACTTTTACTTCAAAGCTTCCTATCCCAGAAGCTTCTAATATTTCACTATCAATGATAATTACATCATCTGGAGTTGATTCTAAAACATCTACTTTTCCAGCACCCATAGCTCCAGTTAATTCATCCTCGAACGCCAGAATATCATTTTGCTGAATTGAGAGAGAAAGCTGAGTTCTTGGGCTCACCAATGCATATCCCATTAAATTAGGTTGGGATTCAACCTGTAACATTAATTCAGATACTTTTTCTATGGGGGGTTCTGTTGAATACACGACTACTTGGTCAGATTGAATATTGGTATCTTCATAAGTATCAAAACTCATCTTTATATCAGTCATAGCGATATTTGTTTCATCAATCCGAGCCGATCCCATAGACCTTGTTAAAGGATCTTCCCAAGCTATTAACATTCCTCGACCAAGACCTAATTTTTGTATAATATTAGGACTTAATTGAACTCTTCCTCCTTCAATATTGTTATCCAATACAGGTTTAAGAATTATACCACGTTTTTGACTCACTAACGTATTGATATCGATTTTATTAGGGTAAGGTTCAACGGGAGCTGCTGGCTCAATCGAAGGTTGTGCTGAAGGTAATGGAGATAAGGAAGGCGGTGGTGCAGGAGCAGGTGGTGTTGGCGTGATTTGAGGTGTTGGTGTAAGCTGTCTGATTGGTTGAGGTATTGTAGTAGGTTGAGGAACTGGGGCTGGCTGAATCTGTGGAGGTGGTGCAGGTTGTGGAGTTGGTTGTTGTGCGGCTGTAGGTTGAGGAGGGAATGATTCAGGAGCGAACTGTTGTGTAGGAACTTTAGGAACTTGTTGTTCAAGTGAAAGGGAGGCAGCAGCACTAGCAAGACGCACAGTTAGCTCTACTCCTGAAAATTGTAAATCTTCAAGAATATTCTTTGCGAATTGACCCGCAAAATCTAACATGTCATTTGATATTTCTACGACAGCGACTTTTTTTAAGTTATTATCTAAATTAATAATCTCTACTGAATCTCCATTTTTAACGCCGAGTTCATCTGCATTAGATTGACAAATTACGACTTTATTAGATATTTCATCACTAGCATCTACAAAAAGTTTAAGTTCTGCCATATTTATTCATTAATTTTACTCTATTTTTTAATTTAATATAAGTGATGTAGATTAAAATTTCTATCAATTAATCTTTAACAGTCTTTATTAATAATAAACTAATATCAGTATAAGATATTTATCAAGAATTGATAAACTTATCCATATAAATAAATTTGTGCGAAAAATAATTAAAGAAAAAAAAAAAGAATTATGATTTAAGTAAAATTTGTTTTCAGATTTAACCTTATTATTGTTGTACTGCTAGTATTTCTGCCTCAGAAACCATAAGATCATACTTATAAATGTATCCCTCAATTACATGAAATCCTGCCAAAAATCGGGTGATATATGTTAATGCTTCCTCTAAAGACATACATTTATGTTAAAAAAACATGATTTCTTTACTAAAATTTACACACAGAAATAGAATGTAAAGTAAAGATTAAGTGAGAGAAAATGATGAAAAAATGAAATTTTTTAACTCTATTTGGGATATCTTTTACTTATTTCACCTGCATAATATCTGAACACCTTTACAACTTTTCCGAGTTCAGGCATTTGTCTGGATGCGCCCATTAAGAAAAATCTGCCAGCAGCACTGAGTATAATAAAACCATTATCGCCACGTAAAATTACCTCCATCATATTATTATAACCGAGAGAATTTATCGCATCATCTCCAGATTGGACAACCACTGCGCTCAAACTTGAGAATAAATCAGGATCAATAGCATATCCTGGAATTGCGCTAAACGCAAGACGGAGCCCTTCCCGTGTGATTAAAGCTAAGGCTTCTAAATCGGAATATTCAGTTATACTAGATAAAAATGTCGAAAGAGAATGCGCTTCTTCTGGAGTTAATTCAGCCATAATGAATTAAATTTTTTTTTATTCAATTAATAATAAGTAAAAAATTTAGACTTAAAAAATTATATTTTGCGAATATTTGAAATTTTAAACTTCTTTAAATAAAATAAGAGAAATTAAATTGAAAAAATTTACTTAACTACCTTCTAATTGTTGTTTAATTTGATCTTTTAATAACTCTCGTTTTGATTTTCCTTCTACTGGAGTAGATGGTCGGCCAGTACGTTTAAGAAACTCTATTGCTAATATCTTTCCCTGTTCTGACAAAATTCGAGGGCTGTAATTCTCAGCGAAGAAGATTCCCTCAGGGATCGAACCTACTTTCGAGATTTCTTTAGTAACCTGCTTTTCCCCTAAGAATTGTTGTACTTTTTCAACGACAGAATAAGCTTGGTTTCCAATTATTATTAATTCTCTTTCAAAACCAGTAGGTATCTTAATTTCTTCTAATTTCGCCATAATCTCTTGAAAATCGATTTGAGTCTCCTCTTGCATATATGCTGCCATCGAATCGTCTCCTCTATATAAAGGACCTGCATTTTGTGCTGCTAGTGTTTTACTCCCTGCAATATTCATTCCGTTAGCGGGTTCTGGAGCTCCAAAAATATTCCTTTCCCTCAATGGATGAACGCTTGGTGGAGCCATTGGTTCACCTTTTATTTCTTTAGCAATTCCCGCTTTTGTTCTTCCACCAATAAGATTTATAAATTCAGCATCCTCATCACCCTCGTCAAGAGGTATTACACTATAATGCATTCCCACTTGACCACGAATTTCTTGAGATCTTTTCGCACCAATAAACTTGGATCTAACACTACTTTTAACACCCTTCCAAAGATAAACCTTTCTAGCATCATCAGCAACAAGGACATAACACTCGTCAGTTTTTAACATATCCTTAATTGAACCTTCAGTTGTCAGTTCGGTTGTTGTTCCATCTGGATTAATAAGAAACAATTGCGTTATTTTAATCAATCTCCTCTATTCTGTTATGAAAACTAACTTATAGTTAAATAAAATATGTTAATTTGAAATTGTTACTCAAAATATTAATTGTAAAACTCAATTTAGTTATCATAATAACTAGTTTAATAATATAATAAATTAGAAATTAATAAATTTTTATCAAAAAATAAAAACACGTTCTGACATCTCTTAATTTGTTATCAAATATTTTCAATATTTTGGTATATTAAAGATTAAATATTTCTTTTATAGCCTTATTAATATTGTTAATCATATCGACTGCAGTAAAACGCGTTCCAATGTTCTCTTTACAATATTCACCAATAATACCATTAAGGAATGCACCAGAACATGCTGATTTAAATAGATTATTATCTGTAGCTAAGAAAGCAGCACATAATCCAGCTAAGACGTCACCTGTACCACCTATTGACATTTCTGGACAACCTGTGCGATTAATTTTTAGTTCTTTCCCATTGCTTATATAATCATAGGGGCCTTTTACAAGGAGAGTAAAATCATATATTTTCGCTAACTTTAATACTGCTTTGCTCCTTTCTTCAATCTGGTCATAGGGAGGTAATTCAATACCAGTCATTATTTCTAATTCCCCTTCATGTGGTGTTAAAATAACTTGCTGACCTTTCAATATTTCAAGATGATTTTTAACTAATTTTAAAGAATCAGCATCAAGTAAATATGGCTTCTTTTCTTGATTGAGTTTTTTCAATAGATTTACTAATAATTCTTCAGTTTCCTTTTGCAATCCTAACCCAGGTCCTATGACTACAGCGTTCGACCATTCAATCAATTCTGAGATTTCATTAAAGGAATTCATATTTAACCATTTACCTGGGCTTGTTCTAACAATCATGTTTGGGGAAAAATTTCTTATAACATCTCCAATAACCTCTGGAACATAGGTAATAACCAAATCAATTCCAAAATTAATTCCTGCTAGCGAAGAATATGCAGGAGCACCAGAATAATTTTTGGAACCTCCAATAACAAGTATTCTTCCAAATTGTCCCTTATGATTATCAATATTTCTAGTTTTTAGGGTTGGAAATAAATCACCTCTTCCTACGAATATCGACGCCTCAAAGGGGACTCCGATGGATCTAATTATGATTTTTTTTATATAATCGCTTTTAATATCTAATCCTTTTTTAATTCGATGGAGTGCTACAACTAAATCTGCTCTCACAGCCTTATGAACCACTTCTCCGGTATCTGGATTCATACCAGAAGGTAAATCTATTGATACGACATTTATTTCGCTTTCCTCTCTCAATTTATTTATAACGTCGATAGCTGTAGAAATAGGTTCTCGGATTTTTCCAGATATTCCTGTGCCTAATAATGCATCGACAATTAAACTTAGATTCTTCTTATCTTCTCTCAATAATCTTATTTTTTCAATTTCTGTTGAATCACGTATTATTATCGTTTTAACCAAATAATTAATTTTGTTCTTAATTGCATCCCAATTGAATCGTGAAGCCATAGTTCTTATTTTTTCTGGAGTCCCAACCAGGATTACTAAAGATTTGATATTAAATGCACTTAAATGTCTTGCAACTACAAAACCATCTCCCCCGTTATTTCCAGTACCACAAAAAATCGCAACAGTTGACTTATTACTAAGATTGTATCTTCGTACAATTTCATCCGCAATAGCGTATCCAGCACACTCCATTAAATGAATTAAGGGAATTCCCAACCATTGAGCATTATTATCGGCTATAGTAACATCTTCAGCCAAAATTTTTTCAGAATTAAATCTCTCCATAACAATTAATCTTAAGATTCTGAACTAAAAAAGATTATTTTATTAAAAGGATTATATAACAAATCAAGGTTGATGAATCTTATTTTGTAGTATACATATGAATGCATTTAAAGAAGATATTAGTGAAGCAAAAGAAAGATTAAAAGCATGGTGGGATCATGAAATTATCGATCGTCCCGCTATCTCATATTATTACCCCCGCGAAGGTGCCTCATTTACTGGGCTTCTCGATATTTTTGGGTTAGGGTGGGATTTAGCTAAATATCCTGATAGCATTGAACAAGTACTTAAAAATTTTGAGGATAGAATATCAGGTTTATACTTTGGAGGGGAAAACATTCCTTCTTTTTTTCCAAACTATGGTGCGGGAATTATGGCTGCAGTTTTTGGAGTTATACCAAAGTATCAGACTCGAACTGTCTGGTTCAGTCGTCCTACTCCTGTTGATGAGATTGTTTCCCTCCTTGAAAGCGTTAAATTAAACAATGATAATCCTTGGTATTCAAGATTATTACGTATAACAGAATATGCCGCTAAAAAGTCTCAAGGAAAATATCAAGTCTCAATGACAGATTTAGGAGGGATTTTAGATATTCTATCCTCTTTTTTAGGTCCTAAAAATATTATTCTTACTATGAAAAGACGTCCTGATATTATAGATACGTGCCGGGCTGTAATCTTAGAAAAGACTCTGAAAGTTTATGACGATCTTCAAAATATAATTGAAAAATATAATGACGGATGTAATGCGTGGCTTAATGTGTGGAATGCAAAGCGATGGTATCCTATTCAATGTGATTTTAGTGCAATGCTTAATCCTAAATGGTTCAAAAGATTTGCACTACCTGACATTAAAGCTCAGGCAGCTCATATGGACTATTCAATATATCATTTAGATGGTCCATTAGCTATCACTCATCTAGATGACTTATTATCAATTCCAGAACTTACAGGAATTCAATGGGTGCCAGGCGATGGTCGAGAACCAATGGGACATGAGAAATGGTATCCAATTTATAAAAAAATTCAAGCTACAGGCAAAAATATTGTCAATACAGTAACCCCTAGTCGACTTTCTACTATGTATCGAAATTTTGATCCAAAAGGATTATATCTTCGAACTGTATTTTTTAGTTACCATCTTGCAGGGTTTTATTTACCAAAATTTATTGGAGGAGATGAAGGTGAAATCATCGAAAGGAGCATTGAATGGGCAGAATTGAGAAATTTGGATCATCTGAGTAATACAAATTTCGAATTATTTCTAGAAGAAAATAAAATAAGACTTGAAAATAGAGATCCTATAAAAGTACAACAGGAAATAAATAGAAAATTAAAACGTAGGAAAAGAACCTAGTTTTTTGCTATTTTCTTTCCATATAATAATAATCATATATTTTTTTCATCCCAAATTTCTGATACAAGTTTAGAGCTTTAAAATTATCTTTTTCTACTTGTAGCCAAATATATTTTACCTCATTTGGTATAGCCCATTTCTCGAGTAATTTAATTAACATAGATGTCGCTATATTTTGTCTTCTATAATCTGGATGGACGAAAACATCTCCGACATACAAATACCCTTGGGGAACTAATACTGCCAAGAGAGTTCCAATAATCTCATTCGTATTTTTGGTGAGCATATAACATTTTTTCGGAATAATTATTCTTTGATTGATTTTTTGAATGATATTTTGGTCTTTTTCATCCCATTTCGAGAATTTAGCTAAAAAATCGGAGATTTCCTTAATTCGGAAATTAAAAATATGATATTCAAATTCTTTATTTACTTCTTTAGATTGAATATCTTTAATCTTTATTCCTAATGCACTTGTATGATTATATGGTTGATAGCCCCTTTTCAGTAACTTTTCCACAAGGTTTTTAGGCTCATGAAAATCAGGGATGGTAAAAACCGCTTTTAAATTATGAGCTTTATATGTCTTTTCAACTAACTTTATATCGTTAACAAGAGTTTTTTGGTTACCGGTATATTGTATAGGGAAAACAGAATTAGCTCGAGATGTAACGCCTTCAGTAAAACGTATTATCCACCCGTTTAAAAAAAAATAATGCTTTGCTGGCCATGAATTCATCAAAAATTCTTGAAATTGACGTATTTCTTTTTTTGATTTCATTCTCATCAAATATATGAAAGATGTATACAATTTTAAACTTCTTTGGATTAAATTAAAAGGAGTGCCGGTGGAGGGGTTTGAGCCCTCGACCTCCAGAATACATCCGGTCTGACCCAATCTTTCAGAAGGATTATGAGTCTGGCGCTATGACCAAGCTAAGCCACACCGGCATACTAAATTTATATACAGCCCTCGGCGGGATTTGAACCCGCGACCTTTGCCTTACCAAGGCAACGCTCTACCACCTAAGCAACGAAGGCGTTTGATAAACTTCTAACAAACTAAGTAATTATTGCTAAATTAAAAATTTTTTTACCAAATATTATATTTTTACGCTTATAAAAAAGTAGCAACTCACAAAACCGGAGTATTCTAGAATTTGTCCCTTTATCTATAATTTTGAAGCTTTTAATGTGAAAAGAAGAGGTATCTCAACTTTTTGATTTTTCAATCTATAATATCCATTAGAATCTTTCTCTGAAAATGCAAATACCTTGTATGAATTAAAAGGATATTCATTAAAGAATTCAATTTTTAACCCTGCTTGTATTAATGAATTTATAATATCCGAAATGCTGTGATCCCACTCATATTCTTTATGCGGTGGCATATGAGGAGTATCTGATGCATAAGATCCGCTAGCAATAAGCTCTAATGGTTCTGAACTATGGAAATAGTTGTATTTTAGTTGTAATTCCTTTTGATGATCATTATCAAACATCTTTGAGACAGGATGACCTTCTGCAATATAGAAGAAACCTCCTGATTTTAAGAAATGAGCTATAATTTCTGCCCACTTTATGAGATCATTAAGCCAGCACAAAACTCCTATAGAGCTATATACTATATCGAATTTTTCAGAAAGAACTTTCGGTAAATCATAGAGGTTTGTTTGGATAAAATTCACTGCAAGATTAGCTTTGCTAGCTAATATTTTTGCTAATCTTATAGCCTCACCTGAAAAATCAATACCAGTCACAATTGCCCCCTCTCGGGCCCAAGAAAGAGTATCTAGTCCAAAATGACATTGAAGATGTAATAACTTTTTTCCCCTAACGTTACCCATTTCTTTTAGTTCAAATTGTCTTAGTGAAGTTTTTCCTTCAAGAAATGCTTTCACACTATAAAACTCATTTTCAATTTGAAAGTGTTCTTTAGCAAATTCATCCCACATTTTCCGATTTGCTTTAAAATATTTCTCATCCACTTTTTCCACTTAAGATAAAGAATAACGGTCCAATATGATAAATCTGGAGATATTTAACTTATTATCCTATTTATTTACTTAAAACATGTGAAAAATTAAAAACTTAATTTACGATCATTTTAATCGATAAAATTAAAAATATAATTGACTATTTAGTATATGGTTTATAATTGAGGACAAATTTAGGTAAAGAAAATAAATTAATTGCCTATCTAAAAAAAAAATAAGGTAGAACAAAATTGGGAGAATCTGAGCAGGATGAAATAGAATTGGCTTTTAAGATATGTGTTTTTGGCGATACCGCGGTCGGAAAAACGTCCTTAGTTGATCGTTATCTTACAAATGAATTCCATGAAAATATTCAAGCAACTCTCGGTGCATCAATTCACATTAAATTCATGCCAGTGAAGAATGGAAAAATAACGCTTCAAATCTGGGATTTTGGAGGTCATCAAAATTTTATGTTCCTTGTTTCCTCCTATGCGAAAGGTTCTTCAGGAGCAATTTTTATGTTTGACCTTACAAGTTTTAAAAGCTTAAAAAATTTAAATAATTGGTTAACAGAATTTAAGAAAATATCAGGAGTCATTCCTCTTATTTTGGTGGGAAATAAATTAGATCTTGAACAAGAAAGGGTTTGTAAAAAGGAAGAAGCTTTTGATTTAATGAAATCATATAAATTCTTTAATTATGTTGAGTGCTCTGCTAAAACTGGAGAGAATATACAATCTGTATTTAAATTGTTATTACTAGAAATTTTATACAAAACTGGACGTAAGCACGTAATATTGCTTTAAATAGAGACAAATCTAAAAATATTGCTTAATACTCAATTGTCAAAAAAAAAAAATGATAAATTTATAAGTTTTTTTAATTATAGATTTACAGAAAGTAATAATCCTAATACAATAGAGAATTGGGCGAAGATATATGTACTCATAATAATAAGCCTTGCATTAGTAAACTCTCCGCTCCACTTATTCACAGCAATACAGGCGTCAGAGAAAATAAAAGAAATTGAACCAACATAAACGAAAGTAAATGGTAGTCCTTGAAACTCTGTAAATCTAAAGATTGCTGCTATATGCATTAATAAGATCGCTACTAAATAGACTAAAACAGGAATCTTCATATCTTCGGTTTTGTTAATAAATCTTGGTACCGTAAATAAAATTACTAAGATTGCTGGTCCTAGTAAAAAGTATCCCCACGCATCAAAATTTGTAATATCAGCTATAGATAAGAAGAATGATATTATATAGAAAATCTGGTTAATCAAGAAAGCCCCCATCCCAAATATAAACCATTTATCCTGGTTTTCAAGCATCAAAAAAATATCTCCAGCACATCCACCAAGTAAGGCAATAATAATTAACCAGTTAACATCTGTTATTGAGCTTGCTTCAACTATTCCGAAAATATAAAATAAAATCAGTAAAGGCATCAAAAGTGGCTTAGTACAATATTCGAGTTTTTTATTTTCTTTATATTCACCAAACACTTCTACTAAGGCAAAAATAAAGAATAGAATCAAAAAGATGTATTCAATCATAATTTTTCATTCTTGAATTATATGATGTAATGATAACCTATTAATTAATAAAGAATTAAATAATTTTAGTATAGTGATTTACAGATTTGTGAGTCTAATCTCCCGTTCATGGTAAAATTTCCAATAAGAAATTTTAAAAATTTTTTTTCCTTTAAACATATAATTTAACCTTAATCTGTTAGTTATAGTGTAAAAAGTTGAAAATCTATGCAATTTGGGATGCAAGTATCCAATTACTTTACCACATGGGAAAGCATACTCTCAACGATTAAAGAAATCGAAGCGGGTCGTTGGCACAGTCTTTGGTTCTCAGATCATTTTCTAGTCCCTATTCCAGGATCAGGTTTGGAGTCTAGAGAAGCCCTAGAAGGTTGGTCATTAATTACAGCTACCGCTGCTGTTACTAAACGTCTTCGACTAGGTATACTCGTCACAGGCAATATTTTCAGAAATCCAGCATTACTTGCCAAGATGTCAGCCACAGTGGACCATATCTCTAATGGACGTTTTATCCTTGGTATTGGTGCAGGTTGGTTTAAGCAAGAGCATGAAACCTTCGGTTGGGAGTTTCCAAGTGTTAAGGAGAGATGTGATCGTTTAGAGGAAGCTGTTGAGTTGATCAAAAAGCTGTTCACAACTGAAGGACCAATTGATTATAACGGTCGTTATTACAAGCTTAATAAGGCATATTTTTCACCTACTTGTATCCAGAAGCCGCATGTTCCTATTTTGGTCGGTGGAAATGGTGAGAAAAGGACGCTTCGTACTCTCGCTCGATTCGGTGACATTTGTAATATTGATTTTAATCCACCTGGATCTCCTGAAATATTTAAACATAAATTAGAAGTGTTAGAACATCATTGCAGAGAAATAGGTCGTGATCCAGCTGAGATCAAGAAATCAATGTTGATTCCCCTTCGTCTTGAAAATGACGAGAAAAAAGCGGCTCAACTTCGAAAACAACGAGGAGAATGGGTTTTATTCGGCACAAAGTCGTTTATAATTGACCGTATTCAACAATATATAGACGCAGGTGCCGAAGAGATCATGTTTGGCGGATTACCAACCAATCCACAACTATTTAAGATAATTAATGACGAGATTCTGTCTGCATTCGATTAATTAATTATTTACATTCCTCTATGTTTGAGATCTAAATTAGTTTATAAATAAAATCCTTTTTTTTTAATTTCTTTAAAACTTAAGTTATTGAAACAGCTTCTTTTTAGTTCTCATAAAGAATTGAAGGTTCGATTATTGTATTTGATTTATTGCATCTTGAAATATTTCTAACCCCCGATCTACATCATCTTTAGAAGTTATTAATGGTGGGCTAAAGAGTAATATTGAACTATTTCGTGTTCTCATCATTGATGTGCCAATAATTAATCCATTGGATACTGACATAGCTTGAATTCTATTGCATTTACTTATATCAGGCTCTTTAGTCTCTTTATCTTTCACTACTTCTAAACCAATAAGAAGCCCTTTACCCCGAATTTCCCCAAAAAAATCATAGTCCTTAGCAATATCTCCTAGGTTCTTCAAAAAATATTCCCCTACAACCTTTGAGTTTTCCGGGAGATTTTTTTCTAATATCACCTTTATATTTGCTAAAGCTGCTGCACAAGCAGCCGGATGATTCATGCTTGTTATTCCCATTACTCCTCGTCTCCAATATTTCTCAGTAAATGTGCCAGCTGCGCCCAAGGATTTAGCAATCTTTTCTTGTATCAATACTGCCGAACATGGAATATAAAATGATGTAAGCCCTTTAGCTATCGTCATAATGTCTGGGATTAAGTCCCAATGTTCACAAGCAAACAATTTCCCAGTTCGGCCAAAACCAGTAAGAACTTCGTCTATGATTAATAATATATTATACTTATCACAAATTTGTCTTATCATTGGAAAATATTCTTTTGGTGGTATAACAACTCCTCCCCACCCGATTATTGGTTCTGCTATAACTGCAGCAACTTGTTGGGAATCTTCATAATGAATCATATGTTCGATAAATTTAGCACACATTACTCCACATTTAGGATATTTTAATCCAAAATCACATCGGTAACAATATGGTGGTGGTACATGAATAAAACCTGGCATATTAGGATCAAAATCCATTTTATAGTTTAGAACTCCGCTAGCACTTAAAGTTGCTGCAGTATTGCCATGATATCCTCCCCAAAGCGAAATTATTTTCGATCTTTTTGTATACCGTCGTGCTATCTTAATGGCTTGCTCATTCGCTTCAGAACCACCACAAATCGTAAACGATCTAGTTAAACCTCGAGGGGCCATTTCTGCTAAGAGTTTTATAAGTTTAATAGATGGGACATTCATTGGTATTCCCATCAGACCAGCTGTTGATTCTAATTGTTTTATTATAGAATTAATAACATCTCGATTACCATAACCAATATTAGTACAAGTTGCACCAGCTAAGAAATCTAAATATTCATTTTCACTTGTATCGATAAGTCTAATGCCATCAACTCTTTTAACAACTATAGGAAGATGAGCATGAGGTACAAAAGCAAAATTTTTATCCCATTCTATTAGTTTTTCGGTGTCATCTGTTCTTAAAATTTGATTTATTGTATTGATAAGCTCATTATCTTTCAAGATTATCTTCTCAACTATTTTTTATTAATACTAACTTTGACTCCCATAAAAAATTTAGGGATTTTTTATAAACCAGAAAAATGGGATTCATAGTATAATTGTTGAGATATATGAAAATATGAATAGATTTATTATCTCACTATGCACCAAAAGATTTATATAGGAAAAAAGATATTTGTTCTATGACGAACATTCGATTTCGAACATTCGATTTCGAATCATTAAAAATTGAGGAATTAAGTATGGATACAATGCCATTCTATTTCGAAATTTATAATTATCAATGTAGAAAACATTCAACTTCTGAAAAAAAGGAAGATTATAAAGAAAAAAGGATTATTGAAATAATTAATTCTAATTTCTATGAGGAAGGTAAGAAAAGTGAATAAAGTTAAAACTGGTTGGAAGTTGCCGTTATTGCCTTTACCAGTATGTCTTTTAGGTGTACATGTTAATGGTAAACCAAATTTCAATACTATTGTGTGGTTTAACATGCTACATGACAATCCACCTTTAATTGGTATTGCAATGGCTAAGAGGCATTATACTAATCGAGGTGTTAAGCAAAATAGATCATTTAGTGTCAATATACCCACAAGTGATATGGTCGTTGTAACGGATTATTGTGGGCTATATTCTGGCTCAAAAATTGATAAATCAAAGGAATTTGAAATCTTTTATGGAGAACTTAAAACAGCACCAATGATTAAGGAATGTAGTATAAACATTGAGTGTAAGTTAGTTAATATTAAAGAGTTCAAGAATACAGATCTATTTATTGGAGAAATTGTTGAAATATATTCAGATGAGAAGTATATTAAAGAGAAAAAACCAGACGTAAAGAAATTTGACTCATTTATTTTTTTAATGCCCAACGGCCCATACTGGAAAATAGGGGATTATTTAGCTGAAGCATATGAAGTGGGTAAAAATTATAAACCAAAACAATAATAAATTTTAATAGTAGAGTTGAGAGATATGGAACTAGAAGAAGCAAAACAATTAAGTTTGAAGTTAATAGAAACCTCTAAAGCCGTTTATTTAACGACTATTGACTCTTTGGGATACCCAATAACTAGAGCAATGTTTAATTTAAGAAATAAAGATCAATTTCCTGAATTTACAGACTTTTTCGCTGAGCAAGACTATGAATTTGTAATATATATCTCGACAAATACTTCATCATCGAAAATTGATCATATAAAGAAGAATCCTAAAATTTCTGTTTACTTCTGCGATCCCGATGATTTTAAAGGAGTTATGCTTGGGGGTGAGGTAGAAATTGTTGATGATATAAAAATAAAACAAAAAATTTGGTTAGATTGGTGGACAAGGTATTATTCAGAAGGATTAGAAGATCCTGATTATACCTTGCTACGATTGAATCCTAATAATGCAAGATTTTATTTTAGACTAAATCAAGTTAATTTTAATCCAGGAGAAAAATAATGGAAAAGCTAAGAGAAGGAGGATTTTTGATCTCCAAGATTCAAAAGTTATCTAGTCGGATTTTTGCTAAATTACTTCGTGAATTTAAAGCTATTGAAATTAATCCTGCTCAGGGTAGAGTAATGTTTCCACTCTGGAAATCGACTAAAGATAAAATTTCCTTCCATGAATTATTACAAATGACATCATTAAGTAAAGCAACATTATCTCATATGTTAGATAATCTAGAAAAGGTGGGACATATAAGGCGAATACGTCCAAAAGAAGATGAAGATAAACGATCTGTATATATCAAATTAACAGAAAAAGATAAAAAATTGCAGGATAAATACATCGAAGTTTCCAATCGAATGAAAGATATATATTATAACGATTTTACCGAAGAAGATATAGATAAGTTTGAAAGCTATTTAAGAAGAATTTTAGATAATTTAACAGATTTTAGTGAATGAACTAAGTTATAATTTGATAATTATTTAACCATCCGGTCTTTTTATTCTTTTTATTTCTCTAATAATTTTTAATAAATAACAATAAGAACAGTAAAAGGTTATTTCTGGATTTTGCCATAATTTTATGATTTTATCATGATGTGGTTCAGGATATTTCTGTATGAAATTACTGAATTTATATTCTTTTGTGCAATTTCCACAATATCTGATTGAACTATGCCCAATGGAAGTGGAAAATTCTTTTGATTTCACCATCCTTTTCTCTTCTCTTAAGTATCAGTTAATCATCTAACTTACATCTTTCTTTCTAGATATTTTAGGTATATATATTTTAACTCCTGGAAAATGAATTTTAGGAACTTGAATTTTTTGTATAATCTTTCGTGTGTTAAAATCTTTATCTAATTCGATTTTCTGATCCTGAAATTTAACAGAAGTTATATCAATTTCACGATTTACAGTATAAACAGGAGATTCTTTCTCTTTCTTATCCAATTTACGTAATTCACCTTCCATTTTCTCTTGTACGTCTTTTTCTAATACATTTTCCTTAAATTTATCATTTTTAATAATTTCCTCTTCAATTGATTCTATGAAATCTATAAACTGGTATTTTTTCTCTCTTAGTATTGTCTCATAATGTTTTCTAAAATTCTCAATAATCTCAAATTCCTTAAATTTATCATACTCAAACACCCATCCTGTATCTACATCATATAACATCCCTGTAATTTTCACTTCTGGAAAATATTTCTGTATTCTTTGCAAAGATTTTACTTGTTGTTTTATATTTCTCAATTCATCAATGAATGGTTTAAAGAAATCTCTCACTTTAGAAAAGAGATCTAATTTTTCCCTTGACTCATAAGAAAGAAATTCAAATGGTATTTTCTGTTTTAATTCTACCAATTGAATTTTTGTCATACCGCAGTCCAAATGACCTAAAATTATAATATATTCAATATTATATTGATAAACAGTAAGTAAAATTGATCTTAACGCATCTTGAGTGAAAATATTTCCTGCATTTCTTAAAACAAATACATCTCCAGGATTTAGTTGAAAAATTCGATGAACATCTATTCGTGGGTCTATGCAAGTAAGAATTAGTACAGGATATTTCGGTATCTTTCCTTCTGGTTCAATTTTTTCTAATTCTTTTAAAATTTTTAAACGGAACTGATAATTTCCATTTAGAAACATATCAATAATATTTTCTATCATGATTTTTCTATTTTAATTTATTGAATTTGAATATATTACTAAACCATCTTCTTTTATCATGCTTCTCATATGACTTATATTTTTCTTATGTTCAGGTAAAAAGATTAAAGTGATTCCCCTAAATAAAATAAAAATACTAGCAGCATAAAAACAACAGCCTATAATTCCCTTAATTAAGTCTTTACTCCCTACTTTAAGATTAAGATCTAAACTAACGTTAAAGAATTCGTCATTACTATGATCAAAAAGTATTATGATTACAGAAATAATTAAACAAATATAGAAAGGTTCAAATAAAATCTGAAAATTTCCTATAACTAATTGATTAAATACATTTAATATGACCGAAATCCCTAAATAATAAAACACAAACAAAATAATCACCAACCCCGCTAACGAAGATATAGAATTTAATGAATTATAAAGCTTTAAACTAAAATTTATACGATTTTCCTTTTTTTTATCTGTAGTATTAAGAAAGTCTTCATCAATTTTACAAATTAAAATTAAAAATCCCTTGATTAGAATAAATATCCCTGTTCCATGAAATATGCATCCAATTATCCCCCAACACATAGCATCGAGAATGATGTGGTCAAACTCTTCATTGTATATCCTTGGGGAAATATAATTTTTATCATAATTATAGAGCAAAAATCCTATAATGGAACCCAATAGGTATGTTGAGAATAAATGAATCCGATCAAAAGGATTTACTAAAATCTCAAGAAAAAATATAAAAAATATAATGGATACACATAAAGGAGGAATATATGAAATTTTATCGAAAAAATGTATGAATTTTTTAACATATTCTACTGATTTATTATCCATTTCTTAAAATCCTCTTTTATTAATTATCGATTTAAAAAAAAATATTGGAAAAATTTGAATAACTATTTTTTAACTAATATTTCCTTAATTTTCTCAGATCCACCATTACCAAAAAATTCCTTAATTTTATCAGAATACTCAGGTAAAAGCTGTAAGAACGGCATAATTGCTTTTGAAAGTGACGAAAACGCTTCATTGCCATCACCCATGATAAACATTTTATCAGGATTTATATGTTTAAATATTTCAGGTAAAATATTAGTCAATTGAACCGCTAAGAACCTTTCGTCTGCGCTTCCCATAGCTTCTACTTGTTTCTTAAAACCCTCTGCTTGAGCCAACATTTGTCGCTTTATATTCTCAGATTCACCTTCAGCTTGGGCTATTAACTTCCTTTTTATTTGTTGAGCGTCCGCATCAGCTTCAATAATTTTTTTCTGTCTTTCACCATCAGCTTCAATCCTTTTACGTTCTCTTTCTTGTTCTGCGATTGCTATTTCTTTATCTTTTCGCCGTAATTCAATTTCTCTCTCAACAGATTGTTCTTGAATTCCTACCTCATTTTTAACTTCTAATTCTCTTAATTTTGACACTCTTTCGGCTTCAGCTTTAGCAATTCTAGCTTTTCTAAGTTCTTCGGCCTGTTTAGTAGCCTCCATATTCCTTTTTAAATCAGGTTCTACTATAATTACCTCTAAAATTTCTAAGGATTCAATGACGATACCCCAATCAGCTGTCAGTTCATGTAAATCTTTCTCAACATGATCGATTATTTCCCTTCTTTCTCTAATGATCTTTTCCAATGGCATGTTAGCACAAGTGGTACGAATAATTGCTTCTGCTGCACCCTTTAGTATTTTTTCAACATAGTTATCATCTCTTATATTCCATGATACAGCACTAAACGCTTTTTCCGGATCAATGACTTTCCAAATCAACAAACCTTCAATTTCAATATTTTGATACTCATTTGAAACTACTTGTTCATGTGCTTCAACTACAGTTTGAATACTTGTGGTTGGAATTACGATATATTCATCTATTAATGGGAGTAAAAATAAACTACCTCCCAACCCTGCGTGTTTGACTTTACCATTACGTAAATGAATAACAAACTGGTTTGTTTTGAATTTTCTATATCTCGCAGCTAAAAATATTACGAATAGAAATACTACAATCCCTACTGTGACTCCAATCCCTACGAAAACAGGATTTAATTCTTGAAATATCAACTTTTTTTTAAAAACCTCCTTCTTTTTTTAATTTTAATTATAGAGCTTTAATTTTTTAGTTAAATCTCGAAAATTCTTTACTAATTCTTTTGAAAAAATAAATTTAATTAGCATTTTTATCTCCTTTTTTTATTAATTGACTTTCTATTATTGTCCACTAATAAATAACCATTTTTCACATCACATATGTATACCCGATCACCCCTTTCAAAAGTCGAATCTGCTATTATTGGTTTAACATGCAATCGTTCAAATTTTAATGGCGTTTTTGAAGGTACTTTAATTATTCCCCCTCTCTCATCAACTTTTAACATTACTTCCCCTTGTTTCCCAATTAAATTCATTGTAGATGATATTCGATAATAACGTGATTTTGCCAGAATTTTCCAAAATGAATTTATTAATTTTACAGATAAAAATGAAATTATAGGAGTTAAAAAGAATATTAAATACCTGAAATTTGCTCCTACAAGATAATATAAAGATAAACCTGAAATTCCATAAACAAGAAATGCAGTTGAAAATAGAAGCATGATGGGAGCAGGAGTAATAGTGGATATTAAACCTGAATCAAATTCGCCCTCCATTTCGACATCTAAATCAGAATCCACATCTACTCCTGCTTCAACATCTAGATCCGCTTCCACTTCAACAGCATCAACATCGATTTCTGCCTCTATATCATAATCAACATCTACATCTGCGTCGAGATCGATATCGCTATCTATATCAATGTCTACTTCAGCATCAACATCTACATCAACTTCAGCATCAACATCTACATCAACTTCAGCATCAACATCTACATCAACTTCAGCATCTATTTCACCAGCTCCCGTTATGTTTGACTCCATTTGAGCTAAAAATGTGGAAATAATCGATAATATAAATCCTCCTATAAAAAATCCCAAACATAGGCTCAGAAAAATGCCATAAAAATTATTATAGAAAAAACCAATGGATGTCATTAATAAACCAATGGCTATGATTAAAAATACAGCAATGTTATCCTTCCTTTTCCAACGAAGGTACATAAATCCTTTATAAAAATTTTTTCGCATTGAGGGCCTAATTTATTAAAATATAATTTTTTTGATGTAAATTATAATTTTGTTCCACACATATGGCAAAATATTGCATCTCTATCTTGTTTTGCACCACAATATCGGCAATAATTGATTTCCTCCACAACTGGAATACTTTTTTCTTGGGGTTTATCGAATAGTTCTGTATTTTGTTCTTCAGTAGATCTTGGTACTTTATATGGATTTAATACTGTATATGGATTTAATACAGTAATTTCTTTTTGATGAATTCTATTATGCTCATATATTGTTCTTTTTTTAGGAGGGCTATATGTCTTACTCGTTGCTGCAGTAGCACAACAGACTAACATAATAATCATAAAAAAAACTGAAAATCCCCCGATCGTGTATATAATACCAGAATGAAATTCGGTTATTCTTGAACGATTGAAAAATAAGAAAAAGATAATTCCGAAAATTAAAAAAATAAGTAAGCCTACTACGGCTGCACCACTACTAGATCTACTATTTCTTCTTCTATCGGTTATAAATGGAGCTACAAATGCCATTTTTCTTTATCCAAATTATATATAAATATATTTTTTTATATTTTTTATTAATCTTAATATATAGACATATACTTATATATTTAAATGTTTTGATCTATGGGAGAATTCCGACAATACCGCGAAAAGCTTTTTTAATAAAAGTATTGAGATATATATATGTATATATAGAACGAGATGAAAGACTTAAAAATATGGGGAAGATTTAGTATATATCCTTATATATGAATAGAAACATTTTTTAATGCCATTTACTCCTTTAATAAATAAGATTAAAGTTTATTAATATAAAGATATATATTCAAATTGAGACATTAGTAAAAATCATAATTTCGGAGATGATTCTTATCGCAAAGGAAAACGGCAAACTTGATGACAAAATCGAGATTAAAGAGGCTGAACCTAAAGATAAACCTATATATGTCAAGGTAAGTGATGAAACTCGGGGTTTAATTGATAAATATAAAATTCAAGGAACTACTATTTCTGATCTCATAAGAAATGCGGTAAAATGTTATGATGATTTCAACTCCATCTCACCTGAAATTCATGCTACTATTGAGAAATATAGAGAAGAGGGAGAATCTGATATAGATTTTATCGAACGTGCGATTAAATATTTTGGTGATCAAAAAAATCTAGGTAGAGATCTCTGGGTGCGAGCGAGGGATGAAATGAAAATGATGTTGATTGGAAAAACTACTTTCAATCAACTAATTGCCGCCGCAGAAGCACCTGAAGAAAGCTTAGAAAAACCATGGCGCAAAAATGTAGCTATTGATATTATACTTTGGTATAATGAAGCAAAACCACTTAAAAATCTTTCAATAGAAGAAATAATTAAGACTATACAAAAAATGTGGGTAGTTGCGAATTATTTCCATACAATTGATGTCGTCAAAGAGAGTGAAGATGAATTTCATATCCTCTTCAGACATAGACAAAATAAGCGTTATAGCTCTTACTGGTTAGGGTATTTCACAGAATTATTTACTTCAGAGGAAATGCCATTTAAATGTCAAGTTGAAGGGCATGTCTTTGATGAGTCTTTATCAATGATAGTAAAAGTTGGATACCAAAAATAAGTCATATAAAAAAGCAATTCTGTATTGTTTAAGTTTCTTTATCCAAATCCGTTAATTTCATTCTTTCTTATGTTTGATATGTTTTTTATTTTATGGGTTATTAAACTCTCTTAAATCTGCGTTTAAGCATATTAGAATAGTCAAAACCACATGGAGTAAATCGATAGTTCTCAACCTTTTGTATAATATCACTTTCTCTCTTGATATTTTCTGCTTTTACAGCCCTTTTAAGCTTTTCTTTTTTACTTTTCCTAAAAAAATGAAACATATTTTAACAATTCCTTTTTTTATAATAAATCTTCTTTTGATTATTCTTTATCTAAATCTGCCAACTTCTTCGTATGGTATTCAATATCTTCAATCCATTCTTTCTTATGTTTAATATGACAAAAGCAATAACGTACTATTTTCCTTGCTTCTTGAAAGTGGGTTTTTGCCTTATCATACCTTCCAAGTTGTTCATAGCATTTTCCTAAACCAACATGAGATGCCGGTATGAACCAGCCAGTAGGTTCAGTTTCTATTGCTTTTTTATATAATTTTATTGAGTTTTCATAATCCCCAATCGTCATTAAGATCTCGCCGTAAGAATCAAAATAATTTCCTTCATAGGGGGCTCTTTCAGTGAGAGCTTTAATAGTGTCAATCGCTGCCTTCTTATTCTCCTCATCATCAATACCTTTATCTCTTTTTTGGTCGTAAATATAAATATGCCAGTATGCTTTGCTATTATAAAGATCAAGTTCTTCAGGATTTTGCTTTATAATGTCATCAATTATTTGTAATCCTATCTCGTAATTTCCTAACATCTTAAAAACATATGCTTTTTGCATTAAAAATTGTTTTTCATTATCTGGGAATCGTTTCATATTCTCTTCTAATATTGATAATGCTTCATCATATTTTTCTAACTCCGTAAGTATTTTAGACTTACTGTAATATAAATCTACAATCTCATCTGTTAAGCCTAGAGCAATATCAATTTCCTCAAGCGCTTCTTCCTCTTTATCCATTTGTTCCAAAATTGAACTTTTAAATTGATAATACCTAGCTTTATTCAAAACTTTAGAATCAACCTTAATTACTTCATCGATTAAATCCAATACATAATCCTCATTAACATCATCAACATCAAAATCATAAATAACACTATACCCATAAACTAATGCTCTTGCAGCAAGTACTATTGGATGATCTGGATAAATTTCGAGTGTGTTGTTGATAATATCTAATGCTTCCTTTGGAGTACCTAAAGAAGTGTATGAATAAACAAGAATAAATGAAGATGCTATATATATTCCCTCATCATCCCTAAAATGCTCAAAATCGATTTCCTCTTCAATTAAATTTATAGCTTCAACAAATTTGTTTACATGACAAAGAACCCTTGCTTTAAATAATTTAAATTCAATATCATCTAAACCTTTTTCAATCCTGGCATTTACAATTTCTAATGCTTTTTTATATTTGTGCTTATCTTTTAGTATTTCTTTTACTTCCTCAACTATTGATGAAATACTGGGAACCACATAATAATCATCTATTATATCAAAAATATTTGGAATAAGGTAATAATTCTCTTGACTTTCATCAAATTCTTTAGGAGCTTCAGCAGCAGCACTATAGTATTGAAATTCCTGCCAAATTGTTCCCTCCAATTTATCTGTAATTTCCTCTAATTTTTTCTTCGTCTCCATTTTGTATGCCAGATAATTTATATATCCTGGTAAAAATACTCGCAATGATTCCTTTAAACCAACATTAAATAGACTATCACAAATTTCATCTAATATTGCGTTGACTGTGGATTCTATTGTTAATGAGGGCGTACCTTTTGAAGTCTTCTCATATAACTTATTTAAATATGTAAATTTCGTAATGTAGTCCTCTGTAATCGCACTTAAAACCTTCTCAATCTTTTCATTTGCTTGAAAAAAATACAATCTATCTCCATCAGGCTCTAACTTGAAAAATTTCGTAGCGTATATGTCCTTTTCAATGATTTTTCGAATATTAAATTCAAGATCCAATTCATCGATATCATACCGCTTTGAGAAGTCTTCTGTCGAAATATAGGCAGGATATTGATTTGGATGATTCATAGAAAGGTATAAAAGTATTTTGTTAAAATCCTCTTCGGTATCAATTGAACCCTTCAATTTTTCAAATGGTAATGTCAGTACATTATTCAAAAATCGAAATTTAATATCAGAATTTACAATGTCGTACTTTTCGAAAAACCGGATCGTTTTCCTTGTAATCTCCTCAATCCTCTTACTCTCTTCATTTAAAATCGATTGCCTGTCTAAATCATATGACCTTAACATTCGCGCATATTCCGCCTTACCTAATCGAGTAATCCGATACTCCTTAGCCTCATTTTTCCTAATAAATTCACCCTCCATCAACAAATTTAAATTCTTAGATAAAGATGATTGATTGATTCTTACCGGTGAATCTTCTTCTATAAAATCTGACCATTTTAAATAATTATTATTATAGGCCATCCAAAGTATTATATGATCATAATTTCTTGAATCCTTTATTACCTTAGGAGGCCTATTCAATTTTCTCTTTGCTTCCTTTACTTTTGATAATTCGTTATATCTTTCCTCTCCTCTAAATGTAATAATATATTTACCCCTCTCTATTTTCTCGACATACCCTTTCCTTTTTAACATCGTCATATAATTTGATAACGTTGATTGAGCGATATCGATAGGTTCACTTTTAAAATCTGACCACTCCACTTTCTCATTATTCTTCAACATCCAAAGGATAATATGTTCAAAATTCTTCCTTTCCGAAATCTGTGGATTTAAGATTTCCTCAGGTGGATAATTATTTGCTGTTCCACTCATGATATTTTCACTAATAAGTTCATTTAAAGTACTAATATTTTGTGAATAATTCTACAAATAATGTATAATTCAACTCATATTTAAGGTTTCTTGTTCATAATGTAGCTTGAACTACACTTGAAGTACAGACTACCACTGAAGTATTGCACTAGAAACTATATATTGGTGCAATTCTTCATATTAATTAAGAAAAAAAAGAAAAAAAAAGTAAAAAGAGTTAGAAAAAAAATGGAAAAATTAGAGCAAGTGGATATAGATTGTGTAAGTGCGCTGGAGTGCGCGAAAATTGAAGTCTGTATAGAAATACCAGATGAGAAAATTAAACCAATCGAAAAGACCAAGGTTCATGAAAAGCCAGTCAAATCTCGGTTATCAAAGTTATTTAAGAAGTCAAGGTTAAATGCAAAGTACGTAGAAGAGTTAATTCCCGTTGAAAGTTTAAAATACAGACACGATTTAAGGATTTATGAAAAAAGTCATTTAATCTTTTAAAATAATAAACAAAGAAGAAAAAAGGATGAGAAGTATGAAGAAAGGACCTGTGTGTTATCTTTATTACACCATAAAAAGTAAGAGAGACAAAAAAAATCAAAAAGGAGGTAAATAAAAATGAGCAAAAGAATGTTAGAGAGAAGAGAGTTAATAATCATAACTAATTTAATTTACCGAATGAGGTAAATAATTTTTTTTCTATTTTTAATTTTTTATGACACTCATATTTTTATCAACTCATCGAAGCCAAAGAAGCGGTATCTTTTCCATTTCCATCGTGGCTTCACATCAGGAGCAGGGGCGGGGCTCTGATCCGCCCAAATTCCCACTTTTACAAACCTAAAAACCCAAACCAGTGAAAGAATATTTTCTATACATGATTCTAACTCATCAAAAACATAAAGAAGAAGCTGTTGGACATTTTTTTGATAAGAATGTAAAAATTTAAATAAAATTGAAAAAAATTACTATTACCACGAAATCTAATTCAAATAAAACAAATAGTAAAAGGAGAAAATTAAATTATGCCTTATATGGTTATAACAAGTTGGTATCCGAGTCATAAATTACCTGATGTTATAAAAATATATGCTGAATTGCTGAAAAAATATCCCCCAAGTTCTTTAGAAGAATTAGGAGAAACATGTGTAAATAATGCTGGAACGTCAACGGAAAATGGATTAAAAGCGATGAGTGTTTATGACGTAAAAGAAGGGAAGCTTGAAGAAGCTCTAAAAACAGCTAGACGTGCTTTAGCAATGTTTCGATCCATTGAAGGATATGTTTATACAATAGAGGTTTGGACAACGATTACCGAAGGTTTTGAATCTATAGGAATGCAAGCTCCTACATAGGTAAAGATATTAAAAGTAATTCAAATTTCATTTTTTTTTTATTCTTAGTTTTTTATTATCATTTGTAAAGATATAAATAAATTAAAAACACCTGTGAATCGTTCTTCTTCTTTTAGGGGATCTAAACACCGGGAACCTCAACTTTTAAAAATTCAATTCTTCTACTTGATTGTTTACCGTAGAAGAGCTGATTATTACAGAGAAAAAAGAGTTTTTCCATCATCTCCATTTTATCAGAAGCTTTCTCCAAGTCTATCACCTTTAGGATTAGAGCATTATTAATGTGGAGACTTATTTTTTTAGCATTCATTTTTTAATCACCCTACTGCTAAAAGCAGTAGGATAGCTATTATTATAGTACAGACACCACAGATAAGAGTTGATATAGTTTCAAATCTAAGAACCTTATGTAACTCTTCATATTTCCCTTTTCTTGTATCTCTTTTATAGTGCCGACTACATACGTATAGTTTAATACTCCCCTGCTTGATAGATCTCGTGACTTTATTATTACAGTTAAAATATTCACATTTTTTCATTTTTTACATCACCTTGGATACTTTGATTTCTTTAAGTGTTCTCTTAAAGTATAAAATTGTAAGAATTATTTTTAACATTTTTGGAAGATCATGTTCGGTAATTCAGAGTAAATCTTGTCTATTATGAACAAGTAAGCAGATTTTTATAACCAAAAAGAAATCTTTCAAAGATATTAAATACTAATTTGTAATCCTTTTACATAAGTGCTAAATTCTTAGTGTGGGGTATTCTTGAGATGCTTGAGATGTATGATGCCACTTATAAAGTTATGTTGTTGGGGGATGAGGGTGTAGGGAAAAAAACCTTTGGCCAAGCCTTCCTAAATAAATTATTTAAGGAAGATACTAAAATGACTATTGGGGTGGATTTTGAATTCAAGAGCCTAGAGATTAATGGGAAAAAAATAAAACTACAAGTATGGTATGTTGGGGGAAAAAGATTTTTTTGGTCTGTATTGCCCATGTATGTTAGAGGAGCTAATGGAGTACTCATTCTATATGATGTAACCAATTACTCTTCTTTAGCTTCTATTGATGAGTTTCTCTCAATCATTAGAAAGGAAATGAAATCAGAACAGGATACCTTTCCTATTGTAGTGGTAGGTAATAAAGCGGATCTTGAAGACGCACGGGAGATTACTGGTGAGGAAGGACTTGAGTTTGCCAAATCAAGGGGAGTAGATGGGTTTATCGAATGTAGCGCAAAAACTGGTGAACATGTTGAGGAGGCATTTGACGGTTTAACTCGTTTAATGATGCAAAGATCAGGCTTGATATGAATAAATATTTTCCTAATAATATCAAATCTAAAAATGTAAATAGAAGATGTGAAAAATGAAAAATTTATTTGGTTTTACCGGAATGCTCTGCGGAATTTTAGCATTTGGATTAATCTGGGGTTTCTCCGGATGTTGGATTGATTTCTTATCGATCTTAGGAATAGTATTTGGAATGATAGGGATTACTGGTGATGATTCAAAAGTCATGGGAGTAGTAGGTTTGATTTTTGGAATTATCGGGTTAATTCTAGGTATGGAACTTTACATCTATACACATGGTTCGTATTACCAACCATTACTTACACCAAATTCTTTATCTCCTAAATAATGAAATCTCGGAAATTAAAGGCCTTAATGAGTTAAGAAATTTGAGAGTCTTAGAGTTAGGTTGTAATAAAATTAAGGAGATTAATGGTCTCGAGCAATTAGTAAATTTGGAGCGGGTATCTCTTGTACATAAGAAAATTAATCATATTAGTGGAATGGAGAAAATCATCGATATCATTGATCTTGATGGAAATCCAATAAATCAATCTTGTCATACTCAGAAAAAGGATTGAAAAGAAAGATTTAAAATAAAAAAAAGGATAAAAAAAATTGTTTATTTATATTTATATTATTTCACCAAGGCCCAAATTATAATTCGAGCCAAGTTCACCAAGAAGTTTTGTTTATGAAACAGTTATTTTTTTCTTTTTCTACGACTAATTTGCTCTAATAATTCTACAATGCAACCAATTTTTTCTTCAGTATCTAAATAAGTAAATCTAACATTTAAGATATAACCCGACTGCAAAATTCTAATTCCATTTTTTTTAAATTCTTCTATATATGGATCAGTATCATCAACATATACTGCAATATGGTGAAGTCCTTCCTTTCCTTGATCTAAAAATTCTTTATATGAACATTCACCATCAATCCACTTAATTAATTCAATTTGAGTGTTACCTAAACGACTGATAGCGATTTGAATGGTGACCTGCGATTCTTTTCCTCGAAATTGAATAGGATGAGTTGTTGGGGGAGTAAATATAAATTTAGGAAGACTTAAAATATTCTGCATTACATCTGCTTGGTTCTCTATTTCTTTAAAAACAAAGCCTAATTGATCAACTTTTAAATTTCCAAAATTAAATTTGAAATTTTCCATAGTTTTTCTTATTTTTTATATTAATTTCGTATAATATTTTACAATACATATAATTTATAATTTGCGTCCAGTAATTTGGACATTCAAGCCTTATGGATTGTCGAGGCTGAAAAATTGTCTTGTTAGAAGAAAATGGACGGTTTGGTTAAAAAAAATAGATATTAAATTAAAATACTACCGTTTTTTAGAATTTTCTTTCCATCAATTTCAATTGTAACATCTTTCATTACACCATCATGATGAATGTTGCTATATGTTTGTCCTCCAATATTAATATTTTTTCCAATAGCTAGATGTGCTGTACCTATCATCATTTTATCTCCTACAGTCCCAGATGGCTTTTTCATTGTATGATTTGTTCCAATACCTAATTCTGCGATATTAGTTGCGTTATTATCAGCAGCTTTTATGATTGTTCTTATTTTCTCTGCTTCTTCAGCGCCTTCAATTTTCACAGCACGACCATTTTCTACCAATACTTCTACAGGCGTTTTAATTGCACCGACTTTTTCAAAAAAAACATCTATGACCCAGATTCCCTGAGCTGTCCCTTCTACAGGGGCTATGGCTGCCTCGGCATATTCAGGAACAGCACCCCATGCTCCAGGTACGGCATGTCTTACTCTAAGAGGAGCTGATATTCTATCGTCGATAGATAATATAATGTCAGTTCCGATTTTTGTTGTAATTTTTGCTTCTTCCCCATTAGTCAATATATCAGCCAATTTCTCTGTTAATTCTGTAATTTTATAAATATCTTCCTTAGTAATGTCGGGTTTAATATAAGGAACTCCCCCTACTCTTACTCCCACGTCAGTTGCAGCCCTTCTTGCATTCATATGAAGAAATAATTGAATCGTGCTAGAGGAAAGAACGCCCATCACTACGTCTGAGTTTAGCATTTGTTTACTTACTTCTTCAGGAGGTTCTATCTGCATATCCTTATTATCTACTTGACTAAGTATAACTTGAGCACCTAACGCTTCAGCTTCTTCTGCTAAAAGATTGGCATTTCTATCAAAACCCTTAGAAAAAATAATTAACACTTTTTCTTTTGGCTTTATTCCCATACAAGTCTCTACAATAACTCGAGCTCCGTTCCTATAATCAAGTCTTTTACTCATTTTCTCTCAATTCATTCAAAAGAAATCTTTCTCGAATATAAATGTTATTAAGTTTTCTTGCAGAGATAGAGGTACAAGAAGGTATAGTACTTTGATTTTCATAGTTTTCCTCACAACTAAAGATGAAGTTATCCCAAATAATAATAGAATTATAACAATAAAATTACTATACCAATTTTCTTACAAAATGATTTTGATTCTTACCAATCTCTTTATTCAGAACCTATTAAATAAGTATATTTATAATTGATTTTATTTATTGATTCCATCAATTTCTATGATTCTCGATTTAATGATTTTATTAGAAATAGATTTGACACCAAAAGTATCCAAGCAGAGAGGGAAAACATAAGGAGCCATTCCCAAAAAGGAGCCCATTGCCACAAGGGTAAAGTAGTCCAAAATTCATCAGTATACCAAAGATACGGTACTGTATAAAAGAAACCAAAAAATATTGGAGTTAGAATCCATGTATTTATCGTTAATATTATCCGAGCAGGAAGTGTCCGTTTTATGCCAATTTGTGTTTCTAATATATCAGGAAATATAATAAATTGTGATGCAACTAGAATTCCACTAACCATAAAAAAGATAAATGCAAAATCTGCTACAATATCATGCCAGAAATAATTAGGAAAAGGTGGACCTATAATACTATCTAATTTTTCACCAATATCCTCAGAAATTACTCCAGTTAGAAATAATCCGCACATAGCAATTAGCATACATAATAAGGTCAAATTACCCAATAATTTTCTTAATTTTTTTGATCCATCACCTATCAAGACTTCTCTTAGGTAGAATGAGACAGGGACCATTAGTATAGAGGTTTGCATCATTCCAAA
The DNA here is from genome assembly GCA_048886685.1 of Candidatus Hodarchaeota archaeon. Lineage (GTDB taxonomy): Archaea > Asgardarchaeota > Lokiarchaeia > Sigyniarchaeales > SOKP01 > Loki-b32. Next base: position 239,718 of record JBHLKM010000005.1, read on the forward strand.
ATCAATAATTATAGGCATTGGAGTTAAGTCAAGATTACCTAGATCACTTATATAATTAATTAAGATATTAAAACCAGCTGGATCATGAGGAGGGCCTGCAGGATCTAATTGACCAATTAAAATTGCTAATATAACACTTGAAATCCAAACAAAAGATGCCCCTATGCATGAAAACTTCACAACCTTAGGATGTGTTACCAGCTTATAAAAATTATTAGCTTTATCTTTTAATCCCATAATTGTAAAACCATTTCTTTTAATTTTAATAAAAATAGTTGAGTCTATGTTATATTAATATTTTCCTTTGAACGAATGATATAATAAAAAAAAAAAGATTTAATAATATAAGTTAGATACAACTATTCTGTTGGTACCTCAGTTACATCTCCCCATACCTCGATATTCCATTCATATCCTTCCACATTATTATAAAGTGAAGTGATTAAACCAGCATTTCTCATAGCCTGAGCGATGTTTTCAGGGGCGACTTTCGTGAAAGACATGCCCACAAATCCTCTTCTTGAACCTTTAACAGCACCAGCAACAGCCAATTCACCTATAGGTACTAAACCTTCTGGAGGTTCTTGTAGTCTTTTCTGGTAGATTTTTGCCACTTCTTCTTGTTTGTGGGAAGGATACCACCATCTAGCCACTACATACGGCATTTTTTATAACCTCTTTATTGAATCTCACATCAAATTAGATGTAAAGTAGTACGATGGTAGAGAAATATATAAATTTTGTTATATCAATTAGTGGAATGGAGAAAGTCATCAAGATCATTGATCTTGATGGAAATCCAATAAATCAAAAAAAACTACATTTAAATAGACATCAAACTTACCTTAATATGCACATTAAATAAATATTTGAGGTGAGAGAATGGCGATTTTTGTAGTCCTTGGTAATTTTACTCAAGAAGGTATCACTAAAATTAAGGAATCTCCACAACGTTTTGAAGCAGCAAAAAATTTGACTGAATCCCTTGGAGGAACTATTAAGGAGTTTTATTATACTATGGGACGTTATGACTTTGTTTCGATAATTGAAGCTCCAAGTTCTGAAACTATGATGACTGGTCTCATGACTCTTGGAGCAGCAGGTGCGATAAGGACAGAAACCCTGCAGGCAATTCCGTTAGAAAAAGGGGCAGAAATAATAAAGAATTTACCCTAAAGAAAATTATTCTTAAATCTTTTTTTTTTAAAATAAGCATAAGTTCCAAATCCAAGTGATTAGCATGTATTTAAATAAGTTTGATGATTGGCCATCGTCAACCACAACAAAAAGATTGATCTATCTTGGTTTCATTGTTCTTTGGATCAACTATCCAATAATCATAGCCCTGTCTTTGATGTCACATTATCCCGCGACTTTTATGGAAAGTCAACTTTCGTTTAGTGGGGCAGTGATAAAGTCACATTTTCTTGAAATGAGTTCGGAACAAATAATGTATTATGTATTTTATCAAATTTCTGACGATGTCTACGATTTCTGTCATATATGTATGTTTTTTGGTTTATCATTATTTTTGGCCCGAAAATTCGGTGCTGATTCAAGGTGGAGAAAAATAGGATACTGGATGGCCATAGTTGGAATAATAGGTACGATTAGCGACCTTACAGAAAATAGTTTAATAATTATGATGACCACGGATACGCAAGGATTTCCTGATGTATGGGCTGTCGCTCATAGCTGGTTAGCAACGGTTAAATTTCTCATGTGGGCAATTCAAGCGGTTTGGATTATTTGGACCGCCGTAAAACTTTATAGAAACAAACACCTCACGATAAAACCCACATTAGCGGCTATAGGTGTTGTCTTCTCCCAACATTGGACTTCTTTAATATTTGGCTTGCTTTTCCTCTTTCGTGTTGACGTGACAGCAATGTTAAATGGTTAGTTTGGAAAAATATAAATTCAAAAATATTATTTTTTTTTTAAAAAAATGAAAAGGTAAATTCAGTGTCTGATTTCAATGAAAATTTCTGTGAAAAGGCAAAAGAATATTAAATCGAAATTATAATACATAAGGCTTTTTAAGAAACCTTTCTTCCATATCTTTAAATCCGAAAATCAATGTAAGAGATGTCTGATCCGAGAACCGAAGAATTAAAGCGTGCCCAACAACTTCTCGATGAGGATAGATATCAAGAGACTCTTGATGTCTTAACTAAGTTCGAGAATAGGGATGGGATTACTACAGAAGATAGAATAGAAAGTTTGCTTATTAAAGCAAAACTTCATTTTCACCTGTGGCAGCATGAACAGACATTAACCATCCTTGAAGAAGCTTTTCAACTGAGCAAAAATCAAGAAAATTCACTTCAAACCTTTGACATTTTATTTCTTAAAGGATTGAGTATGATTCTTCAAGAAGAAGATATTGATGAAATACATCTAATATTGAATCAATTAGAAAATGTTTGCTTGACTTTTAACGATGTTTCCTCTACTGAACAAATGAAGAGAAAAGCGAATCTAAACCGTATTAAAGGAATTGTGAGTTTTAGAATTGAATGTGATTATAAGAACGCTCTCGATTTTCATAATAGATGTTTAGCCATCTATAAGAAACTTGACAACAAAGCTGATATTGCAGAAACAGTTTATATTATTGCTTGGGTTTATTTTAATAAAGGAGATTTGAAAGAATCCTTAAAGTATGCTAAACAGAGCCTAACTTTTAAAGAAATTCGAAAAAGAGATAAATGTAAGGTTTTTTTTACTTTAAGTGCTATTTCATATGCAAGAGGAGAATTAGTTCAAGCTCAAGAGTACAATGAACAATTAAAAAAGATTTCTAATGAAATAAACAACAAATATTTGAGTTTAACGGCAATTTTTAATTCTGGGTTTATTTCTCGTCTGAAAGGTGATTTAGATCAAGCCATAGAGTATTTTAAGAAAAATCTAATAATTTCTGATGAATCTGGATTACTGCTAAATTTACCAGCTGGGTATTTTAACATTATTAGGATATACATAGATATGGGCTCTTACGAGGAAGCCAAAAAATATTTAATAAATTTCAGGCAATTTGTTGATCAAGCAAATAATAGGCAAGCAGAGAGAATGTATCTACTTACAAACGGTTTAGTGCTGAAGGCTAGTCCTAATCTTCGCGATCGCTTTAAAGCTGAAATGATTCTTAAAGACTTCATAGAAGCTAAAAGTCCAGAGGTTCAATACATTTTTACAAATGAGGTTCATTACATTGCTACAGGAATAGCTCACTTGTGCGATTTACTCTTAATGGAATTACGTAGAACTAATGATTTGAATATTTTAGATGAATTAAATCCACTTATTACGCGATTTAGTAGGATTGCTGAGGATCAAGAATCATTTTGGCGTCTAGCTCATGCGAAGATTTTACAAGCTAAATTATCATTAATTCAAATGAATATGGGAGAAGCACGTAAATTATTAACAGAAGCTCAGATTATCGCAGAAGAACATGATCTTGGTATATTGGCTCAGAAAATATCAAGTGAACACGATACTTTACTTAATCAATTATCAAAATGGGAAAAATTAAAAGAAGACAACGCACCTGTATCAGAACGAATAAATTTATCTTCCTTTGATGATGTTATTGAGCGTTTATTAGAAAAGCGTACTGTGGAACCACAAAACGTCATAGATGAGGATCCCGTAATCCTATTAATAATTGCTGAAGGCGGTGTTCTTTTATTTTCATATCCTTTTACTGAGGAGTGGGAACGTGACAATGAAATTTTTGGGAGTTTTCTAAGCGCGATTAGTTCATTTAGTAAAGATTTTCTTTCACAGGGTCTTGATCGGGTTAAATTCAGTCAATATACTGTAATCATGGAACCAATAACCAATTTTTCTGTCTATTATGTATTTAAAGGGCAATCATATTTAGCCAAACAAAAATTATTACAATTTACTACCTTAATCCGAGATGAGGTTTCTATAGTGGATAGTCTAAACAAATTTTATAAAGCAAGTCAAGTTATAGAGCTAAGAGATTTCCCATTTTTAGAAGCATTTGTAAAAAGATCTTTTATTACTAAGAAGTAAATTCAATTCTTAAGGAAACACTAAGGTCGAGCCTTCTTAAATTTTGTCCCAATTTTCTGTGAATTTAGAATAGAAAGGTAAATTCAACGTCTGATTTCAATGAAATTTTAGTGGAAAAACTAAGTCTAATAATTAATTATGTTCATTCGTTTCATTTTGCAGTTATGAAAGATTTGCGAGATCAGAAACTTTTATATGTAATTCACGTATACAATTGCGTATAATAGAGTAAGATAGATAAGGTAATGTGGAAAACCAAACAATTCTACTTAATATAGCAGAACATGATGACCTACATACTGAGGGTGGGACTATCCTATATATAAGTAGGACGAATCCATTTAAGGGAGTAAGTGCAAAAGAGGAAAAAGCTAAAGAATTAACAAAAAAATTCGAGGAATTAGGTATTGATGCTCTAATTGCTATCGGTGGAGTTTTAGAATAATTTCTATTTTAAACTGAACACGATACTCTTGGACTTTTTTTGATATACATAAACGTTAAATATAGATGTCTTGTCATTTACTTAGAAAACTCTATGATTCGGAATATGAAGAATAATTTTATTAATATTGTTTTGAATATATATTACTATTAAAAATGTAAGGAAGATTTAAAAGAAACATACTAATTCAAATTAGGTGTACTGAAAGCGATGGATTTTGATGATATTAGAATTGAGAAGTTGAAACAGAAAATTATGAGATTCAATGGACTGATGGAGGAGCTCTCTCAAGAGCTTACTGCTATGTTTCATGAAGGGAAAAAAGAGGAGTTCCATGATATCATTATCACTATGTTGCGATCGTTGGATAAGGCTCAAGAAACGGTTAAAACAGCATATGAGTTGGTGTTTGGGAAAGATATCACAGAAAAGTCTTTTAATGGAAGTGGAAGAGGACCATAACATTCGGTATTCATAAAGTAATTTGTGAAAAATAAAAAGAGTCTAAAGAACTGATGAAAAATCGAGAAAAGACATACTTTATCGATTGTGGAGGGAAATTTCAGATGTATCAGATAAAGTACATTAAAAAAAGAACTAAGCTTTCTTTTTTCCAAATAATTTTTTTTTTATTAATATTATTTTAATTTAATCCTTAGGATATGACACGAGTTCATTCCCTAAGAGAATTTTAAGCTATTTATCATTCCCCAAATTTCGATTTTAAGGTTTTAAGCTATTCATTATTCACAAAATTCAGAAATGCTTTCACAATCATCTTAAATTTTGGATCTGGTAAAACATTGAAATGATCCTTTCCTTGAATCTGAAAATGACAAGCATCTAGAACTAATTGAGCTACTAGAGTTTTTCCCGATAGAGTCTCACCAGAAGCTATAACAGTCATTACTGGGACTTTTATTTCTTTAAGCGATTCTCTTATTTGGGTGGGTGATTTCATAGTTTCAATTCGTTCTTTTAAAAAGCTAGCTGTCACAGCAGCTAATGCTGTTAAGTCATTTCCTTTTAATTCTGCACGTCGACGGAATGCACGTCCTATAGGGTCTTTAACATCTTTAATACTATCTGCCTTAAATGCTTCAATTCTATGTTTCATGTTTTCAATAGCGTTAGATCTTTCTTTATCATCTTGCATAAAGTTTAAAAAAACTCTCCCAAGAATAAACCCTCCAAGAATTGCTGAAATAAAAAGACTAGGATTGCTTAATAATAATCTAAATGTAATATACGCTCCCATAGAATAGCCTAAAAAATTGGCTTTATCGATAGATAGATGTTCCATAAGGTTCACAACATCATCAGTCATTTTTTGGCCATAATACGACTCATCATGTGGTTTATCACTTTTTCCATGACCACGACAATCCAAAAGAATTAATTGATAGCCTTTTTTTAAAGTTGTTACCCAATTTGTTTCTTTCCAACGCTCTAGATTTGCCGGAAATCCATGAATCATTACCACTGGCGGGCCTTCCCCTTCAATTTCATAATATATTTTAACACCCTCATTATCAAAATATGGCATAATGGTTCTCCCTCTTTATATCAATTCATAAGTAAGATATATTTATTTAATTAGTTTATTGTATTTATTTCAATCAAAAAATATAGTATTTTCTTTCTATCCTTAGAAAATGGTCGATCCTTTTACCTTAACTCAGACTGTTGAGAGTCAAGCGTGTAAAAACAATTCAAAAAAATACTATCGGTTCCGCAAGACTCAATTTTATGGTGGATGTGCCACTGCTGATTGTGTAGGCTGTAATCTTCGATGTGTTTATTGTTGGGCTCAGAAAAAAGTATGGCACCATCAGAAATTTGGCAGATATTATTCCCCTGAGAGTGTTGCTGAAAAACTTCTTAAAATGAACCAACCATTGGTACGAGTAAGCGGTGGAGAACCAACAATAGGAAAAAACCATTTACTTAGACTCATAAGCTATATTCCAGAAAATGTGCTATTCCTCCTTGAGACTAATGGCATATTATTAGACGAGCAGTATGTAAAGGATTTAAGCACACTCAAAAATCTGTACGTGAGAGTTTCATTGAAAGGAGTCGATGAGCAGACGTTTGAGCAAAATACGGGAGCTGACGGAAGATTCTTCAATAATCAATTAAATGCATTAGAGTTGCTTAAAAAATATGGCATTCAGCACAGAGCTGCAATCCTTTTTAACATATATACTGAAGATCAGGTAAAAAGTCTAAAAATTCCTGATTTAGAATACGAACCCTTAATTAAATATGATTTTATTATCAAAAATTTAAGAAAGAAGGGAATTGAATTTTTTTAAATATAGCCGCGCAGGAATAAAATCTTTTTTTTAAACTATTCTTAGAATCTAAATTTTAGCTTTCTACCATTCAAAAAGTCATCCTTTGGATACTTATTAATATTTAAGAAATTTTATTTTTGATTTCTTCTATATGTTCTTTGATTTCAGGATCATTAGGATCTAATTCAAGGGCTCTTTGATATGCTTCTTTTGCCTTTTCATATTCCTTGTTGTATTCATACGCAATACCTAAATCATCCCATATGAGAGGATCTTCTGATTCAATTTCAAGTGCTCTTTTATATAATTGGATTGCTTTTCCGTATTCTAGTTTGCACATATAAGCTAATCCTAAGTTAGTTAGTATATTACAATCTTCAGGTTCGTATTCTAAAGCTTTAGTATAAAATGTAATAGCTTTATCATAATCATTTATATCATAATTCAATTCTCCCAAACCAAATAAATCATTGAGGCTCAATTCATCAGCTACATATATTCTCCCTATTTGGTAAATACGATGTTCAAATTTTCCCTCCTTGGAATTAGTGAAAAATGATACAATATCTATTTTTGTTATCGTATCTCGGTATCTATATTCGTTAATTTGAGCATACCTCTCTCCTTCTTTCGGTTTTCTGAAAATGGGGAGTATATCTACATAGTGGAATATTATATCTTCTCTAGAACCTTCTTTCACGTTTCTAAAATTAACACTATGATCGACTAACTCATAATCTAAAAAATGAGGAATCAGATTTATGTTGATTAAAATTTCCCCAATTTGATTAACGTTAAAATCAGGTGTAGGCACTCCTTCAATATATTCTTTTTTATATACCAATAACTTGGTTGGTGGCATAATTCATTTTCCGATTAAAATTGATTTCTATTCTTCTATTTTAAGTTATAATTCATCAAATAATTCTTCCCATTTACCATCTTGGGCATAACTACCAGCTTCTCTTAATACTTCAAGAAAATAATCCAATTTCTTACTCGAATACTCATCTAATATAGAATATTGGATATATACCCGATCATGTAGAATTTTCTTTTTAGCTATGATATTAATTGCTCGACTAAAAAAAGTCCTTACAGCTCGATCCCAAGTATGAATTTCAATCTTATCAAAAATCGACTCAACTAAGCGTTCAATTAAATATCCTTTTAATGATTTCCCCCACGTAAAATTCCAGTATTTTATCAGCAAAATCAATTTTATTATCTTTCCATCTTGCATTCTATTTAATTTAGAGAGTGCTTGTTCCTCTAAATGAGGATTAACTTTTTTGGTTCCTCCTATTCCATTAGGAATTACAAGGTATCCATTAGGAAATTCAATTGCAGGAATACAATCAAAAAGAATTGAAACACCTTGATAATCCATTCTAATAGGAATAGCATGTCCATAGGGTGGTTCTTTTAAAATTTTCATATTCATCTTATGATAAAATTGATATGTTTTAAGATGAGAATAAATTAATTCGAATAGTAAACTACCATTCAAATTATTTTGATTATTGGGATTATTATAAGGAGTAATATTTTTATTAAACACGAAATATATATCAATGTCAAATCTACTTTTAATGAAAATCCCCCTATCAAAAGATCCCCCGTACCAAAAGCGTTCCAAAGTGTATTTATAGCTATCTGTTGATAAATAAATATTAGACCAGTAGGGTTTCTGATATTGAGAAACTCTTTTTAGCTCATTGTAGAAATCATTAGCCTTTCTTCGAAGAACGGTTTTGTGATTCTCCTTAATAGTTAAAGAATTGATTAATTGTTCCAATTTATTATGAATTTTTTTTACTTTCAAATCAGATTTTCTCGCGAATAGTCTTTCGATCAATCATCCTTATAAATATGTCGCTTCCGAGGCATAGAGATGAAATTGTGCGACAGTGACAAAACCAAGCCGTTTGTATAGATTCTCAGCCAAAGGTGATGAATGAAGAACTACAAGTTTCTGACCAGCTTGTCTTGCAGCCTTCATAGTTTCAACCATCAAGATGCTTGCTAACGCTTGCCCGCGTTCTTCTGGTTTTGTCACTACACCATAGATGCCGACAGACCCGTCTCCATAATATGAACCAACCTTCGAAATTGGAACGCCATCGCGCCATGCCACCCACATGTGAGCCTTTGCGTCTTTTTTACCAATTTTGAAACTCTCAAAAATTATTTGTAGTTGTTGACGATAATCTGAAGGTACACCCCATCGCCATGCCGTGAGCTCCTGGAATTTATTGACATCACTTTCTTCAATCGCCTCGTGTACTTCAACACCATCAGGCAGCGAAGGGACTTGTGGTAAATTTGCTAGGTCTCGGGCCATACAAGGAATTATTTCGATATGTTGCAGACCGCGGCTCTGTAATCGATTACCGATGTCGAGAGGTAATGACGAAGGTTGCACAACCCATAAAAAAGAGACCTTTCGACGAGTAAAGTGACTGATTATCTCATCTATTTTTTGATTGATATTCCTTTCCACTTGAAACTTCAGGATCACATTGTAGGGAATAATTGGAATGGGTGTCTCAAACCACAGCGCATCTCCCTCATCGTGAAGTACACAACCTGGTGCGAGTCCGAAGTTTAACCAAGTCTCCCAGAAGTTGAATTCAATTTCATGTATTAAAGTTTCTTTATTGAAGCCTGAAACACTACTCAGTTCATTCATCATCTATCCAATCTCCGATAACAACTCTTATTACTGCTCAACGAGCGGTTACCTTTCAAGTATCTTTGTATAATAGTATGCAATTTTTTTATTTATTTTTAATTAATAGCTTTTCAAAGGCAACTTAAAAGGGAATAAATATTTAAAGAATTTGTATGATTTTGGGGTATTAGGAATAACAGAAAAATACAGCACCTCAATAGAGCAAAGATAAGAATACGAAAACATAATGAAAAATTTAAAAATATTGGCAAATTAGAATAATAATCCAATTTTTATTATGTCTATCTAAATTGAAAGATGTTATCTTAGAAATGATAATTCAAAATTGTGCAGATGAGGTATAGGAACCTTGAGTAAACCAAAAAAAAAGGGCGGTCCTTTAAGGATACCAACAGCAGAAGAAGTGACTCCTAAATTAACTATAATCGATCTTATTGAACTGTCACTTCCACTGATAAATATAGTTCTAGCTATTATCTTTTTCTTATTAATCGATGATTTTATTATCGACTTACTTCTGTTTTTCATGCTGATGCTTACCATTGCGTTTTTTTTAAGTATGTTTGTTGAATTATGGCAGCTGTCCCAAACTACCCACACAGAAGATTCCCTCTTAATTTATAATTCTACTAATGTTTCTCCTTATGTTCTTTACGCTGGACAATTCTTCTACGGTTATTTCTTTCTTTCTTTTATATTTTTAGGCTATATTGAAGCAGTAAGCGTGTTAAGCATTTTTATTTGGGTTTATTTTAGCTTCTCCACTCTTTTTCTCGTCTTAAGTATATGGGCAGTAGTATCATATGTTAATGAAGCCGGAAGCAAAAAAGAAGAATTAAAAAAAACTATAAAGGAGGATTTAAATAAACACGAAAAGACAGAAAATTATGCAGCTCAAAGCTATTATCTTCAACTGCTCATTAAAGTAAAAGAGACTCCATTAATCAAGGCTGGATTCTTATCTAAATTAATTACTTTTATTACGATTCTCCTTACGATCGTTCCATTCGTTATACCAGCTTAATATTTAAATGTATAAAGGTTCTTGTTCTATAAAATAAGTGGAAAGAAGGAACCTCACTTTTTTTAAATTTTATCCTAAATTTAATGAAAATTCGGATGGAAAGGTAAGTTCAGAGTTTGATTTCAAAAGTTGAATTACACCTCTGAGGGCGGAAAAACTATTATTAAATATTATCTTAATTAAACAATATCTTAAATAAATCATAAGAAGTGGTTATCAAAAATGGAGTATGAAACTATAATATTTGAAATCGAAAATCAGATTGCAACCATCACTTTAAACAGGCCAGAACGTCTTAATGCCTGGACTTTGAAGATGGATGCTGAAATATGGAATGCATTAACTAAAATCGAAAATGATCCTAACATTCGAGTATCGATTTTGACAGGGGCAGGAAGAGGATTCTGTGCCGGAGCAGATCTTAAGGAAGGTACTCGCATGTCAGAATTCAAAACTGGTGAAAGTCAGAATAATGTAATAAGTGAAGAAATCGAAGGTGATGATCAGAGAGAGAGTAGAATTAACCAATATTTTTCTCTCAGAAAACCTGTAATAGTAGCAATAAATGGTCCAGTTGTAGGAGTGGGAGTTACAATGATTCTACCATTTGATATCCGAATAGCTGCCGAGAGTGCACGTATTGGAATAGTTTTTAATAAACGAGGTGTCGTCGCTGGGACATGTTCTTCTTGGGTATTACCACGCATTATTGGAATCAGTAAAGCTGCTGAATTAATGTATACCGGTAGAATTGTAAATGCTAAAGAAGCCTTGGAATTTGGCCTTGTCAGTCGCGTCGTACCTGATGATAAATTAATGGACACTGCAGAGGAAATAGCTGAAGAAATATTGTTAAACGCTCCTGTTTCTGTTGCCATTACAAAACAAATGCTATATCAATTCCTTACCGAAACAGATATTATTAAAGTAGAAAGGATTAACAATCAATATTTTAGCTGGACTGGAACTCAACCAGATGCTAAAGAAGGAATAGTCTCATTCTTGGAAAAAAGAAAACCCGAGTGGAAAATGAAAGTACCAGGGGATCTACCTGATTTTTTCCCGTTGACTTAAGAAAATTGAATTATAATAATCTCTATTTTTTACTTATTTATTAAAATCCAGTGAAAGACTGCTTCACTGTTGTTATGTTCGAAAAGTGCACCTTAAACCTTTATAAGCATATGTTTTTCTCATTGCTTGATTGAAGTCATTTCCATTTCCATATAAACTTGATTTCAAAAACAGGGGCGGGTTTCAAACTTAAATCTCCCCGAATTTTACGACATTATAAATCAATCAACACATCGTAAAATTTCTAGCACTTCTCGTTCTGTCTTTAGATCTAAATCACCTTCAAGCCTAATATCTAATCCTCTTTTTATAACATCAAGAATATAACTGGCAAACTTCTCTATTCCATCTTCTCGGATACATCTAGCAAATGCTCTAATTTTAGGACTGTAAGAGTCACTATACATATCTTTATTACAAGGAAATTCAGTACATTCCCAACAACCATTAATTTCCTTTTCAACGCAGCAATTGAATTGGTAACATCCAGTTGAACTCAATTGTTTACAACATCTATTAATTTTTGATTTGCATCCATCACACTCATCTGAACGATGGCATATTTTACAGATTAATCCACAATAAGCTGTACTTGAAATAATATCTTGTTTATTCATTTTGATATTCCCATACAATAAATAGATTTGGCTACTATTAAAAATGTTCTTTAGAAGCAAATAAAAAAAACCAATTATGTGAAACTATACCACAATAAATCAAATACTATAAATGAAATTCACTAGAAATTTCTATTTTATTGTTTTCAAATCATGTTTTTTGGGATTTATCCGCATTTTTTCTGATAGCGTTAACGATTGTAGGCCACGTTTCGGGGGGTAAACTGTGCCCCATCCCGTCGATTATCACTAACTCTGCTCCGGGAATTGACTCGGCTGTATCTTTTCCTCCCATAACTGGAACGAGTGGGTCATCTCCCCCGTGGATGACTACAGTTGGGGCAGTTATTGATGATAATTTCGGTTTGCGGTTTCCATGAGCTATTGTAGCCATTAGTTGGCGTACCCTTCCTTGGGGGTAAAAACATCTGTCATAAACTCTTGCCATCATATCACGCCTTCTATTCTCATCAAACGGAAATCCTGTTCCATAGATAGTTTTTCCAGTTTTCACTCTATGTTCGATATAAGCTTCACGCTCAGTAGGTGCGGGAGTAAAAAGTATATCTGCTATTTCTGGTTTAGCTCGTGGAAGATCAGGATTTCCAGTTGATCCCATGATGGAAACCAAACTAAGCACGCGATCAGGATGCCTATATCCTATTGTTTGCGTTATTGCTGCACCCATGGATGCACCGCAAATATGCGCCTTTTCTATCCTCAACGCATCCAATAAACCTACAGCATCATCAGCCATATCGTCAGTTGTGTAATCATACGTAATTTTTTCTCCTCTTTGGCGGGCTCGAGCTGCTTCTATAGTGTTCGGAATTCCCAAGTGCTCAAATTTAGTCGATAATCCAACATCTCTATTATCAAACCTGATTACAAAAAAACCCTTCTTAACAAGCATTTCACAAAATTCTTCAGGCCATTGAATTAATTGTGCCCCTAATCCCATAATTAGAAGTAAAGGTTCTGATGTACTATCTCCAAATGTGTCATATTCCAGTTCTATATTATTAGCTTTTACCTTTGGCATATTTATTATCATATAACTGTTTATTTTTCTTTGTAATATTTAGCAATTAATCAATTTACCTATTTTTGAGTTTTTAATTTTTTTATAAATTACTAAAGATTCCTTTTTTTATAGTAAATAAATAAATAGCCTCTAATTGTTCATCATGATTACAAGATAGAATGGAACCTACCAGTATTCATTTTACCACCATCTTAAATTATAAATTTGTCGGAGTCTCAAAGCTTATTTTTGAGCAGTGATGTTTACCTCATGATGGGAGAACCTGGATCTTATTATGATTGGAAGGCTCGATTTAAACACAAAAGAGAACATAGAAAGATGAAGAGGATTAATTCGTTAGGAATCTATGTTCATGAGTTCGGTGAGTTTTTAGAAGATTGGAAAAAGAAAAATCTCCCGATGAATGGAAAGTCGAGAAAAATCTTATTTTAACTTATATAAATACTCTTTTTCAGCAAATAAACATCTTCAGAATTAGTTGATTTTAAAAAAATAAATTTTTCAAATCGTAATATTACTTTCCTTAAGATTCGAACTTCGTTTGAAGTTAATGAAGTTAAACTATTAATAAAATTAAATCTAAATAATAATTAATAAGAAAAAAACAAAAAAAGGTTAAAAAAATGAATAAAAGAGAAAAAAAGATCAGTAAGGTAGTTGTTGGATACAATCCAGTTATTCAAAATTTAATAAGGTAATTTTTTTCAATTTTTTATTTTTCTATTTCTGTTATATTTTCTTATGAAATTTAATAGTTCACTATAAGTTCAATAGTTTAGTATTTTTATGGAATGGTTTCTTGTTATCTTTAAAAATGTCTCTCCAAGATTTAGAAATAATATATAAAGAAATTGAGAAAGAACTTATTGGATATATTAATTTTCGTGGTGAAATTGAAGATATTCCTTCAAAAATAGAAGAGCTATATCAATATTACAAAGAGTTTTTATTGGGTCCTCCCTTTGCTATTATTGATTATGGCGTATATAGTGAAGGGGGTAAAGATATTGATCTTTGTTTTCCAATTAAAGAATCCATAGAGTTAGATAACATTAACACTAAATATCTCGATGAGGTTGAAGTATTATCTAAAATACATAATGATTCATTAGAAACTATTGAAGATAGCTTCCAACATTTAAGTACATATTTCAAATTTCATGGACTTCCAGGTACTGAGTGGTTACGATTAGTCTTTCATCATTATGATACGAATTTTCCAGAGAATAATGAAATAGAAATACAAAAAGGAATACATCCATGGGATAAACGATTAGCCTCGAGTTTAGATAGAATTTTAGGTGAAAAAGCAAGAAAGAAAATCTTAAAAGGTAGAGAAAAACTATTTACTATTGAATCAAGCAATGAAGAGCGAACTCGATGGTTAAAATCAGTAATCGAAAGAATAGACCAGACGGCAAAAGAATACGAGAAATATGATATTTTGTCTCATTGTGCTCATAAATTTTCTCGAAAACGAATTCAATCATTAAAATCAATATATAAGGAAACAGGAGATTTAAATGAAGTTCTTAAAGAAATGCACAAGGATTATGAGTGGTATGAAGACCCCGCACTTAAAGATAACATAATCTATGTGACTAAAATTCCTTATAATCCTGAAGGATATAAAAAAGCAGATACTCTCAAAGAGAAACAGGCAAATTACTGCCATTGTCCATTAGTTAGAAATCATTTTAATGAGGGAATTTCACCAGCATTTTGTAACTGTAGTGCTGGTTGGTATCGTCAACTATGGGAAGGTATTATTGGAAGGCCTGTAAACATTAAAATATTGAAATCATTAATTAAAGGAGATCAGAATTGTAAATTCGCAATTCATTTACCTTTATTCTCCTCTTGAGCCGATTAAAAAAAAAAAATAAAAAAGATTATCCATATAAATCTTTAATCACAAAATCCAAATTTAGATCTGCTAAACTTTCTTTTAAAGGAAAACCGTTCTTAGGATTCCAACCCATTTTTTCACAGAATCCCTGATAATCACCTTTATAATCTATTGTTTTACCCTTATGAGGTCCGCTTTCAAAGGGGGGATTGCCAATTGCCCTTCCAGGTAACTCATTCTCAGCAAGTATTACTCCTTCTCTAATCGTAAAAGCCTGACGTAGAGTTTGTATTCTTAATCCAGTTTTAATTAACTCCTCAACTGATATATCCCATCCCGTCGCGGCCTTGATCAATTCCATCATAGGGTAATTTGAGATCATATTAGAAAACATACATAATCCGAGACTATTTGAAAATTGAGCTAGTGTATTTACTAACATAAGAGCCTTAAATCTATCGTCACCCATCTGTCTAAAATTCTTTGGAATAATAAATCCATCTATTAGTTCATTTCTTCCGATAGGACCCATAGCTACCATATCTACATTTGGAGTAGTATGCCTTCCAGGGGTAGGATCAAATGCAAAAGCTAATCCAAGAGAACTCATGAACTTAGAATCATGCATCCCAAGCTCTTGACCTAAAGATGTAATAGCATATTGTTCACTTCCTTTACCGATCCTTTCAGAAGCTCTCTTACACCCATCTGCCAGAATATCTCCAAATCCTTCTCGATTTATCATCTTTTTTACTAGTTTAATTATTTCTACTGAATTTCCCCAGGTCAATTCAAGACCATCTGTATCATCTTTATTTATTAGACCATTCTCAAAACATTCTATTGCAAAAGCAACTGTTCCCCCAGCTGAAATAGTGTCTAAACCCGCTCGATTACATATCTCATTCAAATCAAAAATCGACATAAGATCATCATTCAGTAATAGAGGCCCAAATGCGGCGCAAGTTTCATATTCAGGGCGATGAGATTCTTCGATATTCAATTCAGGGATCTTCATTATTGCACCGCATCGAAGAGGGCAAGCAAAACATCCATAAGGTTTTTGCTTATATTTATCAATCTCCCCAGCTGAAATTTTATTCAATCTATTAGTTGGAAAGTCTTCTATTGAACTTCCCGCCCAATTTTTTACTGGTGTATCTCCCGAACTTCCCGAGAAGACATTACCTGCAGTTGTACCGTACGTTTTAAATATGCTAATTATACCCCCTTTTGTTTCTGCTACTCTATTATTATAATCTTTTGTATGATTACGTAATGAATCTTCATCTGAAAGTGGAATTTTCTTATTTCCTTTAAGGACAATTGCTTTTAGTTTTTTAGAGCCCATAGTCGCCCCGAATCCTGATCTTGCTGCAATTCTACCTTTATCGTTAACAATACCCGAAATTAATGAAAGTTTTTCACTTGAATGGCCTATACATGCTAATTGAACTGTACCATGTTTTTCTCTTAATTTATCTTCAGTTTCAATTGCATCTAATCCCCAAACCTCCGATGCATCTACAATATTAACCTCATCATCAATAACAGTGATATATTTTGGAGTTGTTGCAATACCTTTTATCAATATCCCATCGTATCCGCATTTTTTAATTTCTGGTCCAAAAAAGCCACCACTGTTAGCATCCCCCCATGTCCCTGTTAAAGGTGATTTACCTGCAATCATATATCGTCCACTAAAAGGAGCTACTGTACCAGTTAGTAATCCAGGAAAAATTCCTAGAATTGCGTCAGGCCCTAAGGGATCTGCTTTTGCAGGCATGTTATCATAAATTAATTTTGCTGCTAATCCATAACCTCCAAGATATTGGCGATAAGTCTCTTCCGGTAGAATTTCTTCCTTAAAGGAATTTTCTGAAAGATCAACCCATAATATTTTACCAAAAAAACCATTTGCCATAAATTTCATACCTTTTTGTTGTTTTTGTAAATTTTAACAGTATTTATTAAATTCTTTTTTTAAATTAATAGATTGTTATTTTAATCTTTAACGTAGACACAAATGTATAAAAATCAGCTTATCATTAATTTATATGCAACAAAATTGAGGTGTTAATATGCCAAGAGTTGAAATAAAATCGGATATGAATGCAAAAGCGAAAACCATTTATGATATTTTAATGAATGATGATCTTGAAGCCAAGTGGAACTTAACAGTAAATGAAACGCAAAGTATAGGTCCAGATAAATGGGAAGTGAAATCTACGATAGGAGATCTTACATCCACACGTGTAGAAGCAAAAGAAAATGAAAGAATTACATTTGATATTGAAGGCTCTATTTTTAATAGAATGGGATATATATTAAAACCGAAGGGGAATACCACTAAAGTTGTAGGCTGGGGAGAATTCGAAGATGAGAAGAATAAAAAGATGCTAGAATCTGCTGGAGGTATCCTTTTAGAAAGTTTGAAGAGATTTGCTGAATATGTCGAAGAAGGTGGTGATCCAGAAGAATTTAATAAGAAAGCGCTAACTATAACTCCTTAATTCTTTTTTTTTTTTTAAAGAATCTGTTTTTTTGATAATTCTTTTTCGTCTTAAATTTCGATCCAGTATTATAAATGAAATATATGCAATCTCAATAAGAGCTAAATTGCTATATAGTCTTATAAGATTTATTTCAAAACCAAGAAGAAACAAAATAGTGAGAATAATTGGAATAAAGATAAAGCCGATATAAACACTATGAACCATTTGTTTTCTAATTATGAAAAAGATTTTTTTTTTATTCTGAGGTAAATCGATTTTTACGGTCTTTTCTTTTTTCCATAATTTCCATTTGTTAAAATCATTTATTGTATAACTCCATTCAAGATTTGCAGCAGCAAGTTGTTTGTTATCTTCTTTCCAAGGACCAATATCACATTTTAAAATCAATCCATGATTATGCTTATCCCTCCAGACTCCTGATGTAAAGTTACCCCCAGAATATGCTAACAATTTGTTAGGTGTGTTTTTCTCAGATACTCTTGTGATTGCTTGAGGAACATGAGGATGATGTCCAAATATCAAATCCCATGGTTTTTCCTCACAACAGTCGTCTCCAAATATCAAGAGATCTTTACCCTTTACATTCATGCTATCCCTCACATAATCCTCATTTTCATAATGCCAATGCGGGAAAAGAATATTAAATTTATCTTTACCGAAATAATCATTTTTCCATTCATATAGGCTAATATAATTAACGGTTTTCTTATGATTTACCCACATAGTTCCAGATACAATTCTTATTTTTTTTAATAAATCATCATCTTCCTGAAATTTATAACCTTCATAGGGAAAATAGGGTTTTTCTCGTGGTCCAAACACTTCTATTTCATCTTTCTCTTCTAATCTATCCTGAGTTTTTTTAAATATCTCGTAACCGAAATCCCCACTATGGTTGTTACTCATGCACAGTAACCACTTTGTTTTCTTATTACCTTTAATCAATCTTAACAACTGTTCAATGATTTCTTCATTATGATTTTGAGAAGCTAATCCTTCTTTTTTGTCAGAAATTAATCCTTCTAAATTCCCAACAATTAAATCAGTTTCTTTAAAAAAATCCTTAAGCTTATCACCAAAACTTAATTCGTATTTATTCATTTTCATAATATCTCCGATAAAGCCAATAGAATATTTTTTAGACCCAGTTAACTCATTCAAAGGAATTTTGAACCAAGGTTTTTTTTCATCACTTACTTTTTTTTTTACCCAGATTAGGGAACCTATACCTATATTTGGGATATCATATTTTTTTTTGTAGATCCGTCTTGAGATGAAATTTGTTAACCAAAAGAGAATCAAAAAGATTGCAACTAGCATTGAGATATATGCCCACATAGGCAAAAAATCAATTAGAGTAAAAGGTAAAGTGATGAATAAAATTATTATGGGAATACCTCCATAAATATTGATATGTTTTAGAACCCAATTTATTGATTCCTTAACATTATAAGGGATGCTAATAATATTTTTAGAGTATTTTTTTGCTTTTTCCCAATAAAATGTTTTATCCCACCAACGATTTATTTTCACATCTGTTTCTTCTTTTTTGGGTTTTTCTACCACTTCAGGATAATTCATATAGAAATCTTTAATCCCATTATAATTAAATATTACTTTTTTGTGAAATTCTTTTTTTAATGATTTAATTTTGATCTTAATTAACAAGACTTAATTTTCTCGCAAATTTTCTATAGTTATAAATAAAGGGATAAGTGTAAAAAGAGTGAATAAAGAAAATTGGTCTTTTGATGAAGTAATTGACCGGTCTGAGACTCAGTCTGTAAAGTGGGATACTTATGATAAGGATTTATTACCACTATGGGTTGCAGATATGGACTTTAAATCACCTGAACCGATTATTAACGCTATTATTGATCGAGCAAAGCATGGTATTTTTGGCTATTCATACTATTATTCTGAATATTATGATGCGGTTTTAGGGTGGTTTAAACGTCATTATAAATGGGAAATTAACAAAGAATGGTTATCTTTTACACCAGGAGTAATTCCTGCTATAAATATCGCCTTACAAGCATATACTAATCGTGGTGATAAGGTGATTGTACAAAATCCCGTGTATTACCCATTTTTTGGAGCAATCGGTAATAGTGGTCGTCAAATTCTATTTAATCCATTGAAATCATTAAATGGACATTTCCGGATGGACTATAATGATCTCCAAAAGAAGGTTAAGGATCCTAGAGCTAAAATACTAATTCTTTGTAGCCCTCATAATCCTATTGGAAGAGTATGGACGAAAGATGAGTTAACCCAATTGGGTGAGATTTGCATTGAAAATGAGATCCTTGTTCTATCGGATGAAATTCATTGTGATCTAATTTATCCCGGGTATAATCATACGAATTTTGCTACAATTTGTGAAGATTTTGCCCTTAATTCTATAACATTTACATCCTTAAGTAAAACATTTAATCTTGCAGGTCTTCAACTCTCCAATATCATAATTCCTAATCAAAACTTAAGAAACCTTTTTAGAAATAGTATTGAGAGTTTATTCCTCCCCGAAGAATTTGGATATCTCCCCAATACATTGTCTCTAGTAGCATTTACAGCAGCTTACAATGAATGTGATGCTTGGTTAAGTTCTCTTATTCAATATCTCTACCAAAATTTAGAATTTCTTAAGTCTTTTATTAAGAAAAACATCCCTCAAATTCAAGTAAATGAACCTGAAGGAACATATCTAGTATGGCTTGATTTTAGACAGTTAGGGATTGATAATGACCACATAGAAGAATTTTTACATCAAAAAGCGAAAGTGGCATTGGATGATGGCTCTCAGTTTGGAAAAGGTGGTGA
Source organism: Candidatus Hodarchaeota archaeon (assembly GCA_048886685.1). Taxonomy (GTDB): domain Archaea; phylum Asgardarchaeota; class Lokiarchaeia; order Sigyniarchaeales; family SOKP01; genus Loki-b32. The sequence continues at coordinate 260,156 of JBHLKM010000005.1, forward strand.
AGGCTTCCAACGGATAAATATTGCATGTCCACGATCAATTCTGGAAGAAGCTCTTAAAAGAATTAATGAAACTGTAAAGGAATTAAATTATTAATGAATTTTTTGATAACTAATCATCCTAATAGCTTGACATTCCTTATTGGGACCCATCCTTTCTTACCTTCTTTATTAGAAACCCAAAACCAACCACTTTCTTGATTCTCAATGGTTAATTGCTCTCCAACAGATACTGTTAATTCTGTAGCATCATAATCCTGTAATAATCTGGCGATTTCATCTTGAATAGCAAGATAACTGTTTGGAATCCATCCTTTCTTACCTTCTTTACTTATACACCAAATCCATCCAGGCCATTCACTTTCCTTTTCTTCAAACTGTACTATATCACCTTTTTGGAGCCTTAAAGGATCAGGGAAAGGTGTTTTGTAATCAGTTATAACTTTGCAGGATTTCTTTTTCATTTTTAAAAAAACCTTATCAAATCTTATTTATTTTCTTTTTTTATTATAGAACGAAATAATTGAGAAGCTATTCTTGATAAATAACATTATTTTTGATTTAGGTAATGTATTAATAAATTTTAAACCCAATCAATTTTTACTAAGATATACTAAAGATAAGAACCGTATTTTCAAATTCATTTCAAAAATAATTCAAAGTGATACTTAGCTAAAATTAGATAGGGGATCTATATCAATCCAAAATGCCCGAGATGATTTCATATCTGTATACCCAGAGGAAACTGAATTGTTAAAAATATTTTTTAAAGATTGGAAAGAAATGTTAACACCAATTTCAAAAAATGTGGATTTATTAAAAGAGTTAAAATCGAATGAATACAAGTTATATGTATTATCTAATTATATAGCTGAAGCTTATGAATATACAAAAAAACGTTATGATTTCTTCTCAATATTTGATGGAATAGTAATTTCATGCAAAATTAATTCTATAAAACCGGAGTTAGAGATATTTCAGTATTTATTACAAAATTATAATTTAAATCCAGAAGAATCTGTTTTTATTGATGATATAAAACAGTTTGTATCACAAGCCGAGAAGTTAAAACTAAAAACTATTCATTACTTACCATTCACCGACTTACGATTAGAATTACGTAAGTTAGGTGTAAATATCTAATGCCCCGTTGTATAACATGGTTTATGGGATTATGTCTATCCTATTAATCATTTCTTTACTTGAATTTTATATAAGAATGGACATTTTTCACAACTTTTTCTAAAATATCTCTAATTTAATACTTTTAATGCGAGTAGATCGCAGTGAAGCAACTTCAACAATCTTCATAAAACATTCATCCTTATAAATTCGTTTATCCACTTTTTTCATTTCACCATTTATCAAATTTTGGCTCTCTTTTTTCAAAAAACGCCAACATTGCCTCATCTGTATCAATAGATTGGCTGCATACATTTTGAGTTCTATTCTCTAACTCTATCGCAGATTCCAAGGATGGGGCGTCTATATTAATATTAAGTGCTTCTTTAGTTAATCGAAGACCCAAAACACTTTTATTTAGCATATTTTTCGCTATTTTTAAAGCCTCATTAATTATAATTTCATCAGGAACTACTCTTGAAACAAGCCTAATACGTTCAGCTTCTTTTGCAGCAACATCCTTACCAGTATAAATCATCTCTGCTGCGTTTGAGAATCCTATTAATCGTGGAAGCCAATATGTACTCCCACAATCCGCACCAGAAACGCCAATTTTTATGAAAGCATTACAGAAAACTGAACTTTCTCCAGCTATTCGAATATCCGCGGCTAATGAAAGTGCAAGTCCGCCCCCATAAGCAGGACCTTTAACCGCGGCAATTACGGGTTGAGGAATTTTCCTTAGTTTAATCATTATCTGAGTTATACGCCTTTGGAGCATAAAACTTACTTTAATAGAATCTTTTGTCTTGAGATATCGAAATCTTGGATCTTTTTCATACACCTCATTACTTTCTAGAGAAACCATTTCTTTTAGATCGAGCCCTGCCGAAAACGCTCGACCCTCACCGGTTAAAATAACAACACGTATATCGTAGTTGTTTTCCAACCGATTTAAATAGTGAAGGAACTCTTCAATCATTTCAAAATTAATCGCATTCAATCTTTTAGGTCTATCTAGAGTAATAATAGAGATTCCTTCATTTCCTTCATCCACTTTTAAAGTTTTATATTCTATAATAAACACCATGAATTAATTATAATAAAATAGGGTAGTTATTATTGTTATAAAAGTCTTTTTAAGCAGATTTAGAAAGAATTAAGGTTAAAATCAGTTTAAATTCCTTATTATCTGAATCACTTCAGAAATTTGTCTTATTTCATAATCTGGAAAGATTTCTGTTGGTTTTGGAGAATTCATATCATTAATCCATATAGTTTTCATTTTAAAATTTTTCGCCCCCTTAATATCCGTTTCTAAAAGATCACCTATATGAATTGCATTCTGTGGTTTGCAGTTAAATTTTTCCATAGGTATCTCAAACATTTTGATATGCGGTTTGAATAATCCTGTTTCATCAGAATAAACAGTTAAATCAAAATATTGAAGTATATTATATTCTTCTAATATTTTACTTATAATTTTACCTGGTGTTACTCCCGTATTGGAAATTAAACCAATATGATAATCTTGAGCTAGGACTTCTAGTGTTTTCTTCACACCATTCTTTAATTGTGGAGGCTCTTCTAACATCATAGATTCTAATTTTTCCTTTAGGCGATCTAAATCTACTTTAGAAATCTCAATTTTTAACTCATCGAGTACATTTTGAATTCTGTCTATTGTATATATATGACGAAATTCAATTTCTTCAAATGTAACTTCAGCAAAATGGAATTTTTTATCATAGGCATTTTTTAATTCATCGAAAGGAATTATTATCTCTCTCTCCTGTAAAAATTGAAAGAAAAACTGTAATCTTTGTTCTGAATAAGACTTATTCGTAATGAGCGTATTCCACAAATCAAATGTAATGGCTCTTATCATAAATTATTAAATTTTCCTTGTAATAAATCTATTTCTCTGTATTGTATTATTTTTTTCTAGATTGGTTAAAAAAGATTAAATTCAGTAAAGGTTTAAAGTTTATTCTAAGTTCAGCAATTAAATCTATTTTATTAATGGTTAGTACATGTACCTAAAAAAATGAGCATTTAAAAGAATCTCATTAGAGCGGGATCCTACCCCTTAGCATGAAGTTAGCATCGATCATTTGTCTTTGGGTTATCAAAATCATAATTTATGCACCTCTTTCTGATCTATTCTCATTTTTTCACGAGCAAAAAAAATTAGTAATGGAATTAATAACTCATACATACCTTCTCCTAAATCTGTTAGTTCATAACTGACTCGAATGGGTTGTGTATTGCGTACTGTTCGAGTTACAACATGATTTTCTTCAAACTCTTTCAGCCGTGTCGTTAACGTGCGTGAATTTATATTTGGTAAAGCCCGACGAATGTCATTGAAAAATGGCTTTCCTTTAATTCTGATGATATATATTAGATCCATTGTCCATTTTTTTTGCAAGAAATGTAGTGCATCGTTGAGAAAAAGTAGTTCGTTTTGTATGTGAGTATCATCATGCACAAAAGTTTCAAAATCCTTTTTAAGGTCCTTCCTCACCGCTTCGCGCATTAAAGGTATCTGTTCATCCATCTCTTTCCATACAATACTCAATTTTTTCATTAATTCTTCCATAAAGTCTCAACTTGTTTTTATAATACCAAATTTTTCTCATAATTCATAATAATAAAAAATATTTCTTTTTGAATAATTCAAAGACCATCTACGAATTTCTTCACATTTTTCAAGGCTTGTCTGTTTTCAGCTATCAGTTTTCCCAGAATTGGAATCGATATAAAAACTAGAAACGCATGAAACATTCCTTCCCACACATCAACAGTTACGGAAACTCCTTGTTTTTTCATTTTTTCTGCAATAATTAAAGAATCATCGAGTAACATTTCTCTTGTCCCTACTTGCAGAAATATCGGAGGAAATCCATTGAAATCAGCAAAAATAGGTGATATTTCCGGATTTTCTGGAGAGTTCGTTTGTAAATAAGCTCTAGCACTAATTTCCATATTTTTCACATTGAAAAAAACATCTTCATCCGCTTTCGTCTTAAAAGTTTCACTAGTTAAAGTAAGATCAGTCCAGGGCGATAGGCATATAGCTGCTTTTGGTTGAGGTAAATTTCGTACTCCAATTCGGTGAAGTAAGGCTAGAGTTAATCCTCCTCCAGCAGAATCACCCATAATAATAATTCTTTCTGCTGGAATGGATTTCTCTTCCAACAACCATTTATATACAAAAAATGCGTCGTCTAACCCAGCGGGATATGGATCTTCTGGAGCAAGCCGGTAATTTATGCTGTATGCATTAAGAAGTAATTTTTTACACAATATCGATACGAACCTTCTATGAGTTTTATAGGATCCGCTAAAATATCCTCCCCCGTGCAAGTATAGCATGACTCT
>JBHLKM010000006.1:0-228061 GCA_048886685.1 Candidatus Hodarchaeota archaeon
GCTATAAACTTGCATCAATGCCTTATCATTTATGGAAATTTCTTCGGGATATTTAATTAAAAGTTCTGTTCCTACTCGTTCATCCCATTTCATCACTAGAATACCTAGTGGCTTTTGATCTTGAGACTTCTCAGGTTTATGTTTTAGCTTTATTTTAAGTGGTTTTTTACTTGTTTTAATTTCGATGCCTAATATATCTCCTAATGAAAGTCCGATAGTACTCCATTTATCTCTAATTATCTCTCCAACAAAAACTTCTTTTGTTTGATATAATAGAGACTCTGAGATCGATTTTCCACCTTTAATTTCTTTTTGCATCTGTCTTATATTTTTAACAAAGGTTGGAATTGTCGCATGTTTATATACCCTATAGCCTACTATGCTTCCCACGGTTGCAAGAATAGCAAATGTGATGATCAAAAAGTAGAAAGTTGGCATACCAGGGAAAATTTCTTCCATTTCAACTATAATTGTAATAATAAACTCTTCTGAGATATAATCTTCTCTAGTAATATTGATAATTCCCGTAAGAGTTTTTGAAGTGAAAAAAGCGTTCACATGGCTAGTGGGGAAATTAAGAATGTATGTCCCATTAATATCCTCAATGAACTGATATTCAATACCACTTATTATTAGTTTAACAGAAGCATTTAAGAGAGGGATCCCTTCTTTCGTAAGATCTGTTAAATTGATCGCAATTTGAACTATTTTTCCTTGGACAACATGTGTTTGAAAATTCTTAAAATTATTGCCCAAAGAATACTCAAGTTCTCGCATCTTAATAGAAAAACGAATCATTGCATTTTTGTATTCATAATTATCCTTGTCTAAAGTAACAATTAATAAATATTCGCCAACAGTTCTGACTTCAGAGTCAAAATCTAAAATAAGAGAGTTGTCATATGCTTGAATTAATGTTCCTTCACCATTCGCAGTTACATTTCCATTCACATCATATTTCTCCCACATATAGGATTGAGTGGTTAAATCTGCGATTCTCGCACCTGTTAAGGCATCTGTATAGAAAAAGGTAAAATTAATTGCATCTTTAACATACATAGATTCTATTACTTTAGTAATTGTAGATTCCCCATTTATTAAGGTTAAACGATTCAATACAATGATATCCAAATCCTTTGATGCAGGATTATAGTTCTCATTATTTGCCCAAAACCTTACAGTATAATGGTCTGCATCTATTAAAGAAGTGTCTATTGCTTGCAAATGGTAACTCAAATCGGGATAATATTCAACTATACCAGATATTCCAGGAGCTTCTCTAATCATATATGTGATCTCTCCTAAAGTTTCATAAGTACCTGTTCTTGAATAACTTATTTTGAAGGAGAGAGTAAAATTAACCGGTTGGTTAGTTTCTATCATAGCTGTGATTACAGTATCTTTATTGAAACCGCTTAATGAAAACGTCCCTTGACCTAGAAGAGTATTAGAAATCTGAAATGTTTGGCCTCCAATGGTAATATTCATTGCAACTTCTGATGGAAAGAGGTACTGGTTGCCACTTTTTATACCATTAATCAATAACTTCGCAAAGGTTTCTTTCCAATCGTTATTATTTAGACCCAATTGATAGGTTCCACCATTAGGGACATTACTCTGTGTGTATGAAATATTCATGGTTTCTAAGCAGTTATTCTGGTAAAACTCTTGAATATACTCAACCTTAATTATTGCATTAAAAATGATATTTGGGTTGCTTTCAACAACAAATAGGTATTGATTGTCTATTGGGTATATGATTCTATCATCTATAGTTAATACTCCATTTCCATTCTCATCTCCAGAATTCAGGGAATATCTAAGACCATCAGCAATGGTAATGTTCAAAGTAGTAAGAACTGATAGGTTTACTTTCTGCCATGTAGAGGTGTCGTAGCAATTTTGTATTATAAAGCTAACATTCTTAATTGCCCACCCTTGAGATTCTGATAAAATAGAAATTGTGTCTGAGATGTTAAATTTCATATACTGAACATTAATTTCATTTCTAATGAAAGATGCATCGGCAACAATATCTATTGTGTTATCAAATGTTCCACTAATAATGAATTCGAAATAATTATCCTGGGTAGGGCTTTCTTTATCGATATTTAGGGTTATCCCTGTCCATACGCCCAGATTGTAGTCCCATCCAGCATGATTGGAAATGTTAAAAATTCTATTGACTCCAAAGGGATCTAAGATTGATAAATTTATATCAGACGCATTTACATTCCAAGAGATATTATATATATTGAAAGTAATCTTTGATAGATTCCAGCTAATGTAAATATTTGGGAGAGAAAACCTAAAACTGTGATCGGTACTCTGAAAAATATTTATTTCGGTAGTAAAACTTTCAGTAATTTCCCCATAAGCTTTTACTGATAAATCGATATTATCTGACCAGTAGACTGATTGTATTGAGTCATCATTTTGAGATTGATTTATTATTAAATCATTTTTTAATACATTTAATTGCAGGAGTAACTCTTGAGGGATCGAATATCCCGCTTTTTGAGCTGAAACAAAAATTAAATAAGTTACATCGCTTTCTAAATTTTTTGTATTGATAATTGAATAGTGTGTTCCAGTATAGTAACTTTCAATATCCAAAGTTTCAGATTGAATAAGATCTGCACCTTTAAATATTTCATATGCCATTAAATCGCTATAGGTCGGACCTAACAATTGTTCAGCTCCTATTGCTTTACTCACGTTAAATAAAATCCTTAACTTTAACTGAGAGCCCCATTTTACTGATATATATTCTGATGGGTTAAAAGAGATAAGTTCGGTTTCATAATTTTCTAATGAAACTTCAATATAAATGTAAAAGTCTTCTGTAGCAGATATTGTAAAATTGGCTTCTGTAACTAACGTTTTAGTAATACCGGTCATATTAAACCACCTTGAAGCTCCGAAAAATTCAAGTTGTATTGAATAATTTCCATTTATACCAGAAGAATTTAGCCACCTTAGTGTTGCTTTTCCATCGTTATTTGTTGTTAGATTTACAATACTTTCCTCCGTATTTGTATTAGTTAATAATAATTTTACCCCACCAACTGGTTCTTTAGTAATAAGTGTCAGAATATTAAAGTTAATTGTTGTCAAACTCGCTTGGACTTGAATTGAAGAATTTGGTGTAGTTAGATCCCCTGATGCAACTTTTATGATATTTGGATTATAATTGTTATCTTGATAATAGACGGAATAATTATATTCATAAGGCGTAGTCTTCTTCCACCAAAATCGAGCGTGTCCATTACCATCAATCGAACAGTTTTGAAGTTCATGGGTGTTATTGCCAACTACAATCCAACCAGTATCCAAGAAAGCATCGTCTAAATCTACAACTTCAAAGAAATTCGAACTAACATTGCAAATTAAGTCGACAATTTGAAATGATTGATTAACATTGATAGCTTCAGGTGTGATATTGATAATTTCAATATGATTTCCTATATCTGATGTAATACTAACGGTGAAATTATATTCTCCTTGAATCATATTCATGAATAAACTATTTCCACTAGAATCAGTACGATTACTTCTCATTAGGATAGTTTGATTATATATTGAGATATTTGCAGAAGAAATTGGATTTTTATACAAATCAATCGCCTTAACTTGAAGATTGCTATACAATATTCCCGCGACCCCCTGTTCTTGCCCTATTGAGTAAAATGAATTAGGATCATATTGGTTATAATACTCTGTTTTAATCCAATGTTTTGAGTGAGAGATGTTTAAAACCCTAACCTCATCTAAAAGCCCATCAAAATCATATGTAGGATTGGCACATTGAAAATCTTGATCTCCTGCAATGCTAAGCATAGTGCTTATATCTGTTCCGGATCCAATTTCTACACCGTTTTTATAGATATGAATTAGATCATTCGTTCTATCAACGATTCCTACGATATAAATCCAAGAATCAAATATTATACTAGCGCTGGGGCTCCCAACATTACTAATTCCATCAGTAATATGAAATGAAAAGCTATCTCCTGTTGTTGGAGTTCCAAAACAATAACCAGGGTCAAAAATACTAGACGCACCCTTGTAGAGAGGAAGTTGTAATGCCCCTGTACTTGTATCAATATTTATCCACATACTAACCATGAAACTGTCTGTACCGAAATCAAGATGTCCATCTGCAGGATTACCCACGTTGAAAGTACCATCAGTACCATAATTGTATGCATTTCCGATCTGACCTGTCGATGGTCTTAGTACTGTACCGGTAACAATGCCATTTTCATTATAGGAAGTAGAATCTTCTGTAATCCCACCAGCTTCTGCAAGGTGCCACACGCCTTTATACGAACCATCCCACACGCCTGTAGGATTCTCACGAGAAGTCATAGTAGAGTTTCCATAATACATTCGAATATAGGTATCTAGAGAAGTTGATAGTGCTGGAATTCTTACCCAAGTTACCAATTCCGCATGTGTTCCATTATAATCTTTGTTAAATAATTCAATTTCATAGTCCAGCCAATTAGGTCCTAAGGCAAAAGCGATATCATCACCATCTGCTTGTACGTCACTGTGTAAATCAGAATCAAAAATAGAAATTAGTAGGGGAAAGTTTGAATGAACTCCCATTCCAAAAACTCTTGTATGGTCAATTATTATTAATTTATTATAATTGAAAATGTGAGCATTAGAGGGGATATCATTAGTAGTTTCGATGACACTACTAATAGAATAAAATAAATTAGGATCTTTTTGATTTTCATATCCAGTAGCAATCCAACCATTAGAACGAGCTACATTAGAGATCCGTACCTCGTCAATTATGCCATTAAAATCTTCTGAATCAACAGTAATAGCTGAACCAATTGATATGTTTTTGGAAGATTGTATAATTTGACCAGGTGTATTATCTAATTCTGAATTAGCTAACGAACCGTCAGTATAAATAAGTAATTGTGAAGAATCTCTCACTCCAACTAAATGATGCCAATTATTACCAGTAATCTCGGAGTTAGAATATACTGTTTGCTGCGCTCCTGAGATTTTCATTGTGAATCTCCCCTCGTTTAAATGACCAGTATCGTCACAAATATTTATCGCCCATGCTTCTGTATCATAATATAAACTCTGTGTTACAATATAATAATCATCAGGTATTGTTGAATCGGGAGTTTTCATCCAAACCTCAACGGTAAATTCTATTAGTTGAAGCTCATTACCAGTACCAGGCATTTCAATATAGTCTGTTTCTGCTCGAACAAACTCATGACCACCATCTATCATTGAAGATGAGGTGGATGAAGCACCTGTAACAATACCATCATAACCATTAAAAGTTGAGTCAAATACAGGTCCACTTATTTCACTCAAATGCCAAACACCAATATAATTTGAATCCCAAACCCCATGAACGTTTTCTTGAGATTCCATCGAGGAATTTCCGTAATACATACGAATTTTTGTATCTTCAAATGGAGAAAGTTTCGGAATACAAACCCAAGCTACCAGTTGAGCATGCGTACTATTATAGTTTTTATTAAACAATTCAATTTCATGAAATAACCATGAAGTACCATTATTAAAAGCGATATCATTACCATCTAATTGAGTTTCATTATGTAAATCTGCGTCAAAAATAGAAATCAATACTGGAAAGTTAATTAAATTACTTGTTCCAGAAACCTTCGTATGATCAAATGTTATTTCTTTAAAATATTTAAAATCAAAAATGTTAGGGACATATACTTTTTTAGCATAACCTACAAAAATAAAATTATCTGGATCATTTTGGTTGTTATATTCCGTTTTAACCCAATCTGATGATTGTGGTATATCTAAGATACGAAATTCATCAATAATTCCTTCAAAAGGCTCATTCCATATACTATTTCTAGCGAGCCAAATGTCTTTATTACTATCTGGAATATTTCTCGTATCTGAATAAGTACCAACCAAATTTCCATCCCTAAAAAACCTCATTTGATTTTTATCATACGTTCCTACAATATAGTACCATGTATTTATTGAAAGCACAATATCAGATTGGGCTTGTTCATTATACGTTGAGTCTCCAGCAAAATCTATTCTAAAAACTGCACGATCAGAATTTGGGGCATCAGTAGCCCTAGCATATAATTGCCAGTCATACCAAGAATCATCAAGATTATTTCTTTGAGCAATGGTATGCCAACTTTGATCCAATCGGGTAGGATAGATCCACGCACTTACTGTCATAAAATTAGAATTTAAGGGATCAGGAAATCGAATATAATCATCATTACCATCAAATTCTATACCACCATTAATTTTGCCAAAAACTTGATCACTACTAGACATAGATCCTCCTGAAGTACCATCCTTACTGTTTAATGTACTATCTTTAATTTGTGGTGATAACACAGATGGATCCTCTTCTAAATGCCATACCCCCTTATAATTTTCATTCCATACTCCTGTAGGATTTTCTCGAGTTTCCATAAAGGGATTTCCATAATACATTCGAATTTTTGTGTCATTTGTCGGAGAAAGTACTGGAATTCGCACCCAGGCAACCAGATGGGCATGAGTTGCATTATATGCCTGATTATACAATTCTATTTCATGATCTAACCATTGAAAATTATTGGAAAAAGCAATATCATTACCATCAGACTGAGTGTTATCATGAAGATCTGAATCAAAAATTGATATTAATAGAGGAAAATCAACAAAATCTTCTGTACCAGAGACTCTTGTATGATCAATTGTGATTATTTTATAATATTCAAAATCTCCAGCATTACTTGGATGATTTGTAGAAGCTAGTGGTTTTTCTCTTTCCGAATATACTTCAGTATTACCTTTTTTATTCATTCTATTAAGCAGTGTAAACAAAGTAGAATTGAAACTCATCACAATGATTAGTATGATTAGCAAGTATCCTAGGGATTTGGTTCTGTTAATTTTCCATCTGAAATTCTTTTTATTTATTATCATCTTATACCTTTTTTTCATATTTAAGTCAAATGTTCTTAAAAAATCATAAGGCAATTTAGGTATTTATTTTTAGAGTAAGAAAGTAGTAAAAGGAAAAAAAACAATTTTATAGATCCTATATTTTTCTTCTATTATTTTTCGGATTTCAAATTATAATAGATTTCTTCAAGTAAATTGAGATATTGAAGCAATACTTTATCAGATTTAGACTTTTGATCATTTGCTGACTTAATGACGTTTACCAGATATTTAGGGAACAGGAGATCAATAAAGAAGTCTGTTAAGAGCGTATAATATTCTATTCCATTCTCATCCTTGAAGACTTTTATCATATTTGTATCCCATAGCTTTTTTAATACCCTATAAATATCACTAACTCCTTTATTTTTTAATTTCTCAAAATCTTTCATCGTAACTATGGCAGTTCTCAATAAACGGATTGTTTCATACACTTCAGGATCAATTAAAATGGAGAGAAGCTCAATATTATCCTCTTCGGTTGGGTGATATTCATTAAAGAATTTCTGAACTTCATCTTGATAAAGCTTAGTAAGTTGTGCCGGTAAGCCATGATTCACGGGATCTTTAAATAATGTGTCAGGAGGCACCCGCAACATGAAAATATCTTTTGTAAGAAAGATGAGTTCGGAAGGAATTCCTTTTACTGAAGTTACTTTTATTATCTCCCACCTAATAAGGTTAGCTAGAATTGCTTCTAGATCGATAATACCTTCTAAATCTCTATCTTTTACCCAAATATTCAGTTCTGATTTGGTAATCACCCCATAATTTCTTAAGATATTAAGAATCATTCGTTTGATATCGTCATGATAAGAAAAGATAAGATTTTGTTCATTAGTAAGAGAAGGATAAACTGATAAACGCTGGAAAAGTGAAGGAATCATTTGTAGATAGGAATCATCATCACGGTTTTGAAGAATCACTTGCGCGACATTGGGCATTGCTTCTTCATAGATGTCTGGATCATCATCTAATGTCAAAAATAAAATGATATAATAACCTAATTCTGGTCCTGTATAATATGATAAAATATTCATTGAACCGAAGGTAAGATTTATAATTCCTTTTTCCCCAGAATATTCATGAGTGCTATAAATTTGCATCAATGCCTTATCATTTATAGAAATTTCTTCTGGATATTTAATTAAAAGTTCTGTTCCTACTCTTTCATCCCATTTCATCACAAAGATACCTAACGGTTTTTGGTCTTGAATCTTCTCAGTTTTATGTTTTAGTTTTGTTTTAAGTGGTTTTTTACTCTTTTTAATTTCGATTCCTAAGATATCTCCTAATGAAAGTCCGATAGTACTCCATTTGTCTCTTACTATCTCTCCAACAAAAACTTCTTTCATTTGGTATAATAGGGATTCTGAGATGGGTTTATTGTTTTTGATTTCTTTCTGCATCTGTCTTATATTCTTAACAAAGGTTGGAATTGTTGCATGTTTATATACCCTATAGCCAACTATGCTTCCAATAATCGCAATAACACCGAAAATAATGATTAAAAAGTAGAAGGTTGGCATACCAGGGAATATCTCTTCCATTCCAACTACAATTGTTATAAAAAATTCTTCTGAAAAGTAATCTTCCCTAGTTATATTGATAATTCCAGTTAGAGTTTTTGATGCGAAAAAAGCATTGACATTATTGGTACGAAAATTAAATCTGTATGTTCCGTTAACAGACTCATTGAAATGATATTCAATTTCATTTATTATAAGTACTACAGAAGCATTTAACAGAGGAATCCCTCCCCGTGTAGGATCGGTCAAGTTTATTTGGATGGGAACTGTATTACCATGAGCAATGTCTAGTCGATAATTTTTAAAATTATTGCTTAAGGAGTACTCAAATTCTCGTATTTGGACGGTAAAACGAATCATGGCGTTTTTATATTCATAATTATCTTTATCTAATGTAACAATTATTAAATATTCGCCAGCAGTTCTGATTTTAGAGTCAAAATCTAAAACATAAGATCCATCATCTTCTTGAATTAGGGTTCCTTCGCCGTTTGCTGTAACATTTCCATATAAATCGTACCTTTCCCACATATAATACTGAGTCTTTAAATCTATAATACGAGCCCCTGTTAAAGCATCTGTATATAAAAATGTAAAATTATATTCATCTTTAATATACATGAATTCTATGACTTTTGCTATTGCTGACTCCCCATTTATCAAGGTTAAGCGTTCAATTACAATAAAATCCAAATCTTTTGTAACGGAATTGTAATTTTCTTTATCTACACGAAATCTCATGGTATAATGGTCTGCATCTATTAAAGATGTATCTATCGTTTGAAAATATTCTCCCAAACTGGGATAATAGCTAACAACTCCAAATATTTGAGGAGATTCTCTAATCACATAGTTTACTGTTCCTAAAGTTTCATAAGCAACATTTCTTGAATAACTTATTTTAAAGGAAAGACTAAAGTTAATTGGTTGGTTCGTTTCTATTACCGCTGTGATTATGGAATCTTTAATTAAATTATTTAATGAGATTGTTCCTTGACCCGGAAGAGTGTTTGATATTGTATATGTTTGACCTCCAATCGTAATATTCATCCCAACTTGAGAGGGATATAGATATTCACTGCCACTTTTTATATCATTAACTAATAATTTTGCATAACCTTCCTTCCAATCATCATTTTCTAAACTTAATTGGCAAGTTCCTCCATTTGGAATACTCTGCTGTATATAAGAAACATTTACAGTCTCTAAGTGCGTGTTCTGATAAAAAGCTTGGACATATTCAACCTTAATAATGGCATCAAAAATAACATTGGGATTACTTTCAACTGTAAATATATATTGATTATCTAAAGAATAAATGGTTCTATCATCTATTATTAATATACCATTACCATTTTCATCTCCAGAATGAAGAGAATATTTAAAGCCATCAGGAGTAGAAATATTCAAATTAGTAAGAACGGAAAGGTTTACTTTCTCCCAAGTAAGGGTGTTGTAACAGTTTTGAATTATAAAAGTACTATTTTTAATTGCCCATCCTTCGGATTCAGATAAAAGAGAAATGGTATTCGAGATGTTATATTTCATGTATTGAACATTAAGATCATTTCTAATGAAGGATGCATCGGCGATTACATCTATTGTATTATTGAATGTTCCACTAATAATAAATTCAAAGTTATTATCGTGTGTAGGGCTTTCTTTATTCATAACTAGGGTTAATCCGGTCCATACTCCGAGATTATAATCATATCCTGCATGATTAGAGGTATTAAATATGCTATTGATGCCATAGGGATCTAGGATGGATATATTTATATCAAACACATTAACGTTCCATGAGATATTATAAATGTTGAATATCATTTTTGTTAAGTTCCAGTTTGAGTTAATACCTGGGAGCGAAAATCTAAAGCTATGATCGATATCCTGAAAAATGTTCGTTTCAGTAGTAAAACTTTCAGAAATTTCCCCATACGCTTTTACCGAAAAGTCGATACTGTCTGACCAATAGACTGATTGTATTGAGTCATCATTTTGCGATTGATTTAAGACTAAATCATTTTTTAAAATATTTAATTGCAGGAGTAGGTCTTGAGGAATCGAATATCCTGGTTTTTGGGCTGAAACAAATACAATATAAGTTACATCGCTTTCTAAATTTTCTGTATTGATAAATGAATAATGAGTTCCCTTGTAATCTTTTTCAATGCCCAAATTCCCAGATTGAATAAGATCTGCTCCTTTAAATATTTCATATTTCATTATATCGCTATAGGTAGGGCCTAATAAATGTTCAGCTCCTATCGCTTTACTTACATTAAATAATATCCTTAATTTCAACTGGGAACCCCATTGAACAGAAATGTATTCTGTTGGATTTAATGAGATGAGTTCTGTTTCATAATTTTCTAATGAAACTTCAATATAAATGTAAAAGTCTTCTGTAGCAGATACTGTAAAATTTGTTTCTGAAACTAACGTTTTAGTAATACCAGTCATATTAAAATTTCTTAAAGCTCCAAAGAATTCAAGTTGTAAAGAATAATTCCCATTTATCCCTGAAGAATTCAACCACCTTAATGTGGCTATGCCATTATTATCGGTGGTTAAGTTAACAATGCTGTCTCCTGTAGTGGTAGTTAATAATAATTTTACCCCGTCTACTGGTTGTTTAGTAATAAGCGTTTTTATATTAAAATTAACTGTTGTTAAACTCGCTTGGACTTGAATTGAAGTGTTGGGTGAAATTAGATCCCCTGATGCGACTTTAACAATATTTGGAATATAATTATTATCTTGATAATAGACGGAATAATTATATTGATAAGGAAGCGTGTTTACCCACCAAAATCTTGCCTGTCCGCTACTATCGATCGAGCAGTTTTGGAGCTCATGAGTGTTGTTACCAACTAAAATCCATCCAGAATCCAAGAAAACACCGTCAATATCAACTATTTCAAAGAAATTCGAACTGACATTACATATTAAGTCAACTATTTGAAACGATTGATTGATTAAGATCGCTTCGGAGGTAATATTTACAATTTCGACGTAATTTCCAATATCTGAAGTTATCGAAGCAGTAAAATTATATTCTCCCTGAATTAAGTTAAGAAATGAGGATATCCCATCATTATTTGCTATACCACTTTGGATTAAATTTGTATGATTGAAAATTGAAACATTTGCATAAGGTAAAGAATTTCCATATAAATCCATAACATTAACTTGAATGTTGCTGTAAATCGTTCCTCCTTGACTCTGCTCATTTCCTATTGAGTAAAAAGAATTAGGATTATATTGATTATAATATTCCGTTTTAATCCAGTTGTTAGATCGCGTTACATTTAAAACCCTAATCTCATCTAATAAACCATCAAAATCGTATGAAGGATTCGCACATTGAAATTCTCTAGTGCCATCTATAGTGAGGATTGCACTTATACTTGTGCCGGAACCTACTTCATAGCCATCCTTATAAATACGAATTAAATCGTTTGTTCTATCAACCATTCCTATTATATATGTCCAAGAATCGAATGTTATAGCGGCACTAGGGCTCCCCACATTACTAATTCCATCAGTAATATGAAATGATAAACTATCCCCCGTTGTTGGAGTTCCAAAACAATAACCTATATCAAAAGTACTAGAACCCCCTTTATAAAGTGGAATTTGTAATGCTCCTGTGCTTGTATCAATATTTATCCACATACTTACCAAGAAACTTTCTGTTCCAAAATCAAGATGTCCATCTGCTGGATCTCCTACACTGAAACTACCATCAGTCCCATAATTATATGCATTCCCTATTTGACCTGTTGTTGGGCGTAAAATTGTCCCAGAAATAATGCCATTTTCATTATAAGAAGTAGAATCTACTGTAACCCCACTAGTTTCTGCAAGGTGCCATACGCCTCGATAAGATCCATCCCACACACCATTTGGGTTTTGATGAGAATTCATAGTAGAATTTCCATAATACATTCGAATATAGGTGTCTAGTGAAGCTGAAAGTTCAGGTATTCTTACCCAAGCACTCAGACGTGCATGTGTTCCATTATAATTTTGATCAAATAGTTCAATCTCGTGATCTAGCCACACAGATCCCAGAGAAAAAGCAATATCATCACCATCTGCTTGAACATCATAATGTAAGTCAGAATCAAAAAAAGAGATTAATAAAGGAAAATTAGAATGACCTCCCTCACCAAAAATTCTCTTATGATCAACTTTAATAATTTTATAATAATTGAAATAAGATTCATTAGGGGGAATTTCATCTTCAACTTTGGTTTCATTGCTTAAAGAATAGAAATTGTTTATATCCATTTGATTATTATACTCCGTTTTTATCCAATCAACTGATCTTGCAACTTTTGAAACACGGACTTCATCAATTTGACCAAGCCAAGGATAAGTCCATACTTCTCCTTCAGGGTGATCACCGTGTCCGATCCTAAAGGGATATGGGAGTGCTGACAAAATATTATCACTTTTGACGAGAGTGTTTGTGTCCTGTACTCCATCTACAAATACTCTCATAAGAGAACCATCATAAGTCGCAACAACATGATGCCACTCATCTGCTGATAAACCTTGTGCAACGAAAAGATCATAATCGTCCCCATGGAGTTGAAACCTTAAGATAGGGCTATCTATTGAAAATATAAACCGATATCCATCATAAAAGCCTTTGTGGTTGAACGGTCCCATCCACGGGTGAGCACTAGGGAATTTCATCCATAATTGGAGTGAAATTTGATTCCCAGTGATATCTAAACTAGTTTCATTGCCACAATCTATAAAATGGTTGGTAAAATTTTGTCCATAACCTATGGTTCCTGCAATACGCGAGGGAGTATAGCTGAGATTTCCCTTTCCTCCTTGCCCATGATTACTATAGATACTGCTATCAAAATATTCATTAGGCGTTCCATTACCAATTTCCGTAAGGTGCCATACCCCAACATAATTTGATTCCCACACACCTAAATGGTTCTCTTGAGTTTCCATTGTAGCATTTCCATAATACATTCGAATTATAGTGTTTTCAAATGGAGAAATTTTAGGAATTTTAATCCAAACTATTAAATGAGCATGTGTACTATTATAGGATTGATTAAACAATTCTATTTCATGAAATAACCAAGAAGTAGCATTTTTAAAGGCAACATCCTCTCCATCTGGTTGTACTTTATCATGCAAATCTTGATCGAAAATTGAAACAAGGACTGGAAAGTTAATAAGGTTACTTGATCCAGAAACCTTTGTGTGATCAATCGTTATTTCCTTAAAATATTGGAAATCAAAGATTGAGGGAACATACACATTATTTGCATTACCTATAGAATAAAAAGTATTTGGATCCTTTTGGTTGTTATATTCTGTTTTAATCCAATCAGCGCTTTTAGCGACATTTGAGACACGGACTTCATCCAACTTTCCATCAAACATGTAAGATCCGGAGGGGCTACTACGACCATTGAATCTGAAATTAGCTGAGTTTGTGAGACTATCCATATTCCCTATTGTTCCACTAGTGCTAACCTTATCATCATTTCCATCTATATAGATTGTAGAACTAGTAGCATTATCTTGATCAAACACGTAGACGACATGACGCCAACCACTGTCAAGCAAAGCAGTGTTTCCCTCAACCCGGTATTGATCCCAACCGTCAGAAAATTGATACTGAGCATATCCATAATTGTCATCGGCAACTACCATTGCATACCCTGTAGATGATTGACTAAGACCCGTACGCTTGCTTATAATAAATGTATCATAATAATAGAAGTAATCTAGATACAACCAGCATTCTATAGTAAAGTCATCTGTACCGCTAAAATCAAGATGTCCGTCTGCTGGATCTCCCATATTTACTGTACCCACCGTGTCTCTATCGAATTCATAAGAATTCCCTATTCGTCCGGATACTCCTTGGCTGACACCTCCTGAGGGGGTTCCATCAGTTCCATAGGAAGTAGAATCTTCTGCACTACCATTTGATTCTGAAAGATGCCATACACCCATATAATTATCGTTCCATACTCCTGAAGGATTTTCTCTAGCCTCCATTAATGAATTTCCATAATACATGCGAATAATCGTATCCTCGGAGGGTGAAAGTACAGGGATACGAACCCAAGCAATCAGTTGAGCATGAGTACTATTATAGGTTTGGTTATATAATTCTAGCTCATGATCTAACCATTGAAAATCATTTGAAAAAGCAATGTCATTACCACTAGATTGCGTATTATCGTGGAGATCTGAATCATAAATTGAGATTAATAGGGGAAAATCAATAAGATCTTCAAAGCCAGAGACTTTCATATTATCAATTGTTATTGTTTTATAAAATTTAAAATCATCTGCACTAATGGGATGATTTGAAGATAAGATTGGGTTGGATTTATTACGATCCTTATTGATATCCTCCTCCTTAACATTGATTTCATGTTCGAATAAATTAAATATATGTGAATTAAAAATTAATGGAACTATTAGAATAATTAATAAAAATCCTAAGAGTTTGATTCTCTTTTTTAAGTTTCTGTGAAATATGTTAATAACCATGATCTTATACCTATTATATTTAGATTTAAATAATATTTCTTAAATTTACATATAACAATTAAGCTATTTAATATTGAAGTAATATCTATAATCAATATATGACGAACTTAGCGTTTTTTTTTGATTTGGAAAGATCTTGCATTTATTTTGTTAAAACTACTTCTTTTAGCTACCATACCAATATCTAATTAATCACTTAACTTAAAATTCAAATCTTACCTTATTTAATATTATAAATTTAGTTAATGAAATTTCTCTATTTTTTTCATGATAGATCAGACGAGGGAAGCTTAATTAATTCGATTTCACGATTTTTAAACTTAAAAGGTTATTTCAATAGTCCTAATGCGGATTTTTAATTGTAATGATGAAAAAACGAATTTTTATCTTTGAATTTGTTTCAGGTGGGGGTTTTAACAAAGTTAATATCCCAATTTCACTTTTTTGCGAAGGTTTTGGAATGTTGCGATCAATTACTCAAGACTTTAAATTAATAGGATTTGAAATCTACACTTTATTGGATTATCGAATTCATCATCTATCAAGAATTCTAACAATTGATAATTTTATAAAAATAAAGAGAAAAGACAATTATCTAGAACAGTTTAAAAATCTTGTAAAAGAATGCGAATATGCTTTCATTATTGCTCCAGAGACTACGGATATTCTCTATAAATTAACCAATATTGCTCAAAATCATAACAAAATAGTTCTTAGTACTAATTTAGAAGGGATTAAAATTGGCAGTTCAAAGATGAACACATATAAATTCTTTCTGAAGAATAAAATTCTAACACCTAAAACTTGGCTAATACCTTTAAAGAAGAATAATTTAGACATTGAATTTATAATTCGGAAATTCAATGAACTAAAAAAGTCAATTGTAATAAAACCTGAAGATGGAGTTGGTGCTGAATCAGTTTTCTATTTTGAGACAAAAAACCAGATTGAAAACTTTTTCCAAGACTTTAAATATAAAATTGAAGGAGGCAGAAATTATATTCTTCAAGAATTCATTGAGGGGATAGATTTAAGCATCTCTTTAATAAATGCAGCTACCTCCATGGATTCAAAAATTAAAAATCCATATATTCTAAGTATAAATTCTCAAAATGTCAACATTAAAAATCCTAATTACACATCTGAATATTTTGGTGGAATAACACCGATAGAAGATCATCAAAAAGGTTTTATTGAATTGACAAGAATTTTAGAAAAAATTGATTTCTCACAGTTTTCTGGATATTTTGGGATTGATTTAATAAGAAGTGAGGATTCGAGATTTTATTTTATTGAAATAAATCCTAGATTAACAACCTCATATATAGGTTTAAGAAATATAATTAATCAAAATCTAGCTAGAGTGATTTTAGACTCAAAATTAGATGAATTAAAGCCAAATAGTCTAAAATTACCTTTTTGCTCTCTCTTTACACGGATGGAATTAATTTATTTTGGTTCAAAACTTAATAAGAAATTTAAAAAGGAGTTGATCCGTAATTTAATGAGCCTAATACCTGAGTTAATAACCCCTCCTATCTCTTTAAGCAAATCTGATCAATTTACATGTTTTATCGCGACTAAAACAGAAGACTTAAAATCTTCTCAAGAAAGATTGCAGGAAATACGGCAAGTATTTCAAGAATTTAAATTTAAAATCGTTAAATGAATGTTAGCAATATTATCGTAAACCCACTATAATGTAATAATAAGGAGACTATTAAGCTGTTCTCAATTTTTATTCCCTTCTTTACACTCAAACTATATGAAAGTAACCATAATGACCAAACTTGGAAAATAATCATTAAGATGTTATCAATGAAATTGAATATACTTAGGGTAATTAAACCTGTATATTCAAAAATAAAATGTAAAATTAGGTATAAAATCATAGGAAACTGAATCAAAGCAAAAGATACGAGAAAATTAAGACTATTCTCGTATTTCTTGTAAAATATACGGGATATCGATTCGATTATTATAAAAAAGGCAAAAAAATTCAAAATAAAATTAAGATAAACTATAATTTGATAAAATAAAAGCAAATCACCACTATTAGCATCAATAAAAAACAATAAAAAGCAGTTAAAATCATTTAAATTACTAAAAATGGTGCCAAGTATGAGTATTGCCACAGATATTAAAATTGTGTAAATCATATCTTCTTTATTAAATGATATAAATCTTTTAGATGTCAATACCATTAATTTCTTTAGAATTGGGGATTTGAATTGTCTTAGAGGAAATTTTATTGTTTCAATATCATCTTTTAAAGAATTGTAAGCGTAAACTCCTAATTCTTTTAAGTAATATTTTTTATCTTCTTTTTGTTCAATTAATTCAGATAAGGTTTCTAAATGGTGATATATGGTGCCAGTGCTTACACCCAATTCTTTCTTTAGATAAGTAAAGGAGGTATATTCATTATCCCCAATTATTTTAATTATTTTTCTTCGTATATCATGACCCAAAGCATAATAAAAACTCGATTCTACATCTATTTCTTTATTATTTTTGGAATTTTCATTAAGTTTCTCGCTGATAGCTAATTAACCTCCTCTTCGTTTTCTGCGGTGGATAAAACATTAATAATGTTAATGATAATTAAAAGAAATCCAAATACCCCTAAGTATAGTCCTAGGCCTGCATTGGAGATAAATTCGATTTCTTGGGAAATGTGGTCAATAAAAAAGAGTAGTTGAAAACCTAAACCTACAAAAGATAAAATAATAGATTTGATTCTAAATTCAACTTTATATATAAATAAAACATTTGCTATTAGGCATACTATTCCACTTATTAATGGAAAAAGATATAAAAATGAATTTTCAATTTGTAGATCTGTGTATAAAGCATATAGTTCAATTAAATTATAATCTGAAAACCATGAAAAAAATTCAGATAATATGAGGAGAATAGGTCCACTTAATCCAAGTAATAAAACAAGGTATATCTTTTTAAACTCCATCAATTATCATTTTTAACTTTTCTATAATATTTTTAAACCTATAATTAAAAAACTATAAAAATTCAAAAAGAATAATATTAAAATAAATTTTGAAAATATTAAATTTACTTGAGATCACAAAATAAATTCAAATAATCACTTAAATAATAATGTCTTCACAAACAGAAACAGATATAGTTACCGAATCACCTCCATTATTTAACTATTTGAAACAAGAAATTCCGCTTGAGGATTTAAAAGACTACGCTTCCCCTAGGCGTATTCAATCTATAGATTTTGTCAAAGGATTTGCAATCATTTTTATAATGCTTGCACATACTGCATCAGGTTGGTTAGATTCTGAATCTAGATATCTATATGGAATTCTTTTTACATTACTTGATATTCTGGGTCCTTCTTTGTTTGTTTTCCTTTCTGCATTAAGTGTTATATTTAGCATAAAGAGAAAGGAAGGGATATTACCCCAAAAAATAATTAGGAATCGCATTTTTACCAGAGGAGTAGTAATGATAGTTATTGGAATGATTACTAATATTGTAGTCCTTGAAGGAGAAGACGTAAAGATAGCAATTTGGGGATGGAATATAATAACTTTTATAGGATTTTCTCAAATTTTCTCTTTTTATATATTAAAATTAAAGAAAACTCATCGAATCTTAATAGGATTATTGATTATAATAATATCACCAATGATAAGAGCTATTCTATATGAAGGAAAAGAAGATGGAAATGTAATTTTAACCATATTCCATTATTTTGTAACATCTCCCACACCTCATTTGACTTTTCTCCCATATATCTCATATGTTTTTATCTCAACTATTTTTGGTGAATATATCTATGAAGCTATGAATAAAGGGACTAAAGATGCTTATATAGGATTATTCCGCATTTTCTTAGTGTGGGGAATCTTTTTAGTATTAATAGGAATATTTATTCCTTTCCCTAATGGACTTCGTCTTACTGATTGGGAACCGGGTTGGGCATTACAAACTGCTGATTCCATGGTAGGAGGATTACTTGAATATCCACATTTAAGATTATTAACTACTGCGAATAATCAAGATTATTTTGTAATTCCTGGAGTTCCACTGTTTTTGATAAGATGTACCTCTGCAAATATGTTTTACAACCAAGGTTGCGCATTAATTATAATCGCTATTTTCTTTTATTTTATTGATATTAAAGAAAAATCGAATAATTTTACTAATATGTTAATATATTATGGGAAAGTCTCATTGAGCTTATTCCTGATTCATTTCCTATTTATTCCTTTATTTTTAAGTCAATTTAGTATAATAATTTTCCTTTTGGTTGGTATTGCATATTTAGGATTTATGGGGTTATTAATGTATCTTTGGAATGAATATGGACGAGGTGTAGGGTCTCCTGAATGGTTAATGGTCCAGATGGGACGGATCGGTCAAAAGTCTGGAGAGGCTGTTGTTAAAACGACTAAGAAGGTGTACAACAAGATCAAAAGGGAAAGAGTAAAAAAGATGGAAGACTTCATGAAAAAACTGTCAAAAGATGAAGAAAAATAATTTATATACACTTTCTTAATATTTTTTAATCTTAAACAATTATTTATCATCTAATTATCGCAATTAGAATAATCTATGAAAAAGACTCAAACTTTTTTTTTAATAGCTGTTGTAGTTAACATATTTTACTTAGTTTTGACATTTATATTCTTTTATTTTCTGGATAGTTTCTTAATGAACATCGATAACAATGATTACTTATCGTTTCATAATGCGGGGTCAATTGTAATAGAAGATTTACCTAACTTATATAATTCAGACCTTTATTTATTTCCATTTAGGTACTTCCCCCTTTCTGCATATTTTTTTACACCATTTTCTCTATTAGGATTAAAAATGGGGTATTTTGTATTTCAGATATTCAATTTTTTATTAAACTTTATAAATATCTACCTAATTTTTAAGATAGTCCAAATTTATAAAAATCTAAATCCAGACTCAGATCTTAGCTACGAATTAGATGATCTAAGAAATGTTTATAACAAATCTGAAAATGAATCGTTACTTCATCAAAATGCGATATATCTCATAATGCTCCCACAGTTTATGAATTATTTCTTAGGTCAGATAAATATTCTTGTATCTTTTTTCATTCTTGCTTCATTATTTTACTTCTTGAAAGGAGGAAACAGGAATGATTTTATTGGAGGATTATTATTAGGTTTTGGGATTCTTATTAAACCAACCTTAATTCTTATCATACCTTTTTTAATTCCCTTACAATACATAAAAGAACGTAAAAAATATTCAATCCCGTTGAATCAGACAATTTTAAGGTTAGTTGGACCGATTATTTTAATCGCTATATCTGGATTGTTTTTTCTAGTTTTCCCTGAAATGTTAGCGGATTTCATTGAAGTTAATCTTGCGGGAAGATATACATATAATATTGGAGGTGATTTAGAAATTAATCCATCTTTTAGTTTAACTAGAAATGTTCTAATTTTATGCGAGGTACTAGGTTTAAATTTTAATAATTTTATAGTTTTTATTTTTATCACTTTTCTATTTTTACTCCCTATATATCTCCTTTTTACCTTTGTTGAATTTGTTGATTCAACAAATCAACCAAAAAGACTTATTAATGGTTTTTTAATCGGAAATATCATTATGTTAATTGTATATTTCGATTCTTGGCCACATCATTTAGTTGTATTGGCTCCATTTTTGATTATGTTCATCCTTTTAAACAAACATTTTAAACATATTACATTAATCAAATATACGCATTACCTCCTTGCTACAATAATAATAGGTTTTTGGGGATTATTCTATCTCACTTATGAATTCTTTCCATTCAATATAGGTGGTCTCATTCTATTAATTTTCCTTTACTCTGCTGTATTTATATACTATAGAAATAAACTTAAATAAGAGTTAAATCCAATTATAATGATATAACAATTATTCCATGAAATTAGTATACATAGTTGAGAGATAAAACGACTAATATACGTTTATTCCAATTTCTTTTTTTATTTCAAAAAAAAATATGATAAACATTAATATTTATTATGATTCTTGTCCTAGTTTAAAATATATAAATATTTAATTAGAAGATTATATTTTTTTTTTTAATTTCATCGTAGAAAAGAAGAATTATAATGTCAAACTCCAACCAAGCTAAACAAGATACAGAAGGTATACATTTATCTGAGCATATGAAAGAAGATATTTCTGTTGAAGAATTAATAGATTATTCATCAACAAGGAGAATTGCTTCGATAGATTTTGTAAAAGGTCTTGCTATGGCATTTATAATTTTAGCTCATTCAGCACTTGCCTGGTTTGATGACGATTGGCGTTATATCTATGGGCTTGTTTTTTCATTTCTAGATATTTTAGGGCCTTCTTTATTTGTATTTTTATCTGCTCTTAGTGTGATTTTTAGTATTAAACGAAAGAAAAAGAAAGTATCTGAAAAACTTATTCGAAATCGAATAATTACTCGTGGTATCGTAATAGTTATTATTGGTATCTTATTTAATCCGATGTCATTATTTACTTCTGGAGAAAAAATTTCATTTCCTCTTAATTTGTGGGGCTGGAATTTTCTTGTATTCATTGGATTCTCGCAGATATTCTCCTATTATGTATTAAAAATCAAACAAATTCCTCGTGCTGCTATTGGTGTGTTTATAATTATAATTTCACCTTTCATTAGGCAAGTTATTTTTGAAATTAAGGATGTAAATCCTGGTTTCTGGCTTTTACATTTTCTAATAACATCACCTCTACCTCAAGTACCATTTCTCCCCTGGCTCGCAGTTTGCTTTATTTCTACTATATTTGGAGAGTTTTTATATGATGCAATGATAAAGGGTACAAAAGAAGCATATATCCATTTATTTCGAGTTTTTTCGGCCTATGGAATTGTACTTGTTTTAACAGGGCTAATACTAGGTTGGGGAAGACAAACACCTGCTACAATGAAAGTGTCAGAATATTTGCATTTAGATTTACTAAGAATTGCAAACGAACAAGACTATTACCAATTTGCTGGTATGCCTGATTTTATGATTAGGAGTACAATGTCAAATATGTTCTACAATTTAGGAGCAGCTCTACTAATTATAGCTGTTAGTTTTTACTTCATTGATATTAAAAGAAAAGAAAATGATGTTATAAAGATGGTAATATTTTATGGAAAAACTAGCCTCTCATTGTTTCTAATTCAATATTTATTTCTTCCACTCTACATTGGGCAGTTTTCAATAATATTTTTCCCGTTAATGTGGATAGGATATTGTGGCTTTTTAGGGTTGCTGATGTATGTATGGTATAAATATTTCAATGGTGTAGGCAGCCCTGAATGGTTAATGACTAAACTTGGGCAATTGGGGCAGAAACCCAAATAATCTAATAAAATAGAAACTCAATTTGTCGCTTGTAAGTTTAATATTAAGAAAGAAGGATAAATCATAAAAATTTCATCTTTTAAAATCAACCATTCTTCTCTTTGTAAATATATAAATATCTTTGAAGAATAATATGAAATATTAATGAGTGAATTTATTATAACTATAATTCATTAATTTCATATTAAATTAAATTAATCAAATTTAAAAATTTTAAGGAGATATAATTAATATTTATTTCTGATAAGGAGCATTAACATGTCGGAGAAAGGACAGTATAAATTCAAGGTAACTCTTTTTGGACCAGGTGGTGTAGGAAAAACATCCTTGCTATTAAGATATATAAAAGACTACTTCAGTGATGACCTAAAAAAAACGATTGGGAGTAATTTCCTTATTAAAGATGTTGAAATTGATGGAAAAAATGTCCGTCTCCTCCTTTGGGACATTGGAGGGCAACCTCAATTCCATAAACTTAGAACAATTTATTTTAAAGGGAGTAATGGGGCTCTTGGCGTATTTGATTTATCTTCAAGTCAAACCCTTTTAAAAATTCCTGGTTGGATAAGTTCTATAAAAAAAACCGTAAAAAAAGCAATCCCGATGATCCTCTTAGGTAATAAAGTCGACTTGGACAGAGAAGTAGATAAAGAAGAAGCCGAAGATCTAGCAAAGAGATTAAGTTGTGAATATATGGAAACGTCTGCTAAAACAGGAGAAAATGTAGAGCAGGCATTCGAAGAAATTGCTAGAGCTTGTCTGCAAGATGTAGAGGAAATATAATATAATCTGATTAATTTTTTTTTAACCTTATAAAATCTGTAAATTTTTAAGTTCTTTAACCAGATCTTCTTTATTTGTAAATTTTATTCCAATTATCCCAAGTTCTCGAGCTGTTCGAATATTGTTTATCCCATCATCAATATAAACTATCTCCTCTGGTTCACATCCTGCCTTTTCGATAGCATATTCGAATATTTTTTTATCAGGTTTAGTCATATGAACTTCATGAGATAAGATAAATTCATCAAAATATTCAAGGAACGCCCATTTTTTCTTAAGAAGAAACTCCCAATGACTAGAATTTACATTTGAGAGACAAAGAAGCTTGAATTTGTTGTTTTCTTTTACTTTTTTTATTATCTCAACGATTTCGGGGTTGAAACCAGAAATTATACTGTTAAAAGCTCCGTAAAAATTGTTCTGATCAAGCTCGCAAACTTGGAGCAAATCACATGCTAAATGATAAAATTCATCATCACTCATCATTCCTTGATGATATATATCAGATTGACGGAAAAATTCTAACATAATTGGAGTCTGAGGTTTATTTAGAGGTGATTGAGAAATGATTTTATTATAGAAATTTGCAAAATCTAAATCCACTACAACTCCGCCTAAATCAAAGATAATAGATTTGATTGCATTCATTTTCTAAAATAGATTTTAGTTGAGAACTTTCTAAAAGGTTTTGGTAGTTTATATCTTGGAAAATTTCTTGTATCATCTTCTAGCATTTCTAATAGTTTATCTATTTTTATATCATTAATTTGGTTAGATGTCTGCCTTTCTGGGCCAAAGGGTTCACCTATCAATCTTTTTCTTATTGATATAGTTTGATTTTGTTGTTCTTTTTTACCAATTATAATTGTATATGGAATCCAATCAATTTCGGACTGTCTTATTTTTTTGCCAACTGTTTCTTCTCTGTCATCGAAATCTACTCTAAATTCCTCTCCATTGAGAATATCAAGAACTTTCTCAGCATATTCATTTTGATCATCAGAAACCGTTACAATCCGGACTTGAATTGGGGATAACCAAGTTTTAAATCCTGGAACCAACTTATCCTTATTTCGGATAGCTGATTCTATTAAACCCCATATAACTCTCTCTACAGCACCAGTTGGAGAATTGTGAAGAATTATCGGATGTTTTAATTGACCATCATCATCTGTGAAAGATATATTATATTTCTGTCTTTCTATTCCGTCAGTATCCCTCATATATTCTAAAGAGCTCTCTACATCTATTTGGTTGGTTGCTAATGTAGCACTTTTACCCTGAGCTGAAAGTACGTTCCTTTCAAACTTTAATATATAATAATAGTATCTCTCATCCCATAGTTCTAATAACGTAGGATTTTTTTCTGATTTAACTAAATCAATTATCCAATCCTTATTTTCGCTATAAAACTCTTGTGTTGCTCTAAAAATAACATAACTTTTAATACCTAAATCGTGTTCAAGGTCCTTTATTAATTCGTATTGTTTTTTAAACTCATCAATGGAAGATTCTAAATCTTTACACATTGTATGCATGTCTGGCATTGTAAATCCACGAAGTCTTCTTAATCCTGATAACTCTCCTTCTTGTTCACGTCTAAAAGCGTATTGTTCATATTCATATGCTCTTAATGGGAGATATTGTGGTTTCAAATTCATCTGTGAAAACAAATCAAAAAGAAGAAAGTCACTCGCATATCTTAATAGATATCTATCTTTTCCTGA
The DNA here is from genome assembly GCA_048886685.1 of Candidatus Hodarchaeota archaeon. Taxonomy (GTDB): domain Archaea; phylum Asgardarchaeota; class Lokiarchaeia; order Sigyniarchaeales; family SOKP01; genus Loki-b32. The sequence goes on from JBHLKM010000006.1 coordinate 24,934, forward strand.
TTCAACCCAATAACTTCTAGCGGGAAATCGGGCCGTTTGGGCAGTTAGCTTCTTATTTTTCACTGTATACATAACAGGAGTGTCAACTAGTACTGCCCCATAATCTATTAATCTATCTTCTATGAAATTTTTTATTAGGTTTTTCATAATAACTCCTTTTGTGTACCATCTAAAATTACCAGCATCAGTGTTAGAATCAAAATCTACTAATTCAAAATCTTTCATCACCTTTATATGAACAGGTTCTATTGATTTATCTACGATTCGAGAACCTAATTCAGAATATAGAAAGGAAATAAACTCTTTATCTTTAATCTCTTTTGGAAGTAAGAACTTCTGATTTTCATCAAAATTTAAATCAATTTCCCTACCATCTGTATTAATTAATTTGAAGACGGAGTTTTTAAGTTCTTCCTCTGGTTTAATGGCTAATTTGACGTCACGGTACATTTCAGCTATTTCATGTCCTAAGCAGTTTATTTTAAATGATTTATACCAGCCAAAAGGAGAAAATTTTGCCTCAATTCCCCTCTCTTCTAAATTTTTAGCAATTTTAGGACATACTTCCATTGCTTTAGCATCATTACTAAGAAACTTGCTTAAATGAGCCCAAGGATATACCAGAACTTTATCTACATGGTACATGTTTCTATCTTTAATAAGATCTATTAATTTCCTCGGTTTTCCTTTAATTTCTCCTTTTTCGATTTTTCGATTAAATTCTCTTATCTCTTCATTTTTTTGATTCACCTGTTCTGGAAATCCTGTAATTAGCAATATTGCTGATTCAATCTCATCCGCGCCTTGTTTTGCAATTAAATCTGTATCGTATGTGTCTTGATCTTCAACAGACACATAACAAACCAAGACGAGACCTTCCATCTTAATATAATCCTCAGCAAACTCTTGGGGATTGCTGGTTGCTTCTTTATTTTTAATGACTTCTACATCTTGCGAGTGAATTAACAAGATTTTCATGTTAAATCATTTTTTTTGATTGTTAACTAGTACCTTATAATAAATTCTAAATACTTTACTTACTTTTGATATATAATTATATACAGAATTCAAAATAATTGTTACTATAATTTATCTCTATAATTATGAATCTTAAAAAAGCTTTTTCAGAGATTAATAATTTGTTAGACATTTTATATCGCGATAGGGAAAATATTTTGCGCTTATCTCGTGATATCGTTCGAGATTGTAGTATTGGGATAAAACATATTCATAGACAAGAATTTGAAAAATTCCAAGAAAAATTAAATGTTATAAAAGCTAATCATGGGAATTTAGTTAAGTTAGTGAATAGAAATCCTGGAATTTTTTCTAAATATCTGAAGACTCCGGAACAGGAGTATACAGAATTAATGGCATTTCATTCAATCATAAATAATACAAATATTCCTACACCTTCAGAGATGAAAATCAGTCCATTGAACTATGCTCTAGGCCTAGCAGATGTCATTGGAGAACTGAGAAGGTATGCTTTAGATAATATTAGAAACGACCTGATTGAAGGGTTGAATAATATATTGGAAAATATGGATGAAATTTATACATATCTCTTTTCTATTGATTATCCAATTGGAGTTACTCAAGATTTAAGGCGGAAGGTTGATGTAGCAAGAAATATTATTGAAAAAACTAGAGGAGATGTGTCATTAGCAATTCAAATGAATGATTTAAAAAAATGTTTTGAAAATGAATGAAACTAGGAAACGAATACTGATTGCGGGGACTTTTGATTTAATTCATGCAGGACATATTTATTTAATTAACGAAGCTGCAAAATTAGGAGATGTCTATGTTGTAGTGGCGACCGATCGAAACCGAGAAATATTTTCTGGTGAACGTCCAATTATTCCTCAAGAACAGAGATTAGAAATTATTAAAAGTATTAAAAACGTGAAAGAAGCGAGATTGGGAAGAAATGATAATGATACTCTTAAAACTGTAGAGGAAATAAATCCTCACATAATTCTTCTAGGGCCAGACCAAAAATATAGTATTGAAATATTGAAAAAAGGGCTAAAAGAAAAGGGTTTAAGTAATATAGAAGTGAGAAGATTAAAAAAATATTATGATAAATATGATCTACATAGCTCAAGTCTGATAAAACAAAAAATTATTAAAAGATATAATGAGAATAATTTAAAAAACCAGAATAATGGGAGATAAAGAAGAAATTACTCCAGAGAACTATGCAAATTGGTTTGCACTTTTTCATCTTTGCCAAAATATCGGTAGTCAGAAAGCACTTCACATTAGTAGTATTGAATTTGGCAAGATTCTCAACTTATCTCAGCAAACGGCTTCCAGAAGACTAACTCAATTAGAAGAAATGGGTTGGATTCAAAGAAAAATTGTTGGAAAAGAACAAACAATAAGGATTACAAAAGTTGGGGCAGATGTTATGCTTCTGATGTATAAAAACTTAAGGCAAATCCTACAAGATATTCTAATTGTAGGAGAAGTTACTGAAGGAATGAGAGAAGGGGGATATTACGTGAGAATCCCAGGATATTTAAGACAATTTGAAGAAAAACTTAAATTCAAACCTTATTTCGGGACATTGAATCTCCAATTAAGCGATCTTAATAAAGAATTATTAGATGAAAACTTGAATAACCGACTTCCAGTTCTTATTGAAGGTTTCGAGGATAATGATGTAGGGCGTTCATATGGTTCAGTAGAATGTTATAATTGCCTCGTGTCTCGTTTGGACAACCAAAATAACAAAAAAAAAGCAGCAATTCTAAAGATTAAAAGAACACATCATAAGAAAAATATCGTAGAAATCTTAGCAAAAGATTACTTGAGAGATAATTTGAATTTAAAAAATGGAGATAGAGTGAGAATAGAATTTATTAAAGGAAATTAAAAACCTTCTCTTAAATAATTATCTTATCATCTCCCTTTTTATTTGAAAATAAATATTTGTCATTCGAAAAATAAAAGTAACAATGACAAGCCACATATAAATAAATAAAAATATTTCCATAAACCCATAAAAAAATGCAATTAGCATTGTTATAAAGAGGTAGAATAATCTTTCTGATCTGGCCATAAGTCCAATATCAAAATCTCCTTTGAAAAAAACCTCTGCTCTTGCTCTAGTATAACTGATCATAATTGAAGCTAAGAATGATATGAAGATAATTAATTTCATGTCAATTAAATTCCACAGAAATTTATCTTTGCTAAAAATTAAGAGACCTAAAAATATGAAGAACTCCGAAAATCTATCCATAAAAGAGTCAAAAAAACCTCCAAATTTTGTTGATTTGTTACTCATTCGAGCGATTGCTCCATCGCATCCATCCATAATTCCTGTAATGAACACAAAAATGGAAAATAAAAGAAGATTATGCAAAAATGCTAAAGAGATAAAACAAAGGATTGAAAAAAAAACCATTGTAAAAGTAGCCAAGTTTGGTGTGAAGCCAATTTTGATAAAACCCTTTGCTATTAGGTTAACTAACGGTCTAAAGATAAATCGTAATCGAAATATAGAAGGCATTTTTTTAATTGTTTTATGGGATAAATTAAAATATATTTCGCATTATAAAATAACATAGTTTTTTTATTTTGATTATTTTAAGTATATAACTATTTACTTATACAATAAAGAGAGTGGAAAGATTTGAAATTACGCTTAATTTTGAAAACCAAAACCAAGAAAGATAAAGATCTAATTATGAAGTTCAGTATCCCACCAAGTAAACACATCGGTTTTATAAACTTCATAAACTTAACTTTAAATCAAGATTTACCTATAGAATTATCCTTTGAAAAAATATCAAAAACTGGTGAGCGGGAGGAAAGTAAAATTTTTGGGGAATTCAAACTAAAGGGTAAGGTTGATTCAAAGATATATGAGTTACAAGAACAAATTCAAGATTCAGAGCGTAGAAGAAAAAAACTCCAACAAAAAAGAAAACAAAAGTAAAATTTATCATATAGATTTTTCCATTTTTAATACTGAAAATAATCCTAAATCCTAGTATCAAAGTTAATTAAGTATGAAAACAAAAGTTGCTGTTAAAGTTCCTGGGCGTATTTGCCTAATGGGAGACAAAGTTGACTTATTAGGTAAACCAGTGATTGGGATGGCCATAAATCTAATGATGACGATTAATTATAAAGAAAGAGACGATAACAAGATTGAATTCTACAGTCATAATACCAAAGAAAGAGTTGAATTTACCATAGGTGAATCACCGCCTATAAATATTGATTTAGCTTATTGGAGTGTCTTATATGAGAGATTGAAACACCATATTAGGAAGGGATTTTATATTGATGTTAATTCAGAAATTCCAATTGGTGCTGGTTTATCTACATCCGCAGCACTTTCGATAGGATTTATTAAATCACTAAATCAAGCTCTTGATCTTGGCTTTTCAAACGGGGAAATTGCTGAATTGGCATATCTAGGTGAAAATCACGATCTTGGAATTCAGTGTGGAAGATTAGATCAGTATACAGAAGCATTCGGGGGTATTGTTTTTATACATACCGATGAAAATCCGCATGTTGAGCATTTAGATGTAAATAAAATGCCTGTTGTTGTAGGTGATTCTATAGAAGAGAGAAAAGCTTCTTTAATATTGAATAGAGTAAAAAATCAAATAAAAGATAAAGATCCAAGAACTCTAAAAGCTTTTGGAGTAATTGAAAATTGTGTATATCAAGCGAGAGATGCGATAATAAAAGGAGATTATGCAAAACTGGGAGAATTAATGGATTTACAACAGGAGCAAGAAGCAATTTTAAAAGCAGATACACCAAAAATTGTGAAACTATGTTCCGCAGCAAAAAACGCAGGCGCATTAGGAGCAAAACAAATGGGAGCTGGGGGGGGCGGTTGCGTAGTTACAATAGCACCTGGCAGGCAAAAAGAAGTTGCTCAAGCGATCGACAATGCCGGAGGCAGAGCTTGGATTTTTGATATATTTCAATATTAGATGTGAATTTCTTAAGCAATTTTTCTATATTGGAATTCCCATGTCTTCCGAACATACAGAGTATCATTTATAGTATCATAAACAAAAGCCCTTTCACTCAATCCCCCTGTATCTTCCGCTTCGATCTCAATATCCAGCGATTTCAATTCATTTTTTACGGCATCTAAATTTTCTTGATAAGTCATATCATAATCTAGGAATAATTTAGCACCACCAATAATTAAAGCTCTAATATTGGTTTTTTTTGCGCCATTATATAATAAATTATTGAATAAGTCTTTTACAGATGTATCAGCAAACGTATGAGGAAATAATAAATGATAACCTTGTTTCGAAGCTGATGAATCAGGCAACGAAATATGTGAGATAGCAAAAATGTTATTAATCGGATCCTTTAGAATTAGACCTATACCTGAACCTAATCCTTGAATAGCGAATTTTGTAGCGTTTGTGTCTTTATCAAATGAATTAATCAAACCGTAATATCCCATTGGGATAATATATTCTCTTTTACTATTTGCTTTCTCAACTCGATCATACCTTTTTTCATCAAATGGAGTAAAAACCTCCTCTCCTTCTTCTCTAAGTTCAATTTCCTTCGAATTAATATTTATTTGAATTTCTCGTTGAATTATCTGTCTAGAGTATTGACCTACCTGATTTAATCGATCCTGTAATTGCCTTTCCTTTTGTTCTATGACTTGTTCTCGTTTTTCTAATCGTTTCCTAAGTCGCTCAAATTTGTTAATCTTATCATCAACTTCTTTTTCTTTTTCTCTTGCATTTCTATAGAGGTTCTGTATTTTTTTCTTTCTTTGTTCCAATTTGGCTAATTCTTTCTCGAGAAAAAATGCTCTCTGTTCAAGGGTTTCTTCTCGTTTCTCTAAATTTAATTCCCTATTATTCAGTTCTTCTTCTCTTTGTGTCAATAAATGTTCTCTTTTTTCAAATTGAGATGTTTCCTTTGCCTTTAAAGGATTAATTTTAGTAGCAGTGATTGGTTTCTTTTTTGGTAAAGTGGGATCATATCCATTATTAACGACTATTCCTGTAATTCTAACTTCAGCAGGTTCTATTCTTTTAGTTCTTGAAACTTTTTGAGGTTTTTTTTTATCTTGAGTATTAGTTTCTACTTTTAATTTCTCACTTAAATTTACCTTTTCCAATTTTTTTAAAACAGCAGCATCTTGAACCGGTTTAGCCTCAACTTGAGCTTTAGGGTTTTTTTTCTTACTTTCTATTAATTTTATTTCATCCACAGTTTTAAACTGGTTTATTTCTTCTATATTTGTTCTTAGTTTTTTGAGATCTAAAGATCTTCTTTCATTTCTAGCTTCTCGACTTTGGAATGAGTTATATATTTTCTGTTTAAAACTATCATCCTGAGCCGATAAATTTTTGATGTAAAAACGATCCCTAATACTAATTGTTTCAAAACATGTATTTTGAGGTGAAAATGTTTCTGAACCTCCTAATATCAATAAACCACCATTACGTAGCCGAGATTCCAATACTCTCATTAGTTTTTCTCGAGCATATTGATTAATATAGATAATGAAATTTCGACAGAAAATTACATCAAATTTTTCATTGGCCTGATGTCCCTTAATTATATCTTCTTGAAAAAATCGTACCTTATCTTTGATCTTTTGGTTAATAATATATTTCGGTCCAAGTTGAGTGTTTTTCTTTGAAAAATATACATTTAATAAATTTTCAGGCATTTCATGGACTGAATATTCTCCATATATTCCTTCACTAGCTAATCTCAAAGCATTTTTATCTATATCAGATGCATTTATTTCAAAATCTGGAAACCCATTACTTAGATTTATAAATTGATCTAATAAGATAGCAATAGAATATGGCTCATCCCCTGTAGCGCACGGAGCTGACCATATTTTAAGCGGTCTATTTAAATCTTTAATATATATTTTTAAGAATTTCTCGAAACTCTCAAATACATTAAAATTTCTAAAAAAGTACGTGTAATTTATCGTAAATTTATCTAAAAATAAATCAACCTCTTCAGGATTTAAGCTAATATATTTTATATACTGCTGATAATGCTCGAAATTTAGATGTTTCATTCTGTAAAAAATTCTTTTTTCTAAGAAATTTCTTTGATAATGCTCGAATTTCATCCCAGTTGCTTTTTTTAATTCAGTTATTAGGAGATCGATTGAGTTAGGATTGAGAGATGGTAACGCTATTTTTTACACCATAGAGTTAAATTTTTAGAATTTTTTTCTAATACATTATAAATTAATGCATAATAAAATTTTGGGAAGAAAATTTTGTTATTGTTAGTGTAACAAAATAAACTTGAAAGATGAGTTTCATTTTGTGGTAAAAATTATAATATTTTCATGTAAAAGAAATAAAACCCATTTTAATTAGATTTTTGCAAACATTATAGACTCTTTTTTGTTCTATATTAAGTTCTTTAGTGATTTGGTTAATGTTTTTCTTTCCATCTATATTTTCGTACACCTTACATGAGATTTTCCCTGTTAAATAATGTTTTGGATTGATCTTTTTAGTTGTAGTAAAAACTGGAACAAAATCATAATATTCAGGATTAGATTCAACTATTTCAGGCTCATTTTCTAATCTTATACCATTATCAATGTCATCTTCAAAACTTCTCAACCAATCATGCACTTTTTCATTATATTGAGCTTGCTTTACTTTTTCTTCTTTTTCAATATATTGTTCAATTACACTTTCAAATGATTTAAAGCTGTTTAATCTTCCATTCCAATTTAAAATTTGATTGTAATTGAATGTTTTTAGAAAAAGGTTAGAAATTGATTTTAAAAACTTTTGTACATTCGGGAGTTCTGAATTATTATCATATGTAGCTAGAAAAATTAAATCTTCAATGTTAGGATCTTTTAAAAAAGAGAGCTTCAGATTGTTATTTTCTAATTTCAACTCGCTTATGGTTCCTAAATTTTCATAAGAATCGGAAAATGAATTTAGAGCCGAAAAGAAACCCGATACCATTATTAGATTATCTACTTCTGAAAACATATCTTTAACATCAGAAGAATTAGAGAAACTCTTAGACAGTAGCGGTAATCCATCTTTAATAATTAGAACGTCGCAAATCATTAAACTCAGTAAAATAGCTCATAAATAATTAAAAATAATAAAATTATACGAAATATACTAATTATATCTAAAAAATGGAAACTATTATCTAATTATAATACTTCAGTGATATCAGAATAATACAATCAATCTTAAAAAAATGATTCTACAAAAAACTTTTGCCAGGGTAGGCTTATTTGGTGAACTCTAAAATTGAAAGCAATTATTTTATGTGCTGGTTTTGGGAAGCGGATGAAGCCTTATACTAACACTTACCAAAAATCCATGATACCAATTCATGGAAAACCTTTATTAGAATATATAATAAATGGATTAATTCTTGCGGATTTAAAAAAAATAATTATTGTTGTAGGATATCGCAAAGATCAGATCATGGATTATTTTCAAGAAGGAGATAAATGGGGGATTAAAATTGAATATATTGAACAGAAAGAAATAAATGGTACGGGAGGTGCCTTACTAATTTGCGAAGACTCAATTAAAAATACCCATTTTTTCTTAACCTGGGGAGATATATTAGTTTCTTATAACGTATATAAAGAAGTAATTGACATATTTAACAATGAGAAACAAGATTATGTATTAGTTACCAACTTTAGTGATGATCCTTTTAAGGGAGCAGCGGTTTATTCAGATAATAATTATTGTATAGATATAGTAGAAAAACCTCCTAAAGGTAAATCAGACTCAAATCTTAATAATTGTGGTGTCTTTGTTTTTTCTAAAGAAATTTTTCAAGTATTACAAGAGTTAAAACCGTCAGAGAGAGGTGAGATTTGCCTAACAGATGGAATTAGCATTGGAATTAAAAACAGAAAATGGAAAGTCAGAATATTAAAAATGGAAAGGGAATGGTTTCGAGGTGATTTTGGTGATATTAAAACATATGAACAATTGAAAAAAGAAATCAAATGGGTAGAAGAGCTCAATCATTAAAGTTAATATATTATTATTATTCTTAAAACTCTATTATGTACTATTATTTTCTTTTATTAAAAAACGGACTATTTAAAAAATTTAAATAGTCAAAAACCTTTTTTCATAGTACTTACCAATTTAAAAATTTATAGTTGATGAAATTGAGTAGTGATAAATACAAAAACCGATATTATTATAAAGAATCTTATGAAGCTGCAATAGGGACATTTGCGACGGCTATAGTCTTTCTTTTTGTTGCGATTTTATCATTATTTTTTAGAGCTTTTGATATAGAATTTATAGGATTAAAAGATTGGGGCTATTGGCTTTTCATCCCCGCTTTTTTCATCTTTATTGGAGGCTTTCAGCAATTATATCGAAAATACAAATATCAACAAGTAGTCAAAAATGCACTTATTCAAAGAAATTTTCAAGGAACTCACAAACTCGAGCACATTGCATTGGAAATCGGGATGAGATCAAAAGATATTTTGCGTGTATTGCTGGACTTACGTGCTAAGGGTATAGTTCGATATAGTTTTAACTCAGAAACAGGGGAAATCATTTTAGGAAAATCAATAACATATACCCAGGCAACTGAGTATGTTCCTCCTGCAAAAAAATTAGAGACTCCATTACCTACTGAAGGAAAGAATTTTTGCGTTTATTGTGGTCATAAAATAGAGACATCAGGGAACTTTTGTCCTAATTGCGGATCAAAGCTCTAAATTATTTTTTTTTATTTTTTTTCTCAATAAAATTTTTTTACTTACCATTAATTAAACCATATAGGAATTAGAGTTTCTAATTATTGGTGATTTAAAATTACAACATGCGAAGAACGAGATGGAATTATTTCAGAAAAAGAAGTTAAAGCAGTAAATATCCCGTTTGAAAGAGAAAACATCCCTTTTGAACGATTATTTAATCCTCGCGTTGTAGTTATAATTGGTGTCAGTAAAGGAAGAGGTTGGGGAGGAGCACATTATTTGGAGACTTTTAAAGAATATGAATATCCCGAGGCGATTTATCCAGTTAATCCAAAATCTAAAACAAGAGAAAACGGAATAGTTGTTTATGATTCAGCTGAAGCAGCTGCTAAATGTATTTATAGTCTATGGAATTATGGAAATTATCTCTAAAATCGAGGAATTAATCCTCCTTTACTTAAGTAAAAAAATTTTTCCATTAAGAATCATTTTTGATTTTTCTTATGATATTTAAATAAGTAAATACGTTATTTTAAATACTTAATGAAATTTCTAAAAGTACCTAAACCAATTTCTTGTGGCTTGATTCTTTCTTATAAATGCAGTGTTGAATGTAAACACTGTATGTATTTTGGTTCACCAAAATGGAAAGAATATATAAATGAAAAAACATTGTGTGATGTTTTAACCTATTTATCAGAAATAATTGAGCCATCTCCATATGGTCCTGAAAATGTTAGTCTTAATTATGGTCTCCATTTTACTGGTGGAGAACCCTTTTTAAACTTTCCAATTTTATTAAAAGCTGTTAAAATCGGTAAGAATTTGAATATTCCTTCCACGTTTGTAGAAACAAATTGTTTTTGGTGTAAAAATGATGATATTACGGGGGAAAAGCTCTTTAAATTAAAAAATCAGGGACTTCATGGTATTTTAATCAGTGTAAACCCATTTATATTAGAAAATATACCGTTTGAATATACTAAGCGTGCTATTAGAATGAGCATGGAAATATTTAGAGAAAATTTTATGATATATCAAATATACTACTTTAACCAATTTCAAGAATTAAACATTAAAGAAAAGCTGTCCATTGAGGACTATTTAAAATATGTAAATATTAAAGATCTAAAACGAAATGTAGAGTTATTTAAAATGGGACGTGCTGCTTATTCACTTCAAAATTTTTATACAAAATTCCCGATTAAACATTTTTTTAATGAAAACTGTAGTAAAGAATTATTAAGAAATTGGCATTGTCATGTTGATCTTTATGGAAATTATATGCCTGGGTATTGTGGGGGTATTTCATGGGGAAATATTGAAAATATAGACTTACTTGTTAGTAAAGGCATTAATCTTGAAGATCATCCAGTTTTAAAAATCCTAATATTTGGGAATTTCGAGCAATTCTATAATTTCGCTATGGATAACTATAATTATTTAGAACTAGAGGAGGGTTATGTTTCAAAATGTCATGTTTGTCTTGATATTAGAAAGAAAATAGCATCAAAAACTGATGACTTCAAGGAACTTAATCCTATTGAATTCTATAATCACTTTTAATAAAATATAAATGATAAATTAGATTTAAAATTTAAAAATCGTCAGATTCTCTATATTATGAAGAAAATTTCGCTTTTTTTTCAGAATGTAAGTGTTTAGCATCTTTAATTAATTGATCATATATAACATAGACTTTTTTAAAGAATATTCTGATTCGAAACTTAACATTTCTTCAGTAATGATATTTTACACACATTTTAGTAAATAATTATGTATGGAATTGATATTAATAAATTCTACTTTTTGTCAAACTTGTGCAATTTTCAATTATTTTCATTTAGGTAAAGAAACTGAAATCAAAATGCATATTTGTCGAATTAACACTAAACTACTAGGGGCTTTCATTTTAAATAGGTAATTGCTGCAATATATATAAAATTGAAATTTTCTTTGAGATGAAAAACTATTTCAAAAGGCTTTATTAATAAAGAATTTTCTGATATCTATACAGAAAAAAGCCATGAATCTATGATCTCAGAAAATTTCAATCATGGAGATTTCCAAAATAGAAATGATAACATAATTTCTGAACTTGTCTCAGAATTATTTAATCATATAGAATCAAAGCAATCGTTTGATTTCATATCAGATTTGCTACTTAATTCCTTAAATATATATAAAAAAAAGTTCTCAGTTGAAAATTTTCGTTTAAATCTAGAAAATAATCTAAATTTAAATGATACCATAGAGATTATTGGTTTTAAACAACAAGTATCCGATACAAAAACAGAATACCTTTCAATTTCAAATGATATTCATTCTATATTATCTAATTGCACCCATTTAACTAGCAATCAAAAACTTGATTATTGTAATAGCCAAAGATATTTCATGAAATTGTATATGAAAGAAATTGTCGTGAAATTAAAGGAACAATGATCATTTTTATTTTATAATTTATAATAATGTTCCTAATTGATATAATAAAAAGAAAAAAATGATAAAACGTATATTATTCTATTAAATCAATCTCTTTCTAGGTTCTAAGTCCAAGATACATCCATAGAGCGAATGAAGCCATTAAAATCCTTACAATTCCAATAGCAAGCGGAATTGTAATGATAGCATCTAAAGCTCCACTTAATACAAAGATTATAAATCCAATAGATAAGTACGTGAATTTTTTTCTTAATATGCCCGTAGATTGCTTTGCTTTAATTGCAAAACCAATTCCTAGAAGTACCAAAGCTGAAACTAAGAATATTGCTACAAGTAAAAAAGTCGGATGCAATATTTCAAAACTAGCATCAATTATTTTTTCACCTTCAAAGCCGGTTTCAACACCAAGCTCATCAAAAGAAGCAACAGTATCAAACCAAAGAAAATATTCAAAAAGAATGCCTAGTGCTAGATATACCCCTAAAAGTATCCATTTTCTTTTAGGGATTATTAATTCACCCCCAAGATAGATTGCGAAGATTAAGGCTGGGGCGACCCAAAGATAACTTAATCTTACATAGGTTACTGGAGGATCCCCCGGAATATTTTCCCCTCTAGATAAAATAAAGATAAAATCGACTGTTGGACCAAGCCATAAAAAACCAACGAAAATCATAGTTAAACCTGCGATAGTAAGAAGTCTCGCTTTTAATTTTAAAGACTTATATAGTGAAAAAAATCCAAATGCCACTGAAGATAGAACTATTAAAGCTGAAGTAGAACCATCTAAGATCCCTTCTATATGAACCATCTCTTTATTACACCATTTTTTATGAAAATGTCATTCTAATTATATATTTATTTATTTATTTTGCATTTATTTATAATTATATTTTTTGGAGTAATAAAAAGTAATATAATTTGGTAAAGTGTAAGTCTAATGGTTCTTTGAATATTAATATTTAAGGATTTCTAAGGTTATTAAATTGTTCTATAAAAAAATGTTGCTATATCTCCAATATCCTTATTATATTCTAACTTGAGTTTAAATTCTAAGTACTGAGTAAAATTTTTTAATGGATACATATGAGAAATTATAATAGCACCATTTTTTGTCGTTTGAAATACGTGTTTAAGATATTTTTGCATTGAAGGTAAAGAATAAATATAGATGAAATCATATTCCTTTAAATTATAGGTGTAAAAATCTCCATTTATGAATCTGATTTTGGCCAAGGCTTTTCTTTTTCCTTCTTTTAATAATCGAATGGATTCTTTGGCTTCTTCTGTAAGGATTGGATCAATTTCAATCCCAATCGATCTTATCCCATAATTTATTGCAGAATAAATAATTACTTGTCCATTTCCAGAACCCAAATCTATAAAATTTTGTTTAGAATTTTTCCGTAGGCCAAATTCTCTCTCAAGCGTTTTAAATATCTTCTTAAGATAGACTCGTTTAGTCTCTTGAAATGGTAAATCTATTTGAGAATAGAATTTATCATATTCCTTTTCATACATCTTAAAGTTTCAATCATCTAAAAACTTTAATTGTTTCATAATCATGTATTATTTAAGCGTAATTAAATCTTATGAAATAATTTAGAAAGTTCCTTCTGTTTGTTTCGACTTGATTTCTTCCATAAACTCATATGATTGATGCCTAAAATATGTATTATATAACCTTGCATAATATCCGTTTTTTTGTAAAAGAGATTCATGATTGCCCTCCTCTACAATCTTTCCGTGATCTAGTACGATTATCCTATCTACATGTCTAACCGTTGTAAGTCTATGAGCAATCACAATAGTGGTTCGTCCTTGCATCACTCTTTCCATTGCTTCTTGAATCTGCAGTTCTGTAAAAGGATCTACAGATGCCGTAGCTTCATCTAATATTAATATAGAGGGATTCTGCAATAAGACCCTTGCGAATACAATTAATTGTCGTTGTCCCATTGACAAGACTTTTCCTCTTTCTAAGATAAATGTTTCAATCCCATTATCAAGACGTCGAACCCACTCCATGCCACCTGATTGTTCTAGAGCCCATATTACATCTTCTCTTGTTGCATCTGGTGACCCATATTTAACATTATTCTCAATCGTGTCTGCCCAAAGGAAAGGGACTTGGGGTATAAATCCAACTGATCTCCTAAATTCTGAAAGTGAAATGTCTCGTATACTATGACTATCTATACGAACGTCTCCAGACTGAAACTCATATAAACGTAATAAAACTTTAGTTAAACTAGACTTACCCGCTCCAGTATGCCCTACAATAGCTACAGTTTCTCCTGGTTGAATTTCTAAATTAAAATCTTCAAAAACAGGCTGTCCTGTTACATATTCAAATTTTAAATCTTCGAACTCTATTTTTCCTTTTATTGAATCTAAAACATGATCTCCTTGCTTAATATAAGATTGAGAATCTTGAAGAGCAAAGATTCTTTCTGCAGCTGCTAATCCTTCTTGGAATTGAGGCCAAAAACTTGCAATTTGAAGCAAAGGTTGGAAAAGTATTAAAGAACTCTGAAGAAACAGAAAGATAACTGAACCAGTTAACTCTCCTTGGATAATAAAATTGCCCCCAAAAAAGATGAGCAACGCATATAATATAGCTATAAGGAAATCTAAGCTTGGAAAAAGAATAGATAAATATAAAGCCCTACTCATATTCACTCTATATGATTGATTATTGATTGCCTCAAAATTTTTGAATTGGCTGGATTCTTGACGAAAACTTTTTATTATTTGAATTCCTGCCATTGATTCCTGTACAAATGCATTCACTTGTGCTAGAGAGCGTTGACCATACATAGATTTCTTTCTTGAAACCTTGCGAAAAGAGAGTGTGAACGCAAATACAATGGGAACCATTATCATAAATATTCCTGTTAATATGGGACTTATGAAGATCATAGGGATAATTACAATTATTAACATTAAAAATGAGGCAATTAATTCCGTAAACATGGTAATAGAACCTCCAAACTTCTGCCCATCTGAATTTATTCTACTTACTATTCTCCCTGTTGGATATTTATCAAAAAAAGAGAGATCCTGTTCGAGAACTCTCAAATTTGTTTGCCTACGTAAATTGTAACATACACCATAAACCATACAATTTGCAGTTCGCCTGTTTACATAGTTAAAAAAGTAACCTAATGAATTTATGATAAAGGTGGAGAAAATAAACATAACTAAAATGAAGGGATCTGAATGTAATTCAAGGTTACTAATGATCAGAGTCATAAAAAAAGGAGTTAATCCATAAGTAAATGATGAGAGGACTAAGAAGATAATTACAATTATCATTGAACGTTTATAAGGTTTAAATAATTTTACAACTCTTGAAACTAATTCTCTATCTGAATAGATTCTATCATACCCTTCTTCATCTAATCCAAAATATCCCATTCTTCCTCCCCCTCTTCCTCCCATTCCTCCTCCTATTCTTCCAGCCATTTTTAATTAATCCCCTCCTAAGAGTTCATTTAATGATTTATCAAAACGCTTAATGAAGATTTTTTGATATTCTTTTGAATTATGTAGTAAATACTCATGTGATCCTTGATTAACAATTTCTCCTTGGTTTAAAACTAGTATTAAGTCCGCCCATCTAATCTGAGAAAGTCTATGTGTTATAATAAAGGTAGTTCTTCCCTTTAAAATCTTGAAAATCGCCTTCTGAATTCTTTCTTCAGTTTCTGAGTCTATTGCGGAGCTTGAATCATCTAAAATTAAAATTTTTGGTTCTGTAAGAAAAGCACGAGCAATCGCAACTCGTTGACGTTCTCCCCCACTTAGTTGTACACCTCTTTCTCCTACTTCTGTTTCATACATGTCTGGCAAATCTTTTATAAATTGGTGAGCCTGTGCTTCTCGAGCAACAGCTATTACTTGTTCCTCGGATGTTTCTCTTCCAAACGAGATGTTGTCAAAAAGTGAATCAGAAAAGATAAAAATATCTTGTTCAATGTAAGCGATTTGGTCGCGAAGAGATTGCAAAGAATAGTTTCTAATATCAATTCCATCTACTAAAATTCGACCGCTATCAACATCATAAAGGCGAGAAATCAATTTAGTAAGGGTAGTTTTACCGGATCCGGTAGTTCCTACTATTGCCACAGTCTGTCCTTCTGAAACTTCAAAATTAATATTTTTTAATACATTATTTTGAGTACCGGGGTAAGAGAATGTAACATCTTCAAATTTTATCGTCCCTCCTATTTCTTTAGATATCGCATCATCAGGATCATAAATTTCTGATTTCTTATTCATTATTTCTAATAGTCTGTCTGCACCAACCATCGCTTCTTTTGCCATTAGAAATGACCTTATTGAAGCATTAACTGGAAATCGTAATCGTAATAATAATCCTACTAACCCAACAATATTACCAATAGGCATTATCTCTCTATCATAAAATATACTTATTGTTAATCCTAGAGTAACGGTAACTGAAAGAAATAAGATTGGAAGATATTTTGCTTGTATATCTCCTTGTTCAATACCTGCATCTCGATAACTTAGAGCACTATCTTTATATTTTTCAACACTATCTTCTTCCTGAGCCATAGATTTTACCACTTCGATACCACTTAGAGATTCATTTAAAATAGTATTCATGAAACCAAAGGCAATTCTCCGGGCTATTGTTGGGGGTGCTAACTTCTGAAGAAATTTTCTCAGATAAAGAATGAATATAACACTAAATGTGATTGGGATTAACATTAATTCAAGTCTATATTCGATCCCTATTAATAAAGTTGGCATAATTAGATTAATGGCTGCATCCAAAATCATAGCTAACGCTGGTGATATTAAAAAATTTAGAAATCTTACATCGTTCGTTGCTCTTGCCATTATGTCTCCTATTCTTTGATTATCATGAAATGATTGGCTTTTACCTAATAAACTTAAATAAAATTCTCTGCGTACATCTCTCTCTATTCTTTGTGCAACGATTTCCCGAAACGTTCTTGCTAATAATCCCGCAAATGGAGTTCCCAATCCAATAAATAATACTAGAAATGTATAGCCAACTACTTGGTCAGAGGGGCCACCTGGCTTGAAAGCATCAATCGCCTTTCCGAATACAATAGAAATGTACGAACCAAAAAACGATGTTAAAATAATTAAAGTGAAAAATAAAGCCATTAAATATTTATTCGACTTATATAAAATATGCTTTATTACCCAACGTCTTACTCCCTTGCGTCTAGCTTTTAAAAAGTCATCCTTTTCGAAGATAAACTCTGATCCATTTGTAAAACTTTGAGAATGGAAATTCTGATTTTTCAAAAAGTAATATCCTCAGATAAACTAAATTTAAAACAAATTATAATAGGTAAAGAAAAGAAGAAAATAAGTTTTTCGATTAGCCAAAAAAGATTAGTCATTTGTTGAAGAATTAATATTTCGAATTCCGCAAGATTTAACATTGAATGTAACTCTTACATACATAATTTTTATTCGATATTTTGGAATTTAAATTATGGTTTCTGTATTAATAACAGGGGGTACCGGCTTCATAGGAACAGCCCTGGTAAAAAGACTTCATGAATTAGGTCATAAGTTGAAATTGCTTGTTAGAGAGACAAGTGATATTACCCCCTTTGAAGGACTTAATAATGTTGAGTTTGTTATAGGCGATGTTCGAGATAAAGATAGTTTAAACGGTGTTGTAAATGGAGTTGAAACAATCTATCATCTCGCAGCGTATACAGGGATATGGGCAAAGAATAAATCAATCTACTATGATATTAATGTCAAAGGAACTGAAAATATGTTAAATATTGCCCTCGAACAAGAAATTAAAATGTTTTACATAAGTTCTTTTACAGCTTTAGGACCAACTTCTTCAGAACCGGTTGATGAATCTTACGAAAATGAAAATTTTTGTATGGAATATGAAAGATCCAAATGTGAAGCGAAAAGGTTAGTAAAAGAATATATACCCAAAGGATTAAAAGTAACATCTTTTTATCCAGGAATAGTATATGGTCCAGGAGACTTTAATATTTTTGGTCGAATGCTTTATGATATAATGAGGGGAAAAATTCTCCCCTTAGGTCTTTGTCCTGGTAAAGGAGAATCTATAGCATGTTTCTCATATTTAAATGATGTTGTTGACTGTTTAGTAAACGTAGTTAACAATGAAGAGCTATACGGAGAGGATTTTATTCTTGGGGGAGAAAATGTAAAATTTGTAGAATATCTTAATCTAATTGCTAAAATTGCTAGAGACAAAAAGGTTAAGAAAATTCCGATGTGGATTGCTAAAGTATACGCTTGGTTATTGGAAATTAAAGCAAGAATCACTAAAAAAACACCCTTCCTAACTCGGGATGCATTAAATGCGATAAAATATCATCGGTCTTATTCATCAGAAAAAGCTGTTAAAAAATTAAACTATAAAATCACGCCCTTAAGGGAAGGATTGGAAGAAACTATAAATTGGTATAAGAATTATTCAGAATCCAATTAAATCAAAAAAAAATTGGTAATAATGAAGTTAGATATTTTAGATAAGTATACTGGAGAATTAATAGATTCTCTTGAAGCAGACACAGAGGAAACAATAAAAGAAAAGATAAAAAGGACATCTCAATGGGAATATAAACTCTTAAACACGTCTCTCGATGAAAGGCTTGATACCATAAAAGATATAGCCAATGTTTTACTTAAAGACAAGGAAAAAATCAAAGAAATTATAGTTAGAGAAGGAGGTCTTCCCATTAAATATTCTGAATGGGAATTCCAAATGATAACAAAGGCATATAACAATATTGATTGGTTGCTTGAAAGTGGAGTATTTCCTCTTAATGATGAAATAATTCCAGATCTTGATCGAAATAAAACATCTGTAATAAAAAAGCAACCAATGGGATTAACCATTGGAATAACACCTCGGAACACTCCCATGAGTTTACCTATGTACTTTTGGGGAGCAAGTTTTTTAACTGGAAATCCTGCAATAATAAAACCCTCTACAGCATGTCCTTTAACGATGAAATATTGCATAGACCGAATTAATGAAAGCGATTTTCCTTTTAATGATGCTTATGATCTAGTCATAAGTCCGGGTGATTTTGCTACAAGAGTATTTATTGAATCAAATTTAGTTAAAAACATCGTTTGTGTAGCAGCTTCACACACAGCAAAGCAAATTTTAATAGATTACTCAGATTTCTTAAAAAAAAATATTCAAAAATATCTAGGCGTTAATATGATAACTCAACCTTTTAAAAATTTCGTATTCGAATGCGCAGGCAATGATGCTGGAATTGTTATGCCTGGTGTCAATTTAGAGTTAGTAGCTAAATGGAATATTATCGCTTCCTATACAAATTCAGGACAACAATGCTTTTCTATGAAAAGAATAATAGTTCATGAGGATATCTATGATGAGTACATTGAATTACTGCAAAAAGAGATAGAAAAATTGAAGATGGGTGATCCCCGAGACCCTGAAACTGACTTGGGACCTCTCGGATCGCGTCGAATTTTGATGATGATGGAACTAATGGTTAATGAAGCCCAAGAACATAAAGGAGTAAAAATATTATGTGGGGCTGAAAAGATTGATACAGGAAAAAGTTATGGTCTCTTTTACAAACCAACATTGGTTGAAATTCCAAGAGAAAACATCCTTGATTTTAATAAAGCCCCCTTCTTATGGCGTGAAGAAGCTTTTGGGCCTGTCAGGAGTATTACAAAAGCCAATAGTCTCGAAGATACAATTTTTCTTGCGAATCATTCCAATTATGGTATGAGAGCTGTTGTATATACCCCTCCTGAGCATATAGAAAAATTTTCTAGAGAATTACAAGCAGGGAGTTTATATATAAATTCAGAACCTATGCAAGCTACTATTAGTACAGCATTAGGAGGGTGGAAAGATAGTTCATATCCTCCCGGAATAAAATATTACCCTCAAGAAATGGTTCAAACCAAGATTATATATAATAGTTCAACCAATATGGCAAAGAAACTCTTTAATTCTTAGATCAACTTAGTTAACTCCCTTAAATTTTCAATTATTTTAACATTCTTGGAGGCTATATCTAAGATCTTCTCATTTATTAATGATTTCTCAGTGCTATAATCATACAATAATTCATCTTCAGGATTTATTATACGTCGAATTAAAATAGGATGTATTTTTGCATTCATCGCTGCTGTCATATCATCTTTCGTATCTCCAACATAACAAACTTCATAAGGTTTTAAATTAGTTTGTTCGAGAGCAAATGAGAAGATCAATGGATCTGGTTTTTTAATACCAACTTCACTAGAAATTATGATGGAATCGAAAAAATGTTTAAGTTTAAGGCTAGATAATATGGAATAAATATGAGGAGGGTGATCAAAATTGGATACTAATGCAAGAGTTTTACTCTTTTTTAGAGTGTTTAACATAGGGATTGCATCTGGATCTAATGGCACGTATTTTTGCCAAGCATTTACAGCATCATTTGCAATTCTTCTTATTTCTTCAAGTTCTATTTCTAAATTTAATTCAATACTAAAAGTATAAATTCTTTGTTCAAAAATAGTTAAATTTAGTTTATTATAATTTGGTATAGGTTTTTTCATAAAACCATTACATTTCATAGCGAAAGATTTTTTTATTTCATTCAAACCAAACTTCTTGAAGTTTTCATACAGAACTAACAACCAATCTTCCCAGGCTTTCCGGCTATTAGTGTATATCAATAAAGTGCCAAAAAGATCGAAAAAAATCCCTCGCATGACAAAAGTGTCTTTATTGTGTTAATTAGAATATTTTCATAAACAAAGCAAGATTTATATTTTTTCTCAACTGATTTAGATCTAATAAAAATAAAGTGTAGAAAACAATGAATAAAGAAGATATTTGCTATATGCCTGCTTATGTAATGATAGAAAGAATTAAAACACAAGAATTAACCTCCCTTGAAATCACCGAAACAATAATCGAAAGAATCGAAAAGATTAACCCAATATTGAATGCATATTGTACAACAACATTCGATCTTGCAAGAGAAATGGCAGAAAAAGCTGATGATTCAGTAAAAAAAGGTAAGAAATTAGGATTACTAAATGGAATCCCTACCTCAATTAAAGATTTAATGCAGACTAAGGGCATTCTAACAACATATGGTTCGAAATTATATGAAAATTTCATACCTGAACAAAACGATGTTACAGTCCAAAGGTTGATAGATTCTGGATGTGTTATGCTTGGTAAGACAAATACACCTGAATTTGGTCATATCGCATTAACTAACAATAAACTCTTTGGAGAAACAAAAAACCCATGGAATATAGAGATGAACTCAGGAGGTTCTAGTGGAGGTGCTGCTTCATCTGTTGCTGCTGGCTTAGGACCCCTAGCTTTGGGTTCTGATGGTGGAGGTTCAATAAGAGTTCCCAGTAGCTGCTGTGGTGTCTACGGGTTAAAACCTACTTTTGGGCGCATTCCAAGTCATCCCCGTATTGGTATAAATTTTCTAACGATGGATCACTATGGACCCATTGTCCGTTATGTAAAAGATGCTGCTTTAATGCTGAATGCCATGAAGGGATATCATCCCGGGGATCCTAATTCATTCCCAGATGATGATATTGATTATTTTGAAATCTTAAATGAAAAACCTAGAAATTTGAAAATAGGTTATTCAACCACATTAGGATTCGGAAAAATACTAGATGAAGAAATCAAAAATAATGTTCTCGATCAAGTTCATATGTTTGAACAATTTGAATGGGAAGTAGAAGAAGCAAACATTAAAATAAGAAATCCTGAATCAGCGTTTAAAACCCAGGTTAGCGTAGGTTATGCATATGACTTTCAAAAAGACTTTAAGAATAGACTTGAGGATCTCAGCCCAGATTTAATTGCTACTATAAAATTAGGGTTAGATAATAGCGCTATGAATTTTGGAAAAGCAAGAGAAAAAAGAAAACAACTGAATGATATACTATCCCGATTTTTTATGGAATATGATCTTCTGGTTACTCCAACTATTCCATGTCCTGCTTTTAAGCCAGGATGGTTAGATACAGGGACAACTTTTCCAACAATAGGTAAAAAAACTTTGAGTATTATGACTTGGATGACATTCACATACCCATTTAACATGGCTGGTCTACCTGCTGCCTCAATCCCATCAGGTTGGACTAAATCTGGATTACCAATTGGAATGCAGATTGTCGGTAAGCGTTATAACGATAAAACAGTTCTTCAAGCTTCGAATGCTTTTGAAGAAATAGCACCTTGGCAAGATAAAAGACCAAAATTAAATTGAATTCAAATTTATTAACTTAATTTCTTTTTTTTAAAGAGCTTATAACTTGGAAGTAGTAATAAATGAAGAATCTCCAATGGTAATGCTTTTTTTAATTAAATCTTCTAAAATAGAATAATCACCAATAATACTCTCTGAAGAAATAATTTTTCTTAAGTTAGCACCATCACCAATAACACAATCTGATAAGATACATTTTTTCAAAATTACATTATCTCCAATTGATACATTGGGACCGATAACTGAATCTGATAATTTTGTGCCTTTTCCAATGAATACAGGAGGGACAATTTTAGTATCAATTATACTTCCAGATTGTATTAGTTTTTCATATATTGGATCATGTATTTTTATCTCGGAAAGTAAAAGTCTATTTCCTGCTAATAGACTTTCCGGCCTTCCAAAATCTAATATCTCTCTTTTCATTTCATTGATCTTAAATTTAAATCCCTCTTCAATGAGTTGTTGAATAATTGGTGTAATTGTATGTTCTTGACCATTTTCTAAAGGAATTTTGCTTTGGGTCTCTAATAATTCAAATAATCGTGGAGTGCAACTTATTCCAAAAAGATAAGCTCCAGATACGGCATAATTAGATTTAGGCTTTTTGGGTTTTTCAACAATATTTCTAACAATCCCACTTTTATCTGATTCAATAACACCGTAATACTCGGGATTATCCACTTGTCTCACATTTATTATTCCATCACATATATCTTGATGAAAATTTAATAAGATTTGAGAATAATCTTCCATAGGTAGCCGATCACTAAGAAATATGAAGCAGTCATCATTTTTTGCGAAATCTCTTGCTAATAATATTGCATCCCCAAGACCACTAAAGAAGGGTGCATCTGCCTCATATCCAAGAGGTTTTTGTTCAATAAAATGGAGATTGAAATAATCTGAATGTATTTTTTTAAGGTATTCTGTTATTAGTCTTTTTTTATATCCAACAATAAAACAAATATCAGTTCCTTCTGGAAAAGAATTCTTCAACTTAATTAGTATATGATCAATTAACCGTTTCCCTGCTATTTTAAGAAAAGCCTTAGGTTTAGAATAAGTAAATGGCTGCAATCTTTTTCCTACGCCAGCGATAGGGCAAATTAGCCACATATATTTCAAAAAGGTGTAATTAATAATATAAAAAATATAAAAATGTATGAAATTTAAACTATTTTGAATTTTACTTGAAGGTTTAAAATAAGTTTAATATTTTATCCAAAATCTCATAATATTTTGATTCAATTAACCTCTCTTTGATATTGCCTTTTAATTTTCTTAAATAATAATTGTCTGAATTAGTTCTTGTTGTTCCATGTATTTTTTTATTAAGGGCAATACGAATTTTTTCATCTAAAAATTTTGGGGGAATTTTTTTGTATTCTTCCATTAAACTCTTCTTATCACTAATATTAATAGATTTAGCTCTAAGTTCAGCTTCATATTCAATACTTGAATACAAATTTGTTATCCAAGTTTCAATTTTTTCAATGTCACCTTTTAAATATGTTCTCTGGTTAAGCCATTCTTTGAATTCAATGACTTTTTGTAAGAATTTATCACTTTCCAATGCTTCTGTTGATTTTTGATCCCCCTTCTCACCAATACTACGAATTTTTTTTTTCTTAAGTTCTTTAACTTCATCCTCAGAAAGGCTTTTATAAGCTTTTTCTCTTCTCAATTTTTCTTCTTTTGAATCTTTCGTAGAGAGCCATTTATCAATTGACATTGCTTTTCTCATTACTATTTAATCTCATAGTTAATAATTTGTTTTTTATTAAGTATTTAACAGAAACGAAAGGTACAACATTTACAATTTAATTCAGATAAATTAAAATTGAGATTCGATTTTTAATATAATTAACATAATGTCGATTAAAGGAATTATTTTTGACTTTGGTTTTACATTATTTTATTTTGACAATCCCTCTGTGGAACGATATATTGAATGTTTTAAAAATGGCTTATTGAAATCCATTGAATTGTTGAAAGAAAAGCAAGTTTGGAATTATAAAATATCAGATGAATTGTTTGTAAAGGAATTTTCTAAGAAACGAGAACAATACTGGAGAGAGAGTAGAAAAACTAAGAAAGAATTTCCAACTGCCTTAATTTATAAAGAGGTGCTAGAATCGCTACAAGAAGAGAATTTGGTTAATAAAATTGATCACCTACATGAAGATACATATCATACATTAGCTGAAATTTATCATTCTTTTGAGCAAGAAGAATGGAAGCCCTTTCCTAATACGAGAGAAACATTAGAAATATTGTCAAAATATGAAGATATTAAGCTAGCAGTTTTATCTAATCATCCCAGCCATACAATGGTTGAAAATTCATTAAAAGAATATGATCTTTTTACATACTTCGATGCTGTTGTAACTTCTGCTGAATTTGGGAAAAGAAAACCTGATCCAGAGATCTTTTTTTATACCCTCGAAAAAATGGGGTTGACAGTAAATAATGAATGTCTTGTATGTGGAGATGAATATGCTGATGTTGTAGGGGCTGATAGAGCAGGTATGCAAACCATTCTCTGCGAAAGAAAATATAAATTTCCTTTTGAAAGAGAGCTAGACATACCAGAATTAATAAGAATTGGTAATATTTCTGAAATTTTAGATTATTTGGACTGATAAACAAGTTAGAATGGTCCGGGGGGGATTTGAACCCTCGATATCTGGCTCCGCAAGCCAGCGCCCTATCCAAGCTGGACTACCGGACCATATTAAGGATCTATTTATAATTCTTAATTATTAATAATTCTCTATAATACTTATTTAATCGTTCTTTATAGTTAAATATACAAAAAATTAGAATTAATATTGTTTTTTCTAAAATATAAGTTCTCATGGATGAAAAAGAGATAAGAAAAACCCTTTGGATTATCGGATTAAAAAATGCTATAGAATTTGGTGGAATTCCCAATAAGAAAGCAGTTATGGGAAAATTGATGGCTGAAAGACCAGATTTACGTTCTCAAGTTAAAGAAATTATACCCTTGTTAGATCAAATTCTGGAAAAAATTAAAAACCTACCTATTGAAGAACAAAAAAAGAAACTTATGGAACTTGATCCCAATGCATTAGAAAAAAAAGTATCAAAAGCAGAAGAGAAAATTTTGCCCCCTTTACCTGAACTAGAAAAGTATGAAAAAATAGTAATGCGCTTAGCCCCTTACCCTAGTGGTGCATTACATATAGGAAATGCAAGAATGATTGTCTTAAATGATGAATATGCAAAAAGATATAATGGAGAACTGATACTTTTTTATGATGATACAATTGGGAGTCCTAAATCTTTAAGGAATAGTCCTAAAGCTAAGTATGTTTTACCAGAAGCATATGATTTGATAAAAGAAGGATTAGATTGGCTTGGTGTCAAAATTTCTAAAATCCTCTATAAAAGTGATCGATTAGAAACCTCTTATGAATATTGTGAAAAATTAATTAATGATAATATGGCATATGTATGTTTTTGCACTGCTAATGAATTTCGGGAAAATTATAAAAAACCAGGTAAAAATTGCCCTCACAGACAACATACAATAGAGAAGAATCTTGGTGAATGGCAGGCTATGCTTAATGGGCAATATCATGAAGGAGAGGTCGTGGTAAGATTAAAAACTGGGATGGATCAAAAAGATCCTGCTTTGAGAGATCAAATTATTATGAGAATATCAGAAGCAGAACATCCTAAAGTTGGCACAAAATACATAGTATGGCCAATGCTCGAATTTTCATGGGCGATTGATGATCATTTAATAGGAGCTACCCACATACTTAGAGGGATAGATCTAGTAAAAGAAGGGATTATTGAAGAATTTATCTGGGATCATTTTGGTTGGAAAAAGGCTCAATTATTATATTATGGCAGATTGAATTTTGCTAATTTGAAGTTAAGTAAAACTGACGCTCGTAATAATATTCAAAAGGGAATATACCAAGGATGGGATGATCCAAGAACCTGGAGTTTACAATCTCTCAAAAAACGCGGGATAAAACCAGAGGCTTTAAGAGAAACGTTGTTAAATCTCGGTATGTCCCAAACAGGAATAAATTTTTCAGTTAACTGGTTATATTCAATAAATCAGGATCTCATTGATGAAATCTCTGATAGATACTTTTTCGTAGAAGATCCAATATCCGTTGTAGTAAAAGACGTTCCTTCTGGGGAATATATTGCCAAACCTTTACTCCACCCTTCAAATCCACAAAGAGGGATAAGAAAAATTAGATGCGATCTAAAAAATAAACAACTGAAATTGTTCATTTCCTCTTCAGATAGTGAAAAACTGAACAAAGACCAAATTATACGGTTAAAAGATTTAATAAATATCCAAATTTTATCTATTGATTTGAACAAGAAACTTATTCAAACATCTTTTCATAGTAAGGAACTAAATAGGCAATATTCAATAATTCAATGGTTACCTAAGGATGAGAATATTAAAGTTTCTATTGTTAGACCCGATGGTTCTATATCAAACGGTTTAGGAGAAATTAATCTGTTAAAAATCCCTATGAATAAAACTATACAATTTGAGCGTTTTGGTTTTGTGAATCCAATCGAATTAAAAGAGAATTGCCTTTTTTGTTATTTTTCTCATTAAATCTTTCAATCTCTAGTTTCCAAATAATATATCAAAATATCATGATATTATGTATTGATGTGATAAAATTTTAATAATCTAGCATAAATTTATAATGGTATAAGAATACTTTTCATTAGATCTTAAAATTTGAAAGGACACTTAAATTGATAGCTCATTTACCATGTAAAAAATGTGGCAACAGTTTGCCAATTTTAAAAGGATCTATTGTTCAGTGTCCTTATTGTGGTGCAAAAAATTTATATATGGAATCTTTTTACACCTTAAAATATTACATGTCAGATATCCTGAAGATCTCCTCGTTATATAAATCAAAGAAGGTTAATCCTAAAGAGATTTTGAGAAGAAAAATATTAATTGAGTCTTATTTTAGTGAGATTAAGATAAGTTATGAGGAATATCGGCATTTAATAATAACTAAATTAGACTTAATTAATGTTGATCCTGTAAAATTATTTTATTTAATTCGCGCTTCTGGAAATTTTGAGATAATAATAGATAGATTCTTACTTAATTACTTAAATGAGGATTCCTCTAAAAAGAGGTATCTTGAATTCAGAGATAAGGCTTATATAATTAATAAATCACTATTAGGATTATACTATAGCTATCTAGCTAAAAATTCTACAGTATATTCTAAATGTTGTAGATTTTACAAACTTGCTGAAAACAATTATCAAAATGTTGTAGATTACTGCAACATTACTATGTTGGATAATGACGACCCTCACCTCTATAAAACACGTAAGTTCTATTCAATATTAGTAAAATTCACTATTATAATAAAAAACATTTTAGATAAAAATCCAAAACTCTATTCAAATAAACTCGAAGATTTACTAAAAGAATTAGAAAATATCCCTAAAATAAACATTCATATATACAATTTACACAAACAAATAGAAGATATCATTCAATTAGAGCGAGATACATGTATGGTCCTAGAAAATATTCGTGTAGATGATCCCTTTTTATCAAAACCACCTTTTAATGAAGAACAAATAGTAACAACTGATGAAAATCTTAATGAAGTAAATCGTGTAAGGAATTGGATTAATAATCTTTCTGAAAAATACCAAAAGTATCAAAATGGTCTTTTAAAATTACATTCTGGAAGAATTATTAAATATCTAAGCTCTTATCGTGAAGAATTTATCACATATAAAAATAAAAATGCTGAAATGTTCGATCAAGTTTTAGGATCAATGGTTAATAAGGCTTTAGAATCTTATAATTACGAAACTCTTGAAGCGATAGACACTTTAAGTCATCTTATGCAAAAAAATATATATAATGGAAATCTCATTGATAAATTCAAAATAGAACACGATGATTTGATTGAAATGGATGAGGTACTAAAAAATTTCGTCAATAATCTATTTACAAAGCCACTCCTTAGAAATCTAGAGTCTGAATATTATAGAGAACTAATATCTATTATTTCCGGTAAACACACTGAATTTGATAAGCATATCTTAAAGTATATTAATCGAATGCTTAAGGATTTCGAATACATAAGGAACAAAAAAGTCTTATCTCTAGAAGAGCAACGTAATCAGTTTATCTCAGAAATTAAGCCTAACCTACAAAAACTTATTGATTTAAGTTTCACACTAAATGAAGAAATCTTACCTTATCCACTTTTCATTGATATTAAAATCCCTGATCAAAAATTAAGAGTTAACAATCCGGAGACTTTAACTCTAATTATTGAAAATCCTAATATAACTGATATTACTAATATTAAAATTTATTTTTTCATTTCAGATTCATTTCAGAATAAATTAGAATTTACAAAAATCAAAAGATTAAAAGCAAGTGAGAGAAGAAAAATTAAATTGAAAATCACCGCTAAAGAAAAGGGCACTTTTCCTTCAATGGTAATGATCGATTACCAACATTTTAATAAAACCTTCTGGATGCCTTCTATAAAATTTAAATTAGAAGTCGAAGAAAGGAGGAGGTTTAGTTTTTATCCAATAACCTTAAAAGAATATTATCAAGCTCAAGCTAATAATATTTTAAGATTTGTAAGAAACTATGTATGATAAATTTTGGAATGAGCCTACTCAATTAACTTGAAATGTAAATCTTTTAGTATTTAGAAACCTTTTTTTATTTTAGGAATGAATGATAAAGAACTTCACAATATTGATAAAGATCAGGAATCTGTTAAATTAGATTGGGAGTTTTGTCCCATATGTGGACACAGTCTCCCAAAAATTAAAAATTTTAAATTTTGTACGAAGTGTGGTACAAATATTAAGTATATTAAGGAACATAAAAAGCTACCAACTAGTCAAAGCCAAAATCCTTATAAATCCCAGGAGTTGTATCCACAATATCAACAACCTCATGTTTATTATGGTCCTCCGAAAATTACTGATGAAGAATTAATTAACAATAAAGAACATAAATTATGGGGAACATCTATTTCGATAGGATTACCCCTAGGTGCTTTTTTATTAATGAATTTTGTGCTTGGAGGATTTTTGGCCTTTATAGCTTTTTTTAACTTTAATCTTGATAGAATTTATGAGTTATTCTCAAATTCATATTTTATTTCCATAATTTCGATATTTGAATTAATTTTTATAATTATTCCAGTGATGTATTCACGTAAATATCTCGAGAATCCAACTGTTAAAAACAGTTTAATCCTTTTAGGATTTACTTCAAGAGGTTATGATAGAAGCAGAGTCTTAAAAGAAATTTTAATTGGATTAAGTTTTGCTGTGATAGGAGTATTTCTAGTAGTAGCGGTTTCAATTTTTATTGAGGTAATTTTAGAGATGCTTTTTCAAGTTGAAATAATTCAAGATAACGGGGAATTAATAGGTACTATTTTACCGACGGATATACCAAGTTTAATTGTTTTTTCTATTGTCCTGATAACTATTATAGGAACCTCAGAAGAGATTTTATTCAGAGGATTTATGCAAAAAGGTTTAGTACGGAGTTTAGGTAATAAATGGGGGATTATCATTACTGCTTTTATATTTGCAATGATTCATTTAATTGGAATCTTGTTTTATGCCTTAGAATCACCAATTCTCTTTATAATTTCTTTTCTTTTGTCTTTCCTCCCTTACTTCGCAATATCATTAATGCTCGGGGTTCTCTATCACTGGAGAAATGAAAATTTGATTGCGGTTGTTGTAACGCACGGGATTTACGATACAGTAACAATAATTTTAGCTTATATGTTTTATATTGTATTTTAAAGGAGAATATAAATTTTAAATTCAATTTAATCTTATGACGATTTTGCAGAAATTTGAGTTAATGGCAAAAGGGAAAAGGGGGAAATTAGGAATCGGTATTGGAACATCTAAATTTCATAACCGGAAAATTTTATTAGCAATTCTTAATTTCTTGGAAAAATACTCATCAAAGATTTATATTTTTGGCAGTGAAGAATCTTTAAATCATATACGTGAACAAATTACTCCAAAATGTCTGTCTAGTATATTTTTAATCCATTCCGAAATACCGGAGAAGGAAATTTTTGAATTCCTTAAAAATGAAACAATTAATAGCGTGATTCGAGGTTCCTTAAGCTCAAGTAAATTTCTAGAAAATTTAAAGAAAATTTTAAAGGTAGATCTAATCAATAGGTTAGCTCTGCTTGAAACGATTGATGGTCATCAGTTTTTTTATGGACCTGTGGGAATAGATGAATGTAATAATTATGAAGATAAAATTGAATTTTTAGAAAACGCAAAAGAAGAATTAGAATCACTAAATATCAAACCCATTGTTAGTGTCTTAAGTGGGGGTCGATATGGGGATATAGGAAGAAATAATAACATTGATTTATCAATCAGGATTGGAGAAAAAACTGTTGAGGTTATGAAAGAGCGATATCCCGATTTAGTTATAAATCATGATGAAATTTTGATTGAAAACGCCGTAAAAAATAAATCGAACTTAATTATTGCCCCAGATGGAATTTCAGGGAATTTAATCTATAGAACATTAGTTCATTTAGGTGGAGGAAAAGCATATGGTGCTATATATATGAATATGGAAAAAACAATCATAGACACATCAAGAGTAGGTGCATTATCTGAAATTCAAGGCGCACTTCTTTTAGCTCTAGCATTATCTTAAGTACAACTTTATCATTCAATATAAATTCTTATCTTATTACTTATTTCTTCATCATTTCAAACAAATTGACAGAGGGATCAATTAACTCTCTACTCGTTTTACATTCTTTTATCATATTTTCAATCCATAATTGGACATCTTTTAAATTTCCTTTAGCAATCGCTTGTAAATTTTTTACGTTCCTATTTTGATATCTTTTACTTAAAAATTCAAAATATATAGGTGCGGGAGGTGTAAACGATGATTTTTGAGGGACCGGAGGAGCGATGCAAATACCTTTTTTTACATCAAAATTCTCACATATAGCGCAAGTTTCAACCTTTTTCTCTTTAGCACATATGTTTATACTACATTGCTCATTCTTATCACATCCTGGACAAGGCGGGAAACTTCCGAGTTCTTTAAGCATGTTATTGAATATCGTAATATTCTCTTTGGTAAAGCTTGATTTAGGATTCATCATGGATATGATTCCACTAAACATAGGATCTCTAAGCACTTTTAAAAAATATTTTGCATTATCTTGAAGTTTCGTCGTATTAGCATCACAAAGATCACAACTTAATCCACAAGTGGTTATTTTATATTTTTCAACCATTTCACTCATTCTAATTTGATTTTATTTGTTTATTATTATTTTATTTCTTAAATATTTCTTTTGGTATTAAAGGAGTAGGGGGTATAGATCTTGAGATTTCTATTCTAACATTCGCAAAGCTTTGTTTTAAAAAACTAAAAAAAAAAGAATTAATAAGAGTTAATAAATGAGGCTTAACTTATGGCCCCTATAAAACCTGCAAGTAGTATGATTATTCCCCCAATTAAAATCCCTAAAATCATTAAAGCAATTCCTAAAATAAATAGAAATACGGGAGTATAATGAATTGGTTTTATTCCTAAAAATATAGCTAAAATTGCAAAAATTAATCCAAGAATTCCAGTTAGTATACCAAATCCATAATCCATTAAACCTTGTCCTGCTAAATCCAATATAGATTCTATGATAGCTACAAACCCTCCAACTATTGCGATAACTCGCATTGTTTTATCTGTTTCTTGTATCTCACTCATTCTAAATCACAAGTTAATTTTAATTAATTTTTAAATAAAAAGAAGATCAACAATCCTTAAAAACTTATAAGAATTAGGAGATGTTTATTTTAATCAAATTAAATAATGATCATCAACACTTCTAGATCAATTATTTCAAAAATTCCCCATTACCTATAACCATGCACTTGTCACAATTTCAAGCCCTTATCCAGACATTAAAATCAGGGGATGTCTCTAAATTTATAAAGACAGTTGATCAATTAACAAAAGACGATCCAACTAACATACCAAATTCGAAAAATTACAATAATTTCAGAGTAGATCTCGAAAAAGCTTATTATAGCGCAATATCAAGACATCTTAAATCGATGAAAAACAACTTTATTAAGGGGAAAGAGGATGTTGCTCAGCTTATTAATTATTCTGATAAATTAGGAATTTTTCTTGATGCTTCTAATATTGATGTTCAGGGAATCATCAGTGAATTACATCTAGATGGTCTTAATAAAGGATTGAGGGGGAGAATTGTTGAACTTGTTAGATTTTTTAACAAATTCAACTTATTTGAGAGAAATTTTACAGCAGATGAGTTAAAAATAATACAAAATATAAAAGAAAATGATAAACTGCTTGCTGTTAATTTAAAAGATTTATTTGGGACTGTATCGGATTCATTAATTTTTTACGTCTGTAAAGTAATGTCTTATGATTATGTGAAATGGATAAAGGATATGTTGAAAAATCCTCGTGCTCACAGATTTATAATGGAACCAAATTCTTTAAGAAACTGGACGGATGGGTATGTAATTTATGATTTAGTTGTTCGGAATTTAGGAAATGTAGAAGATTTTATAGAAAAAGTTGAAATTAAACAAAAATTAGGTGGATCAAATGAGGACATGATATTTTTAGAATTTAATCCTCGTTATATATATAGTCCTAATGAAAACAATATTTTACGAATATATCATGAAAAACATCTTGTGTACCCACAAAATATCATAAAAAATAAAGAAAAGATCTTGGATAAAGATAATTATAATTTCTACAGTCTATCAATGGTAATTTTTGGGGGATTAGGCCCAGAAGGTTTTGGATTTACCTATTCTACTCCTAAAGGTGAAGTAATCGAAATATGTTCGGATCAAAAGGAAACTGAAGCAATCGTTATAAAATTCAAGCAGTACTTAATGAGAAAGTTTTTAGATAAACTTGAAAAAGAAATGACTAGTTTAGGTATAAATCGTGATATTAGAGATAAGATTGTCAAATACTTATCAAAGGTTATAAATCCTAAAGATTTTATTAGTTATTATAACAAGAACTCGCTTTTAAGAAAAATTAAAGCCTTTC
Source organism: Candidatus Hodarchaeota archaeon (assembly GCA_048886685.1). Lineage (GTDB taxonomy): Archaea > Asgardarchaeota > Lokiarchaeia > Sigyniarchaeales > SOKP01 > Loki-b32. The sequence continues at coordinate 58,532 of JBHLKM010000006.1, forward strand.
TACTTCAAATAGATGAACTTCAGCTTGTAGACCATTCTAAGATAGAGATAATCATGGAAAAAGTTTCGTTAGCAATTTCAATAATTCTGAAAAGGATTAAACTTAAAGACCAATTCATTACACGTATGGAATTAGTGGCTAACGGAAAATTAAAATCTGAAGATGTAGCAAAACTCACGAGTCTAAGAGGAAAATCCCATTATGACGTCTTAAGGGAAAGGATATTTCTCCAAAACAAACCTAAATGGTTTTTCAAAAACTATCCAAAAGAAATAGCTGAACTTGAAAGACAATTCCGAGAACTTATGGATAAGTATTATACAAGAGAAAGGGGAATAAATTTTGATTACTGATAAATTGTCAAAAACAAAAGAGTGGGAGAGGGGGGATTTGAACCCCCGACCACTTGGCCCCCAGCCAAGTTTTAAGCTGTAGAACGTAAAATTTTACAGTATCATACCAATCTAGACTACCCTCCCGTGGAAAGAGATAAAATTTTATAGATTTTGGTACCTAATTTCTGTACTATAAAAAATAGTAAATCCCTTTTATTTTTACCCTTGATTTTAAAAAAGATTAAGAGTTAAAAATTTTACCCGTCTTTGCTTCCTCCTCTTCGCGTAGAGGTTGTTTCATTATTTTTCCTGTAGGCGTCGTTTGTAAGTTGGCTCTAAATTCCACATATTTAGGGATTTTAAAATCTGCTAAATTCATTTTGCAGTAATCAACTATTTCTTCAGCAGTAATCGATTCACCTTCTTTTAATACAATAAAAGCTTTAGGAAGTTCTCCATATATCTCATCGCGTACACCAATAACAGTAGCTAAGGAGACTGCTGGGTGCGAATAGAGTACTTCTTCGATTTCCCTTGGATAAATATTTTCACCACCTCGAATTATCATATCTTTTTTGCGATCTGTTATAAAGAAAAAGCCATCCTCATCCATGTGACCAATATCTCCTGTATATAGCCATCCATCTTTAAGTGTTTCAGCATTTGCCTCTGGATTTTTAAAATATTCTTTCATTACGTTATCTCCTTTAACAACAATCTCACCTTTGGTGTTTGGAGGGACATCTCTACCATTTTCATCGACAATTTTCATTTTGTTGCCAGGTAAGGGTATACCAATACTTCCCACCTTACGTCTATCTTCTGTTTCTGTGGGCAATGGATTTACCGAAGAGGCACAGGTTCCTTCTGTGAGACCATAACCTTCAACAATTTTACAGTTAAAAGTCTTTTCAAATTCCCTAAATACCTCTACAGGTAAGGGAGCTGCTCCGCAAATTACAAATTTTAAGGAAGAAAGATCCAGATTTTCATGTGGCATTCGAAGCAAGATTGAAAGTACCGTTGGGACAGCACTGAAGGTTGAGGCTTTATATTTTGCTACTGTTTCCCAATGAGTTTGAGCTGAAAATCCAGGTGTAAGAATACAACTAGCACCTATCGAAAGAGGTGCCATAACAGTTACAATTTGTGCATTGACATGGAATAATGGTAAAATAAGCATAAATCGAAAATCTTCTCTTGCTTGTAAGAATTCTTGTATCATTTCTGCATTCCGACGTATATTAAAATGAGTCTGTAATACGCCCTTTGGGAAACCTGTTGTACCTGAAGTGTAAAGTATTGCGGCAACATCTGACTTTTCTTTAATTTCTACCTTAGGGGGTTCTTCAGCTGAAGTCTTGTCCATTAATTCCCAGAAATTAAGTGTATTTTCTACCGGTTCTCCAACAACTATCACATATTTTAAATTGGGAAGATCGCCTTTTATTTCACTAACTATATCCATGAATTGTGGTACTGTGATTATAGCTTTGGCTTCTGAATGACCAACAACAAATTTAACTTCTCGAGTTTTAAACAGAGCATTTACAGGACCGGTAACCGCCCCTAATTTAGGAATCCCTAAATATAAATATACATATTCAGGCATATTAGGTAGATAAACACTGACCTTTTCTCCCTTTCTTATTCCCAATTCGTAAAGCATATTTGCTACTTTGTTAGTAAGTTCATTTAGTTCTTGATAAGAAACTGTAATATCCTTCCAATACAAAAATATTCTATCTTTATATTTTTCAGCTTGTTTTTCCACTAATTCTCTTAAATTCATTTAGATTTCCTCTTATATTATACAATAAAAATAGATATCCTCCTAATTAAAATTTATTTCAAAGGAATTCTATAATCTAAACCAATAATTTTTATATTGGTTAAAGAGTTTTTATTCTTATCTTTTTTTCAAAACTCAATTAAATGATTGAAAAAATAATAAGTGGGATAATTTTGAGAGCACGGAAGCCGTTCTTAATTTTTTGGCCACAATATTTTGATGCAAAGAGAAGCCGTTCAAAAGGGAGAAGGTTACCCCTTAAATTTGCTATAGATAGAGTTTCTCTAAACGATATCGCTAAAGCAGCAGGTAATCTGGGGTATCAAGCTGAAATTGAAAGGCATTATAAGTATTCTAGAACATGGTGGGATGATCCTGGAAGAGTAGTAATTGATGCTAAAGGAAAAAAGAAATCCAAAGTAATGCTTGAAGTTGCAAAGGAAATAAGAAAATTACATTCAAAAAATTAGACGATAAAACATGCATGAATTTTCATTTGCGTATAATATTTTTAAGGTGGCCGAAGCTACTGCTCTAAAATATAACGCTAAAAAAATAACAGAAGTAATTCTTGAAATTGGAGAATTAACTCTTATTGTACCAGAACTTCTCCAACGCTCCTTTGATATGGCCACAGCTGGTTCAATTGCAGAAGGTGCAAAACTTATAATTAAAATGCTTCCTGGAAAAATAAAATGTCGAGATTGTAATAAAAATTCAGAGGTTACCTTAACCAAGGACGCACAATTAACCGGACTACAATTATTTCAATGTTCCCATTGCCATAGTAATAATACTGAGATTATCGAAGGGAAAAAAGCAAACGTGAAAAACATTAAAATTCAAGAATAAGTCTTAGTGGGTTTATCACTCACTTGGAATTAGCTTGCAATCAAAATCCCGTTAAGTGTTCCATGCTGCCCTGGACGAGATGTGATTTTTGCATTGCCTAACTCTGTCTCAACAATCGCTCCTTTCGTCAAAATGTGTCTTCTATTTAAATCTTTTGAGGCGGCATTACTTTCAAATCCTATAATCCTAACCTTTGAGGTTTTATTTGTACTAGGGTCAGTTACATTAATAAACATAGTAGAAAATAACTTGAGTTTAGTGTTTCCACCTAAAACACGTTGTTTTTTAATTTTATAATTACCAATTTCTGTATCTATCGTAGGGCGAGCAAGTTCTCTTTTCCTTTTCTTTCTAAAATGTTTATATTTTTTACCTGTGTATTTTCTTCTGCTACGAGCTTGACTTCTTGCCATTTTATATTAACCAAAGAGAATATTAGAGTATATTATTGATAAGAAAGGATATCTTTAAAATTTTTTTAAAAAGCGAACTAAATTATGTTTTATTAAAGAAAAATAAATATAGAAATAATTTTTATTTAACATAATATATCAATCAAAAGTTATTGATTATAAAGAGGTAATTTACAGTAAAATGATGAAAGATAATTTAAACCAACGCATTTACGATGAGAAAGCACTTGAAAAAGCTATAAAATCAGGTACTACCACTGTTGGATTAATTGTTAAGGATGGTGTAGTAATTGGGACCGAATCACAAGCAAGTGCTGGGACTTTTGTGGCATCTAAACAAGCTCAGAAGCTATTTCAAATTAATGATTTCACAGCAGCAACCATCGCCGGGGGAGTAGCCGATTGTGTTTACGTAATTAACCAATTAAAAGCTTTATCTCGTTTGAAAGAAGTAGAAGAAGGTATCGTTCCAGAACCTAAATACATTGCAAGTATTACTCGAAATATTCTCTTCTCAGGAAGGGGTTTTTTCATTAGTATGATGATCGTAGGGGGTTATTCAGAGGTAGAAAAATCTGGTAAACTTTATGGTATTGATATGTTAGGAACTTTGTATGAAGAGGAAAGCTTCCTTTCGTTTGGTTCAGGTTCACCATTCTCATTAGGTGTTTTAGAAGCAGATTGGACACCAAATATGACAAAATCAGCAGGACTAGATTTGATAAAAACGGCAATCTCAAGCGCTCGAGAAAGAGATGCTGGTTCAGGATTTAGCTTACAAATTTGCACGATTGATAAAGATGGTTTCAAACGAATTGAATAAATTCTACTCCATTCTTTTTCTCTGAATTGTATTTAAAATTAGGATACTTTATTATGCTTTTTCTTAATTATTAGAGATATAAACAAGATAATAAATATCGTCAGTAAGCACACAGGATATCCTGGAATAAAACCACCTCCGTTTCCTTCTTCTGGGATTGCAAGACCCCCATCTAGAATAGTCCAAGAAAAGTTAGTAATGATAAATTGTCTTGCATCCACAGCTGCGCTACTGTACTGGGAATTACCTGCATGAAAGGTTACACCGGTTTGCAAGGTTAATTGCGACCAGCCTAATAATAAATTATCATAATTAGGCGTTGATAATGTAACACCATCGAACATATCATTCATGTTTCCGACGCTCGAGACATCCCAACTACCAATGGGCTGGTTGAATGAAGAAGTCCTATTGAACATAAACCTCATGTCTATAACGCTCGAGACATCCCAACTACCGATGGGCTGGTTGAATAAAGATGCCCTCTCGAACATACCACCCATGTATGTCACGCTCGAGACATCCCAGCTGCCGATGGGCTGGTTGAATGAAGACGCCCTGCAGAACATATAACCCATGTCTGTGACGCTTGAGACATCCCAACTGCCGATGGGCTGGTTGAATGAAGACGCCCCACTGAACATATATTTCATGTCTGTGACACTCGAGACATTCCAGCTACCGATGGGCTGGTTGAATGAAGACGCCTCGAAGAACATACCACCCATGTTTGTGACGCTCGAGACATCCCAGCTGTCGATGGGCTGGTTGAATGAAGACACCCCCCCGAACATACTATACATGTTTGTCACGCTCGAGACATCCCATCCGTCCATGTTACCGCTATTACCAAGATTATAGCAATTTCTAAAAGCCCCATATAAATTGCTCGTTCCCGTTAAATTCAAATTATCGGTAGCCGTGAGTTCTAAATTGGAGCACCCAGAAAAATAACTCCAAAATTCTCCTAATCGTAAGCACCCCCATTGTTGGATTTCAAGGATCTTCAATCGATCTCCCCAATCATCAAAACACCAACCAATAATCTTTCCTGTGATCTTAATTGCGTACACTCCCTCGGAAAGATAATTGTGTGTAACCTCAACTTGATTCCAAATTGTGATCGTGTCATTGCTCTCGTCGCCCCAATCCACAATGAAATTATAATCTCCACCCGATAGCAGTGGCAAGGTCACTTGATTATTAAGACTAGAACCAGAGCTTGTCTTGGTTGTATCCCAAACTGAGATAAAATCGTCTGGGCTATGTGCATTACGTACAGTAAATTTTAAGTTGGTGGGCGTTTGCTTTTGCTCATGAAGTGGAGGTATAAAGCTTGAAATGTTTAGCAACACCAAAGAAAATAATAATACAAGTGTTATACTTACCTTTATTAATTTATGTTTCATCAATCTAATCGCATTGAAATTTTTAATCAAAGAACCTCAATAATTGTACCTCTTAAAAGGTTTTCTATTTTTTGGTTTCAAAATTTCTAAATCCTGTAAAAAATTAGTTCATAAGTGAAGTTCAACATACTATCCTTTTTCCTTATACTTTTAAAAGATTTTAAAATAGTAAATCCAAATAGAACTTCTAATCCTGTTCCACTACAACGAAGAACTATAATGATATTACTCTATTAATATATTTTAATTCTCTGGTAAGATCATGAAGCTCTTATTAATTCTTGCTATACCTACTTTTACAATCTGAACTGTTCTTATTTTATAGTCTATAACGTGGAGGAACGAGAATTCTTTTTTAAAATTATGTTCTTCAATTCAATTGGTTCAGGTTCACCATTTTCATCAGGTGTTTTAGAAGTCGATTGGAGACCTAATTTGACAAGAGAACAGGGGATTAAGTTAATAAAAACAGCAATCTCAAGCTCTCGGGAAAGAGATGCTGGTTCAGGATTTGGCTTACAAATTTGCACAAATGATAAAGATGGTTTCAGCTAGGTTCAATAGGTTAGTTAATCACTAAACTACTTATTCTCAATTAGCAAATTGATTTGTAACAATTCTTTATTGTAATAAATAAAACCATTTATCTCTTCAGTGTTCATATCCATAATCGTCCAAATTTGATTTTTAAATGGATTTCTCTTTTTTCCTATATCTTCATCAAGATATATCATATTTTCTATATCAATTGAACTAGGGAAAGGAGGAACAGGATGTGAATGAAATATACTTATCATTCTTAACTTCCTATTATAAACAGCATCCTGATGTATTTCAAAATACTTATCAGAATCTTGAATTAAAGCAAATGAGCCATAAGATTCAATGTTAGATTTAAGGCAATAGAAACGCTTTCCAATATAATGAATTTGAAAATCATCCTTAACGGTCTCAATCTTTTTTATATCTCCAAAAATAAGTCCGCAAGCTTCAGTTGGAGCTGCATTTCTGTTACATTCTTTTAATTCTGCCTCAATTTTTTCAGTTAATACTAAAATTATATCTTTTTCAACTTTCATTATCTAATCTCATTAATTATATTAATGTTAATGCTGCATTCAGCGTTGCTAACCTTGCTTTTTGAAGACTATCACCAGATCCGATTACGATAACATCGTTCTTTTCTAATTTAATATTTTCTTTAGATATATCTGTTTCAAAATAAGTCTGAAGGGATTTATTAATAACCATATCATTATTAATCGGTTCTGAATGAGATTTTGAAGGAAAAATTAGATTCTCACCATTAAATACTAAACAAGTTGCTCCAGAACCACTTATTTTAATAGCAGCATCTCTTTGAGAAACACCATTTGATATTTTACGAGATCCGTTTTTTACTAAACAAAAATAAGAATATGTTTTATCAGTTTCTATAATAATGTCTTTTAGTATGGAAGATTTACCTTCTTTAATAATGGGTATTATTTTTTTAATTTTGTTTAAATAATCTATGCCTTTTTCTGTTAAGAAATGTCCCCTGCGTTTCCTTTCATCTGTTACATTAACAAATTTGATGTTCTTATTCAGCTTCTTAATCATCGATTTAGCGGTTCCCTCACCTATTAATAATTCTTTTTGTAAACGGTATCTTCCGATACCCTCGCGATTTTCATCAAATATGAATAAAGCCAATATGATATGAACTTTCTCAAATGTTGGTTTAATTGTGGAGCTTTGAAATAGACTATCTAATTCTTCAAACATCACTAGATTCAATATGAATAATATATTAAAGTAAAAAAATTAATATAAAAATGCAGTTGACAGATATTGGTACTCAAATTAATTCTCATCTCTTTATTTAAATATTATTGCTAATATAACTTTAATAGAAATGTCAAAAAAAAGTGGATCTGAAAAAGATATACAAAACCTCTTACTATTTAAACAGAAAGAAGGTCCTAAGAAAAAAGAGGCTGACAATTTTTTAGTTGAAAAAACGAATAAAGAAGACAAGATTAAAATCACAAATAGCCTAATAACACAAGGATCCCATTATAGATATACAATCTTATTAAATAATGAAAATTCAACAGCGATTTCAGATATTAATATTCTCGTTTTATATCCGGAATTCTTAAAATTCTCAAGATTTTATCCTTCGACATTAAATGTGTCCTGTTCAATCGAAGAAGATCAAGGTAAAAAAACCAATTTAAATCTAAATATTAAAGGATTAAAAGGTGGAAGTTCAGAAAAAATATTTCTACATTTTACTCCTTCTACTCAATTAGCCATTGGAGAATTTAAAACTTCCTTAAAATATACAAACAATGAAGGGGAGGAAAGAGAGATCAATTCTGATTCTATTAAAATTCAAATTGATAAACTGAATATAACTCCTAAGATTATGTCCCATTCACGGATCAGAGAATTTTCCCAAATACCTGGTATGAAGAGAGCTTTAATAAGCTTAGGAATAGGAACAAAAAAAAAATTGAATTTAGAAAAACTATTCGATGTTTTCGAAAAATTAGTTCTATCATATAATTTTCAATTTATCACTAAAGATAGAGAAAAGGGAATTGTATGGTTTTTTGGTTCTGAATTAAATTCCAACAATGACATATTAGCCCTTAGTAAAATAAATTCATACATTATCGAAATAATAGCATACGTTAAAAATCCCGTTATACTTGGTTTATTTCTTTCTTCATTCATAAATAACCTTAAGGAACAATTGTTAATGAATAAAATTATAAAATCAAATATGAAGATATTTGAATTAGAATGTGTTAATTGTGGTGAGAATTTGCCTTATTTTCCGAAAAAAGGTGAATTTATCACCTGCATTAAATGTTCGTACGAACAACTCGTTTGGTAGGTTGTTTATATTTTTTTTTTGACCAAAAATTCAATTCTTCAAGAGAATCTTATATATAATTAAAAAAAAGGAATATTAAAAAAAATATAAATCAAATTGTCATATTATTATTTATCAAAAATTAAGAAATTCAATATCTATCTTTTAAAGTTAAATTCTTTTAAACAAAAATGTCTGGTAAAAAGGAAAAAAGCGGTGTAGATCTAGCACAAAACTTAGTTATTTTTAAAAGTAAAGAATCAACTAAGATTAAAAAGCCTGATAAACTCACATTTGAAAGAATTGACCAAGAAGATAAAATAAAGTTTATAAGTGATTTCAAAACTCACGGAAGTCATTATGTTCTTTCAATTCAACTATTAAATGAAAGTTTAGCTCCTATTTCTGAAGTGAGAATTAAAATTAGCTTTCCCCCCTTTTTTATGCTTACCAGAAGCTATCCTCCCACAATATATATACCTGCATCCTATGAAGAAGAGGGTTTAACAAAATTAAATCTTGAACTTGATGAATTAAATGAAAGAAGTTCAAAACAAATAAATCTGCATTTTACTCCTTTATCCTTAGGTAACGAAGGAGAAATAAGATCTATTGTCACTTATGTTAATAATAAAGATTTTGTTAGGGTCATAGCTTCAGACCCATTATCAATCACGCTAGATAATATAACCATTACTCCGAAAATAATTCCTAGTTCCTATATCGGAGAATTTTCTCAAATTCCCGGCATGAAGAGAGCAATTAAAAGCCTTGGAGTTGGAATAGTAGGTAAAGGAGACCCTGATCTATACTTCAATATTTTAGAACAAGTATTTCTAAGAAACAACCTTCAATTAATAACAAAAGATCCAGATAAGAGAATTCTTTGGTATTTTGGAGCTGAATTAGAATCGAGAGATGACGTTCTAGTAATTGGTCAGATAGTGTCTGATAAGGTAGAGATTATCGCAATTTCTAAGAATCATCATATACTTATTTCATTTTTAACATTATTCGCTAATGAGTTTAAAGAGCAGATTCTCATAAGAGAATTTGTATCCTCCCCAGATCAGATCTACGATTTAGAATGCAAGTATTGTGGAGCTATTCTTCCATATTTTCCTAAAAAGGGAGAAGAAATTGCATGTAGTAAATGTAATTACGAACAAGTTGTCTGGTAAAAATGATCTTTATCTTTTATTAGATTTAATTTTAAGCAGTTCTTTTCTACCTTTTATATGATAATCAATAATAATTTCCATAAATTTAGCCTATTAATCCTATTCTTTCAATAATTTTACTTATTTGGCATATTGGACATCATTTTCTTTAGTCTTATTATCTTTTACATGTAGTAAAAATTACAAATCTAGCATTTCAAATTTTGACCCAATTTTTCATTTCTTTAAAATTATCTTTTTAGTCCTCTAATTTAAAGAATTGAGAATCTTAATTAGGTGTAAAAATACTAAATTTTAATGAAAAATGACTTTGTATGAAAAAAATCAAACTTGCACGAGATTGATCATCTTCATAATTCCGAATTTTGTCGTTAAACTTTTTTTATTTTTTTCTTAATTAAATCAAGTTTGTATCAAAATCTTTAAATATCTGAAAGATTAATATCTATATAATAAACTCTGTAATAATAACAAAAATCAATAAAAATTATCATTAAATTATAAAAAAGTGGAGGAATTTAAAATGTCTGAATATATTAGTTGGAGTCCTATTCGAAGATTAATGAAACACAATGGGGCCATTATCGTTGCACGTGATGCCGTCGATGAATTAGTCGATTGGATGGGTGAATCAGCCACCAAGATCACTAAAACTGCATTAAGCTTAACGAAACATGCCAAAAGGAAAAAAGTTACTCGGGACGACATCCTTTTAGCAATTAAATACTTCTAGATTCTGCCTAGAGGGACGAGAAGCTTTATTTATTATTTATTTTTTTTTTTAATATTATCTGAAAAATCTAAATTGTTAGCTAGTCATCTTAACATTAAAAATCTTCCCAATATGTAATATATATCGTTATTTGATGACTTTATTTATAGAGAATTTTAAAAAAATTTAAAAACATCTATATTGTAATGAATATAGAAAAAATCATAAATTCCAATTGTTTTAAAAGTGAAAAATATCTTTTAAACCGATTTGGGGAATGACTAATATGGAATATGCCATTGTAACAGAAAATTTAACGAAACGATATGGTCATATCTTGGCTGTTGATAATTTAAATTTGAAAGTGCAGCACGGAGATATTTGTGGTCTTCTTGGACCAAATGGAGCTGGAAAAACTACGCTTATTGAAATGTTAATCGGGGCATTGAAACCTAGTTCAGGAAGGGCGGAGATCTTAGGGTATGATATCCATACAAACTCATTGAAAGTTCGAAAAATGATTGGATTTTTGCCTGAAAACTGTGGTTTCTATAAAAATATGACTGGTTTCCGCTTTTTACGGTATATGGCAAAACTTGGAGGGATTACAAAACAAGATGTATCAAAAAAAGCAAATGAGCTCCTAACAAAAGTAGGGTTGTTAGAACGGGGAGCCTCCAAGATATCAACATATTCAGGTGGAATGAAGCAACGGCTGGCAATCGCCCAAGCATTTATTACAGAACCTGCAATCGTGTTTTTAGATGAGCCAACTTCTGATCTTGATCCCCTAGTACGAGAAGAAATTCTGGAAATGATAGCTGAATATGCAAAAAAAGGCAAAACTGTAGTCATAGCCTCTCATATACTCTCAGAAATCAAAAAAATAGGCGATGTTGTAACAATAATCGATAATGGAAAAATTAAAAAGATTGCGCGTTTGGAAACGATCCAAGGAAAATTGGTAGATTTCTACAAAAAAGCTATTAAAGGTGAGATTGACTAAGATGGCGTTAAAAGAGATATTCATACGAGAAACAAGAGACACTATATTATCGAAGCGATTTCTGTTATACCTTACTTTATTATTCTTACCATTGATAATGAATGTGTGGTTTTCATGGATGATGTACAAGGATCCCTCTATCATACAAGAAATGACGTCTTTTCTTCCTGATCCCATCCTTATTGTTAATCCAATGATTTGTATGATGTCATATCTAGATATGGCGACTTTCTCAATAGCTCTGATAGCGGTGCTCCATTCCAGTGATTTCATTGCAGGAGAACAATCAAGAGGTATGCTCACTCTGCTGGTTTCAAAACCACTTCACCGTTGGGAACTCATTGTAGGCAAATATTTTTCTTTTATGATTGTGTTCTTACCACTTCTAACTCTTAATATCCTCTTGATGGCAGTTTCAATCAATATTATTGGGATTGGGACGGTTGAGGGGGATCTAGTAGGAGGTTATACCTTTGCTGTGCTTTTTTACGGCATTGTTTTTACTTCAATCGGAACACTTTTTTCTGTGTTAAGCAAACGACCTTCTGTTGCGAGCCTTGGGACAATGATCTTTTTAATCCTGTGGATGATCTTCGACTTTATGAATATTTATCTTCCTCAAACTACTGCAGATCTCCTAAATACATTCTCTTTGTCCCACTATATTAACAAAGTTCTCGGCTTCATTTCAAACGGAAAGGCAGGAATCTTCGTAACAGGCGGCATTTTAGAAGACCCCAGTATTGAAATATTCATAACTTCACTTTTCGCAATCCTAGTCATACTTACTCTCATACCCGTACTCCTCTCCGTTATTATACTCCAAAAGAAAGACATAAAAAATAGATAACCTTATAGGCACTATACGTTAAGATTCTTCAACTTTCAAATTAGAAAATAGAGCCAATAAAAACCAATTAATAATATAAAAGAAATTAATATCGGTTTTCCTAAGATCTTTACAACTTTTTTGAAATCAGTTTCAAAATAATCTGTGCTATATGCAACACATGGATGAATTGGTGTGATAAGATATCCTAAAGAAATTGAAACATAAATAAAAATGAAATCTAAGAGGGGCATGATAAGAACAGCGTGTTGTACAAGGTATATGGGAATTAAGATCGAAATTGGCAATTGAATCCTGCCTGTTGCAAACCCAAGAAAAAATCCAATTAATATTAAAAAAAAGACAGATAAATTTAAGTTAGCTATTTCGTTAGGAGCTCCAGAAATAATAAATACCTCTAAAAATATAAACATGGCAAAAATTATCAATGGAAAACGCCAAATCTTCATTCTTTTCGATATTCTTTTAATACTAGAGAACTTCATATTTCCAAACCTTAAAGCTAACCAAATACTAAAACTCAGGGCAACAAGAAGAAATATTTCAGGAACACGCAAATCGAAAATAGTTCTCCCAATAAAATCGATTATGGGGGCAATAATAATTGGAAGCATGTTATGAAATGCTCTGTTAAGATCTCTCTCTCCCTGTTCTGAAAAAGGTGTAATATCTTTAATCAACGTGAAATATCCAACTAACCACATTATTATCAAACAAGGCAATAATCCAAGTACTATTATATAAAGATTAAGATCAGTAAGAATGCTTGCTAAAATTAATGATGAAGATAAAGGATAAATCAGGATGAGCATATGCCGATACCAAACATTAATTGATACTTTTTTACTTGATTCTTCTTCAGAATCAATCTGTTCTACAATAGGAGCTGACATCAATGCTCCTCCTGGTACAGGTAATAACCCAAATAATGCAGGGATGACCATAAGAGAAGCTTTCCTTGAAACTCGCATTTTTTGAATCATCTCCATCATTAAACCAGATTCTTCCATGATTCCTCCTAAAATTGGTATAAGAGTTACGATAATTATCAATAAAAGAATAGTTGGATCTGTAACTACATTGATCAAAGATTGCATGATATTTGCACCTGCCAAAATAGCAAAACCAACAGCTCCTAAGGAAAGTGTAACACCTAACTCATACTTAGAAAGAACCATAACTAAGCTTATAATGATGATAAAACTTAGCCACGCAGGTAACATATCTTTAAAAATAAATGGTTTTTAGATAATGTTTCGAATTTCTTTCTTGATTTGAATTATCACAAAATTTTTTTTATTCGTAATTTTATCAAAGTTGAATGAAAGAAATTTATCCTGGAATATTTTTAATTGAGGAAAAAGGGAGATTTCGACCAAAAGATAACATATTTGTGTTAGCTGGCACTGATGGTTTGATTTTTGATGCTGGTTATGGCAATAAAGGTTCAGTTAAACAATTCTTAAAAAAATATAAAGAGATTGAGGAATATTATAAAGAGCACAAGAGAGAATTTAGAATTACACGGATTATTGTATCACATGCCCATTCTGATCATTTCAGTGGTCTTAATGAAATTAGTAATGCTTTAGGATTAAAAATTATTCTAACAAAAAATATTGCGGCAAAAATAAAAGATAGAGTTAGCTTCAACAGAAGCTATCAAGTTGATGACTATGAAGATAATTTGAGAATCAGGAAAAATATCGTGCGCAAAATATGGGGATATCTCAGAAACTTGGGTGAAAATACTGTCTATAAAAGGATATTCGGACTTTCTTATTTAAATAGACCAGATGGAATAATAGAAGAAAATTCAGAAATTGTCATTAATGGGGAGAATTGGAATATTTTTAATTCTCCGGGACATTCTCCTGATCATATCTCACTTTATAATGAAGCAAAAGGAATTTTGTTTTCTGGGGACAATGTTTTAAAACAAAGATCAACTTGGCTTGGACCTCCAGAGTCCATTATTACAGATTACATTAAAACTATAAAAAAATATCAGAATTTACCTAATATAAAACTAATCCTTCCAGCACATGGTGAAATCATCGAAAACCCAAAAGAAACTCTTAACGCAATTTTAACACGTATGAAAGAAAGGGAAGAACAATTATTAGCAGCTATTAAAAAACATTCAGAGAATGGTCTTTCACCAGAAAAACTCACTAAAATAATATATAATAGAAATAGAAAGTTTATTCAAATAATTGCACGAGATTGGATTGTGTTGACATTAAAAAAGTTGGAAAAAGAGAGTCTTATAAAGCGCAGAATTATAAAAAGGAAGATATTATTTTTTCCCGTTGATAAGGGGTAAATGAAAAAAATTTCTACAATTAAACTTGCCCAATATTTTTGAGATAATAATTTCCTATAAATTTATGCAACATCAACTTTAGAAAGGTTTTTTTTCCATTTAAGAGATTTAACTTTAATCATTCTAATATAGACTATCAAATAACCCGCAGGAACTGCAATAACAAACCCCCATAATGGAGATTTAAAAATGAATATGATACTTCCAATTGGATAAAGCAATCGAATAAAAAATTTTATCATTCGATTCTTAAATGGTTTTTTTCTAATTATTTGAATTGAATATTGGAGAATTGAGGGAATCCAGCATATAAAAAAAATCGTGAGAATTATGGGTAGACTGAGGAAATTTGTGATATAATAATAAAATAGGTTACCCATTATTAATGCAATAGTAACGCCCAAAGCAAAAGCAAAACATCCTATACAAACAGCATAGTTAAAAATATAAAATACATGATCATCGAAATCATTACGTTCTGGATTATGATGTGCTAACCAAGAAATTATTATTTTATTATCCTTATGAAGATCTTCCTTTTGACTTTGCATACTTCTGTTTTATCTAATTCATTTAATATTCTAAGTCTAATTATTTCTTAAACTCAATATATTCGATTTCTATCAATCACAATCACAGTCACAATCATCACAAGCGCACGCAAAGGGTAGAATACAGCATTGTCCTTTAGTTCCTATAGTAATTAATATGAAACCTATAACTATCACTGTTATTCCTGCATTAAATGGCATTCCTCCCCTAAAAAATGAGGTTATACCCCAAATCATTAAGATTATTCCTACTAAAGCTATGACAATAAGCACGGCTAATGCTTGATTTACTGCTACTGGTGGTTTTGATCTGGGTGTTGGGATTGTAGAGTATTCAGCGGTTGTTATTGGTACTTTTGATTCTTTATCAGGTGTTTCTAGTAATTTTAAGTCTTTAGCAGTCTTAACTCTAATTTCAACGGGGAATGCAAATGAATGGCCAAGATTAGATTCTAATTCAGCAGTTAACGTAAAAGAACCTAGATATTTAGGTAAAATAATTACTGGAGCGCTTACTTTTTGTCCACTTAGAATTGTGCCGTAATAATTGTATCCCGATATTACTTCAACTAGGTCTGTACCAAAAAGCTGAACTTTTACACCCTGTATCGAATATGGAGTAGTGTTATGAACGGTTATATTAAACTCATTTGACACTTTTGTAATTACATACACAACATTAGCATCCCCTTCAAGGGAAACTTTAAAATCTGATTCTGCAATTGAAATATCACTTGCACTGGGGCTCTCCTTGAGAATATCAATCACTTCTGTTAAATCTTCGCCGCAATTAGGACAGAATTTCGCATCATCAGATATGTTTGCACCACAATTAGTACAAAACATTTTAATTCATACCTTATCTAGTTGGTTTCTTTTTTTATTAGTGATAAAAAATATGAAGTAACTTTACAATTTAAACGTGAGTTT
Organism: Candidatus Hodarchaeota archaeon; assembly: GCA_048886685.1. Lineage (GTDB taxonomy): Archaea > Asgardarchaeota > Lokiarchaeia > Sigyniarchaeales > SOKP01 > Loki-b32. The sequence continues at coordinate 74,578 of JBHLKM010000006.1, forward strand.
TTAATTATTGAATGAAATATATTAACTTTTTTCTAAATTAATAAATACATTCAATTAAGTACTCAATCTGATTTTACAAAAATCCCACACCGATATTGTTTTTAAAAGGAAAAAATATCTTTCTCTCTTTAATATGCAAATTGAATCAAAGAAGTATTTTAATAGACCATATCTTAAAAACAATATCATTCATTATCGACATTATCAAAATAATATAATAAATAGTTGTAAAAATAAAAATTCTTTAGTAGTTTTACCAACTGGGTTAGGAAAAACAATAATTGGGATTTTACTTGTTGCTTATTCTCTAAAAAAATATCCAAAGGCAAAAATAATAATCCTTGCCCCAACTAGACCCTTAGTTTCTCAGCATAGGGCTTCTTGTGAGAAATTTCTTAACATTAAATCTGAAAGAATAATATCATTTACAGGTAAGATTTCTCCAGAAAAGAGAATCCTTTTATATAAAAAAGCAAAGATTATTATCTCTACACCTCAAGTAATAAATAATGACCTAGTAAGAGGGCGTTATGATTTAAGACATGTTTCATTAATTATCTTCGATGAAGCTCATAAAACGAAGGGAAATTACTCTTATAATTTAATCTCAAAAGAATATATTAACACTTGTAATGATCCATTGATTCTAGCACTAACAGCATCCCCAGGAAAAGATTATGACCGTATTCAATTAATATGTAATAACTTGCATATCGAAAATATTGTTTTTAGAAATTACGAGGATGAGGATGTTAAAGATTATATCTATAACATTGACACTTACATAAATTTGGTAGCCCTACCGATAAAAGCGTTAGAATTAAGCCATGTATGGCAAAACTTGTTTAGCAAATTCTTAAAATTCTTTATAGATAGAGAGTTGATTAACCCATACAAGAAATATTACTCAAAATTAGATTTTCTGAGAATTACCCATGATTTATCTCTTTCATTCAGATATGAAAGGGATAATATCACGGAGGAAAAGTATTTAGCTTACCTATTTTATACTGATCCAAAAATAATCGATATAATTAAAGAAAATGATATTGATGTGAATTCAGTATATTCCTACTGCTCAAGTTGTATTTCATTACTACATGCTAAAGACCTAATTGAAACTCAAAATATTACACTTTTTATTTCTTTTTTAGAGAAAATTAAACGTAGAGCTGAACAAGGGATATCATCTGCCAAGAGAATAGTGAATTCGAAACAATTTAAGTATATTAACTCTGCGATAGAAGAAGAAAGTTTGTTGGATTTAACTCATCCAAAAATAAACAAGATTATTTCGATCATACATGAAGAAATAGAGGAATTTGATAATAAAAAAATCATAATTTTTGCACAATTTAGAGAGATGGCAGAATTCTTAAAGAACAAACTAAGTGAGGAATTTCAAAATCAATTGATAATTGAGAAGTTTATTGGCCAATCTTCAAAAATTAATGATATTGGATTTTCTCAAAAAATACAAATAGAGACTTTAGAAAAATTTAAAGAAAATAAAATCAATGTGTTAATCGCCACTAGTGTCGCTGAAGAAGGAATAGATATACCAAATGTAGACGCTATAATTTTTTATGAACCAATTCCTTCTGAAATCAGATTAATTCAAAGACGGGGAAGAACTGGTAGATATGCCCCTGGAAGATGCTATATACTTGTAACTGAAGATACCGTTGATATTCCATTCTACATTGTTGCTAGAAGAAAAGAAGGTACTATGAAATCAGTTCTAGCAGATTATGAGGGAATTAAGTTATGTGAGAATTTCGAACGCAAATCAATGATATTCCCAATACCTGGAATAAAAAAATGTTCTGATTTAGAAGTTGTTCAAAATTTCAAAGAAAGAAAGGAGAGAGAAAGAGAAATTTTAGCGAACCATTCCATTGAGGATATTCTTAATCAATTAGATGAATTCTGTAATAGTAAGGAATATGAAAAATTAAAGGAATGTGGTGTGACTTTTTATTCAGATTTAATAAAAATGGATCTTCCCGCTATGAAAAAAAAGGTATTAAGATTGAAGGGAAAAACAACTACTCCTCAAAATAAGAAAAAGAAGTATCTGAATAAAAATGTAAAATTGTTAATAAATATGGTAAAAATTTATGGGGATAATGATAAAATCGATATTAAGAAATTACTGGAGCTTGCTCAGGAGGAAGAAATTGTAAATCGAAAGTTCTATGTATGTTTTAATCAAGCTTGTTTTCAAGGTTATCTTAGAAAGCAAGAGAATTGTGTTCAATTTATTAAGGATTATGAATAACCTAATTCTGACTCTAACTCATTTTATAGTTTCATAAGAGTAAAACAGGAATAAATTCAATTATCAACTAATTTTTTCCTCCTTTTTCCTTATTGAATAATAAACTATTAATAATATTGTGATGATTATGGGGAGAGCAATAGCAGCAGGATTATTTCCACTAAATAGGAATAGATACCATGAAATAGTTATAATTGAACCAAAAAATGCAATTATGGGACCATATTGGACAGCAAAATTTCTAATATTATGTCTTAGCATCTGAAATTTATAATTTGTGCTTTTTATTACTTCTAATTCAGATTCATCAATTTCATCTAATATTTCTGGATTTTCAAAATATATTAAAAATCGGGGATCATACTTCCCTTGTAGTTCTCCTGTGCTTATTAGATAGAGTAAATGATCTTGTATGTTCTTTTTCCTAATTTTCAATTCATTATTTAAAAAACTTATTGTTAAATATTCATTAGCAACAGCCTTAATTGTCATTTCAATATAGGATTTCAATATTAATCTTTCAAGCGATTTTACTTTTTCATCTAAGATCTCATTATATTCACTGATAAATTTATTAAAATCTTCTAAAACAAATCTAGATATTTGGTTAAAGTTTTTTGACTGTCTATTGTATTCTCTAATTTGTGTAGTAGCTGTTTTACTAATCTCTTTAATCTCTGTTTCAATACTTTTCGCTCTCTTTTGAATTATCACATTTACCTTTTTAAATTCTTTAATTTCTATGTTATCCTCTACCTTTCTTTCAAGATTTCCAAGCAACTGGCTCAATTTAATTTTACTGTTATTTATAAAATCTATTAGTTTCCCACGGAAAGTTTCATTTTTCATAATCTCTAATTGGTCGTTAACTTTTTCTATCCTAGTACTGAATTCCTCTAAAAATTCGTTCTTCTCCCCTACAAACATTTCTCTTATCTCTGGTATGAATTTATTCGTACCTTCTGTTTTATTTGCAATATTCCTAAATTCATTTTCTATATTATCTTCTACTTGCCTCGATTTTTCTCTAAAATCCTGTTTCTTATTTTCAAAATCTTCTTGAATATTAATATAGGAATCTTTATTTTCAGACTCTTTCAAAAATCTATTATAATATTCTTTTAACTCTATTTTAAGTGAATTATATTGTTGTACAATGAATTTTTGCATGGAATTAAAGAGACCTAAATTAAAACTTATTTTACTCATAGCATTTTTATCATTTTCTATTATTGATTCGAAATATTCTTTAGTTTTAAGGAATTCTTCCCTTTCTTGATTTATTTGAAGCTCCTCTACTTTATTATAAAAATTCTTTGGGATCACTTCCTCAAAAACTCTTAGATCACTTATTCTATTTTGAAGTTCTAACATATTTGTGCTTAAGGTCAAGTTTCTAATACTTGAGTCATAAAGAGCTAATATCTTACCAACCCTTTCTCTGTTTGATTTTAATAATTGATTTTCAACGTAATTTCTTAATTCTTTGTTTAAATAATAAAAATCTGTATATAATAGAATAGTTTTATCGTTCTCATTCAATTCAGCATTTATTTTTGATATATCTATCATATCTTTTAATCTATTTATTAAAACCTTGCATGAGAGTTTTACTTCATCTTTTAAGTCTATGAGTTTAATATTATTGGTTTTTTTCTCTATTGCCATTACATTTATTTTATTAGATATTATGTCATTAATATATTCATTTCTTAAATCAGAAATTTCATTATGAAAGAAACCCGTGAATTTTTCCCACTGAAGAATTGTTAATTTGGATTTCTCATTAAAATCTTCAATATTTTTGTTACAATTAGTAAATTTTTTAGAGAATAGTTTATTTGTCTTGTCGAAACTAGAACCAAGAAGGTCAAATTCGTTCTTTATAACTGCAATTGTTAAATTACTTGATTGATTAAATTTATTCTTGATATTCGTTAACTCTGTTTTTAATTTAATAACCTCTTGTGAAACAAATTCATCAAAATCTTTTATTTCAGTTTTATTCCTTTCTTCTATGACCTTATCTTTTAAAGATTGTGAATGTTTAGCTACGGAATCAATAATAGTCGATTCTAAATTTTCAAGATTATTCAGTAAATGCTTATAAAGCAAATAGAGTTTTTGCTTTTCTTTAATTTTATCCTTAACAATAGATTGAATATTTTTAATTTCAGTAAGTTTTTCACTCAATATTACATCAGATTCTTTCTTAATGAATTCGAAAGCCTCCTGAAATTGATTTTCTCTTATTTTATTTCTAATAATTTCACCGATTTTTGAAATATCATTATTTAATTTTTCATTTATAGCATTTATCTTTTTTAAATTCGTCTTAAAAAATTGAAAACCCTCATGATAATATTTATATTCATTTTCGTATTTTTCTTTTATTTCTACCCATTTTTTAATTGTTTCTCTATGGTTTTCGACAATTTCATTTTCTTTTGTAGTAATTTGTTGAGATATCTTAAATATTGCTTTATCATACTTGTTAATATCCTCGAAAATTTGATTCAATTGAGGAATTACTAGATTAAATTTGTTTTCAATATATTCTCTCTCGAGCGTTTCACTAAAAAGCTTCTTAAAAGCATCTAGTTTCTTCTTCAGATCTTCTTCTACTACAATAAGTTTTTCATTCAGGTTTTCCAGTAATTTGTTTAAATTTCTTATCGTTTCCTTTTCTTGAATCTTACTTTTAAGATAAGAGTCAACTTCTACTAGCTTTTTTTGTAGAGTGGAATATACTTTATTCCATTGAGCTATTTCAGTCTCTAATATAGTCCGGATATTACAATAATATAAAATTTCATTAAATGAATTTTCAATGTTCTCATTTAGAAAGTCAGCTTCCATTACGACATCTCTTATTATAAATTTCAATCTTTCCTTAGCATAATCAATTTCATCAATTAGAAGATAACTATCTATTTCTTCTTTAATTTGATTTCCTATATTTTTAAGTTTTAAAGTCATATTATATATATCATTCTTAATATCCTCTACTTTCTCCTTTTCTTCCGTAATTCTTTCTGTATTTATTTCTGTGTCCGATACAAGTATTTTTTCTAAGAAATTATTTAAATAAAAGTTATATTTAGTCTTTGCTAAGAAAACTTTTTTAGGTCTAATATTTCCCTTAAAGAAATTTTTTGAGATCATATCTTTTATAATGGGAAAGATATCCTCTTTTAGCTTGAGATGTTCTAAATTTGAAGTCTTAAATTTCTTAAACATATCTGAAAGAGAAACAATACTTTTAGCACTAATTTGTGAATAAAAATTTTGAATGAAATCTTGTTTCCCTTTACTAAGATTTCGGATATAATTCTTAAATTCAATATTATTATTTAAAACTCTAATATTGAAATTATAATTGAGATTAACATATGAGATAAGGTCTTCTATATCATTGGATAATCCAAACGTCGTTTTTAACTGGTTTATATCAATATAACCTTGCTTTTCTAATTCTTTAAACAAGACTCTTTCTATTTCGTCAATAAATTTCTTCCAAATTAAGGATAAAAGAATAATAAGTTTTGAAGTTTCAATCAATTGAATTTTAGTCCAATTAATTTCACTATTTAATACTTCATTTAATTTAGTGTTTATATAAAAATATACACCTGAAGGATTGTAATCTAATATCCATGAATATACATTAAGCGTATAAACTATCCAAAAGGTTTCATTGAGATTTTCTGTTTGATTGAATCCAAATCCACCAGTCTCTTTTTGAAATTGAAGAAGATATTGGAGTTCCTTATCCTTAACTTCTGATTCTAAATCCAAATATTTTAAACATAAAAATTTATAAATTAAGGCTCGAGTCTTTTTTTTACTATCCCCAATATATGAGCGGAATTGTTCCCTACTATTTCGAATGTCTATTCCTAAAAGTGTGAATATTTCTAATACATAAAATAGAATTCTTGCAGGGGAGATTTCTTTACAGATATCACATTCTTTATCATGACAATGTAAAAATGAATTTCCCTTTCTCAATGACAAAATAAAGCTTTTAATCTCTTCTTTATTATGACTCTGGCCCTCTGAGGAAAAATACTCTTTTAAAAGACCTAGACTTTTCAAGCTTCCTAATGCTAAATAAGTAGAATAAATATCGGGCTGTTTTTGAGGATCATGTGAAATTTTGAAACCTATTTGTTCATATTGCCTAATTTCACAGCTTTTTATATATTTGAAGATTTTATCTATGCCGTCTTTCTTTTCTACTTTGATATATTTCCTAAGTAAGCTAAACCAGAAGATAACTTCTAGCGTTAAGTCTTTTTCTTTTAATAAATTTTTTTTGAAATGTTTATAAAAAGAAACTAATTTATTAAAATCCTTTACATAATAATTCCCTATCCTTCTTTTTTCAGCATTCACAAATGATTTAAATGGTTCTTTTTTAAATTTGGTAATATAAGGATAAGCCGACTTCTGTTCCACGTTAAACAAATTAAAATAAACCCGAAAAACTAAATATTATTATTTTGTAATTAATGAAAATCTTGACATATATTTTTTTTGAAATTAAAAATTAATTTTCTTTTTATTAATTCTAATGCCATGAGAGTGCTTACAACAACCAAAACTAATCGGAAGATTATTATTAAAAATTTTCAGGGCATCATAGAGGGAGAAAATATTATTTACTGTTATCTTCACGAGATATTAGGTGTCTATGTTTCTTATTAATGTAAACTGAGATACCTGCAATTAACAAAGAAGCTGCAACAATATAAAATATGATACTTAGTATTCCTGGAGACTTTGATATTTCCACATAAACATTTATTACTGGAGAAATACCTATATTTTCATTTACAGAAGAATCTTTTGCTTTAACCTTGAAGGAATATACTTCTCTGTTGGGATATGATGATATGTTATCCCATGTGAAAAACCATTCATCTTCACCAAATAAAGTCATTGAACTATTAAAAAGTGAAGTGGATGCATTTGAAATTTCTAATGAAACATTACCGGGTAAGGGAGGATTTGAATCTGTAATATTAACGATAATATCATAAGATTTACTCTTAATAGTTAGATTGTTTGTCTCAGGTTGAATAAAAATGATAACTGGGGGAGTAGTATCATTATTAGCAGATTTAATCATATTAGGGAACTCAAATTCATCCATTATACCGTTATTATCAATAGAATTTAGAGAGATCTGTTGAATAAAAAGAACAGTAAGATTGATAAAAAAAATAACACCCAGAAGCAAAATCTTGATAGTTCTCTTTGAAAACTTAGTATTCATATGTGGTACTATTCAAATTTCATACAAATATTATATTAAGTAAGAATAAATTCTAAGTTTCATATAAAGTTAAGTTAGAAAAATATCAGATGTTAGAATTTAAAAGAATATATCATAACTATGTTCTTTATTTAAATAGATGTAAAAAAAAGAATTGAGTTATAATTGAGGAGTATTATTAAAACTCCAAGTGTTTTTTATTCCTAAGTTGTCTTGCATTAAAGGTGATTGAATATCGTTTACTGTTAACACTTTTCCTGAAGGTATCTTATCTTTGGCGAAATTAAAGGCGATTTCTATAGTCTGATTTTGATTTAGTTGATCCCAAAAATGATGGAAGAACCAAGATCCTGCAAAACCATCGGCATTATTGTTATCTCGCCAATACCATGAAAAAACATCTGATGATGAACTGATTAAAATAGCTTTAGGTAAGTCGTACCAACTGTATAGGTTTTGATGAAGAAAATTACCACTAAAACACGCATCGATATTTATCAAGATTCTCTTGCAATTTATCTGTTTTATAAGATTAAAAAATTCCAATTCAGTAATATAACTATCATCTGCTTCAAAATGAAATGTTGCATTACCATCACCGAGTATTTTATTTGAACCATGATCTACCATATAAATGATTAATTGATCGTTTTGCGTTATATTAGAGCCAAAAGAATTAGGAACAGAAACATTTAATTCGTTTTTAAATCTACTTGCATTCACAGAATCATTTGCTACATCAATAACAGCACCATCTAGAACATTGGTAGGACCATCAATAAATATTTTTCCGTCAAAATCATCCTTATAATAGAGCATTAGAAAAATATTATCATCAGTGTATCCATGATTCCTTAAAATCCAGTAAACTTGGAGTGCTTGAGCAGAAAAACCATCTGAATTTAATTTACTTGGTGGTGGAATCGGATTTATTGGGTTTGTTACATTAACTGAAATCCAACGTTCTATTCTCACATCGTCAAAAAGCACCATTTCCCCTCCAGTCATATTACCCTCAACTGCTAAAACTAAATGTAACTGAGTTATCTCATTTGGAGTCAAACTATGGGCAATTCCTGTTACATTTAGAAATTTCCATCCTGCAAAAGGTCCATGTATACCATTAGACCAATCCGTTCTTACTACATCATTGCTAGAATTTAACCATCGTAAACCTATTCTTGCTCCAGCCCCTGGAGGTATTATCATAGTAGGATTAACAGGTGGATTGTATATATTCGTTGTGATATTAACCCATGCAGATAGATTATATTCCGCATATTTAATTAATTCATAATAATTTGTCCAATTATATACTAATTCCATATTAACATATTTAGGAACTGCTGGAGTTTTAACATTAAATTGTATAAATCCTGGAGTGTCATGACCAGGTAAATTACTCTCTTGAGATACATATCCATTGGGAAAATCTACATATGAGGGCCAGTTGTTGGTTTCAGTACTAAAGTTCGCATCTCCTCCATCATTAAATTCATCCTCTCCTTCACTCTTATGAAAATCATTCGCGCTACTTAGAATAATGGCTTTTTTATCTCCTGGAATAGGTTCTTTTCGCGTTGTAGGGAGATAAAACGGCAACAAAGAAAAAATTAAGACCATTATTAAAATAAATACAACCAGAGGATAATATTTCTTTATTTTTAACTTCAAATGTATAAAACACCACACAACTTTATTTTGATTTCAGTAATAAAATAATAATAAAACAATTTGTATCTAAAATAGAATTATATGAAATGTTAATTTAAATCTTCCTTCTTTCTTTAATACAAATCAATTAACTATGATAAATAAACTCAAAATAATAGAAATTAAAAAAACAAAATGAGTTATTTACTCATTTTTTAGGTTTTCCTTGCATTTCTTCTCTAATAGATGGGATCAGAAAATCTTTTTCATCTGGCTTTTCTAAAATATCTAAAAGATTATATTCTGTAATCATTTGAAGTATTCCCAAAACTTGCATGCCATGATTGAACATCTCATTAGCATCGCTTAAATTTCTCCAACAGAAAGGGCATTCTGTGGTTAAAATATCAGCTCCAACAGCATTCGCTTCATCACATCTAAGACTTGCAGTTCTGAGAGAAAATTCAGGATATCCCGCCCGTACTCCCCCACCTGCACCACAACACATACTATCAAGCTTTATACGATACATCTCTTTAAACTCTATACCCACATCTTCTTCAAGTTTCCTAAGAATAATACGTGGAACTTCATACCATTCTGCAATTGCTTCTTTGATTTTTCGACTGTCCATCATAAGATTTTTTGAATTCTCAATCATCTCTTGTTCCATATCAACTGCGAAATGTCTTCCTGTATGACAGGGATCATGATAAGTAACAACTTTCCCTTTTAATTCTTTATTTGGTTTGAATTTGATTTTTTCTTGCTGAATCAATCTTGCCACAAGCTCAAATGCATGTTCTGTTTTGAAAGGAAGTTTTTCCCCTTCAGTCATCCATTTTGGGTAATCAATAGTGAATGTTCGATAACATCCAGCGCAACTGAAATACACCATTTCTACATTCTTAAATGCTTCAAGGTTTTTCTTCATCAATTCTTGTGCTGTACCAACAGCTCCAATCCTGAAGAATGGGCTTCCACAACATACTTCGTCATCAACTAATGTGAAATTCATACCTAGTTGCTCAAATAGTTTTGCAGTTGCTATTGCAACCTCTACTTGACGATAACTCGCGGTACATCCTACATAATAAGCAATTTTAGCATCTTTATTATTGATAAACTTTTCTAAGCCAGCATCCTTAGCCCATTTTAATCTTTCGTCAGCAGCTCCGCCATATGGATTATTTCGCTCTTTTACTAATTTATCTACTAATTCATGTTTATCGATCATAGGTACTCCAGATTCCATACATGCAGCTCTTAAAGACTCAATAATATCAACTGTTCGGACCTTGTTTTCACATTGAGCGGAACATTGACCGCAAGTAATACATGGTAAAATTACATCTCGAACTTCTTCAGTAAATTCCAAATCTCCACTTAATATAGATCGTGCAATCCAAATTTTGCCTGCATTCCAGAAAGCTTCCCATCCATATTCAATGCCTGCTGGACAAGCATCAACCATCCCTTCATAAAGTACAGTGCCTTGTTTTCCAGTAAATTCCCCTATCCCTTCTCGATCAGGTTCCCCAGAATAGGCAAATCTGCATGCTTTACAATGTATACATTTAAAAATATCTTTTCTTAATTCTTCTAATCTTTCCATTCCTGTTTTAGCCATTTTTTTATCAACCTCCTTGATTTATGGAAGAGCAAGTCTTCCAGGATGCATTATAAAATTAGGATCTACAAGCTTCTTAAAAGCCCGTAAATATTTCCAGTACATTCCTGCTTGATAATAAGCTTGAATATGAATATACGGATCAGGCCTATAATTCAACCATCCTTGTTTCAAAGCATATTCTGTTGTGTCTCTATTGAGTTCTTGAACCTTTTCAAAGTCAGACTGTTTTGTACTGTCGAAACAAACAATAGGCATACAAATTGCTTGTCTGCATCGTTCAATGCTCGCAATCCACATTACTGGAGGAAATCCATATTCTTCCATTTTTTTAGTGTACATCTCAGCAAAATGAGCACATTCTGGCCAAGGTGTATACCACGTGATAAATAGAAATCCTGCTTCCCAGAAACTATATGGGATAGCAATTTTATTAGGTTTTTTCATTCTACTAGCGATTTGTTTTGGATGAAGTTGTTGTTTTATAATTGCGTCAGGGCTTTTTGCTCTTTTCTTAAAATCCTCTGCCATTTTATCAATTCTATTAGTAGCATAATCTAATTCTTCTTGAGTTTGCGCCCATGTTTCCCAATTCATCCACCATTGAGAGATTCCTATTTCTTTATAGAAATCATAATCATGTGGAACTTTATCCTTAGGCCACCTTGCCATAACGAGAGGATAATTACCTCCTTGGACCATTACAGTATTATGAGAGATACCAAATTCTTGTTTTGCAACTTCGAGAGTTAAATCTTGCATATCATAAGGATTATCCATGCCCCAGACAACAACCGTTTTAAATTTAGGGTGTGGGTATATCTTAACAGCTGCTTTTGTAATAACTCCAAAAGAACCTTGACTTCCCATCAGGAAACTCCACATATCTGGACCTAATCCATATTTATAGAAAGGTTTCGCAAATGGTAGCGCCCAAGAACCGGTACGTACGACATCACCATTAGGAAATACTATTTCCCCACACATAAAGTTATCTCCCTGTGGACCGACACTAGAAGTATAAAGTGAGAAACCTCTATCTATTGCATCACCCATAACAGTTGCTGCCGGAGGTGCACCATCAGGTATAGGAGGAGCCCAATCTGGATGGTATTTGTGCATATAAGCCCAAAGTTCACCATTGGTAACCCCTGGTTCTATGATGCAAAAGCGATTCTCTTCATCAATTTCAATGATACGGTTCATTCTACCTAAATCGAGCAGAACTCCTCCAGGTTTAATTGTCGGACATGCAAATCCACCCGATAATCCGCCAGAAACGGGGCTAACCGCAATTTTTTCTTGAGTGCAATATACTAATATTTTACGTATCTCTTCTACATACTTTGGACGGATTACAATATCAGGAATTTGTGATTCTAATCCCATAACCGATTTTGATAAGTAAGATGCAGTAATCGCTTTATTGTTTGTAGCATATTCCTTGCCGACAATACCAACCATAGCTTCTAAATCTTTTTCATCTGGTAATTTATAGCTCATAATTTCCAACCTTTTAATATTTCTTCAGTTTATTGTTTTTTTATATATAAATTTAATATTTTGGAAAATTAAGTACTGAATTTTAAATTTTCTTATATCTTTTTCATACTAAAGATGATTTCTTTTTATAAAGAATACATATAACTTTTTTAAATGAATATATCAACTAAAATAAGGATATTTTATTGAAAATCTCAATCAAATTTCTTGATCTAATACGATTTGATTATATATTTCACTTACATTTGAATTGGTTGAAGAACTTTTACGTCTTTTATCATAGATGATAAATTCGCGAAAAGCTTCATTATTTCCATCGATAAATTTCCAGAATTCTTCATAAATATCTTTTAAAGACATCTTTTTATTTGTTTCTACAATTTCTTTTATTAAATTCTTATTTTCTTTAGTTTTGCCATAAGTTTTAGATTGATATTCGAAAGATTTATCCTCATTCCTGACGATAAATTTTAAATTTCAAAAGCCTCTTTACACTCCTTTTAGCTTTGATTAAAAACTCTAACGCCATTCCTTAATTTTTTTGAATTTTCTTGGTTTAATTCAAAATCTACCTTCTGATATCCTCGAATTTGTGAATTCTTATCTACAAAAACCTGAAAATGATGGGCACATATTAACCCCTTATGGATTGAAATTGTGGTCAAATGCGAGCCATTTTTTATTTTTTTTTCAGAGATATCAATAAGATCCCTAGTTTTACAACTTGGGCCTACAACCTCAACTTTTTTGGTGGTTAGTGGAACCAACATTATTAAAATAGATTGAATAAATTTTTCAAGGTTTTGAAATAATTCTTAATCTAATTATTTAAACACCTGCTTTTGTTGTTTCTTTAAATCGTGGTTTTTCTCATTTGTTTCAAATATAACTCAGAATTGAAATTTAAAATACCATCAAATTAACCAAGAAATAGAAAATACTACTTAATAATTACGTCGAAGATAATAAGGTATAAATACTCACTCTTCATAAATTTTAACCATTAGCAAATAAAATGTTATCCATTCATGAATAATAACAGGAAAATAACATAGAAGAGTGTTATGAAAAATGACTACTAATTTTGCTGAAACGCTTTCAAAAGTTCCCTTAACTGTTGATCCAGCAAAGATGTTAAAATGGTTTAATGAAGAAGCAGGTCCAGTATATTATTTGATGTTTGGTATAACTTATGAATGTCAGTGTAACTGCAGACATTGTTGTACCGGTAATTATATCAAAGAAAAACACAGAGATCTTACAACAGAAGAGATAAAAAGTGTGCTAGATCAAGCTGCTAAACCTATGGTTGTAAACTTTTTTGGAGGTGAACCAACATTAAGACCAGATTTAATTGAATTAATAAAGTATGCTGCAGAGAGATCGATGTTTGTCTTTACAGATACCAATGGTATAGTTGTTACGAAGGAATATGCTCAACAATTGAAAGACAATGGTCTGGAGTTGCTCTATGTTAGTATCGATAGTCCAGTTCCAAAATTACATGATCAATACCGTGGATATAAAGGCTGTTATGAAAAAGCTGTTGGAGCAATAAAAAATGCATTAGAGGTAGGATTAAAATGTGTAATTTCTACTTATATGACTAAAGATAGTTTAGCAAATGGTGATTTTGAAAGGGTAATTCAATTATCAAAAGATTTGGGCACTCATGGTGTAAGATATTTATTACCGACACCTGCAGGTAAATGGTTACGTGAAACCGATGTATTGTTAACTCCTGAAGAAAAAGAAAAAGTTTGGGCGCTAACAGATTTTCCTTATGTCTGTAGAGATTTTTATTTTCAAACCCAATTTTCAAGTCAATGTGCAGGAGTAGCAGGTAAGGCTTATATCTATATTTCACCTTATGGTGACGTCCAACCTTGCTGTTTCATGCCCCTCTCTTTTGGAAATATCAGAGAAGAACCTTTAAAAACAGTTCTTAAGAGAATGTTTAATCATCCAATGTATAGTCATGAATGCATGCAGAATCAATGTCCAATGATAGATCCAGGCTTTAGAAAGAAGTATATTGATACTGTCCCAGACGACGCGAAACTGCCCTTTAGAATGTAATGTTTAAATCCAATTCAATTTTTTAATTTAAACAATTAAATTATTTACTTTGAAAGCTAAAACGCTCTCCTGCTTTCAAAAGGTAATCTGACCCTAAGCCAATCTTTAAGTGAAAATAATAATTTTTTCTATCATTGTGATTAAATTTTTTTGATTTTAAGAAATGTTGAAAAACACCTCAGAAATGGATATTTTTTTTAACCCTAAGACAGTAGCAATAATAGGAGCATCAGAAAAACCAAAGTTTGGTGTAGGAACAACAACCTATCTTCTAAATTCTAAGTTTAAGACTTATCCAGTTAATATAACCAGCGATACTATTTTTGGTCATAAAGCTTATAAAAGTGTTAAGGATATACCAGATCACATTGATTTAGCTATAATAATCGTTAGTAATGAATTCGTACTTCAATCCGTAAAAGACTGTGTTGAAAAAAGAGTAAAAGGAATAATTATAGAATCAGCTGGATTTGCGGAAACAGGTACAGCAAAATATGCAAAAATACAAAATGAAATCGAATCGATAGCAAAAGTATCAAAAATCCGTATTATCGGACCAAATTGTATAGGGCTAACAAATTTTCATAATGAATTTACAACATCAGACATGGATTTTGAACAAGCAATAAAAGGTGATATTGCTGTTATAGCCCAATCGGGTGTATTAGGAAATGTATTTATTGATTGGGCTAACAGTCAAGGGATTGGTTTTTCAAAAGCAATAACGATTGGGAATAAAGTTGATGTTGACGAAGTTGATCTTTTAGAATATTTAAATGAAGATCCTGAAACAAAAGTAATAGCTCTTTACTTGGAAGGAACAAAAAGAGGTAAACTACTAAAACAAGCACTAGGAAAGATGACAAAACCAGTATTAATTCTTAAAAACGGGAGAAGTGATATTGGGTCTAGAGCGGTTAATAGTCATACAGGTTCAATAGCGGGGAATGACCGGATTTACGATGCTCTATTCAACCAATACTCAAATGTATTTAGAGTTGATAACTTTTATGAATTGTTTAATATTGCCCAAGTTTTTGCCACACAGCCTTTATTGAAAGGAAAAAACGTAGCAATTGTTACTGGTTCAGGAAGTTTAGGCGCTTTAGCCTGCGATGAAATCGAAAAGCAAGAGTTGAAGCTTGCTAATTTAGAAAAAACTACTATTGAAAAAATAAAATCTGTTATCCCAAATTGGGTATCAATCGGAGGAACCATTGATTTAGGACCCTCGATGTTTCAGACATTTATACCTTCTATTAAGGCAATTTTTCAAGATAATAATGCGGACTGTATATTATATATTTTTTCTGTACCAAGAGTACCCCTCCAAAGAATGGCTACATTTGCATTAGAGGGAATCAGAGAACAATTTACTGTTTTGAAACAAACTGCTGAGAAATTTAAAAAACCTTGTATTATTGTTTGTTTTGGTTCAAGATGGGTATTTGACTTTGTACGTGAAGCAGCAGCTCATTCTGGATCAAAACTAATTATTCCCATCATGACTAGAATAAATCAAGCAATAAAAGCTTTCAAAATGATGTATAACTACAACTTTTCGCTCCAAAGTGAATAAAGTAATTATTTTAAGGAATTTCACTTAAAATTTTTCCTTTTTTTTCTTTAAATCCTTAAACTACAAGTTTTAAAAATTGGACTCCAAATTTTTTTAATTTGAGTAAGATCACATTTTAATTAAAAAAAAATAATAAAAATTGAGTGATAGAGAAATGAATGAAGTAAGTATTTTTGGTGTACCATGGGAAGAAATTGTGAATTGGTATATAGCTCAACCTTTATATGGACAAATCCTGGTATTAATAGGTGTATTCGCAGTATTAGCATTAGCAGTTGTTATTGTTTATTATGTCCTAAAGGGAGTAGCTTATTTAGTATATTACGTTATTAAGGGAATTTATTACCTTTTGAAAGGAATTGGATTGCTATTCTACAAGATATTTGAAGGTTTATATTATGCCATTTCAGGGAAACCAAAACCTCAACCAGCACCAACCCAAGATCAACAGTCGCTGCCTCAAATTGAAAAGGAACCAGAACCAATAGTTCCTGTTCAGAGAACATATCAAACAGTACTCTCTGATGTGGCCTTTTGTAGTGAATGTGGTAGTAAATTCTCAGATTCAATGGTTCAAACCTTATCTAGTAAAGGATTTGTTTATTGTATCCATTGTGGGAAAGGTTTTCAAGCCAATTCAATGAAAATTGAATCCCAATAATTTCTTAATTTTCTTTTTTTTGATTTTTTTATAATTAGGAACAAAAATAAATAATAAACTTATAGTTGAATTTCTTCTTTTCTTGATTAAATCTTTTCTTTAAAAAATTTATGATTTAAATGAACCCCAACATAAGAATTGTTTTAATTGGAGCAGGGAGTGCAGCTTTTGGTCCTCCAACTTTAATGGATTTAACTTCGAGTAAAGTGTTATCTGGATCTACAATAGTGCTCCATGATATCGACAAAGTAAAATTAGAAAGAGTCTATGATATTGTTTTCAAAGAAAATGAAATAATGGGGAATAGATTTTTTATTGAAAAGACGATACACAGAAAAACAGCAATAAAAGATGCTGATTTCGTTATAGTGGCAATAGAAAATGGTGATAGATTTCCATTACGAAGACAAGATAACGCAATTCCACGGAAACATGGCTCAACTGAAATGATGGCTGAAAATGGGGGTCCAGGGGGTTTTTTTCATTCAGCTCGTCAAATACCTGAACATGTAAGAATTGGACAAGATATGATGAAATATTGTCCTGATGCTTTTCTGATAGTCTATTCTAACCCTATATCAAGAATTTGCTTAGCTCTTAAAAGAACTGTTCCAGATTTAAAATTAGTGGGATTATGCCATCAAATTGAACTTTTAACAAAACATCATTTATCAGATATGTTAGATAAAAGGAAAAGTGAAATAAAAGTAATCACAGGTGGTTTAAATCATTTTGGATTTTTATTAGGACTAGAAGATTTATCAACTGGAAGAGATCTATTACCTGAATTTAACATGAAATGCATGGAATATTTTAAAGATAAATGGCATAGATTTCATTTTGCTGACCTTACATTTGAATTATATAAAAGGACTGGATACTTCTGCTATGCCGGAGATAATCATGTTTGTGAATATTTACAAATTGGTTCTCAGCATACTAAAATTGAAGATATACTTGATTGGTTGGATTTAATGGAATCAGGCAAAATTGCTGTAAATAAATGGTTAAAGGGATATTTTAACCGACTAAAGAAAGGAAGATATCCTGAAAAAGGGATATTGTTATCTGCTCATTCTGAGGAACGAGGTATTCCTATCATTGAGGCAATTCTTACAAATCGTAATCCATATGAGATGGCAATAAATATTCCAAATGACGGAATAATTGATAATCTTCCTCAGGATCTTATTGTAGAATGTTCTGCATATGTTAATAAAGATGGTTTTCAAGGAGTGAAACTTGGAACAATTCCAAAAACTATTGCTGCTTTATTACAGATTGAAGCATCCATACAAGATGTCTGTGTAGAAGCTATTTTAAAGGAATCAAAGGAACTTGCTATAGCGTGCCTTGCTATGGATGTTAATTGCGGGAGTTTTGAGATGGCTGAAGCGATATTCAATGAGATGAATAGGATTCAAAAAAAGCTTCTGCCCAAATTTAAGTAAAACCTTCATAAATTTTTACCTCTGGTTATTTTCAAAGTATTTTATCCAAAAAGATTAAAATATAAAAGTGATAATTTTTATCTCATTACTATTTACAAAAAAGGTTAAGGATATGAGAAGTAAAAATTTGAAATCAATATTAGTGTTTTCAGTCATTATTAATCTTGCTCTTTTAGGAATATTTTTAATTCCAAGAAGCTTTGGCGCTCCTTTGCCAAAAACTTCAAGTATTGGAATTGATGGGATTATAACTGAAGAGGAATGGTCGAATGCGGATTGGAATATATCTTTTTATCTAGATGTTAATAATACAGCAGATTGGAACGGAAAAATTAATGTTGATGGGAATAACACTATGTACCTTGGACAAGATAGAAGTAATCTTTATATTGCACTTGATCTTTGGTGTGATAGATCTGATAACTCAACTGAAGAATGGGTTGGTGTATGGTTAAATACGATAAATAGAACTTTCAGTGACCCTATAGAATGGATGGGTTATCTAAATGACGGTGCAGAATCATTAATCCACAATGTAGAAACAGACCAACCTTGGGATCCGTTTAAAGATTATGATACAGGTTATACTCAGTATTTGGAAGATGATAATGCATATACATCCATATATGGAGAAACTGAAGGAACTTGGAGTAACTTCC
The DNA here is from genome assembly GCA_048886685.1 of Candidatus Hodarchaeota archaeon. Taxonomy (GTDB): domain Archaea; phylum Asgardarchaeota; class Lokiarchaeia; order Sigyniarchaeales; family SOKP01; genus Loki-b32. The sequence continues at coordinate 93,355 of JBHLKM010000006.1, forward strand.
AATATTTTTTCCAACCTGACTTCAATATTACTTCCGAATTAGTAAATTCAGATCACTTATATAGATTAGATTTTTCAATTGATATAGATGACTGGTTTCCCTATTTTGAAGTGTATGATGTGATTCAAGGAATGGAAGTTGATATACGTACTAAATCAAATATTACTATAGATAATCATGACATTATTTTTTGGTATAATGATGGATCAATGCCCCCAATGACAGATAGTGATCAAGTTAAGCCTTTAAATAAAGGAACTTCTTACCAAACGGAAGGGATTTCCTATGGTATGGGAAATTTGACGGCTGATCACATATTCAAGTTTAGTCTGTTCGGAAATCATTCAAATCCTTTCACGATTAACTTGGATATTTTGACCTTTGCATTCTTCTTAAATGCGAGTAATTGGCCAGGCCTCGTTGGGTGGCCACTTTCCTCAATAAAAAATTATCAAATAGAGTGGGGATTCGGACCAAGTCCCGGGAATACAACAGACCATCGCATGTTTGAAATATCAATACCTAAAAGCGAACTTGAGCGTTATAAATCTAACACAGAATTGGGTATTGTTGTTGGGGGGTATGGTACTATGGCAATTGTGGGAACAAACTGGTGGGTTTTTTCAAAAGTAAACCATTACGTTCCATATATGGATAGCTCTCAATATAATTATTACAAAATGGTAGGCATCCCTTCCAAAGCGATTCCAGGATTCAATATTCTCTTAATATTAGCAACTATGGGCTTAATTTCGATAGTTATCTTTAAAAAAGAGTCAAAAAAGTTTTAATTTTTAATTCTCCATTTTTTTGCAATTTAAGAATTCAATTTGATGATATTGGGAATTATATTTTAAATGAAATTGATTTAAATACCAATTTTGTGTTTTAATAAAATATAGAATAAGGTTAGGAAAATTCCTTCTTACCTGAAAACAATCTCCTTACATCAACCACATTTTTGGGATTTTCTACCTTTTCTTTCTTATTTCTTACCTTTCTACTCATACAAAATTATAGAACTCTCTCTAAATTTAAAAATAATTACTATTAAATATCCTAGTATCTTACATTATAATTATCGAATTTTTTAAACTAGAAAAATATTCTTAACGAAAATGATCAAAAATGACTCAAGAAATTACTGAAAAAAGCCCATATGCTTCAAAAATATGGCTAAAATCATATGATGATCATGTTAAGCCCGAGTTTGACTTTGAATTAATCTCTTTAGCTGAGATGATGAAAAACTCCGTTAAAGAATTCCCAGATAGTCTGTGTTATGATTTTCAAACGGAAAAAGTTACATTTCAAGAAGCAGAAAGGCAAGTTATTAGTTTTGCTAACTTTCTTGTAGAGAATGATTTGAAAAAGGGAGATAGAGTAGCTATTATGTTACCTAATCTTCCCCAATATTTCATTGGGTTGTGGGGGACCTTCTATGCTGGATGCACTTCAACAGGTATGAATTTTCTTTTACAAGTACCTGAAATTATATATCAATTAAAAGATAGTGGTGCCGTAGCATTATTAACACTTGATTCTTTTTATGAGGAAAAAGTGAGAACAGCTCTAGAAACGGGGAAAACTGATGTTAAAATTGTAATAACCACGAATGTAGCAGATGTTTTAAGTATTGATGAAACTATGAAAGAGCAATTAATTAAAATAGGAAGAGTACCTTTCGGGGAAGTAATACCAATTGATAATATTAGATTTTTTAATTTTAAAGAAATATTGAATAACTACCCAAATGATAAAGCTCCTTTAGTTGAAAGTGATCCCAAAAATGATATTGCTTTCTTACAATACACAGGTGGAACTACGGGTCCACCAAAAGGTGCTATTCTCACCCACGAGAATATTTTATATAATATTAAACATACATTTAATTGGTTTGAACCAGGTGCACATATAGGTCAAGATATGTATATGTCTGGCTTTCCATTTTTCCATTTAGCAGGGATGTCGCTAAATTATGCGGCAGTACACTCAGCCGCCGCACAAATATTTATACCTGATCCAAGAGATACTACTTATTTTATCAATAAATCAAAGCAATATCAAGATAAAATCAATTTGTTAGCTAATGTTCCTACTCTATATTTAATGCTCATGGCTGACCGTAAATTTAAAAGGGTAAAGTTTCGAGATGACGTAGGATTTATATCGGGTGCTGCTCCTTTCCCTTCAGAAAGCATAATGGAGTTCGAAGAGATTATGGGCAAAGAAAAGGTCATAGAATGCTACGGCATGACTGAGGCTTCTCCAATTGTCACTTTTAATCCTTATCTTGGGCCTAAGAAAATTGGAACCGTAGGGATACCTGTATCAAATACCGATGTTAAAATAGTTAGTATTGAGGATGGGATAACTGAGGTTCCCTTGGGTGAACCTGGTGAGATTGTTATTAAGGGACCTCAAATTTTTAAAGGGTATTGGAATAAACCAGAAGAAACAAAGCACGCTCTTAGAGATGGATGGTTTTATTCAGGAGATGTTGGTGTGATGGATGAGGATGGTTATATCACAATTATTGACCGTACAAAAGACATGATAAATGTTAGTGGCTATAAAGTTTTTAGTGTAGAAGTTGATGATAAAATGAATAAACATCCGGCAATCGAATTATGCGCTAGTATAGGTGTTCCTGATCCTGATCGTCCAGGTTCAGAATTTGTTAAATTATATGTGCTTCTAAAAGAAGGATTTGAACCATCAGAGGAAACCAAAGCTGATATTTTGAAGTTTGCTCAAGACAATCTAGCAAAATATAAAATACCTAGAATTATTGAAATACTAAAAGAATTACCCTTAACAACTATAGGTAAAGTTGATAAGAAAGTTCTTAGAAAAATATAATCAATTCTTTTTTTCTTTTTGTTTTTTAATTCTGGAAATACTGTCTATAAATACTATAATAGCCATAAAGAGCTAAAAAAAAATGAACCAGAATACAGGGAATAATACCTACACGTAGAAAAATATAACCCGTATATAATCCAAGTAGGAATGGATATCCAAGATTTACTAAAAGAATAATTGAATTTTTATAGCGAAACCATATGTGAATGTGATATATAGAAAAAAATAAACTTGATAAAAAAATAACTATAACTGGTTCTAATTCTAACGTGTAATCTAAAAATCCAATGGTATAATATCTAAAAATTAATTCTTCCGTTATGATAATTATTGGAAAGAAAAACCAAATGATTAATTTACTTCTACCATTGATTAAAGCATTAATTACATCATTCTTTCTCAAAAATTCAACAATTTTTCGATTATAGCCAAAAATTTCTACAATTTTACCAATAAATAATAGTATGAATAATCCAATTATGGTTATTAAAATTACAACCCAATTTAATTCTTTTATAGTAAAATATTCAAGATAAAGCCCAAAGATCATTGGAATGGTTAAAATAACAAATATCGTCGTGATAAAAATGTATTTTCTTACCTTAATCAATTTTTCACAGCACTAATTATTTTTTTTATATAAAAAATTAGAATTTAACCAGGATAATCGTTTTTTGATCCCATCAATGTGGTTGTTTCTTCAATCCACAATGCTAAATCCTTATCAATCCTACAAAAAGTTACTATTTTATCTAAATCCCTCAGCTTACTAAATGTACATTCAACCATTACATCCCATCCACCATATATAGGAGTAGCATAAGTTATTTTCCAATCTTCGTCTGGCTCAACTGATTTTAAACCAGTTAACTTATCAACCACCTTCCATTCAGTACCAATTACTTTTAATCTTATTAATATATATCCTCTATAATACATTGTAAATTTCCATTTTTCTAATATATCATTTAGTTAGCTTCTAGCGATATTTTCATATTGAGTAACTTTAAGTAGTTCATTATCTCTATTATAAATTGTTTTTAAAATTATTAGTTTAGGAATTAAGAAAATGTCAAATATATTTCAGAAGTTAGAAAATATCGTTTCAAAAAGGAACATTTCAAATAGTTTAATTGTTCGACATGCATATTCTAGAAATGTTGACCCTGTATTACAGGGTGTTCCAGATATTGTAATTAGACCTAAAGATGCTCAAGAAATTTCCGAAATTCTTAAGATCGCTAATGAACAGAATATTCCAGTTACCCCTCGCGGAGGTGGAGATTGTGAATTTGGAGGAAGTAAACCAATCGGGGACGGTGGAATAGTTCTTGATATAAAACGGATGAATAACATTATAAATTTAGATCAGGAAAATCTCATAGTTACAGTAGAAGCAGGGATATCATGGGGAAAGTTAAATGAATATTTATGCCATTATGGGCTTTATACTGGTTGTATGGGACCTGGATCTGGAATGACGGCTTCTGTCGGTGGTGGTATTTCGCATCATTCCGTTGGTGGTGGTGGATGTGCTAAATATGGAGCATGTACAAACCAGTTAGTATCACTAGAAGTAGTTTTGCCCACCGGGAAAATTATTGAGACCGGTTCTCAAGCAAATAAATTCTCAAAGTATCCTTTTAACCGATTCGGGAATGGACCTGATTTAGCAGGTCTGTTTTGTGGGGATAACGGAATTATGGGAATAAAAACTACAATTTCATTGCAAGTATTTCCAAAACCTCCTTTTGCGAATTACAAAACTTTTCAATTACCTCGAAAAGAAATGGAAGCCGCAACCCAAATCTTTACAGAAATAAGGAAAAAAGGCATTGATGTTTACGATGCTATGCATATTCTCAATTCTCTTATTATTCCTTACTCTCTATTGGAAATGTATCCACTGTGGGAAAGTTTAAAAAGCAAAAGAGGGATTTTTTTCTACACAGTTGAAGCAAATTCAGAAACAGAATTAGATGAAAAAGTAAAACAATTAGATAATATAATATTAAATAAGAAATGTGAAGAGTTAGGTCCTGAAATCTCAGATGGAAATTATGCTAAATGGCATTATGCTGAACAAGGACATTGGCAATTATATCATAATTTATGGAGTCCCCTTCCTTCCCTAACTCCATTGACAGCTGAATGTTTTACTCCTATTAACTCTTACCCTAGGATTTTACAAGAAATTGAACAATGGGATTTGGAACACAATGAAGATATGCAAAAAATTACAGACATAACAGGTCAGCGACCAGGGTCAGGAAGTGGACCGATTTTATTAATAGATGGATGTAATGTTGAATTAACATGTGGGTTAATTAGTTTCGGAAATTATTACGATGGTGAAATACATGAAGAATTTGAAGAAATTAATCTGAGACTATGGAGAACTCTTTTAGAGACAATAATAAAACAAGGGGCACAATATTATATGATGGGCGATTTTAATTCACGCGTTATGGTTGAGATGGGTGCCTATCCCGTTGAATTCTATAATCTTATGAAGTCAATTAAAAAAATTCTTGATCCAAAGTGTATTTTAAGTCGAGGAAAATATAATCTCTGGGGAGGTGACTAATATTAACAAATTAGAAAATTTAAGGAAAGAATGGCAAGCCATATTCTCTTGTATAATTCTCTAGATCTACTAGAAAATGCAAAAGGGGTGTGGCGATTGTGGGTATGCTATTAGACCTGCTGTTGGACGATATTTAACATGTCCTATAAAGGAAGCTAAAGAGGAGGAAGGTTTTGAGATATATTTCTCACGTGGTAGAATGAACGTTCTTAAGAGCGTTTTAGAGGGGAAACTGCCATTAAGCAGAGAATTAGCAGAATTTGCATATCAATGCATGGAATGTGCTAATTGTACTGAAGTATGTCATGAAACTCATAATGAGAATATTGTTCTTAACACTTCAAAATGGATTGACCATGTTAAAGTGTGGGAAGCCTTAAGGAAAGATTTGGTAGAAGCCGGATTCGCACCTTTAGATAAGCATAGAAATATAGTTAATTCTATGGTTAGTGATTCGATGAGAAATCCTTATGGTGAGGATAAAGAAGATAAATTTAGTTGGGCAAATGAATTTCCAGAGATTCGGGAGAAAGGAGATCTTGCCTTTTTTGGAGGATGTACAATTCCACTAAGACAAAAAAATACTCTTAAGAGCATGATGAAAATTTTCAAAACCACTGGAATCAATTTTGCCATATCTAAGGATGAATGGTGCTGTGGATCCATAGGATTACGTATTGGTGATGAAATGGCTTTAACTGATATAATCAAACATAATGTTGAAGTTTTTAAGAATATAGGAGCAAAAGCATTATTTACAAGTTGTGCTGGATGCTATAGAACATTGAAAAAGGATTATCCTGAATTCTTGGAGGAAGAGTTGCCATTTGAAGTAAAACACATAACAGAAATATTAATTGAGCTTCTTAATAGTAATCAAATTCCATTTAAACCAGAGGAGGGTAAGAAATTAAAAGTAACTTACCATGATCCTTGCCATCTGGGGCGTCATATGGATTTATATGAAATCCCAAGAGATGTTGTAGCGAAAATCCCTGGAATAGAATTAATAGAAATGAAAAGAAATCGAAAGCATGCTTGGTGTTGTGGAGCCGGAGGTGGTGTAAAAAGTCAATATCCTGAATTAGCTCTTGAAATCTCAAAGGAGAGAATTAAAGAAGCAATTGAAGCGGGAGCAAATATACTAACTACTAGCTGTCCTTTCTGTCTTGGTAATCTAAATGATGCGTATAATGAAATGGGCGCAGAAATCCAAGAAAAAATAAAATTAGTTGACATTATTAACTTAATTGCATCAAAAATATAAAATTTTGATAAATATGAGTCCTGCGTAAAGAATTTTCCAACAATTAAATTAGTGAAAGGAAATTTTAAGGTTCATATGAAACAAAATTCTACTTGTTGGATAAAATAATCATTTAAGAAATTAGATTTACCGATTTGCCCAATTTTAAATATAATTACTTTTATTTGATAATAAAAAATCTCCTTATTTTTATCCTAAAATATCAATTGTATTGCAATGTGAGGTTAAAATATGACAACAAACAAAATTTCTTTAATTGGTAAACCAGCGGTTGGTAAAACTACTATTAAAAAAGTTATTTTTGAAGGAGAAGATCCAAATGATTTAATTCTATTTCCACTTGAGGCAACGTTAAAAGTTCAGTACTCCATACATGATTTTATGGATTCTAAAGTTAGTCTAGTTGATGCACCTGGTCAATCATTGCAAGTAATTTTTGAAGATGAACAAAAACAATTAATGGTGTTTGGAGATACTAAGGCAATTATTTATATTTTGGACTATCCAACTTGGATATCAAACTCTCAAGATATTCTTGATGATGTCAGAAAACTTTATGAAATTAGCAAAAAAAATGATTTTGATGCCAAAATAATACTGTTTCTTCATAAAATTGATGTATTAATTAATAAAAAAATCGGTAGTATGCTAGCCTTAATAAGAAGACAGATAAATAACCAATTAAATCTGCCTGTGGAGATTCCAATTTATTTTACAAGTTTACATCCGAATTTAATATATACTACATATAATGCGATTTCTGAAACTTTGAGTAATTTTTCAGCAGAGGCTTCTAACTTAAAGAATATTGTCAAGAAAAAAATTAAGGGTTTATCTAAAACAAGTTGCTTTGTTTCTAATAAAGACGATAATTTAATTATTCAAGAAATGTCAAATGATTTTGATACTAGTATTCTGTATTATTTATTTGAAAAGATTTATCATTTAAGCAAATCAACTGAATTTTCAACCACAAAAACCAGAATAATAAGTCCTGGTTCAAAAATTTTAAATATGGTAATAGAAGATATAAGCAACTATAACTCTAATTTTAAATATCTGATTTTATTATCTGAAACCATAGAACAAGAAGATATGATGAAGATATTAGACGATTTAAAGAATGAATTGAATTAATATTTTTAACTAAAATTAAGTGCAATATTTTCAATATGCTACGACAAGTCTTTATAGTTTTAAACGATAAAATTTGTTATCAGAGGAGTTATGCTAAAGGTTTAGATATTTCACTTTTTACAAAGGTTTTTCAAAAAATCAAGAAAGTAGCCTTTTCGAAATTTGGAAGTGAAACAGGAATATATGAGTTTTTTGAGTATAAGCTTTCATATATAGTTGATGAAGATCTAAACTTTGTTTTACTTTTTGTATCAGGATTAGGTGATAACTTTGAAGATATCGAACCACAACTAAAAAATTTCAAAAACGAATTTATTAATTTCTATGGTGATGACCTAAGTAATGAGAACTTTGAAATCGTAAGTGAAGTTTTAGATCCAATCGTTGATAATATTCATAGAAATTTAAAACCGAAAATTTCAATTGTAGGATTTTCTGGAGTGGGCAAAACCACAACAACCAAATTGATAAAATCAGAAGAAATTCCTATGCAGCATATCCCAACAATTACTGGTGAGGTTGCTACTATTAAGATAGGCAAACTCCACTTCTTTTTATGGGATTTCGCTGGACAAGACCAATTTGACTTTCTATGGGAGAAATTTATAAGAGGAAGTGATGCTGTTCTTTTGATGACCGATTCAACATTAGAAAATCTTGATAAGAGTAGATATTTCTTTGATTTGGTTAATAAAATAGTTCCTTATGCACGTCTCGCTGTAATCGCAAATAAGCAAGACTTACCCGACGCAATGAAAGTTGAAGATATAGAGAGATTATTGGGAAATAAAACATACTCAATGGTAGCAATAGATCCAAATAATCGATCTAAAATGATACGGATCATTGCAGATCTGTTAGATATGGATGCAGGAGTATCTCCTTTATTACAACCTATATTTGAAAGAGATATGTTAATGGATAAAGCACAAAAAGCATTAGAAGAAGGACGATTCGAGGAAGCTGTTTCTCTTTTTGAGAAGATCAGTAGTTTTTGTCTTGAATTAGGAGATGATTCTCTTGCTATTGACTTTCAAAATAAAAGCGACAAAATTAATAGTTTATTAAAATCTCTTACTAACCAATAAAATCTATTTTCAATATACCTTAATTTACCACGTCCTTGTTATATTCTGCAAAAAACTAATACTTAAATTGGCTATAATTTAGCCAAGGAGGATATGAATAAGATATTAGATGAAGTAAAGGATGATTTAAATTGATGAATTTATACGTAAATAATAGATTGATAAGATTCTTAAGATGTTGCGCCAAATATTTATAATTTTAAATGATCAATTAATATATCAAAGGGATTATGCTAAAGGATTAGATAAATCACTTTTTACAAATGTATGTCAAATAGTTAAAAACACTGAGCATTCAAAGTTTGGAACAGAGCCAAGTATATACGAGTTTTTTAAGTATAAAGTCTCATATATTGTTGATGAGAATTCTGGTTTAATTATACTTTTTGTATCTGGATTAATTGACGATCCTAAACGGATTAAACCCCAACTGATAAAATTTAAAGAAGAATTTTTAGAATACTATGGTGATAGCCTTAAAAACGAAGATTTTAAAATAATTAATGAAGTTTTAGACCCGATTGTTGATAAGATTCACAGTAACCTTAAACCTAAAATTTCTATCGTTGGGTTTTCTGGGGTCGGGAAAACTACTGCTACAAGATTAATAAAATCAGAGGAAATCCCAATGCAACACATCCCTACAATAACAGGTGAGGTTGCTACTATTAAGATAGGCAAACTCCACTTCTTTTTATGGGATTTCGCTGGACAAGATGAGTTCGATTTTTTATGGGAAAAGTTCATAATGGGAAGTGATTCGGTGCTCTTAATGACCGATTCCACCTTGGAAAACCTAGAAAAAAGCAAATTTTTTATCGAATTAGTTTATAAAGCAGTTCCTAATGCTCGATTCGCAGTGATCGCTAACAAGCAAGATTTACCAGGCGCGATGAAAGTTGAGGACATAGAAAAATTAATGGGCAAAAAAACATATGGTTTTGTTGCAATAGATCCTGATAATCGTCCAAAAATGATACGTATTATAGCAGATTTATTAGAGATGGATGCAAACGTATCACCACTATTAAAACCCTTACTTGAAAGAGAAAATTTAATGGATAAAGCACAGAAGGCTTTAGAAAAGGGAAATTTTGAAGAAGCTGTTATACTTTTTGAAAAGATTAGTAATATATGTCTTGAATTAGGAGATGACTCACTCGCTATTGATTTCCAAAGCAAAAGTGAAAAAATAAGTACTATGTTAAATTCCATTATTAGCTAATGAAACTCAATTAATTTTATAATAGCAATTTTACCAGGTCCTTGTTATATTTTGTAAAAATACTAATACTTCTTTATCTCCAAGGGGGACTATATTTGATTGAAAGATTATTCGATTATTGTCTATTGGCAAAATGAATTTCATTTCTTTAGATTCATTGTCATTAAGAGCTTGTTTTATTTTTTCTTGCGCCTCTTCTGCAGTTTCGCGTGGTAGGAGCTTATTTATATTTTTTCCTATAAAATTTTCTGAACTAAATATTTGTTCTACTATTGCTTCAATTTTTTTATCTAATTTAATATCTAGCAATATACCTTGTTTTGAGATCTTAAAAATTGAGAATGGAATATGTTCAAAGAGAATATTATTCTGGATTTCACTTTGTCGCAATTCTTCTTTATTTTGCATTCTTTCTATTGCAGTGCCTAATTCCAATCCAATCGTGATAATTAATTCCATCTCTTCAGGCATTAGTGTTCTATTATCCTTAAAAATCATATGTAATGAGCCAATAATTTCAAACTTTGAGAATAAAGGAATTACTGCAGTAGAAGTAACCTCAATTCCTTCAAAAAATCTTTTAATAACTTCCGGAAAATTGTCATTAATAAGTGCTACTCCTTTTGTAAACACAATATCATAAGGATCTCTGTAAATATCTAATTCACTATTTTCTAGAATAAAATAAGAAGGAAAACCTTTATGCACTTTAATTAATGCTATATTCTGAGACTTATCTATTAAATAAATACTACATCCTTTAAGATCAAATAAATCAATAAAACTATCTCGTATCTTCGTTAATAATCCTGATAGACTATTCGCTTGATTAGCAACACTTATAATTTTATTTAAAATTTCGGTCTTTTTAACCTGTTCCTTTAATTTATTTTCAATTAAATGTATATCCGTTATATCATGAAACAAATATTGAATAAAATATTGATCAGCTAGTTGTATTTCGTTTACGCTAATTTCCAAATACATTTGTGTACCTGTAGATTTTTTTATTCTTGAAATAATTGGAGGTGGTTGATCAATTAAATGTTTTACCATATTCGGATCAACCAAACCTTCATCAAACAACTCAAGGTGTAATGCTTCAATACCAATAAGTTCTTCTCTTGCCATTTCTACTAATTTTTCACCCTCTAAATTTACATCCACTATTACTCCTGTTTCCCGATTTATTATAAAGATAGCATCCCTTGCTGCTTTAAATAGGGCTTGATATCGGTGTTCGGCCATTACTAAGGTCTTAATGGCAGGTTTAATTGATTCAAAATAAGAATAAAAGAAATTTTTAATTTCGTGCAATTTATTAGGATCAGCCTTAAAATCTTTAGGCTCATGATCGAAGGCCTTATACGCATCATCAAGTTTTATGATATATTGAGCACATCCAGTTAAAAGTTCATTAGCAAGCATTAAAGTCAAATTTGTACTTGATTCAGTTATTAACGATAATAGAAAGCTCTCATAACCCCCTCTAGCAAAAGGACTGAGTAATTTAAAAAATAAATTTGCCGTTTTTAATTTACCAAATATATGAATAAATACTCCTTTTGTTGGAAGCTCCATTAATGAGGGAATTTTAATCACATTTTCATCCTCCAATGATTGAGGTGCTTTTAAAACAATTTTAGGTCCGTATAAAGGATCAAAACGACTTAAAATTAATGCAGCTTCCAAGATCTTTCACAACTTTTAAGTAAATAATCTCGAATTTTAAGTAAAAATTGGATTATTTAAATTTATTTTTAAGCAATTATTTTTAAATTATTCTAAAGCAGAAAATTATAGTTAATATTGAATCTGAGATCATTTCATAATTTAGGCAACAACTAAATCTTCTAATAAGATCAATTTTTTTCCTTATTATGACTATGGATGAATATCTGCAACCAACAGAATTTTTTGATTTCAATAAATCCTCTGTAAATAAAAAAGCAAAAGAAATCACAGAAAACTTAAAAACAGAAAAAGAAAAAGCAATAGCTCTTTTTTATTGGGTTCGAGATGAAATTAAGTATAATATGTTAACATATATCCCTCAAATTAAAGAAAATTTTAAGGCTAGCGTGACGTTAAGACGACGTAATGGATTCTGCGTTTCAAAATCCATTTTATTATCCTCTTTTGCTCGAGCTGTAGGAATTCCTGCTCGGATTCATTTAGTTGACTTAATTAATCACAAGATTTCCCCAAGAATTGCTGATTTTATGGGAACCTGGACGATGCATTATCATGGATATAGTGAGCTCTATATTAATGGGAAATGGGTGAAACTTACTCCTTCATTTGATCAAGGAACTGCCATTAAAGGTGGTTTTCTTCCTATGTGTGAATTTGATGGTGAATGTAATGCTGTCTTCCCTGAATATGATGACAATGGAAATCGTTTTGGAGAATATGTCTTAGACAGAGGAACACATGTTGATTTACCACTTGATGAAATAGCACAAGTTTTTGAGGATAAATATCCTAGATTCAAGAGTTTTACTAATAGTTCTCTTCCAAGACAAATAAAGGACAAAACAATGACATATAAAAAATAAAGTAAGACTTAACTAAAGTAACTCTCTTTTAATCCTAATTCTCTTAAAAATATTTTGTATTTACCTAATTGTCCCCCATAATTGCCAGCAGAAATTTTTATTAATCCATCCATTTCTACAATCCCTTGAATTGTTTTTAACATTGTTTCTTTTAAAGTATCAAGATCTAAAGCATTAAATACAATTTCAGGTATTGATTTTACTCCCTCTGGAACCTTAAATTCTTGGGGTGAGAGCTTAGATTTTAAAGTTGGACAATATGGGTGATTCGTTGATGGGCCAATTTCAGGGAAGCTTGTTTCAGGTTTGGAACCAGCGGAACATACATCAAAGGTAGTGCAGACATTATCAATTTCAGCAATTATTTTTACAGCTTCTCTTCCCACCTTTATACCTGATTCAATAGAATCGCAAAACAACCATAAATTGCCCCCCATAATTCCTGGAGCATAGGAGAGCTCTTCATCTATTAAAAAATCATATCCCATCATAATAGGGATTGAAATTAATTTTCGACTGTATTTTTCAATTATCCATTCATAACCATCCCCACAGTGTCCTACATTATTCATCACATTGAATTTAGATTCGGTCTCTTTTGGGTACCAATCGAATACAGCAGTTGTAGGCACTACAAGGATACCTTGTCTTAATCTTCTTCCTAATTGGTCATAAAATTTTGCTGTAGCTTTTTTCCCAGTGCCAGTAACCCATAATTGAACAATAGCACCTAATCTACCATCAATAGTTTCATTCTCGCTAAGCCACCTTACAATACCTCCTTCGACATCCCCAAATACAGTTGAAGGAAGTGCTGTAAATGCATTTGCAGCCCTAATTAAAAATTGAGCATCTTGAGCAGTTACTATTAATTGAATACATAGTCCTTCAAAAGCTTCACAGTATGTATCTTCAATTATTGCCATTATTAACAACCTAAAGTTTATTTCTTCTAATATTATTTAGATCTTAAAAGAACCAATAAAGATTTAAAATCTATTATTAACTCTAAATTATTAACTCTAAATACAGACTTTTAAAAAAATGCCGAAAGCCATTATTTTTTACGAAATAGATCAGTCGTTTGGACCAAATATATTAGCAGAATATTATTTAAAACGAGATGATAAAATACCGCCATCTATATTAAAAGAATTTTCTGAAAAACATGTAAAAAAAGGTTACTCAGATGTAACTATTCGAGATGAGAACAATCGCTATTATTCGAATATTGTGAATGCTGAAGCTATTGAAAAAGATAATCTTTATTTAGGATTTATATTACAAGAAGGAGAGGATTTACTCTCAATAAAAAGCATTTTTGATAGTATTGAAGAAAAGGTCATTCAGGATTATTCTCCCGATAAGAACAAGATGACTGAACTTTTAAAAGAAGGTTTAAATTCAATATTAAGTTTGACTCAAAAATTGCAAGAACCCATAATTATCAAAGAAATTTTGAATGAGAGAACGAAAAAAATGCTAGATGATGGTCTTCTTCAAGAAGCAAGAAAATTGATTGAAATTGGTGAAGAAATTCCTGAAAAACTTGCACAAGAAGTAAAAGTCGCTGAAGAATTATTACTCGCGAAAGAATATCGAAAAGCAAAGAAAAGTTTTCTCAAAGCCTCAGAGTTAGCGACGTTAGTAGAGGAAGAGAAGATTGCTTCCTTTTTAATAAATAAAGGTGAACAGGTTGGTACGTTCCCTGATTTGCTAAGAGAACGTGTGAATCTTCAGAAAGAAGTTATAAAAATCACTAGTGAATTTGAGTCTAATAAATTAGATCTAGATAATTTACTCGCCGATCCAATAGATAGATTAATCGAAATTTCAAATTACTTTGAAGAAAGTGATAGACTAATTGAATTAAAAAGACTAAAAAACAATATCCAAAGAGTTTCTAGATTAGCAAAAGAATTGGATGGATTAAAAAATAAGATAAAAGAAAATTTAACAAAAATTTGATTTATTCTGATGATTCTTCATCTAAGGTAGGTTCTTCTGCTATAGGTGGTTTATATTCACCAATATCTTTAAAAATGATTCTTGCTATATCCCAACCTTTTTCTGTTGGATATTTTAGAGCATTTTTTATCAATTCCTCCCCCATTTCATTATCTAATTCAACTTTATGAATATCGGGATTATCTTTTAGAATCATTTCATATTTGGCACCACCTGTACCTGTTGGAACAATTAGAATCCCATAATCGATTACTTTTTCCGTGATTGCATCTTTCAAGCGTTTTGCAGCATAATAGCCTGCTACTCCCGCACTCCTATCAAAAGTTTTAATAGAAGGAATTTCTAAACCCCATTTTCTGCCTTCTGTCTCGATTAAAGCCGCCAAAGTTTGTGCTCTTTTCCCCATCTTAAACTTAAATTCCATTTGAGTTTTATGTTTCTTTCGTTTTTCATCACCCACCATATTAATACACTTCAAGGTAGCACCAGCAACAGATTGAGGATTAACGTCTATAGAATATTCCTCTTCCGCTAATATGTCTTCAATTGTTTTCTTAATAACTTCTCTAGGTTTTGAAAAGTCTATAGCTTCTTCTTCAATCTCTGAGGGAGGTTTTGCAGTAGCAACGATATCCGCTCCTACTTCTAAAAGCTCCTCAACAGTCATCTCTTCCATAACCACCTTGTCAATAAACCTTCTACATAGTTTAATAGAATTCCGTGGATTTCCCTTGGTCTTTTCATAAATCATTTCAATTAATTTTTCATTCAAGGGAAATAGAGGATAAAGGGGAGGATTTAAATTATTATCTTCCCAAAAACTCTCCATAGATTTAGAGAAAAATATTTTTAAGTCATTTAAACTGAAAGGCTTTAAATCTTGTTCAGGCTCCATTCTTGAGCGTAATGGGGCATCTGCTATTTCAATAATTCTTGGCCATATTTCTTTTAGAACCGCTATAGTAATAACTAATCCCTTCACCTCATTATATAATCTCTTTAAGATTTCTAAAAACTTTCTTTCAGCAGCTTCACCTAACATACGATATGGAGACTCAAGTTCATCAAAATAAAGAATTAAGACTTTATCTAGATTCTCCGTTATGATTTTAATAAGAGCTAAGCACACATCATCTTCCTCAACAACTGAATTTATTCCTAATTCATTTAATTCCTCATCCTCTAAATCTTCTCCGAGGAGCCATCTTTCTGCTAAAGCTTTTTTATTTTTATCCAATTGATATGTAACTAATGCTTTCACGCAATCTGCAAAAACCCCAGGAAATTCTCTTATTCCAACTTGTATTACTTCATCAATTTTAGGCTTTTGAAATAACCCTTTTTTCTCACCGCCCCACTTTTTTAATAATTTCTCAGAAACAATATCTAGCAATCCTGCGCCTAACTCTTCAATAATACAAGTATAAACATGAAGTAATACTCGGATACTCGCAGGAGGGCTTGGAACATAAACAATTGTCCAATCTACAGGCAAAACACCTACTTCGATTTCTTGTACATCTTTTGATTGTTCTAATTTCTTTTTATTCTCTCTTTCTTTATCCTTAAATGAGTGGTATGCGTGTGTTTTGCCTGAGCCTGCACTTCCCAACAAGGGAATTAATCGACTACTTCGATCTCTAGAAGTTTGTTGTACAAGCCTATAAACTTCTCGATCTATATAACTCCTTGGCCTAGCAATATCAACTTTATCTGGGATATCGCCACGGCTCACAAAGTTCGAAAAGGGCATAATAGGAGCCTCTCGTAAAACATCCAAATACATTGCTTTGTCATCGTCACTTAATTCACTATACATAAGTTCTCATTCCATTAATTTTAATAATCGATAAAAAAAATCTTTCCTAACTTTTAAGCTATTATGTATTTATATCTAAATAGATACATAAAAATTTAAGGTGAAATTTATATCCATGTATATATATCTTACAATCGCTGTAAAAA
Source organism: Candidatus Hodarchaeota archaeon (assembly GCA_048886685.1). GTDB lineage: Archaea > Asgardarchaeota > Lokiarchaeia > Sigyniarchaeales > SOKP01 > Loki-b32. Next base: position 110,015 of record JBHLKM010000006.1, read on the forward strand.
TATTAATGTTGAGATGATTTTTAATGCCTAAAAAAGATGAATATGATGATGAGGAGGATGAGGATAAGGAACAAGATCCTTTTAACTTTTATAAATATTTTGGAGATCCAAGTAATTTCTTTTCAGATCCTAACAAGTTTCTCATAGATCCTAATAAACTCTTTAGCTCAAAACAATTTAGACAGCTTTTTAATGATATCTTTGAAAAAATTTCTAAAAATTTGCCCCCTGAGTTTCAAAATCTATCTCCGGAAGATATTATGAGAGAGTTCAGAAAGAACAAGGCTAAATTCGGTTTAAACTCTCCTATAATGTATGGCTTTAATATTAATATCGGTCCTGATGGTAGACCTACAATAGATTCATTTGGTAATATTAAACCTAAACCAACTTCTGGAGAACCTGTCGTTAAATCAAAGAGAGAGCCATTAATCGAAGTAAGTGAAGAAATAGATCAAATACTTGTGATAGCAGAAATGCCTGGAGTGGATCGCGATGATATTGAACTTGAAGCAACTAGTGATAGCTTAATAATATCCACAAAAGAAAATGCAAAAAGACATTATTATAAAATAGTTAAATTGCCCTCGACTATAAATTCGGATGTAGCAAAAGCTCGTTATACCAATGGAATTCTTGAAGTCCGATTGAAAAAAATTGATGAAAGACGTACAAACATCCAGATTGATTAAACCTTTACATAAATTTATAGATACATATCTATATTTTATCTAAAGTTATTTTAAATCTTCTTCTTCCTAAAACAAAAAGATTTATTAATAAATTTAACACATAGACTTTTTAATCATCATTATTTTGGTTAAAAAAATGTCCGAAAGAAAGGAATATTTATCTAATCGTGGACTAATAGTAATTGGGATTGTTGCTTTAATTATATTAGTTGTGGGGATAATACTATGCTATTTAGGGTTAAACGAGGAGTTTTATAGCGAATCAGGTCAAACAGTCTTTAAAATCATAACATATCTTGGCGAACCAGTTGTCTTTATAATAATCGCGACAATCATATATTTAGCTTATAGTAAAAGTTTGGCAAAAAATACAGTTCTATGTTTGTTATTCTCTCATTATTTAAACCAAATTATCAAATCAACATATCAAGATCCACGACCAAACACTAATGTTGGCGATGAATATGGTTTTGCTGAACCTTCATATGGATTTCCCTCAGGTCACACTCAGAATTCATTGAGTTTCTGGGGATATATAAGCTATGACTTCAAAGATAGATATAAATATAAACAAGTTCCAATTGTTCCAGTTTTTCTTTCTTGTGTAGTCTTTCTTGTTGGTATTTCAAGAATGGTTATTGGAGTTCACGATTTACAAGATGTGATTGGCGGACTTTTAATAGGTATTGGAGTCTTATTGTTATTTATATATCTGGAACAGATTATTTCACCACAGTTCAACAAATTAAGCTTTATTCTCAAAATAATAATAACATTGGTACTTTCTATATTGATATTTCTAATTGGTACCTTTTTATTTCCAAATGCCGGCTTAGGGTTAGTCTCTCCTCCTGTTAATTATGCAGATGATGGTGCTTTTGCACAAGTTGGTGGTGTACTTCTAGGATTTGGAATCGGATATCTTTTGGAAGAAGAATATATTAAATATGAGCCCTTGCAACTAAAAACTACGAAAAGAATAATAAATATTGCAATAGGAATATTTTTTTTACTCTTAGCTTTTGTACCATTTGAATACTTAATTAAAATAGATAGTGTATTTTTTCGGTTCTTCAGATATGCTCTTGTCGCATTTATTTTAGCCTATGTAGTCCCATTAATTTGCGCAAAAATAAATAAATAGGATCTCTATATTTTTTTTATTATTTTTTAAATGGAGGAACTACTATTTAATTAGGCATCTCAATACTCTCTCTCGCGACTTCTCTTAAAAGAATACGGTTAATTATAATTTTGTCGCTTTCTTTAACTTCAGTATTAGGGGTAACTATTTGATTTATGAAAATATCATCCCTTGTAGGATGTGGAAGAACTTCTTCAAGTATCATCTTAACTAGAGAAAGCGGATAATGATTTAAAAAATTTCCTATTTAACATTTAACAAAAAGGAAATTATTTTCTAATAAAATATTAGTAGTCTTTCCTAAATTTGGTTTAATATTTATAAACATTTTTTTCTTAAAATAGATCTAAATAGGTTTTAACTTTTTCTTTTCCTTCCAGTCTTTTAACACTTTCTAAAATTCTTTTAGACAATTCCTTTTTCTTTTGAAAATATAGTTTCATTATCTCTTCAATAGGCATCCCTGGATATCGTTCAACTAAAGCAATATCTCTCCGAGGACACCCTCCAGTTCTCATACAACAATAACTCATTGAACCAAAACATACTATATCTGAATCCCATTTGTTTTCTTTTGAAAATTTTTCTTTTATTTTGATGAATTCCTCAGGATTCAGCCCAATCTCCTTTAATTTTTCATCTCTTCTACATTTAAATGCAAAAGTTAATGAAAATCCAGGTTTACAACAGAAAGTAAAAGCTCTATAATCTCCCCCCATACAAATCGGAACAGGTGCATTTTTTTCCCATCCTGGAAGATCTCTGAGTTTATCTGGGGGAATATTTATCAATTTCTTACCCTGTCTAGTTTTTTATTAATATAAGGGAGGGCTCGGAGGGGGTTTATCGCATTGCAGGACTTCTGCAATCAAAATCGATCCCCCGTCTAGGGATTCACAGTCCCCAATTCTACCATTAAACTACCCGAGCCATTTGCGTAGTATCAATAATATTTGCTATTAAAAAAATTTTAAGTTTTTTTCTTGTCAACTGTGTTTATTAGATAGAGTAAGAATTTGTTAATTGCATCATCTAAATTTCCTGAATTATCTAGTGTAAAATCTGCTTCAGCAAACGTTTGGTTTTTTCTGGCTCTTTCGATTCTTTCTATTAATAACTCCTTACTTTCTCTTTTTCTATCTTTTATGCGTTGTAAAGTTATTTCAAAAGGAACTTCTATGAAAATAACCTTTATATTTTTATATCTTTCTCTGGCTTCTCCTATTATGGTGCGGCTAACATTAATAATAACCGGGTGACCCTTTTCTAGCCATTTTTCTATTTCTATTGATATACCATAGTCTAATTCGTAGATATGCCATTTTAAAGCAAATTCTCCCTTTTTTTCCATTTTTTTAAATTCTTCTGGAGTAATCGATATATTCTCTTCAAACTTTGATGGAGGTCTAGTAATGTATCTTTTAGGTGCATATATTTGTTTTAAATTTGAAGGATATTTATTAACTACTCCAGAAATTATTGAGTCTTTACCAGAACCGGAGTTACCTGTTATAAGAAACAATGTCCCTAAGAATTCTTTCACCAATTATCCTCTCAATAATTAGAAATAACTTATTATTAATAAGTTAGATTTGAATATATAGTCTCAAATAATAACTTTTCATTCATAAAACAAAAAAAATTAAAGTTTAATTGATGTTATCAATCTTACTAGAAAAGTATATTTTTGTTAATTATCTAAAATTTTATTGAAAAATGGCGAAAAAAAGTAGTCAGGAAAAATCAGAAATATCAGAAATACCCGAGAGTTATCAGAGATATTTAGATGAAATTTATAATATCTCGAGAAGAAAGAAAGGTGGATGGGTAACTAACAAGGAAATTGCAGAAAACTTAAATATAGAACCTCCTTCTGTAAGTGGAATGTTGGAAAAATTAAAGAAGAAGGGACTGATTAAATGGGAACCAAGGAAATCCATAAGATTGACAGAGAAAGGGAAAAAAATTGCTAAACAATTAGATGAAACTCATAGTTTACTTTACCAATTTTTTGCGAAAGTATTGAAAATTGAAGATAAAGAAGTTATAGAAAATATCTCTTGCGAGATTGAGCACCATATTACTCACGATGTTAAAAATTCATTAGAAGAATTTCTCTCAAAATACTTAGATGGATAAGTTTAATTAATATCCATAATTCATTGAAACAACTAACTTAACAAATTCTTTCATAAATTAAGATGTCAGAAGAATTAAAACAAAAAGTTGATTTAGTATATAAACACTTCGAGAATTTTTCTAATTTTATAGAATTGCCCGATTTTAGATCCTTTCTCCTGTTTACTCTAACTAGTCAAGTCCCTACAAATATTTTAGCGCAAATGGGATTAGGTGGAAGCAAGGAGGTAATTAATATACCATATAATCCTATTTTAAAGATATATTACCAGAAGATTAATCTAATTTCTGCTGGTTCATTAATCATTTATGTTAAAAGTGAACCTATTTCTGAGAAATTTATATTACAAAAAGACGATCCAAAAATCAAAGATTTTTTAAATCCTAATGAGATGAGCCTTGCTTTTCGGGGAAAAGAAAAATTTTTATTACCTATGATTAGTGATTGCAGTACTTGCAATGGAGAGAACAATTCTAAATTAACGATAAAAATTGATGATCTATTTCACTCTTTAGAAAGTTTTTTGGCTGTTGCTGAACCTAATTTGCTTTTTGTAATTGGAGCTAACAATCCACAAGAACCAGATTTATTATTTACATTTAACCTGATGCCAGAGATGCCAAGTAGATTGGATCAGAAAGTTTTAAAAATCGATGTATTTATGGATAATGAACATAAATCAAAAGATATCACATATATAAAACGAGAAGAGAATTTTATCATCAAATATCTTAAGGATATTAAAGATGTTAGTCATGCTGACATCTACAAATCAGCATATTCTTTGTTACTACACGTTAAATCTTTTAATAAGCCATAATTTATTTTTTTCTACTTTTCATTTATCTGTTTTTTATCCAAAGTAATTAACCAAAACTGTGTCCTATTATTGCATTAATATTGAGTACATTTATGAGAAAGATGAGATTTAATTATTCGTTAGAACTTAAACGGTTAATACCATTAAAGGATTAATATTGTGAATTTATAAACCATCCAACAGAATATTTAAAATATAAAATTCATTCAAAATAATCTATTATACTTTCCAGTCTAAAGGGTTGAACAATATGAAGATTATTACTATAAATTTACCAGAGAAGTATTTACAGGCAATTCAAATTTTAAATGATATGGGAATTTATCCGTCTAGGAGTGAAGCAATAAGGATTGCTTTACATGATTTCCTTTCAAAAGAGTTAAAAATGTTTGAAGATCTTGAGGACGAGAGCTTTAAAATCCTAATTCGAAGCAAAATAAATAAACTCAACCAATAAACTTTTTTTTCTTTATTTTTAGGACTTTTAGAATTACTGATTTAAATATATAGAATTATTTTTTGTATAAATTATAGAATTAAATAGAAAAAAAACAGAAATTAAGTAATGAAATTTATTTAGGGAACTTAATAGTATAAATTAATTTCAAACCGGTAAAGATAATATGGAAATAAAAACTGATGTTTGCAATGGTTGCGGACAATGTGTCATTGTTTGTCCTGTTCTAGCAATAGAAATGATTGATAATAAAGCGGTTGTAGATGAAGAAAAATGTGTTGAATGCTCAGTTTGTTATAGGAATGCTAATTGTCCTGTTAATGGAATTAGGATGAAAAAGTTAAAGTGGCCTAGAGAAATTCGAATTCCTTTCAGTAATGTCATTACTACTCACAAAATAACAGGTGTAGCAGGTAGAGGAACTGAAGAGATGAAAACCAATGATGTGACCAATCGCTATAATTTTGGCGAATTTGGTGTCTCAATTGAACTAGGCCGTCCAGGGTTAGGAACAAGACTTCGAAATATCGAATTATTCACAACCAAATTTGCTGAAATTGGTGTAATATATGAAGAGAAAAGTCCAGTTACAACATTAATTATCGATGATAAAGGGCATATAAACGAAGAAATAAAGAATGAACGGGTTTTGTCTGCGATAATAGAATTAAAAATTCCTTCTGAGAAATTACCTCGTATTTTGAAAGTAATCAGGGAGGTAGAGAATGAAATTGATACTGTTTTTTCTGTTGGGATCGTTTCAAGAATAGAAGAAAATAATACAGATGAGATTATAAATCGGTTGTCTCAATTAGGGTTCGAAGTTAGACCTAATGCTAAAATAAATATTGGATTAGGTAGACCATGAATTTAGGAGGTGTAAAAATTATGACTCACACTTTACACAGAAAAGGAACCAAAAACGATTTAAAAGAAGACTATGTTCTACTAGCTATGTTTGCGTCCGGGATCAATGACAATTATGATGACTCACGCCAAAAATTAATAAAAATAGCAGAAATTATGAATATTAAACACCCAGTAAACATTATGGCTGAGTTTGGGTGGAGAACATCTTCTACTGTTACTTCTACTTTTGACAATATTGAAACTGTGAAAGAGGTAATTCGAGAGCTTAAAAAAGAAGATTTTGGAATTTCAATCGTAATTAGTGGGCTAATCTCTGAGATCAAAAATATTCTTAAAGATCTCAAACTAGACATTCATACAGTTCATTTTTCTTTAGGTGGAAATTTTGGCAGAAAAGAATTATTACCCTCTGAAGAAATTTTAGAAATAACTACTATGTGTGGACATCACACAATTTCACCCCAATCAATTTCACATTATGTGGATTTAATAAAACGTGGAAAAACCACTCCTGAAAAAGCTGCAGAAAAACTAGCAAGACCTTGTGTATGTGGGATTGTCAATACCTCTCGAGTAATTAAAATTCTTAATACTTTAATTAAAGAATAAAAAAACTCCAGTATTTGTATCATAACTCAAGATATAAATACCTAACTGGTTTATTTTCAATTAAACCTCTACAATCCAGAATTTATAAATTATATTCTATTTGGGGGAACGTGTATTGAAAATAGCTATTATCGGAACAGGAACTTTGGGGAGTGCTTTAGGAAAAATTTGGGCAGGAAAGGGTCATACCATCATGTTTGGCTCTCGGGATCCTCAGAAAGCAAAAAAATTGGCCGAATCAATTGGATCTAATGCAAGTGGTGGGACATATGAAGAAGCTGCAAAATCTGGGGACTTTGTCATTCTTGCAGTTCCTTGGTCAGGAGCAAAAGAATCAATCAAAGCAGCGGGAGATTTAAGCGGCAAGATAATTGTGGATTCCACTACTACTGCTGCACCTCATTTGGGAGGAACCTTAATAAAAGTTATCCCCTCTGCAGCAGAAAAAGTCGCAAAATGGGCTGTAGGTGCTGATGTAATAAAGGCAGTTCATACTATAGGAGTAGAAAGTTTAGATAAGGTACAATTTGGTTCCCAACAAGCAAGTCTATTTATCTGTGGAGATAATTTGGACGCAAAATCAAAATTGAAGAAACTAGGAATCGATCTCGGTTTTGATGTTATCGATGCTGGGCCACTCACGAATGCTAGACTCATAGAGCCCCTGGCAATGCTTTGGATCGAACTAGCGTATAAACAAGGTATGGGTACAGATATCGCTTTTAAGTTGCTACGACGTAGAAAAGCAAGATAAATGAAATGTTACTAATAATTATTTTATTTTAGTCTTTAATTTTAGTTTTCTTTATTAATTTAGGAGAAATTTATCATAAATAAAACATATTTAAATAATTAATTCTTAAAAGAGTGAAGTTAATTGATATGAAAAGATATAAGAATTCCTTTTTTGCTCATACATATTCCATAGTAGCAAGAGACTCAAAAACGGGAGAGATGGGTGTAGGAGTGCAAAGTCATTATTTTTCAGTGGGATCAGTTGTTGATTGGGGGCGTTCTGGAATAGGTGTAGTAGCTACACAATCGTTTGTGAACAAATCTTTTGGATTAAGAGGGCTTAAATTAATGGAACTGGGAAAATCTCCCGAAGAAGCATTAAATATACTACTTTCAGATGATGAGGGAAAAGAAGTTAGGCAAGTTGCTTTGTTAGATACTAATGGTAGGGTTGCGGTTCACACAGGATCAAATTGTATAAAATATGCTGGGCATGTAAAAGGAGATAATTTTTCAGTTCAAGCGAATATGATGTTAACAGATAAAGTTTGGCCAGCTATGGCTAAGGCTTTTGAAAGAAATAAAAACCTACCTTTACCTGAGAGAATAATAAAAACATTGGAAGCAGCAGAAGCAGAAGGAGGAGATATAAGAGGAAAACAATCAGCAGCTATATTAATTGTAAAAGGTGAAAAGGTCGAAAATAGATGGGATGATCCGTTTATTGACATTAGAGTTGAAGATCATCATGAACCTTTGAAGGAACTTAATAGACTACTAATACTCTGGAGAGCTTATGAAAACATGGATAAAGGAGATATTGCTATTGAAAAAGGAGATATGAATAAAGCTCTAGAAGTATACAACACTGCAAGAGAAATGGTTCCTGATAATCTTGAAATGAAATATTGGACTGCTATATCTCTAGCTAATAATAAAAAAATTGAGGAAGCAATATCATTATTTAAAGAAATTTTTGCTGAAGATGACAATTGGCGTATCCTTACCGAAAGACTCCCTGAAGTGGAAGTTTTAAATATACCAAAAGAAGATTTAAGAAAAATATTAGCATTAAAGTGAAAATTATGAAGATCTCACGATATTATAATAATAATAATATAAGAGAAGATGAAATCCCTAAACCTGAAATTGGTCTAGAAGAAATTCTAGTAAAAGTAAAAGAATCGGGAATCTGTGGTTCAGATATACTAGAGTATTATCGACTTGCGAAAATGAAGAAATTAGGTGTCGATTCTTTAATTTTAGGACATGAAATAGCTGGCGACATTGTTGAGAAAGGTGAAGCAGTTAAACATCTGAAAGTTGGGGATCGTGTATTTGTTTCTCATCATGTGCCTTGTTTTGAATGTCATTATTGTAAACAAGGGCACCATACCGCTTGTAATTTACTCCATAATACTAATTATGATCCTGGTGGTTTTGCAGAATACGTCAGGATACCTAAGATCAACATTGAAAAAAAAGGGGTATATGTTTTAGATTCAAGTGTTTCATACGATGAAGCTGTGTTTATAGAACCTTTAGGCTGTGTCTGTCGAGCACAACGATTAGCAGATATAAAGAAAGGATTGACAGTCTTAGTATTAGGATGTGGTACTTCAGGTATTTTACATATTCAATTAGCAAAGCTTAGAGGTGCAAAAAAAGTGATTGCTACCGATATTAACGAGTATCGACTACAAAAAGCAAAGGAAAATGGAGCTGATGCTATTTTTCATGCAGATGCAGATCTCTCAACTGAAATTAAAGAGATTAATAAATTTAGGTTAGCAGATATTGTAATTGTTTGTACTGGTGCTACTTCAGCAGCAAAACAAGCATTAGAATGTGCTGCATCAGGTAGTAAAATTATTTTTTTTGCAGTTCCAGAACCTGGAGTGAATCTCGAAGTACCTATAAATAAGTATTGGAGAAACGAAATAACAATTATGACCTCTTACGGAGCAGCACCCGAAGATCTTGATGAGGCGTATAATTGGATCCTCTCAAAAAGGATCCACGTAGAGGAATTAATAACTCATCGTTTTCCGCTTAACGAAGCTAGGAAAGCATTTAAAGTAGTATGTGAAGCAGGTAATTCCCTCAAAGTCATACTTGAACCCAATAGATAAATTAACCCGAACCTAATGATTTTTCAGTGTCACCTCCCAAAATTGAATCAATTTCTTTGTTGGTAAATTAAATTCCTTTAAAGGCTCGATATGGGAGATTTTTTATCATATCTAATACACCTTTAAATGGCAATATAGGATCATATATTGGATTATCAGAATATCTAAATACTAAGAAGAATTATCCAATAAATCGCGTTTGAACCTGTTCATAAAGATTGGTTTTGTAAACAGTTCTTAAACTGATAAATGATCCTAAAAATATAAGAATTAATGGAGGTACAACAATATATATAATAGCATTTTGACCAATTACTATTTTAAATGGTCCATCTCCTTGAAAAATAGCAGCTAGTGGAAGACTTAAAGGATATGTAAATATCAATGCCATTATTATTGCGACGAGACCTTGTATCATATTTTCTCCTAAGATTAAACTAAAATTTTTACTTCTTCCAAATCCTAAAGACCTTAATATACCATATTTATAATTTTTATCATAGATTATTTTAGGCTACAGAAATAAAAATTCAATATTAATTGCTTCTGAAATACTTGCTTCTCCTAATATGTTTTCGGATTATCCAAGATTCCCAAAATCTGTAAATTTCAAGCACAACTCCTTTTAATTTCTTTTTGGGGAAAAATAAATCCATTTTAAGTAATTCATTAGTAACCTCATTCTCAGACTTTTCTTTTAAATTAGGTAAATTTAGAGCATTATCTACTTTATCTTGATTAATTTTTATCTTTCCTCTCATATACTCAAATGGGTGCACATCTGGATTCTTAACGATATATGAATGACTTGAAGTTAGAAATTTTGCTTTTTGGATGAAGATATTTTCCGCTATTTTAATATCTTCTATATATTGTGAAATTGAAGCATCTCTAAATCCATACCAAGGACCGAATCCTTCGATTTCTGGATTTGGTTTATCGAAACCTAAGCAACTAATATGAAATATTTTATCATCGGGTAATAAGAAACCGATATGCGCTTCAGAATGCCCTTTCAAAGAAATGGTTTCAACCTTATAATTGTCAAATCGAAGAGTTTCCCCTGGAATAAAGATATTAACTTGGTTGCATTGCTGGTATCCATTTAATTTAGCAAATTCTTCAACGGTTTTATAATCTAATTCTTCCTCAAAACCAAATCCTTTGTAAAAATTGTGAAGATTTAATAAATGATTTGCTTCTGGACGAGGAGCATGTATAGTTGCTCCAATTTCTTCCCAAGCATGAACATGACAGGTATGATCTAAATGTCCGTGAGAACAAACATGATCTGATATAGATCCATAGATATTATTAAGTGAATCAACATATTTTTGTTCTATGTTCAAATCGAGCGATATTGTATTATTATTGCGACCTTTTTTGGGCAAAACAAGAAGCCCATCACAACATGAAAAAAAGAAAGGGTGCTTAATTTGATGAACTAGTAAAATATTTTCAGTTACTCTTTTTATTTCAAGATTTTCTATTTTTGGCAAGGACATTGAATAAAGAATTTTAGTAAAATATTAGAAATTTGCGATCAAAAATAAGTGAGAACTTAATAATTTAACCTTGATCAACGATTAAATTAATTCAAATAACAATCAACTACAGATAAAATAAAAAAAAGTTAAAGGATGATTTTTCGAATTATCTTCTCTATTTCCATAATGATTTCAAGATATCTTGCTGTTGTAGAAAGGTCAGTAAAAAGAGCAGCAATATAATTATCATAATTATAAGTGTTAGAACGGCCATACCTACCTCATAAATAGAGAAATTCATAATATGGGTAACTATACCCGCTACAAGCCACATAATTTCAGCGATAACAACAATTTTAACTTCTTTCCATTCTTTTGCTAAGAATCCGAATAATGAACTAACCGTAAGCGCTGCAAAAACGGAACCTATTATCAAACTCATAGCCCCGGTTTCATCAGTATAGGCAATCCCATAAATATCTGCAGTCATTTCAGGCATCCAAAAAGCAATAGTAAAAATGACCCCTATAACAAAATGGATTATAAATGTTAATCTGGTGAATTTTAAAATTTCTTCAGTCATTTTTCAATCACTTTTTATTGGAAATTTTTTTTACATTATTGTTAATAATTATTTTTCATTATTTTTAAAGCTAGATCCATTGATAATATTAATTAAGGTATGAATATCTACTAAAAATTTAATTTTCTCTAACATATTATCCCCAAATAAACTTAAGTTCACGTGATAAACTCTTCATAATGACTTAATTTAAAATAAAAAAATGGGAAAAAAAAGATTATAATCCTATAGGTCCCTGATTATAAATTTCATATGCCTCATCAACAGAAGCATTCTCATGAACAATTGCACGAACGGCCTGTATCATGCCGATTGGTTTGTCTGATTGGAAAATATTCCGTCCCATATCTACGCCTACGGCTCCTTTGTCAATTGCATTTTTTGCCATTTGTAGAGCTTCTTTTTCTGGAATTTTCTTACCACCGGCGATCACTATAGGTACAGGGCAAATACTTGTTACGTTTTCAAAATTATCGCAATAATAAGTCTTTACAAACGTAGCTCCCATTTCTGCTGCCATTCTACTAGCCATACCTAAGTACCTGTCGTCTCTAACCATTTCTCTGCCAACTGCAGTCACTGCTAGTGTTGGGATACCATATTCCTGACCCCAATTTACAAGTTTAGATAAATTCATTAAGCTTTGTTTCTCAAATTCTCCACCTACAAAAATGGAGCATGTAATTGCTGAAACATTTAGTCTTATAGCATCTTCAATCGTTACATTAATTTCTTCATTTGATAGTTCTTTAAGCATGCTCGCTCCAGCTGATACTCTTAATACAATAGGGATATCAATATTAGGATCAACACAGCTTCTTAACATCCCGCGGGTTAGCATTAATGCATCAGCATACTTAAATAGTGGATTTAAATCTCCAAAACATTTTAAACTTCCTGGTATATTCCCAAAATAACCATGATCTACTGCTAACATTACACAATGTCCAGATTTTGGTTTTATTATGCGTGATAACCTATTTTGCATTCCGTAATCCAACTTAATTCACTTTTTTATGTTTAATTTTGATTTAATCTAACATTGTAAAATAATTTAAGATCTTTATTTTACTTTTACTAAAATTAAGAGATTAAAAAATTAGTACCTAAATAATGCTTAAAAATTCTCCAACTCTACTTTTTATCTTTGAAGCAAGTGTTTTCGAGATATTTCTTCGAATAAACTCTTTAATTAAAGCCAAGCGATAATTACTAATCGTTTTAATTTTTAAATCTTTAGACAATTGATCTATTAATTCATCTTCATAAATATCTTTAATACCTTGGAGGATGTATATAGCATGGTTAGCCTCATTTATAAGTCGTCCAATATCTTGTTGGAGAAGTTTAAGTTGTTCTTGTTCATCAATGATCTCAAGAGCTCGTTTTACAATTCCTTCTTCAAATTTCATTTTCACATTCCAAGGTGTTTGAAAAATATGTTGTTGTGTATCCATTATTAATACATCCTTTTCTTTGATATTTAATTTGTTTAAAGAAGGATCATCAAGTAAATAGATTGTTTTTCTCCCTTGGAATCTCTCTGGTAATATCATATCACCAACCATATTAAGAGTTCCTTCATTATATTCAAAATTTTTGTTTTTTATGATGTAGGAGGGATAATTAAATACTTTGGCATGAATTAGACTAAAAATGCCATAGATTCCAAATATTTGAATTAAATTTCTCAGATTGATTCTTCTTCCTACCTCAGTTTCAGGAGAAATAACTGCCATTTGTATATCTATTTTTTCATAACCCCTTACAACTCCTTTTGTATCAACAAAAACTATAAACTGGTGTTCACTACAAACAGCATTAACTGGTACCTGAATCTTTATTGTACCAAACTTTTTTTGCGAAAAAATAGATTCTGGAATATTAATACTCTTCGTTTCCCCACACATTGGGCAAATTACTTCAAGTATTTTAAAGGTTTCACTCATTTTACTAAGAAATTAATATTTAATAGCACTAATAATAATACAAAAAAACAACATAAAAATTTTAATACGAAAGTTATTTACTTTAAAACTTATAAACATAATTTATGACCTTTTTATAGGTACTCCCGATAATGAACCTGTAAAGTTCCCCTTATTAACAGCTGGTTTTCCATTTACAAAAACATATTCAACACCTTCAGAGTATAACCTTGGATTCTCGTAAGTAGCCTTATCTATTATGCTATCAGAATCAAAGATTGTAACATCTGCATAAAATCCTTTTCTTAATAATCCACGATCTTTCAATCCTAACTTTTGAGCAGGATATGAAGTCATTCTTCTAATTGCGTCTTCTAATGTAATTAAATTCTTTTCACGTACATATTTACCTAAAACTTGTGTGAAACAGCCATTTGCATATGGATTGGGAAAATAACTCGGATCATTTTCTGGAATAATTCTCCCATCTGAAGCAAACATAGTAAGTGGATGAGTAATTGTTATTATATTATCTTCCTCTGTCATTGAGAGATAAGTTCCATTAACAGAACCTTCTTGTTCAATTAAGACATCGATTACAACTTGTCTTGGATCGCAATCTTTCTCAATTGCATTTTGATATACTGTCTTGCCATTGTATTCTTTGCTTCCAGGTGCGTTTATATAAACCTTTTTCCAATCCTCATGTTGGTTAATTTTTAGAAAACTTTTTCCAATAAGGTCCATTTCCTTATATATCTTATTCCTTAGAGTTTCATCATTTTTAGATTGTTTTAAAGTTGCAACAGCACTAGGAATATCTATTTTATTATTTGCGATATATATCCAAGGGGGGACTAACACAAATAAAAATGTAGAGTTTGATGCGTGAGGAAAAACATCAAATGTAATATCTAAATTATTCGCGCGAGCTTTTTCTACTTGCTTATATGCCTTTCTTATATCTCCTGGCCAAAATCCAAACGGTTTGAAATGATTAATCTCAACGGGTATACCAGTTTTAGCAATTTCAATAGTCTCTTTTGTAGCTCTTACGAGTCCGTTGGGAAAACCTCTAAAGTGAGTGGTATATATCCCATTATATTTTTTAACAACTTTACAAAGCTCAATAATCTCATCTGTTTTAGCGAAAGACCCAGGTGGATAATCCAAACCAGTAGACATACCAAAAGCACCAGCTTTCATTTCATCTTCAAGGACTTTTTTCATCTCATTCATTTCAGTTTCAGTTGGAGGTCTATTTTCTAATCCTATAGTATATATTCTTAACATAGAATGGCCGATTAATGGGATTATATTTATAGGGATGCCTTTAATTTTTAAACCGTCTAAATAATCATTTAAGCTATAAAATTTAAATTCAGAATCCTTCATTGAAAGCGTTGATTTGAGTTGTTCAAATTCTACATCATCTCTTATTCTATTTGGGTCAATTGGAGTCATCGAAAATCCACAATTTCCTACAACATGGGTAGTAACTCCCTGTGATAACACGTTTTCACCACGACTGCGTAGCACGGTAAAATCTGAATGAGTGTGAATATCAATAAAACCTGGTGAGATAAAAAGATTAGAAGCATCGATAACCACATCCACATCTTTATTTACTATGTCTTGAGAAATTTCCATTATATATCCCTTATCAATAAAGATATCTCCACTAAACCAAGGATTTCCAGTCCCATCGATGATCTTACCATGCTTGATTAAAAATGATTCGTTAGTTGATTTATTTTCCTTCATAAAATCACAATCTGTATTTTAATATCTATAGGTTTGTTTTTTGTTGTATATAAATATTGTATATAAAAAAAGGAAAAGATTGGGGAGGATCATTCCATATTCGCTAATTCGTGATGCTTATTTGAAATTAACAACTTAGTTAGGATAATAATAAGTATCATAGGTACGATACCAATACCAAAAATGAAGTAAATTGTTAAACTGCCAATATTTGAAAATAAACCTCTTAAGAAAAGTTGTCCAACTGCATCTATTAAATAATGAGTAACCATACATGGGATTAGACTTTTAGTTTTGACATACATATATCCAAAAGCAATGCCTAAACAGCTAGCATATATTACCTGCATAGATATAAGATATAAATCTGGATTTCCCAGTAAGTTAATATAATGAAATAGGCCAAAAAGTATGCCATTAATTATAACCGCATTTACTTGTGAATATTTCTTTAACTGCAGATTTAGAATAACTCCTCTGAATGAAATTTCTTCCCATATTCCAGGGATTAACATATAAATAAAAACAAACCATCCTAAACCCGAATAAATGCTAGGATTGTTAAATACAGGTTCAGGATCAACTACCCAGGTTCCAAAAAGACTAGCAAATATCGCATTAGAAAAAATTAGTATTAATAAACTCCCACAAGCAAGTAATAGATTTCGCGTAAGAGGTTTAAATCTGCTTAAACCTATCGTTCGAGAGAAATCTTTAAAACTTTCCTTATTAGGGAGTTTCAATCCTAGTGGAACCGTTACTAGCCATAATAATGCAAAAAATCCAAAATCTAAAAAGAATATAAGGAAAAGTTGCACTAAAAATGGAAAATTAGTAATAACTAGGGATATAAGAAATATAACGGGGATTGGTATAAAGAACCAAATAAAGTAAAGGGCTAATAAAGCGCTAGTGCCTGCATTTACATGCTCCCTGAGAAATCCTCCAGTTTTGAATTCTGCAATTTTTTCAACTTTTGGAAACATTCGAGTAAATGCAAATATCAAAATTGATAACCCTGTTAATCCCACGATCATGAAAGTTAACATTGTAACGTAAATATTAAAAATTAAAATTAATAAAACGCCCCCAGTTAGAATCGCAAAATATATTCCGAACTCAATCAAGATCATGAGTATCCATTTGCTAACTTTATGTTCTTTATGTAGCTCCTCAAGGATA
This sequence comes from Candidatus Hodarchaeota archaeon, assembly GCA_048886685.1. Lineage (GTDB taxonomy): Archaea > Asgardarchaeota > Lokiarchaeia > Sigyniarchaeales > SOKP01 > Loki-b32. The sequence continues at coordinate 126,558 of JBHLKM010000006.1, forward strand.
TATTTATATTTCATTTTCCCAAAGAAGTGAATTTTCAACTCAAACATGACTAGCATCATACTCCAAGCGATCGGTAAAGTAACCACAAAAAGTACTACTACTAAAATTGAACTAGTTAACAATGTCAGAATAAGAGTTATAAATGTGAGTGAAATTCCTTGGATTGAAAGCATCAAAACGATCTTTGCTTTTGCTTGATCTCGAGGGATTAAAGGTAATGATGCTTTTATAGAAGCGCCTGACTCTTCAAGATTCAAAAATCCTACAATTAACATTGGTGGAATAAATAGATATATACCAACAACTGCAGACCACAATATAAGTATTCCCTCTATTGTGGTAACCTCATTAATAATTGGCCCCTGTAAAGTAAAAACTAATACAAGAGGATAGAATATTGGGAAAAAGATAAACATAAAAGATTGCAGATCACGGGTAGTCGAAACTAAATCTTTCCGAATATATGCCTTTATTGTGGAAGTTGTTTTTATTTCAATAGGTATATCTTTTTTCTTTACCTTATTATCTATGATCTCAGTAGAAATTGTGGTACGTAGAGCTCGTTGAGCAAATATGAATAAAACCCATACCACAAGCATGAATAAAGCAAATCCTATAAGTGTACTAATGAATAATTCTATAGGAATTTGGTTTGGTATAGTAGTCAATACGAGTAAATACGCAGGAGCAAGTGCAAATGGAATTATACTTAAAATAATGTTTAAGATAATAGGCGGTTCGCTTGTTTTGAACATTATGACAAATCTATCAACAGCCCTAAAGCCAAAACTGAAAATTAATCCAGATCCAAAAGCAATTGTGAAATAACCTAACATAGTTATTATTCTAATTAAATTCACTCTTTTCGATTTACCTTTTGATTCTGAGAAGAGGAAACTTAATTTTTCCCCTATAATAACAAGTAAACTAAAATTGAAAACAACATTAAGAATAGATACTAAGAGTGAAGTAATAAATATAAAGAAATTCTGAGTGCCAATAAACATTATAATTGGAAATGCAGCGATTGATATAATTAGCGGGATGTCAAGATTTCGAAATAAAGTCATTAAACCAATCTTTCTAATATCCTTTTTGGAGAATGGGAGCGTTTGTAGCCATTTAAAGGAGTTCCCTGACATGAATGAGCTAGTTGAAACCATCCCAAACATTATCATATATAAAAAAGTTATACCAAAATAAATTCCAAACATAAAACTAGATATAAAAGCGATTGAATTTGCTGCATAGGAACCAATAGAACGTTCAATTTCAAAGTAAGTAGCTAGTGGTAAAAAAGGAAAAAAAACAAAAAGGAACCCGAAAACTAATTTAAGAGCTAAAAACTGATTTCTTATATAATTCTTATTTCTCTTAAATTTTTCTAACAGCCTTGCTTGATGAGCACCAGCACTTGCTATCTGCCCTTCCATTAAGATTTCATGTGCTGCAAACTTAGCTAATGAATAGAAAGATTTTTGATTTTTATCTTTCATAGGCAATTACCTCATTAATTTTTCGCTTTAAAGGAAGCTCTAAGTTTCTTTACTATTTCATTGACTGAAGTATCTTGATCAGTCAATCGTAAGAAAACATCTTCTAGACTTGCACCTATTTTATTAGCTTGTTGACGGAGCTCTTCAATTGTACCAATTCCTACCATCTTTCCTTTATTAATTATCCCTATTCGGTCACATAATTCTTGGGCAATTTCCATAATATGTGTAGAAAAAAGGACTGTTCCCCCGCTCTGGGTGTGAAGTTCCAAAATGGATTTAACAACTCTTACAGATTTCGCATCAAGACCCGCAATTGGTTCATCTAATATAAGTAAATCTGGTTCATGAAGTATTGCAGCAATAATTTGTAATTTTTGTTTATTCCCATGAGATAGAGTTGCAATTAATTGATCATAATATTGAATTGCTTCCAGACTTTCCAGATATTCCTTTGCAAGATTAGTAGTTTTATTTACATCTAAACCTCTAATAGATGCTACAAAATTAAAGAGGTCTCTTGGAGTTAGAGATTTGAAAATCAATGGTTCTTCACTAACATATCCTACACGCTGTTTAATTGCAACTTCATTTCGTTCGGGATTTAATCCAAATATACTCATTTCACCTTCATTTGGTTCAAGTAATCCTAAAAGGAGTTTTATAGTAGTTGTTTTGCCAGCACCATTAGGTCCCAATAATCCAAAAACCTCTCCCTGATGAACTTTAAATGAGATGTCATCCACCGCTTTTACTTCCCCGAAAAATTTCTTCAAATTTTCAACTATAATTATTTCGTTATTATACATATTTATTCAACAAAATTGATTGCTTCTCATAAATCTTATCTTTAAAGCTGATCATAATTTAATATATTTGTTTATATATCTACATATATTACTATATTTAAATATTATGGAACTCTAGAAAACTAAGAGAAAAAACATTCTATATAGATATTACTAATATTGTATCAGTATATACAGATATATATAAACATGAACTCATCAAGACGTTAGGAGTTTTTTTAGTATAATTCAATCTTTTTTCTGATTTACAATCACAAATATAGATAAGATTACTAAAAGAATTCCAATTAAATGAAAAATTGTGAAACTCTCACCCAAAATAAGACTAGCAAATATGGCTGCAGTTATCGGTGTTGGGGCAAATATAGTACTTGCTTTAGAAACATCTAAATAAGAGAGTGTTTTATACCAACACACTAATCCAGAACCATAAACTGCCCCCATTATTAGATAAAAGAATAAATTGTCGGGATCAGACCATATTCTAATATCTATGGGAAAAAAAATAAGATATGTAATAATTAGAATAGAACCTGAAAGTAAATTCCTAATAAATACCATTTGGATAGGAGTGGCTTCTTTTTTATTAAAAATAGGTTTTGTCAACGTATGCCCAAACATCCATAAAAAAGAAATTGCTAATAATATTAGAACTCCGATAAAAATAGTAATATTAAATTCGACAAGTGAAAAAAATTGAGTAATTCCTATTGCTAAACCAAAAAATAATATAAAAGAAAATAATATTTGTAATTTTGTTATTTTTTCTTTAAGAATCAAGAATCCTAGAAGCATTGAAAAGAATACTGTTGTTTTTTGGGTTAAAGAGCCATTTATAGCACCAGCCATATCATATCCTATAAAGAAAAAGATTTGATTAACTCCAAAAATGAATCCTATGAAAATTAGTAGCCATAGATTATTTTTCCATCCCTGCAATAGAGAAGGAGTACTTATATCATTGACTTGATTATTACCCTTGTTCCTTTTCACCTCTATTAACATCAAAGGAAAAAATAAAGCAGTTTCTACTAAACAAGTCATAGCAGCAGAGATATGAGCATTTAACATTGAAGGTTTTGAGATGGCAACAACAGGTTGCAATCCTACAAAAATTATCCCTATAAATCCAAATATTAATCCTTTTTTAGTATTATTAAGCAAGTTAAATATACAAAGAAGTTTAAGGATTATAAAATTTTAGACTACAGAATTTAGTTCGAATTTTTAATCCCTTCTGGACGAAATGAAATATCTGTTTAATTAATACACTTCTTATAAAACTTTTTTTACTAGGAAAATTTAAGGAAGATTAAATGAATAAATAGACAAATAGCTTAAAATTTGGAAGTGTATAAAAATTTCTGAAAATTACGCAATAATAACAAATAACCTCACTAAGAACTTCGGAAATGTTGTGGCTGTTAATAATTTAAACTTAAAAATCCCTTATGGCTTAACATTTGGATTACTTGGTCCAAACGGAGCTGGAAAAACTACAACTGTAAGAATGTTAAATTCAATTATTTCACCAACATCTGGAACTGCCAAAGTTATCGGTTATGATATTATCTCTCAAAGTCAACAAGTTAAAATCAATTCAGGATTCCTTCCTGAAACACCAGGATTATATCAGAAATTAACAGCAAAAGAATTTTTAGAATTTGTTGGGGAGTTATATTATTTACCAAAAGAGATAATTACTAATCGAATAGATGAATTAATTGATCTTTTTGATTTGGAAGGCCGTGAAAATGATCTCCTAGAAGGATATAGCAGAGGGATGAAACAAAAAGTGTGTTTATGCGCAGCTTTAATTCAAGATCCAAAAATTATTTTTTTAGATGAACCAACTTCAAATCTAGATCCTGCAGCATCAAGAATGGTTAAAGATTTAATATCTGATCTTGCTAAGAAAGCAGATAAAACTATCTTTATTTGTACTCATCTTCTTGATGCGGCAGAAGAATTATGTGATTTAATAGGAATAATTGATAAGGGAGTAATAAAAGTAGAGGGGAGCCCAAAAGAAATAATAGAATCAACGCAAACAGAAGATCTGGAGGAAGCATATCTCAAAATAATGGGTGCTACTCGTATTGAAGATTTATTAGCTTGGAGGGAAGAACTTCCGGCAAATCTTGAAGATAATAAAAAATCAAAAAAAAAGAAAAGAAACTGATAAGATTATAATGGTTCTCTGGAAATCAATAGCTAAGAATGAGATTAGGCTAAGAACAAGCCTTTTTCGCAATAACAGAGTATTATTTTTCATTATTTTGTACAGTTTGCTACTAGTTTGGGCCTTTTTTCTGTGTCCAGCTATTTTTAATCTTTTTATGCCTACCTTAATGGATGTAATAGGTTCAGAAATCTTAAACGCTGTTTCTCTTTTAATTGAATTTGGTATGATGGCTTTATTTCTTTTTGTATTAATTTATCCGTTAAATACTGTATATAGAAAGACTGAAATTGGTTTTAAAGAAATTTTATTAGCATCTCCAGCTACCTCGGGGGATATATTTTTAGGTGAGTTTGTTGGAAAATTTCCTATTTATACCGCTATTATCCTAACTATAACACCTTTCATAATAGGTTTGCTGAATCCAATTATTAATCTTAATGCATTCCAATATATTATCATATACATATGCATTTTTGTAATGATACTATTTGCTGCTCTACTTGGTTCTATTATTTCATCTTGGCTTGAACACAAAATCGCGAGAAATGAACGTGCTCGAGATTTAGGTAAGATTCTCATGTTTCTTCTTGCCATCGCAATGGTTGCAATAATTTATACTTTACAGTTTTTATTTAATTTTCTTATAAATAATCCACAATTAAGGAATTGGGTTAGCTTCTATCCTTCGATATGGTTTTCGAATATAATTTTGTATTTTATAGAACCAAGCCTGATAAACAGCTATATATTAAATATATGGTACAGTAGTTTATTTGCTATAACTATTCCCGCCTTCATTCTATATATAGCTTATAAAAAAGCAGAAGGTTTTTTTACAGTAGAAGGTGGTGTTGAAAAGGTTACTTCTGTAATTGAAACAGAGAATCCATTCTATTTACTGATTAGAAGACTTACAGGTCATAAATGGGAAGGATTAATAATTACTCAATTAAAAGAATTTTTAAGAAAAAGAGAAACAATTATGAAAATCATTTATGTCTGTGGGATCGTAAGTGTTTTAGGAGTTGTTTTTACCTTTACTATGGGTACAGAAGAAATATTTGGTCAGTCTATGATTATCGTAATGCTTATTATCATAGGAGGAATTATGTATGGATTACTTTTTGGTAGTTATATTTTTGTTGGAACTAAAGATTTAATTTGGGTGTATAAAAGGAGTCCTAGGAATGTTCGGACATTAGTCTATTCATACATATTGGCGATGTTAATAATTGATACTCTAATGACATTAGGACTAACAATTTTCTTTACGATATTTTTTGAATTTAGTTTCTCCACAGTTATATTTTTCTTTGCTTTTTATTTAATCAATAATCAATTAGTAATATTTCAAGCTATTGGGATTCAGTGTTTAAGTCCCTCATTTGAAGAAAAAGGGCGAGCTATGACTACTAATAATTTAATGCTGATGGTTCTACAAATGGTTCCATTTCAATTTCTTTTTATGGTACTTATAATCGTTTTTACCCCACCTTCCTCTCCTGATCTTATGAAATTCTACTTTTTAAGTCCTATTTTGTTATTATCAGCATCTATTGCTATTCCATTATTAATTTTTGGTATTAATAAAATAAGTAAAATTGAATAGAAAATTCTGATAATAAAATTTTGAAGCTAAAAGGAAATTTATTTAGTAAATTGTCCAAACTGTGGAATTGTCTTTAATTGTTCTTTATCAAATATAGGACCATCTTTACAAACAGAAATGTCATTATCTGCACCTATACAACAAGAACCGCACAATCCTACCCCACATTTCATTTTTCTTTCAAGAGAAGCTTGAATTTCTATGTTTTTTGATTCAGCTAGGTCAAGTACTTTTTTCATCATAACTTCTGGTCCGCATGTAATAATTAAATCAATATCATTACTAGCGAGGATGTCTTCAATTGTGTCTGTTACATAACATTTTCTTCCAAAAGAACCATCATCAGTACTACAAGTCGTATTTGGAATTAGTTCTATCAATCTATCTGCAAAGATTAAAGAGGCTTTATCTTGAGCTCCAATTGTTACAAACACATTTTTTCTATTGAGTTTTAATGGTTTTATTAGTGATGTTATAGCTGCTATTCCCATACCTCCTCCGACAATAAGAATATTAGAAGCATCCTCATAATTCCATGAGTTTCCGAAAGGACCTCTTATCCCAATGCGATCACCTACATTAAGATCAAATAATTTCGCAGTACCTTCACCAATCTTCTGGACTGTAATTTCAATAAGATTCCCTTCTATATTAGAAATAGACATTGGCAAGAAATCTATATCTGGTAACCATAATATTACAAACATTCCTGGTCTATATGCTCGAGCAATTCTTTCATTCCTGATTATAAAGCTTTTGATTTCTGGTGAATGTTCTATGATTGATTCAATTTCTACAATATCGGTTTTATTTCTTGTAATATCTAGTATCAAATCCTTATTATCTATTGAAAGGCTTTTTGTCTCAAGAAAACCTTCCTCACAGCATAAATCAATAATTTCTTTTCCTCTTTCAGTTCTAATAATCAGAGTTTTCCAACCATCTTCACTTCCGATATTGCCCACTGAAATATCTGCAAAAGCAGATGTATAATCAGAACATGAAAAACAGGCACTTCGAATTGATTTCTCGTAAATATAATTTAATGGAATCTCCTTAATTCTAGAGTTAGTATGGATCTTTAGTTTAAATTTACTTTTGTCTGAATCAATTTTAATTATTTCATTAGTATTAATGTCATGCTCTTTAAAGCATTCAGTTAAAAGTTGGTTATAATAAGTCCCAAAACAGAAGGTTCCTATTGCCAATGAAATCAAATCATATGCTTCATAATCAAATATTGGATGATTCTGTAATTTCCTTAATGCTTGTATTTGGCAAGGAGTGCCCACAACCGCGGTATTTATATATTCATTATTAATCGCTTCTCCTATTAATGATAATGTGGGACTCTGGCTCGGTTTATATCCTATACCCTTGAATATCTCTTTTTGATCTTTTGCCACAATAGGAAATGGTACAAAATCTCCATCTTTATCGGTAATTATTGCACAATCAATTAAGTTTGCTTTCATTGCGGTGAATAACAATGCGGTAATAGGACCTGCTTCAATAGGAAGGTTTTCCTTGGCTTTATTCGTTAATTTTACAGATACTATGTTTAAATAGTGTCCTAATATCTTATCTTGCTCCTTACCAAATACCCATTTATCTAATAATGATACCGGTATTTGATCATTTCCTGTTTTTGGGCATAAATTGTAGCATAATCCGAACCCATCTCTACAAGTATTCGCATCCTTACATGAACCATCCTCAATAGGAATTTCCTTAGAAGGATCAAATTTAATATTAGCACAAAACGCTCCACATGCCCCACAATACACACACTTCCCCGTTTTAATTATTTCAGATTCAAGTTCTTGCCATCCCTTTTTAATTTTCTCAATATACATAATTCTAATTATCCTCCTTTAAGCCTTTAATGAAGTCTTGCGCTTCTTTTTTTCCAAGTTCGAAAGCTTCCAAATTTTTATCTAGCGTAGAACTGGGTACGAATTTTTTTAAGGTCTCAATCGCAGATTCTTCAGAGATTATTCTTGAGAGGAATGTAAACGCCCCGAATAGGATTGAATTTCCAAATACAATATTCCCAAAATTCTCAACCGCTATTTTTTGAACAGGAATACTTAATGATTTTTGAATATTCTTCACTGCTCTAAATTTTTGAATTGTTGAGGGATCCCAAATTAAATATCCCGTATTTTCATCTTTCTTTATAAAATCAGGACTAACTCTTGCAGCAGACTCACCAGAGAGAACTATTAAGAAATCATATGGTCTTAATGCTTTTGGATAATCGATATTTTCAATATTTTTATCTAATTCTACAACAACTTCCGCCCAGCAGCGACCTCCACGAGCAGAAGCACTGTAAGCTTCTGTTTGAGTAGCAGCTAAATTTTCATATATGGAAGCAGCAGTAATTATCATTTTTGAGAGAGTAATAACTCCCTGTCCTCCATATCCAGCTATGTGTATTTCATATCGCACCATTTATTACTTTCCCTCCATTGCAATTTTCTTAATCTTAGCATATTCTTCAGAATATTCTGGTTTGTGGGGATCATATCTAAATTCCCCTATAATATATTTATTTAGTAATTCTTCTTCTGACATGAATTTTGCTTGATTAATTCGAAGACTATTTCTTTTTATCCAATCAATCATAATTCCTGTGTTATCCATTTTTTTACCTTGTATCCCCAAATATTCTTCTCCTAGACTATCTAGATTTTTTCTACCAAAATAAGTAACACACGGAGTCACTACTTCAATTATAGACGTACCTTTATGCTTTAAGGCTTTTTTAAAATATTTCATCAGTGTACGTGGATGTGCAACTGTAGTTCTTGCGACATATGATGCACCAGCATCTAAAGCTAATTTTATGCCATCAATTCTATTTTCGAACATCTTATAAGGTGTGGTTGTGCTTGATGCACCATATAATGTTGTTGGGGCACCTTGTCCTCCTGTCATACCATATATACTGTTATTAAAAACTAATATAACACAATCAAGGTTTCTGCGGCAAATGTGAATAAAATGATTTCCCCCAATTCCATAACAATCACCATCACCAGTAAATACTATAGGTTTTAATTTAGGATTTGCCATTTTCATCCCGGTTGCTATTGGTGGTGCTCGACCGTGAAGTGTTAAAAACTTTTGAGAGGCATGATGAACTAGAGTTAATAATTGACTATAACATCCAATCCCGATAATTAATGGGAATGTTTTAGGATCTAATTTTTCATCCTCAAAAACGCGAGTGAAAATATGACCTATTATACCATAACCACATCCTGCACAAAATGCGGAGAAATAACCGCCCATTAATTTTCCTCCGAAAGAATATTGAACATACGGATTATCAGGCATTTCTGTCGGATACCTTGACACTATTTAGACACCTCCCTAATAACTCTTAAAATATCGTCGGGATGATGAAACACACCAACTTTGGGAACTTTTACTATCGGGATTTCGAGATTTGATACTCTTTCTACTTGTTCTGCTATAAATCCAGTATAATTTAATTCTGGTACTATAATCGCTTTAGCATTTTTGATAGCTTCTTTTACTTTTTCATCATGAAAGGGCCACACTGTTACTAATCTTAAGATTCCAACCTTAATTCCTTCTTTTCGAGCTATATCAACAGCACGATAACTCGTTCTCACAGGAAGGCCATATGAAATAATAACTATCTCTGCATCGTTTAATTTATATTCTTCGGTTATTGATATTTCATTAATATTGGTTTTTACTTTTTCAATCAACATTTCCATAAATCCTAACGCGTCACCTGTAGTAATTCCATCAGCATTATGAGGTTGATGAAGAAACATTACTGGACAATGATCTGTTCCTATTATTGGTGGTTTTGGGATAATATATTTCCCTGTACTGGTATCTTTATAGGAATATTTTCTACTCAAACTTTGAGGTAATTCACGACTAATAACTCTTTTTACTATTTCTTCTTTAGGAGGAATATAGACACTTTCATGAAGATGTCCTAAATAGGCATCTGAGATAATAAATACTGGACATCGATAAGTTTCAGCAAAATTAAATGCAGTTATTGTTAAATCAAAAAGTTCTTGACAGTTCATTGGTGCTAATGCAATAACTTGAAATTCTCCATGACCTGCAAAGCGGATTAGTCCTATATCGTTATGATGCGGATCAGTTACAGGTCCAGCACTACCCGGACCTATACGCTGAACATCGCAAAAGACAAATGGAATTTCTAGATTTGCCGCCATAGAAATTGTTTCTGTCATTAAAGATAATCCTGGTCCGGAAGTTGCTGTCATAGCTTTGGCACCCGCTAATGATGCGCCTATAACTGCGTTTATTGATGCTAATTCATCTTCCATTTGCATACAACACCCACCAACTTCAGGTAACCGTTTGGCGAGGTGTTCTATAGCCTCAGTAGAAGGTGTTATAGGGTAACCTCCAAAAAAATTCAAACCTGCAGCTAATGCGCCTTCCGCCATAGCTACATTTCCCATCATTACATGCTTTCCTTCTGATAAAAATCTTTTATCATTATTTATACTCAATTTTTTCCACCTCGTTAAGTTTTAGCTTTCTCAGTTTGATCGTCCTCTCCCTCTTCTAACACATAAATGCACCAATCGGGACAGCAATATTCACAGCGTCTACATCCGGTACAGTATTTTTCCTTACCTTCTTTAACTTTAGGAACATAGGCAATTCTATAATTCAGTTCATCACTAAGTTCCAAGATTCCTGTCGGACATACAGCGACACACGCTCTACAACCACCACATCTATCTTTATTTAAAAAGAGTGAGAATCCTTTTTCATGTTTTTCAATTAATTTTGGAATTTTTCATCAACTTTCAGTTTATTTAATTATTGTAGGAAAATATTTCAATAATTATAAATTTCAATCTAATTTATATTAAGCTTATCTTAAACTTTTCAAATATAGTAAAAAAAGATGGAATACTTTTTTCCTGTAAAATCTTATTCTCTTAATTCTTCAATAAGTTGGTTTTCTAAACCTCCAACTTTAAGAAGATTTAAAAGAATAGGATGTATTTTTGTACCTTTGAACTTTATACCCGTAGTCAAATTTATTACTTCTGCATTAGGAATATCAACCTTGACTTCTTCTCCAGTCTTAAAATGTTTAGAAATATCATCAATTTCCAATACAGGGAAAGAGAGAGCAAACGAGGATCGATAAAATATTCGAGCAAATGATTCTGCAATTATGGCAACAATTCCTTTTTGTTGGAGAATTGTTGGCGCTGTTTCTCGACTTGACCCACATCCAAAATACCTTCCCGCTACTATGATATCACCTTCCTTTACCTTACTAGCAAAATCTTTATTTATCGTTTCACATGTATGTTCTGCCATTTCTTTTGGATCATTGATGTATTGACTAGGCGAAATAGCATCTGTATCTACATTATCCGGAAAAACCCATATATTACCTTTTAAAACATCTCTATACTCTCTACCTTTTCTTGAAATTATCAATCACCTTTTAAAAATATCTCGGATCAGCTATTTCTCCTTTCAATGCAGAAGCAGCTACAGTCGCTGGCGATCCTAAATACACTTTTGAATTAATACTTCCCATTCGACCCTGAAAATTCCTATTTGAGCTAGAAATGCATATTTCACCGGGACCAAGAATGCCTCCTTGACCACCAAAACAGGCACCACAACTAGGGTTGGTGATAATGGCACCCGCATTTATTAAAACTTCAGCAATACCGGATTTAGCAGCGTCTAACCAGATCATTTTTGAGGCTGGTGTAATAATCATTCGAACATCTCTATGAATTTCTTTTCCATCTAAAATCTTTGCTGCAACCTCTAAATCTTCATATCTCCCATTTGTACAAGAACCTAAAAAAGCTTGATTTATTTTTGTACCTTCTACATCAGAAACAGATTTTACATTATCAATTGTATGTGGACAAGAAACTTGAGGGCTTAAATCATTAACATCCATTTCATATATTTTTTCATATATCGCATTATCATCAGGTTTTACTAACTCGAAGGATTCCTTGGTTCTCTTTTTAACCCAATCAATCACTTTCTGATCAGGAACCCCAAATGCAAATTTTGCCCCTAATTCTAAAGAAAAATTAGACATTGTCATTCGAGAAGAAATACTTAATTTTTCCATTGTATTTCCAGTAAATTCTATTGACTTGTAGTTAGCAACTTCAGCAGAATAATCTCCTGCAATTTTGATGATAATATCTTTACTCATCACGTTATGAGGAAGATTGCCAGAGATATTGAATTTTATTGTATGGGGAATTCTAAACCATAACTCTCCTTTCACATAGGCATAAAAAAGATCAGTATTCCCAACACCACAACTTGCTGCATTAAACGCTCCATATGTTGTAGTATGGCTATCTCCTCCTACTATTAGCATTCCTGGTTTAACATGACCTTTTTCAGGTAGAACCTGATGGCAAATACCTTCTCTGATATCATAAAAATTAGCAATTTCTTGCTTCTTGACAAATTTTCGAATCATATCGTGAATAGCAGCCCATCTTTCAGTTGGAGCAGGATTGTAGTGGTCAAATAACACAACAATTTTATTCGGATCAAATACTTTTCTTTTTTTAGGAGATTTAATTTTGTTAAAATCTAAAGATACCTTGGCAGTACCAAAATGACTCATAATAAGATCGATTTTTGCATTTATAATATCACCTGGTTTGATTTTATCACCTGAAAGATTATGTGCTAATAAAATCTTTTCTGCAATTGTTTTTCCTGTCATTATATAATCTCCAATTAAAATAATATAAAATTAAATTATTCTATATATGTTGAAGCGATATTGTCCAACTGTTTCTGGAGGGACTCATCTATAGGTTTTACAGAAGACCTGTCAAGTAATTTAATGGCTTCCTCTTTTGCCCGTTTCCTTGCTGATTTAGATCCTTGTTCTCTCCATGAATCCCTTGTCATTCTGTCTATTATTGGGCTAGGAAGATATAATTCTTTTCTAAAATATTTTAAAGTAGATGGATGAGAAAGTAATTCTTCTTTATCCTTATAATCCTGTAAAATTTCTGAGGCAAAAGGAGTTCCACGATCTTCAATTCCCTCAATCAGTCTTTTTACCATACCAATTATTTCATTATCGATAACAAGTTTTTCAATACTTTGGGTAGATTCAAAATCAAGCATTCCAGGCCCCGATATCATATTTATTCCCGCAAGACCCGCGAGTAAAGCACCCATTCCTGCTTCAAAACCTGCTTGGCTGTCTGGAACTTTAGAATCGCTCAAACTCATATAAGCATGTGTAGGTAATTTTAAGAATTTACCCATTTCAATATCTCCAAGATTAATCATCATTGTTTCAATAGCACCCATTGGAGTAGTCCCATGTTTCATATCAAATACAGCAGGAGAGCCCCCCCAAATCAATGGAGCTCCTTGTTTTGCTAATTGAACAATTACCACACCTGCAAGGCATTCAGCACAATGTTGAGTGATAGAACCAATTAGTGTAATTGGAGCACTCGCTCCTGCTAATGGCATTGACACAAATTCAGAAGGTATCATGCTTTTTGCAGCATCAATCAGTGATTGTGTAGTTAGATCAGACCATTTTAATGGTGGACTGGGACACGCATCAAAAATAGCTAATGGTTTTCGAGCTAAATCATCCTCTGAGTTTCTACATGCTAATAAGATCTCTCTCATAATAGAAAAACTTTCTTTTCTAAACGTCCCAGTCACTATAGGTTTATAACAATTAGATAATGCGAGATATAAACGATGCCAATCTTGAGCATCTTTCGGAACATCTTGATAGATCAATGCTGTACTTTGAGCTTCGATATATTTTAATTGTTCAACCACCTTAGAAAATTGAATAAAGTCTTTAGACTGCCCTGCTCTTATTTCTCCCGTATTTTCATCAAGTATAAAGATAGCGGCTGAACCAGGATCAAAATGGACCTGATCATCTTTTAGTGAAATATGCTCTTCTCCTTCTCTATCGAATAATGTAATTTGATGAGGAACTGAGTCTAAACATTTATCTATCAAATCTGAGGGAATAAAATATCGTTCATCTTTATGATTTAAACCATGTTGGTTAAACATTTCGATTGATTGTTGATTTTCAATAAAAACTCCTTGAGTTTCTAAAATTGATTTAGCCTCCTCAAAAATTAATCTCTTATATTCATCATTTAATACACTAATTTTTGGTCTAATAATTGGCATATAAATACTCTTTAATCTTTTTTTTTAAGTCAAATCAATTATTTTTCGGATTTCGCGAATAGTTTCTGGTGTTGTACCACAGCAACCACCAACTATTTTTACTCCTAAATTTATCATTTCTTGAATATCTCGAACAAAATCTTTAATGGGTTGATCATAATATGTCTTAGTGCCTTCTATCCTTGGTTGTCCAGCATTAGGTTTTACGGAGATTGGCATATTAGTCATATCAACAGCTTGTTTAGCCAAATCAAGCATATCACCTGAACCAAGTGTACAATTTGTTCCAATCACATCTACCCTTTCGTTTTCTAGTGTATTTATGCATTTTTCTAAAGGGTCTCCCATGATTGTGAAGAATCCTCTCTTTGTTTTTTTATATGTTATTGAGGCAATAATAGGTTTATTTGAGATCTCTTTTACTGCTCGAATGGCGCTTAGCATTTCTTCTAAATCTGAAACGGTTTCAATATGAAATAAATCAACACCTTTTTCTAATAATTTTGTCTGAGTAGCAAAACTAGATTTCCAGTCTTCACTTGAGGCATTTCCTACTGGTGGACGAAATTTACCGGTAGGACCAATATCACCAACAATTAAACGTCCTGGAGGACAAGCTTTTTTAATGTTTTCTAACGCTTTCTCTATAATCTCATTGATTCTTTCTTCAAGGCCGTGCGTTCTTAAATTTAACGGGGTTGAGCCGAAAGTATTCGATTGACATATATCAGATCCTGCTTCATAATAAGATTTATGAATCTCTGTGACCATATCTGGTTTTTCTATATTTAATAAATCTGGAATCTTCCCTAGTTTCAACCCTTTTTGGATTAGCATTGAACCCATGGCTCCATCAAAAAGTATAATTTTTGAATCGTCCTCTAACCAATCGTTAAACAACATTTATTTTCTTACCTTTTTAGATATAATTTTTATTTATCTAGTAAAGATTTAACCAATTTTACAGCTTCTATCGCATTTTCTGCAAATCCATCTGCATTACATTCATTAACCCAGGAGCTTGTTACTGGAGCACCTCCTAATATAACCTTGAATTTATCAAGTAAATTTCGTTCTTTTAATAGTTCAATTATTTTTTTCTGACCAAACATGGTTGTTGTTAAAAGGGCAGAAACTCCAATGACATCTGCATCTTTTTCGATTGCGACATCGATAATTTTTTCAGCGGAAATATCTGTACCTAAATCAAAAACTGTAAATCCGTAAGCTCTTAACATTGTTCCGACGATAGTTTTTCCGATAGAATGAATATCTCCCTCTATTGTCGCAATTACAATCGTACCATGTGAAATTCCTTCTGTGCCTTTTTCTAAATGAGGAATAATTAAATCTAAACAATTTTGCATAATCTGTGCTCCTCTCATTAATTCAGGGAGGAAAAACTCACCTTCTTCCCATAATTCTCCAACCTTTCGAATGCCTGCTGCAAAACCTTTTTCAATAACATCCATTAAATTCATGTTATCCTCTATTGCCTTGTATGCTAATTCTACTGCTGTTTCTTCATCTAAATTAACAATAGAATCCACCATATCTTTAAAGATCTTTTCTTGAGACAATGCTATCGCTCTAAAAAAATAGTTAAATCATAAAAAAATATTATTTATTTTCATCTTGGAAATAAGAAAAACCTTATTGTTAAATAGAAAAAAATATTTGTTAAGCTTCTTTTTAGATTTTAATAGTATATTAGGAATACAAGTGATTTGATGTCAAAAAAATTTTCAAAGGAACCACTTAGAGGAATGAGGGATTATTATCCTTCAGATTTGAGAGAATTTAACTGGATTATTGATACATTACGAGACGTAGCAGAGAGATATGGTTATGAAGAATATGAAACGCCCCAAATAGAACCTATTGAAATATTTGCTGCTAAATCTTCTCAAGAACTAGTCAATGAGCAATCATTTATAGTGGAAAAAAAAAAAGGTGAGAAGCTAATATTAATCCCAGAACTTACTCCTTCTTTAGCTCGTATGGTAGCAAAAAAAAGTCAAGAACTCAAGAAGCCTATTAGATGGTTTTGTATTCCAACATGTTTCAGATATGAAAGACCTCAAAGAGGACGCCTTAGGGAATTTAAACAACCTAATTTCGATATTTTAGGTGAAGAAAGTCTTTATGGTGAACTTGAAATCTTTAATATAATTGTAGACATTTTCACAGAATTTGGGGCCTCCCCAGAACAATTTAAAATTTATTATAATAGTCGACGTCTCGTCGATTCCATTCTAAATAATATACTCAAACTAAGTGAAGAAAAAATACCTCTAGTTTATAAAGTACTTGATAAGTCTGATAAAATGGAAGAAGAGGAATATGAAAAATTTATTATCGACTCATTTCAGAATGAGGTAGATATTCAAAATATATTAAAATTAAAAGATGCAAATAGTGTTGATGAATTATTGAAGCGATTTGATACTATTCCTGAGAAATTCTATGAATCTAAGGGATATCTTGAGTTTAATAAATTTGAAAAACTAATAATGGAATCAGGTATATCTGATTATTGTAGTTTTTCTTCAAGTACGGTAAGAGGTCTTGATTATTATACAGGAATTATTTACGAAGTATTTGATACTGGAACAGAGAATAAAAGAAGCATATTTGGAGGGGGGAGATATGATGATCTTATCTCTTTATTTTCAGATGAAAAAATAACCGGTACTGGATTCGGTATGGGAGTATATACACTCTATTTATTTTTGGAGACATATAATTTAATTCCGAAAGATATCCAAGAGAAAGACTATTCAGATACAATTTATATCGCATCTATAAATGAAGAAGTATCTATGTATGCCATTAAACTTGCTCGAATTATTCGAGAAGAAGATTTTCCATGCATTATTGATTATAGATTTAAAAATCTCAAAAATCAATTAAAAAAAGCAAGTGAGTTAGGAGTCATGATTGCCTTAATTATTGGACCAGATGAAATGGAAAAAAATCGAGTAACTGTTAAAAATATGCTCACTGAAGAACAAAATACTATATTAATTGACGATTTAATTGATGAAATTTATAGAATCATCGATGAATTTGAAGAATCTGAACCAGATCGATAATAATTTATTTTACTTCTGTGGATATTATAATAAAAGATAATGTGAAGAAATATGTATTTCATTGAACACCTAATTCAATTAATCAAAGAAAAAAAAAGCGTAATCTCCATGGGATTAGATCCTAGAATGGATAATGAAGGCGAAATCCCTCAATATCTTATCAATGAAATAAATGATCCAAATAAAATAATTTTGGAATTTAATAAAAGTTTAATAGAGAATACTCATGAATTAATCCCTGTTGTTAAACCTCAAATTGCCTTTTACGAAAAATATGAAGCTCTAAGTGCTTTGAAAGAAACAATTAAATATGCTCACAAAAATGATCTATTGGTGATACTAGATGCAAAACGGAATGACATTGGTTCCACTTCAGAGGCATATGCTTATTCAATTTTTAATAATTATGACGCAGATGCTTGTACAATTAATGCTTACTTAGGAATTGATGGAGTTAAACCTTTTCTTAATTTTAAGGAGAAAGGGTTATTTGTTCTTGTAAAAACATCAAATCCAAGCAGCTCTGATTTTCAAGATTTATTTAGCACTAAGATAATTGGCGTTTCTAATGAAATTTCTGAGTATAAATGTAGCGAGCAAATTCTGAAAAGAAATTACATCTTAATGGCGCAATTAGTTGAAGATTGGGCTTCTAGCTTAGATAAGTTTTCAAATTTTACAAATTTAGGGGCAGTAGTTGGGGCTACTTATTCCATAGAATTAGAAAAAATACGAAAAATTATAAAAAGTTCCTTCATTCTAATTCCTGGTTATGGCGCACAAGGAGCTCAAGCAAAAGATATTAAATATGGATTCTACGAAAATGGGTTAGGTGCTATCGTGAACTCGTCTCGAGGAATAATTTATGCTTATAATAAAAAGAAGGAATATACACAACATGATTTTGGTAAGGCAGCTAAAGATGAGATAATTAAAATGAAGAACCTAATTAATAGAGAAATCGGTTTATAATGGAATATTGGAACCCTACATAACATTCCCAATATTTCTAAAAATTAAATAATTAGCCCCAATAATGGGACCTAAAATTAACAATGTTAATATAAATGAACGTGCTAATCCAGGTTTATGAATAATATTAATAATATTTAGAACTAAGAACACTGAAAAAACAACGGCTAATGCTATTAACCACTCTTCAGGTCCTCTATAATCACAAAAAGGTTGTCCTTTACATTCCGCAATAGCTAAAAACATATCGAGAAGCATTGGACTACATACAAATAAGGTTACCCCATATTGAATAAGGTAACTACCAGCAACCCATTTAAAATTTGTTTTCGATTCAGCTTTAGTTATAGCTAAACCAATCTTTAAAATTACAATACCAGCAAATATCATTACGCCAGCGATAATGAAGGGGTAGTACTTATCCATTTCTGTTTGAAAAAACATAAATATCGATTATTAAACAAATATAATTTTAGATTTTAACAATTAAATTTATTTTTAAAATGATTTTTAACTCATTATATTATAAAAGATATAAAAAACATTTTTGATTTAAATTTATTTAATTAAAATAGAATATTTACATTTTCAATAAAAATCTATGTTATAGTGGAGGCAATTATAAAAATAGAAAGGTATGTTATGCAATGGTAGATACAAAAAGCGATACTATTCAAAAAGACGATGATATTCCAAGAATTGCCATTTTCATTTGCCAATGAGGTTTGAATATTGCAGAAATAATCGACACAAAAAAATTAGGAGAATTCTCAAAAACTCTTCCAAATGTAGTGGAGGCTATAGACTATATAAGTTTGTGAACTGAACCTGGAGCTGAGTTTATAAAGGAAAAAATGATTGAAACCAATGCCAATAGACTAGTTGTAGGATCCTGTACTCCAAAAACTCACGAGCCTGTCTTTAAAAGTGTATTAGAATCAATGAACATAGACCCGTCTTATTTAGAATTTGCTAATATACGTGAACATTCTAGCTTCGTTCACAGAAAAGACAAAGTAGGTGCCCAGAAAGTTGCTGAAGACGCTATTCGATCTGCTGTCGCTAGAGCTGCTGTCTTAGAGAAAATCTTAATAAAAGAAGTGGATATAACAAGAAAAGCTCTTATAATTGGGGGAGGTGTTGCGGGATTATCTGCGGGTATCGATTTGGCTGAAGAAGGTTTCGAAATCTATTTAGTAGAGAAAAAGCCTACAATAGGAGGAAAAATGGCAAAATTGGATAGAACTTTTCCAACAGATGATTGTAGTATATGAATATTAGGACCTGTTATGCTTCAAGGTGCAAGGACTCCTGGATTGAATCTTTATACATATAGTGAAGTAGAGGATGTACAAGGATTTGTCGGGAATTTTACTGTAAAAATTCGTAAGAGAGCAAGATATGTAAATAAAGACTGTAATGGATGCGGAGCATGTTGGGAGGTTTGTCCTGCTTATGGTTACAATGAATTTAATGAAGGATTAGATTCAAGGAAGGCTATATATTCGGCATTTGCTCAAGCAGTCCCTTCATTAGCTCAAATTGATATGGATAGATGTATTAAATGTGAACTCTGTAAGGCTGCTTGTGAAGTAGATGCGATTGATTTTGACCAAGAAGATGAAATAGTAGAATTACAAGTAGGTTCAATTATTGTAGCTACGGGATGGGACGAATTTGAACCTCCAACGGGATATTTAGGATATAACCAATATCCTAATGTAATTACCCAATTAAAACTTGAAAGAATCCTCGCCCCAAATGGTCCTACTCTTGGACACCTTGTTCGTCCTTCAGATGGGAAAGTGCCAAAAAAAATTCTATTTATACAGTGTGTAGGTTCGAGAGATTTAAACATGAACACTTATTGTAGCTCAGGAGTATGCTGTATGATCTCAATTAAAAACAGCAAGTTAATTAAACAACATTCACCTGATGCCGACATTACGGTTGCTTATATGGATATGAGAGCAGCAGGGAAAGACTATGAAGAATACTTCACACTTTCACGAAAAGAGGGTATAAAATACATTAGAACGAATGTCAGTAGAATAAAAGAAGACCCAGAGACACATAATTTAAAAATTATTATGCAAAATACATTAGGATCTAGCGGATTAAAAGAGCTTGAATATGATATGGTTGTACTCTCTGCTTCAATGGTACCCGCTAAAGGCGTAGAAAGCATTCAGAAACTCTTAAAACTTGAGATGAGTCAAGATGGATTCTTTAAAGAATTCCATGCTAGGTTGAATCCAATTGATACAAAAATTCCAGGGATTGTTTTAGCTGGGGTTAGCCAAGGTCCAAAATCGATTGTAGAATCAATTGCTCAGGGACGAGCTGCAGCATCTTCTTTAGCTAGACTTATGGGTAAAGACAAATACCGTATACTTCTAATTAGAGCAGCCGTCGAAGATAAAGAAAAATGTGCAAAATGTGGATTATGTGAATTAAATTGTCCATACAATGCAATAACTCTTATGGATGATGGTGCTGAAGTGAATGAGATTCTTTGTAGAGGATGTGGTACTTGCTTAGCTAATTGCCCTTCAGAAGCAATTACATTACGCTACTATAGAGAACCTCAGTATGAGAAACAAATAGACGCAATCTTGGAAGAGATATAGAGAGGTGTGAAAAAATGGTAAGTGAATCGAATAATGATATAAAAATTCTAGCTTTTCTTTGCTGGAAATGAGGTTATGGTGCTGGAGACATGGCTGGAACGATCCGGGCTCAGTATCCTGCTACACTCAGACCAGTTCGAATAAATTGTACAGGAAGAGTTACTCCTTCTCTTCTGATGAGAGCGATTGGAAAGGGTGCTGATGGTGTAGTCGTAGGCGCCTGATACCATGGAGAATGTGATTATGAAACAGGTAATTTAGTAGCTGAGAGAAATGTTCAATATGTGAAAGAAATCTTAAAAGCGACAGGTATCTCTCCAGAAAGAGTACAAATGTTTCATTGCAGTGCTGCTGAAGGACAGAAATTTCAAGATGAAGCGACAAGGATTTCAGAATTGATAAAAAATTTAGGTAATAATCCTATTAAAGATTCAATAAAATCTAATGAACCAAAAATCAAGAAAAAGAATAATTAAACCGATTGAATGAATCTTATGAAAAAATTTTAGTCATAAGACGACAGACCACAGTGTAATGGTTTCGGGATTTATATATATTTGAATAAAGTATTTTTTTTTAAATTTCAGCCAATTTATACTTAATTTTTTCTAACAAAATAAAAATAAAAAAAAAGGGAAGTCATTAAGTTTTAATAATTTATTTTATACTTTATGCTCCGCCGCGAAATATTTTATCTCCAAATTTCTCGAATATAAATGCTATAATACATATAATTCCTGCTATTAAGACTCCAATTGGCGCAAAACCTACTGTTAAACCCTCTGCATCATAGACCAGCATTAAAATTGGGAAAATAATCAAGGCAATCCCCACTAATACATAGACTAACCAATCCCATTTAAATTCCATTCCTCTCCAACTGTGAAGCCCATAAAACAATAATAACGCCGTAGAAAATGCAGTTATCCCAAAAGTCCACAAGGTGGCAGTACCACCCCCCATCCAATCATCAAATCCGCCACCACTGACATATGAAATTATTCCACTCCACCAATTCTGGGTAGTAATACCCGCTACCTCATCACTGCTTACAGGAGTGAAGAGTGCAATAATAGCTAAGATTGCAGCAATTAAAATATAAATCCAGGTATCCTTTTTAAAATCTACCAAAATTTTTTCAACTCTATTTTTTTTTTAATTAATATTTTATTAACTAAAAATCACTTTTTTGAAAAATTTCGTATTAATTTCTCTTTCTTCCCAAAATATATAAATCTTATTAAATTTCGTTCTCTTCTAATTTTAACTGTAAAATATATTAAAAGCAGAGTACTTCACGACAAAAAAACATTATTGTTATATTAACAGCTTAAAATAGTTGTAAATAGCTTTATCTAAGGTGTCATTATTTTAAGAAAAATTGTAAATTCTTTGAGTGCTATACACTTGTTTATAAGATTATTAAATATTTAATAAAGAACGAATAATATTAATGAGTAATTTCACTAAATTCGATTATAATAATATTATTAGTAACTCAAAAGGGAATATGAGAATTAGTATTTCACGTAATTTTTAATTTAAATATAAATTAATAAAAATAATATTATTCATCAAAATGAGTTAAAAATGGTAAAAGACATCGAAAAACAACTGTTAAAAGCTGAGAAACTCTATAAAGCTATGCAGTATAAAAGAGCAGCAAAACTATATGATTCTGTAGGGGATTCTTATATAACTCAAGGGAATTTTGAACTTGCTAGGGATTGTTATTTTGATGCCGCAAAAAGTTGCATGAATGAAGATAAATACTTAAGTGGGATAGATTTCTTAAGAAAAGCTGGAAATGCATCACTACTCAATAACCAGGTTTTAGAAGCTAATCAATTTTTTGAAGAAGCCGTAAAGTATATACCCAATTTAAGAAGTACCTCAGACCGAAATCATAACTTCATTTTATTCTCATGTTTATCATACCTATGTCATTTTGTTAAAGGAGAACAAGAGGAAGGTCTAAAATTAGTCAAGAAAATAAAATCTTATGTTGATGATACCTATTTTAAAGAAAATTCATTAATTCGTCTTATAACAAATTTAACTATTGTAAAAACAGAGAAGAATAAGAAATATATTGAAAGAATCAAAAAGGATTTTACAAATTTAAAATTTCGTGAGGCTGAAATACTTCTTGTAAAACAAGCATTAGTAATAGCAAAAACTTATACCTCATTAGCTATTGATTTAAGTTTTGATAAAGATGTTTACACTACAAATGAACCAATTAATTTATCATTAGATATCAATACCGAACCTCTGTTAGAAATTTCAAAAGAAGATTTCTACAATTATAACTTGAAGGAATTAAAAATATCTAAAATTGGAATTACATTGTCTGATAATCTAACCTCTCAGAGAAATCCTGAACTGCCAATTGTGATAGAAATAGGGCAAAAGCGACAAATTAACCTTGTGATAAAACCACATTTTCAAATGGAAAATCCTTTTGTTGGGCCGATTTTAGTAACTGCCGAATTAAATGAGAGTCTAAATTTTATATATGAAATTACTCAAATCTTAAAGCCAAATCTAATATCTCCTCCTCCTACACTTGAGATTTCTTTAAAAAATTTAAGACCTCCCCTTATTGATCAATCATTTCCCCTTGAAATCTTAATTGAAAATAAAAGTGAGGGAGACGCTCTTAATCTTAATATAGACGTCGAATTTCCGGAAGAAATTAAAGTAATGAGGGGTACATTAAAGAAGCAGATATATTCACTAAGGTCCAACGAAAATATAAAATGGGAGATAAATCTTAAACCCACTGAAGCAGGAGAATATATAATTAAAGTATTAAGTAAGTTTAATGATCCTGATCAGAATCTTATTGAAGATATTAAAGAATTCCCATTGTCTATAAAAATGTAGAGAAGAATTTTAAGATGTTATATTAATATAGGTTCCCTATGATTATATGTGACTTTTTCACACTTATCTTTCCCGATTATTATATCATCTTCTAATCTTACTCCCCATTTCCCTTTCCAATATAATCCCGGTTCATTTGTATATACCATATTTTCTGCAAGTTTTAATTCATCAGACATTTTCCAGGTAACTCTAGGACCAATATCATGGGCTACAAAACCTAAAGAATGGCCAAAACCATGAAAGAATAATTCTTCATGATTATAACCTTTTTCTGCCAGATACTTACGACATTTTCTAGCAGGCAGATTAACTGGAGTATTATCAACTAAATATTCATTTGCAATTTCTTTCGATTCATAAAGAGCATTATAAGCTTTAAGGAAATCTTCAGACGGTTTTTTGCCAACCCAAAGAGTCCAGGTTATATCAGAACACATCTGATCAATTTTCAAGCCAGAATCTATTAATAACACCCCTTCCTCAATTTTTTTCTCTGAAGTATTATGGTGTGGATCAGCTGAATGAACTCCAGTAGCTACAATTGAAGGAAATGAGGGGTTTCCTAATTTCATATATCTATACTCTAATTCAGCTTTAACTTCATTTTCACTCATTCCTTTTTTGATTAAATCTGGGAGATTTTCTAGTATCTCTAGAGTTGCTTTACATACATTACGAAGATCCTTTAACTCTTTTTGAGATTTTACACATCTTAATCCATATATTATTGGTGCTGCTGAGAAAAATTCTGTTTCCGGAGCTATTTCTTTAACAGAAAAATAATCACCTGCTCTCATAAAATCAGCAAAACGAGTTCCTTTTTCATCAAGAATATTTTCTCCATAATTTAATGCGATTCGAGGTTTATTGATAATAGATCTTAATTTAGGTATTAATTCGTTTATTGATTTGAATGATTCTACACTTGCTTTAATATTCATATGTTCTAATGAGCGTTTAATCATCGGTGCTTCCATTTCAACAGCAAGAACTTTATGATCTCCATTTCTGGCAATAAGTATATAATGCCGAGAAGGAGCATTCACACCTAACATAAAATGAGAATTCTCATCATTGTGTTCATCGCAAATTATTAACCATCCATCACCATCTATTTCACTCAATATAATTTGTGCTCTTTCAAATTTATTCATAAGTAAACACTAAATATCATTTTTTTAATTTTATCAAAATGTTATTTGACTTATTTCATTTTTGATTTTTTATATAGAAATCAAATCTATCTCTTTTAGAATCAACTTAATTTATCTTCTTTTTCTAAATTTTAAGTGTTAGTAATAAA
The DNA here is from genome assembly GCA_048886685.1 of Candidatus Hodarchaeota archaeon. GTDB lineage: Archaea > Asgardarchaeota > Lokiarchaeia > Sigyniarchaeales > SOKP01 > Loki-b32. The sequence continues at coordinate 151,778 of JBHLKM010000006.1, forward strand.
ATTATTAATCACTATTTTCTTATATCTGTATATATTATAAAAATTGGTTGAAATTATGAAGCTTAAAGTAAAAGAAATAAATTTCGAAACAGGGAATACCAAAGATGTTGTATTGAATGTTAATGATGCAATAGAATTAGGGCAAAAAGCAGGAGAGCGTATATTTATCAAAAATTTACATTCTAAAACAATAGAAGATAAATTTTGGACAGCTATTATTCAAATTGACTATTCAAGTACAATAGTAAACTCTGGTGAAATTGGTATTTTTTTAGACATTTTACGTGAAAAAAAGGCTTTGAAAGATGGTATTGTGATTTCGGTGAAACCTGCTGATCCTCCCGAATCATTCAAATTTATCCAAAAAAAGATTAAAGGAATTAAGCTAAAAAGTGAAGAAATCAATGCTATTATCTCTGATGCCGTTTCAGGATCATTATCTCGAATTGATCTTGCTGCATTCATTACAGGAGTTTCTATTAACGGAATGGATAAAGAAGAGATGACCGCATTAACCTTAGCAGAAACGAAGAGTGGAGAAATCTTTTATTTTGGAATGGATGTATATGATAAGCATAGTACCGGGGGTGTTCCAGGGAATAAAGTCTCGCTTATCATTGTTCCAATTGTAGCTGCAGTAGGCCTAACTATACCAAAATCTTCAACGAGAGCAATAACTTCCCCTTCAGGGACAGCAGATTCAATGGAAGTATTAGCACCAGTTGCTTTTAATCCTAAAGAACTTAATGAAATCGTGTCCAAGGAAAATGCATGCATAATTTGGGGTGGAGCACTTGAAACGGCTCCAGCAGATAATGTGTTAATCGAAATTGAACGACCTTTACATATGGATCCAGTTGGTCTAATGATTCCTTCTATACTCACTAAAAAACTTTCATTAGGTGTTAAAAAACTTGTTTTAGATATACCCGTTGGGGAAGGCACTAAATTTCCAACACCAAATAATGGAAAACAATTTGCTTATCTGTTTAAAGAAATTGCTGGTAACGTAGGAATTGAAGCAGAATGCGCATTAACATTAGCTCATCAACCAATTGGTCACGCTGTAGGACCAGCAATAGAAGCCAGAGAAGCCTTAAACTTACTAATGGATTATTCTGCTGGACCGAATTCTCTAATTGAAAAATCTACAGATTTGGCTGGAATTATTCTTGAAATGAGTGGAAAAGCTCAGAAAGGCATGGGTCAAAGTTTAGCAAAAGATATTCTTCGTTCTGGCAAAGCTTATGAGAAAATGAAAAAGATTATTGAAGCCCAAGGTGGTAATCCTGATATAACTTCTGATGATATTGAACTTGGACCATATATGAATGAATTTTTTGCAGTAAAAGAAGGATATATTGTCGAAGTAAATAACTCGATAATAAATCAAATAGCAAAAACTGCTGGGTGCCCTAGTTCGAAGAGTTCTGGCGTAGAAATTATAAAGAAACAAGGAGCAAAGGTACAAGAGGGAGACATAGTTTTCAGAATTTATTCTCATAGCCAATCTAAACTACGAAAAGCAGAAAAAATTTATAACGCTACTGGTGGTCCCATTCGCCTTGGAGGAATGATGATCGAACGTATTTAAATTTTCACCAATATCTCAGCAAAAGTTTATTTAGAAATTTAATTATTCTAAAATAATTATATGCCCTTAACACCAAAAGCTATTTATGAAGATTTAGTAAATAAGGACCTAGATAAGCCATTTGCTATAGAACTATTGCTAACTCTCATAGATAATGCAGAAAATATTGAAACGCGTATAGAGAGCATTAATACATTGAATACAATTCAAGTTGATGATGAGAAGACCTTTAAATTCTTAGAACATCTATTAATTTCTGATCTCAATGAAGATATTAGGAATTTAACAATTATAGTTCTTAAGAATCACTATTTAGATAGAGCCCTTGATCCTATGGTATGGGCTCTCGAACATGAAAGATCATTAAAATGTAAGATTTCAATCATAAAAACTATCGGCGAGATTAATACTGATGAAGCCAAATCTGTTTTAATTAAAAAAATAAAGAAACTATATAATAAAGAAAATTACTTTGTTTTAAAACATCGATTTACAAAAGATTCCATAGAAAATATCCCAAATATAGAGCTTGCGGAAATTTTAATAAATTATTATGTTATTTTATTCTTAAAAAATACTTTTGGATATATTAAATATAAGAATAATGAATTTGGTTCGATTAATGAATTAGATTTATCCAATGTTGAAAGATATAGTTCTGGTTTAAATAAATTAGAAAATTTTCTTGAATCAATCTTTTCTTTAAGAGATCTTAAAAAATGTGATTTACGATTTAATCATCTAACGAATATTCCTGAAATTTTCAATGATTCAATTGAGTATTTAGATTTAAGTTATAACAAAATAGTAAAGTTACCTGATCTCCAAAATTTTAAAATGCTCAAAAGTTTGAATTTGAAATCAAATAGGTTAAGAAATCTTCCTGAATCTATAGGGTCACTCACATCACTCGAATATTTAAATCTGAGAAATAATATGATATCATCTCTTCCTAAATCATTAAGTTATCTTTCTTCACTGAAAATATTAGATTTACACGGAAATAAATTAAATTCAATATCGGTAAATTTAAATAAATCGATATTGGAATTAGAAATAGGTTGGAATTATTTTGATACAATTCCAAAAGGTATAAAACTTCTACCATCTCTGGAAAGACTAGGGTTTGGTGGTAATAAATTAATTAATTTACCGAATTGGATTAGGCTCTATCATTCACTTAAACAATTAGAACTATATGATAATAAACTAATTAAAATTCCAGAATCAATAGGCTCACTTAAATCTTTAGAACGGTTAAATTTGAGAAATAATCAATTAAATACCCTTCCCCGCTCATTAATCAACCTACAATCTCTTAAGCTCTTAAACCTAAGTTGGAATAATTTTGCTATTCTTCCTGAATGGATTGGATCCCTATCTTCATTAGAAGAGTTAAACTTATGGGGGAATCAACTTGAGAGTGTTCCTAAATCTATTGCTTCTTTATCGTCATTAAAATTAATAGATTTGAATTTCAATAAAATTGAGGAAATTCCTTCATTCTTAAAGGAATTAGAACAAGAAAAAGGGCTTATCATAAAAATTTAATCAAAATAGTTCAGGCTTGAAATATAATGACCGAAAAAAGCATCATTAAAATAAAAGTTAATGAAGAAAATTGCACTGGATGCATTATCTGTAAAATGTGGTGTTCTTACACTTATCATAACATTTTTAATCCCTCAAAAGCAAATTTAGAAATTGAAGAAAGGTATGGATTAACTCCGAAAATTGTCTTTCTAGAGACCTGTCATCATTGTGGGCAATGTGTCCAATATTGTCTTTATGGGGCATTAGAATTAAAGGAGAATATTGAACAATGAAATGGAATGGATACACTGGGAATATTTTACATGTGAATTTACGTGAGAAAAAGACTAAAATTACAAATCAAAATATTGATGACATCAAAAAGTTCATAGGTGGGTTTGGAGTAAATGTTAAACTCGCAGCGGAATTAATTAAACCTAATATCTCTCCATTTAGTTCTAAAAATTATATCATAATAGGAGCAGGACCATTAGTTGGTACAATTACCCCGGGTTCCTCTCGAACTGTAGGAGTAAGTAAATTTCCAGCCAGTGGAGCAATTGGTTATTCATGTGGGAGTATGAGCTTTGGATCCCAGTTGAAAAATGCCGGATTTGATCATATTATTATCTCAAGCAAAGCAGAAAAGCCATCTTATTTATTGATTCAAAATAATCACGTTGAACTCAAAAATGGGTATAAAATTTGGGGAACAGATATTGTAGATTCCACAAACTTTTTGCAAAAAAAGTACAAAGATTGTAGCGTAATTGCAATAGGACAAGCTGGGGAAAACCTTGTATATAATTCTTTAGCACTTATTGATAAAACTTCAACATTTGGACGTGGAGGACTAGGAGCAGTTATGGGATCTAAAAACCTTAAAGCAATTGTAGTACAAGGAACACAAGATATTTCAATTGCATATCCTAATGAATTCAATAATTTATATTTTAAACTATTTGAAAGGATTCGAACCTATCCCCTGAGAGAATCTTGGATTGATTTTGGAATGCTAAGAAGTTTACCCGTTGGGGCGCTTTTAAAAGTTAAAGGTCAAAAAGAAAAAGCTCACCAATGTAGTGAATCAGAATATTTAAAAAAGTTGAAAAAACGTCGAATAGCTTGCCCCTCTTGCCCTATGGCGGATAAAGATATTCTTGAGCTTAAAGATGGATGTTATTCCGGATTAATAAATTATACTTCTTCAGTAATAAATCCTTTCCTCATCTTTACACTTGAAGGGTTAAACAATGTTAATGAAAATATAAAATTTTTTGACCTTATTAATCGGTATGGACTGGATGCATTAAATATTAAAGGTCTATTTGAATTTTTAGATAGAATGTATAAAATAAAGATTTTATCAGAACAAAATACTGGGTTAGATTGGAAAAATGAAATTAATAGTATGATTAGGCTAATTGAAATGATTGTTTTTCGGAAGGGATTTGGTAATATTCTGGCAGATGGCTGGGAAAAATTGGGTGAAAGCTATGAAAATCTTATAGATAGAATGACTATAGTAAAAGGGTTAGATATAGTATTTGAACCTCGACTATTAAGGTTAGGAACGATGGAATTTGAACAAGTTGTTAACCCTAAAGGGGCACACGTTGCTTCTGGAGGGTCGCCTACATATGTAGGTGTTGGAACATCTACTGAAAAATTTAAAAACCACTTTGATCGAATGGGAATTCCTAAAGAAGCGATTAAAAGAATATTTTCACCCTCAAAAAAAGAAATGATAATAAATATTGGTAGAATAACAAAATATTCAGAGGACTGGTATGCCCTATTGAGTTCTTTAGGTTTATGTGCAAGGGCTCAAATGAATCGTTTTTGGAGTCTCGAATCTGCTACCAATTTTTATAATGTAATAACAGGAATAAACCTGAAATCTGAAGAAATAAGGAAAGCTGCTGAACGTTCATGGAATTTACTTAAAATTTTAAACACTAGAGAAGGTTTCTCTCGAAATGATGATAAATTTCCTGAAGAATGGTTTAAACCTTTAAAATATGGAAAAAACTATTTCCCATTCAAGGATTTCTTTGGAGAAATAACAATTACCCAAGAAATTGCTAACCAATTGCTCGATGATTATTATGAAGAGCGGGGTTGGAATATATTTGACGGAAATCTAACTGAAGAAAAGATAAAAGAACTAGATTTAGAAGTCTATATAAATAATTGAAGCGTCAACAAAATAAAATAAGTAATTTAAAAAGTTAAAATCTATTTTGTAAAACTAATGGAATTAAAACCTGATAAAATCTATAAGGATTATTTAAAAAATAAATTAGATAAATCCTCTGCTACTAAATTATTATTTTCTTTAATTGAAAATAGTGAAAAAGAAAAAATTAGGGCTGATTGTATTAAAGAGCTGGGTCGTATTGAAGCGAAAGACAGTCAAACTTTTAAATTTTTAGAAAATTTACTTATTTCTGATTCTAGTGAAATAATTCGAAATTCTGCCGCGCTTGCTTTAAGAAATAACTTTTTTGATAAAATTTTAGAGCCAATGAAATGGGCTCTCATTCATGAGGAATCTTCTTTTTGTTTAAATACAATCTATTTAATATTAATTAATATTATTCAAAATTTAGCCTCTAATTCAAATGTATTAGCAAAATCAACCTTATTAACAGAAGTTAGAAAAATTAGAAGGAAAGAATTTAAATTGGGATTTGAAATTCTATGTGAAAAAAAGGGATTAGATACTTTTACTAATAATGATTTAAGTGAGATTTTGATCAATTATTTTACTATAATCTTTTTAGAAAAATCCTTTTGGAGATTAAAATTTAGAATCGAGAATTGTACAATTGTTGAATTAGATTTTATTTTTAAAGGTTTAACAAACATACCTAGTGCAATTAAATATCTGACTCACTTGAGAACATTAATTGTTAGATATAATCAATTAACCCAACTCCCTGATTGGTTAGGATCTCTTTCCACTCTTGAAGAATTAAATATTAATGTAAATAATTTGAATAAATTAACAAGCTCAATTGGAATGTTGAGTTCACTTAGGAAATTATTATTATGGAAGAATGAACTCACATATCTTCCACCTACAATTGGAAAATTATCCTCTTTAGAAATCCTGAATTTAAGGCTAAATCAATTAAAAATATTACCAGAAACTGTAGGAAAGCTATCCTCACTGAAAGAATTAAACCTACATGATAATCAATTAACCTATCTCCCAGAGTCATTGAAAGGACTCATCTCGTTAGAAAAACTCAATATAAGTTGGAATAATATTAAATTATTACCAAACTCCATAGGATATCTTCCTTCACTTAAATTCTTAGATATCGAAAGAAATGAATTAGCTTTTCTTCCGAAAAGTATTGGTTATCTATCATCTTTAGAGTTTTTGAATTTAAGTGATAATAAATTAAGAAGGATCCCGGAGACTATTGGGAATCTATCTTCTCTTCAATATTTAAATTTATCAAGAAACGAGTTAGATTCCATTCCTGAATCAATAGGATCGCTTAAATCACTAAAAGAGCTATATTTAGGGGAAAATAATATTAATAAGATTCCTAAAAACCTAAAAAATTTAGAACATAGCAAATTGAAAATTTATATTTAAATAAGATTGCCTTTAACTATTGGGTTTCGTATAATTCTTTAATTTCTTGCACTGTTGTGATGTCTCTAGGTCCTTTTTCATATCGTATACGTAAAAAAACAGGGAATCTCATAGAATAACCCAAAGTGACAAATTTTTCACTAATTGTAATCTCATCACCAGTTATCTCCATTACTACTTCTGGTTGAAACCATATGTCTGGTGTATCCTCACATATAACATAGTTCGATTTTTTATCAACTATATATTTATCCATTTCATTAGTTAGAGATTCTGATAATTCATCGGTTAAACCCGAGAAAAAGCGAGTAAACGCAACAAATTTATCTAATTCTGGGTCATAAACTGCACCTACATATGTCCCAAATACTCCCGTTCTTCGACCCTTTCCATAAAAAGCACCTATTAACACTACATCTACAGTGTCTTTTAATTTCCCTCCTTCTAAACTTTTTAATTTAAGCCACTTGTATCCGCGATTTCCTGCTTGATAAATTGAATCCTCTTTAATCGATTTAGCCATTATCCCTTCATTTCCTTCTTCTCCAGCTCTATTAAAGAATTCGAGCAATTCTTCGGTGGAATTTATCAAAACTGAATTGACTAATCTTAGTTCATCTCTATCCTTAACAATTTCCTCAAGCTTTTTCCTACGTTCTGGAAAGGGTTTATCGACATATGATTCATCTCCAAATTTTAAAAGATCAAATACAAATAAACATACTGGAACTTCTTTTAAAATCTCATCTACATCATATTTCCGTCTTCTTTGGCTTAAAACTTGAAAGGGGAGCATTTTTTCATAAACGTGATCCATAGCAACAACTTCTCCTTCAAATATCACATTTTCTGCCATGATATTTTCTCTAACGGTTTGACAGACATCAGGATATTGCTCTGAAATATCAAGTAATCGTCGTGAAAATAATATAACATTATCCTCACTTTTATGAATTTGAAGCCTTTCTCCATCTAATTTATATTCCGCTACAAAAGGAACTCCTAATCTATTAGTGAACTCAGTATATATTTCTCGTGAAGCGAGCATACTTAGAATAGGTATACCATATTGTATATCTATCTTTTTTACTTCTTCTAAACCATGTTCTGCTAATACTTTTGAAATTTCGCCTAAATCAGGATGTAAGCTATAGGCTTTTTCAATAAAATCTTTATTTTCTCTCGTACCAGTGAAAGCGAGAGCTAAACCTTCTATTATTGTTGGTGACTGTACTCCTACTCGTAATGTAGAAGTTATAATCCTCAATAGATATTTATTTTCTAAGGGTGAACTTCTTCGCATCAATCCTCTCAATATTCCTAATTTTATATCATGTGAGCCGGCACCTTCAGTTAAAGCAATTTTTCTTAATTCAGAATACAATTCAGAAATGTTTAGAAGCGGTTTCGATACCTCCTCACTTTGATTATAATCAAAAAGAGATTTTTGTTTCTTTTTTTTTGAAAGAATTAATTCTGCAGTAGCTCCTATATCTCCTTGTTTCACTAGTACTTCTTTAATTCTTTTAACTTCTATTCCGGAGTGTACTGATAATGCTTCGACAATCATCTTTTCAGCTATTCCCATTTTAGGGAATTGCTTTATGTTAGGAGTTAATTGGCCCTGCAAAAGATAAACAATTTTATCCAAATCTTCGAAATCTTTTCTTTCCTTTATAAGGCTAAAAAATTCTGATAGTAAATCAATCATTTCAAGCCTTTTTGTTGTTCCTTCAAGTTCAGAAAATAATTTCGCTAATTTATTGAATTTCATATATAATTATAAAATTGAAGATTTGGTTATAAAATCTTATTAAATATAAAAAAGGTAATAATAAAAATTATATTAATTTTGAGAGTTTTAATACTATTAAATGAGTTTTGATAATTCAATAAATTTCTTTTGAATTGCTGTTTTGATCTTTGGGTCAATTCGGTTGAAAGAATCTACTGAAAAATTAATTTTACTTCCTTCCTTTAATTGAAAAGTACAGATTGGACCATCCATTTCTTCAACAGAATAACTTCCATCTTTCTTCTTTGAGATCCAAATGTCATCAAAATGTTCCAATATAGCACTAAATACAAAAGATATCTTCGTATTTGCAGCTAAACTTGCTTTTGAAACTTGTATAGCCGGTATTGGTTTTGTAGCGGGTTTTATTGAAGGCAATGGTTCTGATTCATCGTATTCAGAGGCTGTATTAGATGATTTTACGGAAGTCGGTGATGGTTTTGAAACTGCAGGTGCTGGTGTGGGTTTTGAAACTGTGGGTGTGGGTGTGGGTTTTGAAACTGTGGGTGTGGGTGTGGGTTTTGAAACTGTGGGTGTGGGTGTAGGTTTTGAATCAGTAGGTGTGGGTGTAGGTTTTGAAACTGGAGGAGTTTCCACTGGTTTAGCCTCTATTTTGGGTGCTACAGTAGCTGGTTTAACAGCTCCAGCTTGGAATGTAACAATAAAATTGTCTAACTCCGTAGATTTTCGATCTAATAAAGCTTGTAATTCTTCATTTAATTGAGTATCATCTGGCACTTTTCCTACTTTTCTTGCATCTATTTCCTTTAATGTTTTGATATCACGCCCTATAATACTTTTACCCACAGTATAGCCGTGTCCTTTTAGAGATTCTGCTTGCCTTAGGGCTGTTCTTCTAGCAACTAAACCTTGCTGAATACCATGCCATAAATAAAGTGATTCCGAAGCTTCGTCTAAAACTATTATTGAAGTATCTGGTAAAAAATTATCTTTACTCCATTTAACTGGAACAATTTCCCCACCAGGTCTTGCGTTGAACATAAGAGCAAAATCTGTCATTGGTTAACAACTTTAGTTATTTTTTTATAATATTCACGAATGTTTTGTTATCTATAAAATAGTGTTAATAAATTTAAAAATTCAGTTTTCGAAAAAATTTTTTATATATCCTTTAAAAAAGGATTAACTTCAATTAGGGCTGCTAAATTTAAATTGAACAATATGATTATTTGAATGATTAAATTCTTAAATTTACAATGTTTATTGATTTTAAATGAGTGAAAAAGTGTTAAAACTAACAATTCCTAAAGGGAGTCTACAAGAAGATATAGCTTCTTTCTTCGAAAGAGCGGGTTTAAAGCTAAAATCGGTGTCAAAAAGAGATTATCGACCATCAGTAGGAGATCCAGAGATTTATATTAAATTATTAAGACCACAAGAAATACCAAATTATCTAATAGGAGAAAATGAATTTGATTTAGGCATTTCAGGAATTGACTGGGTTAAAGAAACAAAAGCGGAAGTTGAAGTACTATTAGATCTAAAGATTGGGGCAGTCTCAATAGTTCTATGTGCTCCGAATAATTGGGATAATATACATAACCTAGATGATGTTCTCCAAAAATTTTATGATGAAAATAAATCCTTAAGGATCTCGACTGAGTATCTAACTTTGTCAGCTAATTATTTAAAAGAAAATGAGACTTATAAAAAACTCTATGGGGATACCATACCATTAGTGATCACCCCTTGGAAAAGATGGGGAGAAAATGAAAAAGTTAAGATATTCCTCTCATTTGGTGCTACAGAAGCTAAACCTCCTGAAGAAGTAGATGTAATAATTGATAACACATCAACAGGTACAACCATAAAAGCTAATAATTTAAAAATAGTAGAAATTATCGATACCTCTACTGCTGTACTGATAGCCAATAAAACTGCTTTAAAAGATAAATGGAAGCAAGAAAAAATTAAAGATATTCTGGTTTTGTTAAAAGGTGTTATAGAGGCTAAAAAGAAGCTTCATATATTCATGAATGTTCGAGAGGAAAATTTAAATCAAGTTTTATTAGAATTACCTGCCTTAAAGCGACCAACTATTTCAAAATTAGCTGGAACTGAGGGATGGTATGCCATAAATACAATAATCAAAAAGCAGGAATTCTTGAGTTTAATCCCTTTATTAAGAAAATATGCTCAAGGATTAGTTGTTCACGAGCCTCGTCAAATCTTACCGCTTGAAGAGTTACAATAATTATTTTGATTAACATGAATACTTTAAGAATTATTGATTCTGGTCAAATAAGTGAGGAAACGATATCCAAATACATTCCTCGTGCAGATACTCAATTAGAATTAGTTAGAGATTCTGTAATCAATATTATTCAAGAAGTAAAAGAAAATGGCGATAAAGCTTTAATCAAATTTACCCACAAATTCGATAAAGTAAAATTGGCGAGTGAAGAAATTCAAATTTCAAAACAAGAATTAACACAAGCTTATGAAAGAATTGATCCTAGCTTATTACAAGCAATACATCATGCTAAGGAAAATCTAATTAAATTTAATGAAAATCAAAAACGGAAGGATTGGACTGTTGAAATTGAAAAAGGAGTTTTCGCAGGACAAATTTACCGCCCATTGGATGCAATTGGGATTTATATTCCGGGTGGTAGAGCCATATATCCTAGTACAGTTTTGATGATTGCAGCACCCGCATATGTTGCAGGAATAAAAGAAATAATTATGTGTACACCCCCTCAAGTAAATAGAAAAATTGCTCCCGAGATCATAGTTGCTGCCGATGAATTTAATATAAATAAAATTTATAAGGTAGGAGGTGCGCAAGCTATTGCTGCTATGGCTTATGGCACAGAAACAATTCCAAAAGTTCAAAAAGTAATTGGACCTGGCAATATTTGGGTAAATGCTGCCAAACAAATTCTTTCAAATACTATTGCTATAGATGCACCCGCAGGACCTTCAGAGATTTTAATTATAGCTGATGAAACAGCAGATCCAAATTATATAATCGCTGATTTTATTTCTCAAATTGAACATGATCCTGATAATGTAGGAATTCTAGTATCTGACTCAGAAAACTTAATTAATAAAATAAAAAATCAAATTGAGAAATACGTCTCACAATCTATAAGACGCGATATAATAGAGAATGCATTAAAAAATAATTCAATAATAATTAAAGCTAAAAATTTGAAAGATTGTATACGAATTAGCAATTTAGTTGCTCCTGAACATCTTGAGATTTTAGTTGAAAATCCAAACGGGTTAGTAAAAGAAGTAACTAATGCAGGGGCAATATTTCTGGGGCCATATTCTCCAGTACCTTTAGGAGATTACTGTGCTGGTACAAATCACATCCTTCCAACAGGTGGAAGCGCTAAAAAATATTCTGGTTTAAATTTATATGATTTCCTAAAAACCATTGATGTCTTAAAATGTAAGAAAGAGGGTTTAGAAAAACTTAGAGAGACTGCAATCAAATTAGCAGAATTTGAAGGATTACTTGCTCATAAAAGATCAATCGAAGAAAGATTAAAAGATAAAGATTAATTAAGTAAATACATAAATAATTATTTTGACTAGAAAATCAATCAGAAATCATAGTTTTAAAATTATAAAAGGTTAATCAAATGGAATTAAATGAATTGATAAGAGAAAATTTAAGAAAATATTCTGCTTATGAACCCGGTGAACAACCAATTGAAGATGGTTGGCTTAAATTAAATACAAATGAAAATCCTTTTCCACCAATTCCTGAAATATTAGATGACATAAAAAAGGCTGTTAATGAAAAAATTAGACTTTACCCTGATCCCACCTCCTTTGAATTACGAAAAGAAATTTTAAATGTATTGCTAAGAGATAAAGATACACTAACTAATAGAAATTCAATATTTATAGGAAACGGTTCCGATGAAATTTTTGATGTAATTTTTAAAATGTTTATTGACCCTGGAGACGAAGTTGTTCTTTTTTATCCCTCTTATGGATTGTACAAGGTTTTAGCCACACTTTATAATGCTAAAATTACAGAAATTCAATTAAATGATGATTTCTCTATACCTGATTCAGCATATAACGCTAAGGGTAAACTAATGTTTATTAATTCACCGAATAATCCTAATGGAAAATCATTTGGGAATGCAACAATTTTAAAATTGTGTGGAAGCTTCCCTGGAGTAGTAGTTGTTGATGAGGCTTATGCAGATTTTTCAAACCAGACAAGCCTTCCTTTATTAAAAAAAGTAAAGAATTTAATTGTAAATCGATCATTTTCTAAAAGCTTTTCAATTGCCGGTTTAAGAATGGGTTTCGCATTAGCAGATCCCGAGATTATTAAAGAAATGAATAAAATTAAATTACCATATAATACCAATTATCTAGCACAAATTGCAGCTATTTCATGTATTAAAAATAGTAGTAAAATTTTTGAAAGAAACAAGAAAATAGTTTCGGAAAGAGAGAGATTATCTGAGGAGTTAAATAACTTTCGGGGTGTTAGCGTTTTACCTTCAGATGCAAACTTTATATTTATAAAATTTGAAGATAAATCTAAAACCCTAAAGTTTGTTTGGGATTTAAAGGAAATGAAGATTCTAGTTCGTCACTTTAGTAAGCCCGGTCTTTATAACTATATTAGAGTAACAATTGGAACTGTTGAAGATAATAATAAATTTATTGAAGCTTTTACTAATATAGCGGAGAAGTATTTATAAAAATTACATTAATTTTTTTATAATAGATTTTTAGGCGAGTTGGTAAAAATTCCAAAAAAAGAAAAGAAAACAAAAAAGAAATTAAAAAAGAAAAAAGAAAAGAAAATAGAAAAAAAACGTCTTGCAGAAGATAAAAAAAAACTGGTAGAATGTAAATTCTGTGGATACAAAATTTCAAGACCTTTTCCAAAGGACCAACTTTGCCCTAAATGTGAAAGATTTTTAGTTGAATTATATGAATTAACAACTGAAGGGAAAGAAATAATCCAGCCCAAACAGTTTGAAACTAAAACTACTACACTATCCTCAAAATTACAAGATAAGGTAAAAGTAAAAGAAAAATCTATAGACATTTCTTTAAAAAGGGAAAAAATACCTTTGAAGAAAGGTGAATACGTTAAATTACTCGGAATCACGTCAATTGATAGGAATCAACTATATTGCAGTAATAATAGTCTAAGATATTTATTAGAATTAACGAATAATCTAGATTTTATAGCTACTGGTATCTTAGGTGGAGTACTTGATAAAATGCTTTTAATTTCTGTAGAGGATAATACTGAAGAAAAGTGTCAATTCTATGTTAAAGATGGTATAATATATCTTGTCTATGGTAAATTCCCAGATAAGAAAGGAAAATGGCTCCTTGAGCAAATGTCGAATAATTTCTCTGAATTAGTAAAAGATAAAGATGTTAATAACCTAGATAAATTAGAATCATATCAAATTGAAAGAGAATTCAGTGGTCGTACAAGTTTTATTCTTAGAGAATATCTTAAATTGCAAGAAGTATTTTCTGATCAAGAAATACCGTACGTCGAAGACACTATTCGAATTGATTATCTAGGTTTATCTTCGATGTCAATTGGAGTTATTTCATTGTTAGTAGGAGATGATATAAACGTTGAATTACAAATAGAAGTAAATAGTCTAGAAGAAGAAAGAGAAATGAAAGAATCGATGTTAACGGCAAGGATCGAAGCTATTGCTGCTAATACTCAAGGAAACACGGGAGCATTCCCTCGCTGGATATCAGTAAAACTTGAATTTCAAAAATATAGATTCTTAACATTCAAGAAATATCCAAATGATTACTTCCTATCGTTACTTTCTGAAGGAAACTTAGGAAAAATTGATCAAGCTGAGGAAATATTAAATCCTAAAATAAGTAAAATTACTGAATCAGTTTTTTCTGGAAATTTAAAACCCTTTAATGAATTAAAGGCAAGTTTAGAGAAAGATCTAAAGATTAGAAGAAAATTTCCACCTTTTTCATTTAAATAAGAACAGAATAAAATTCTTCTTCTTCTTAGTATTATAATGATTTTAAATCCCGATAAAATTTGGAAAGAATTTGAAAATAATAGATTGGATAAATTAACCGCTTCTGAATTATTAATTGCTTTAATTGAAAATAGTAATAACGAAGATATTAGAATAAAAGCTATTGAATACCTAATGAAAATTCGGATTTTAAAAGACAAATTATTCGATATTCTAGAAAACTTACTCGTTTCAGATGAAAGTGAAAAAGTAAGATATTTGGCTGTAAAATTTATTGGAGAAAATTTTTTACATAAAAGCATATCCCTGCTGATTTGGGCAATCAATCATGAAAAAAATTATAATTCTTTAATTGAAATCATAAAATTATTGGGCAAAGTAGATAATGAGGAAACTAAATTGGTACTATTTAATGAAATTAGGAAAATTATCAAAACAAAATATTTGAACAAAAAAAGAAAAATTGAAAATAAAAAATTTAAGAAAGTTCTGAAAAAATTGCTAAAGGAAAAAGATTATGAAGAGTTCACTCATAATGAGTTTGTCCAAATTTTAATAAATTTCCTCACTATTTCCAACTTGTTCAGCCATTATTATAATGTTTATTATGAAACAAATTCACAGAACGGATTAATAGAAAAATTAGATTTGTCAGATTACGTAGAATATGAAGTTAAAGGAACTCCGTGGGAGTGGAAAAATAACATTACTGATCTCTCAGAGATTCCTGGTTTAAATAACTTAAATAATCTAAAATATATTGATCTATCAAATAATCAAATTAATGATATTGAGCTCATAATTCATTTTCAAGATTTAACTCATCTCATATTAACTAATAACAATTTAAGTGCAGAAATAAACTTAAATTATTTAACAAGTTTACCTAATTTAATTTATTTGGATTTAAGGGGAAATGATATTATTAATAATATTAAACTTAATGATTTTCCTCCACAAACCCGAGTTCTTTTACGAGATTCCTATATAAAAATAAAATAAAAAAAAAAGATTTAATCTTCGATTAATTGGGTTTTGCCAGTACCCCATACTCCAAGTGCGATCCCTAATTCTTTATGTTCTTTAGCAACTTGTTTTACATTTTTTCCTTGCATAACAGCATCAATTGCTTGTCTAAATGCTTTAGCACCAGAGATTGGACCATCAGGATGACTATGAATACCACCACCGCTACCAATTAAAATGTCATTACCAGCTTCTTTCATACATTTTTCGACCATTCCTGGGGTAATTCCTCCACTGGGCATTGGTAATGTTGGTCTGATATGTTGAAGTGGATATCGAAGTGCTTTAAGATTCTGCTCATATCTCTCATCTAATATCTCGGCTTTACCATAAGGTGCAGGAATTACAACAGTATCCGCACCACAAATTCGAGGTAGTTTCGCAAAAGTCAGCATGCTAGTCATTCCAGTCCAGATTCCTCCAAAATAAGTCCCACCAAAGTCCATATGCCCCAGAATCGGTACTTTTATTGATGGATCTTCAGCAATTTGTCTTAAAGCTTCAAAACCAGTCGTTAAATAATTTATCATTAACGCGTTAGCACCCAATTCAATCATTTTGTCAGCATACTCAAACATATCAGGGAATTTTGTTGTAATATTAATTGTATATAGTGTTTTCTCTCCTTTTTCTGAATCAGCTTGATCCACGGCTTCCATAACTTGAACAATTCTATCTTCGAGTGTGTTAAAGGATGGATCTGAGATTAATTCATCATCTTTTACCACGTCACAACCACCAACTGCCGCTTTATAAACCAAATCAGCTGCTACATCTGCTGTGTGTCCGGTACAAGGTTTTACCATATTATTTAAAAGAGGACGCTCAGGAACGTTCAATAACTTTCGAAGACCATCTATACCAAATTTAGGGCCTTTGAAATCTTCTAACCATGTTTTTGGAAATGATAGATCTACTAGTTTTAATCCGTGAGTAATTGATATATTGCCAATAACAGTAGTAAAAAGCATAGGAATACCCATTCCCTTAATATTCACGACAGGGAATCCAATTTGAACAAAATATATTCTTTCTTTAATATCCTTTGGAATTATATATTCATACATAGGCAACTCATATACTCCAAGCACTCTTGCTACATGATGTTTTCTAACCTCTTCTGTTTCGGCAGGAACTCGAACCCAAGTTCCTGTTGATTGTTCGATAGCTGCGAATCTAGAGAGATAGTTAACATTTTGTCCCTTAGGACGTTTTATGATATAACTGGCAATAATGTATTTTTCTAAATCTATACCATCCAAACCAATTGCTTCTGGAATATCTAAATATTTTTCACAGCTTGGAAAAGTTTTATCCATTTTTCTTTCACATTAATTATTGATTGTACTAAGTGAGACTAATATCAACCAATTCAAAAATTTTTTGAAAAAATAAAAAAGGAAACAAAAAGTAAAAAAATAATAAGATTTAATCAATCTTTCGCTTTAACTTCTGCTTTTTCTGTTGCTTTTAAATTTGTATAGGTATTTTCAAGTACAGTCAAGTATTCAATTAAAACTTGATCAGATTTTGATTTTTGTTCATATACTGTTTTAATAACGTTCATTAGGTATTTTGGAAACATTAAGTCTAAGTGAAAATCAGAAAGAAGTGCATAATATTCATTACCTCTTTCATCCTGGAACACTTGTATTAATTGAGTGTCCCAAAGCATCTTTAGCACATCGTCAAGATCTTCAACACCCTTTTTTTTAAGTTTCTCTAGGTCATTCTTAGTGACTACTGTAGTTCTTAGTAAACTTATAGTTTCATAAACTTGTGGATTAGTAAGAACATCTAATATTCTGAGATTATCTCCTTCTGAGGGTTGATAATTTTGAAAATATCTCTTCACATCAGTTTTATAAGTTTCAACAAGCTGAGAAGGTAAACCTCGATCTGCTGGATCTCGTAAAATAATAACCGGTGGTACGCGCATAAGTACAATATCTTTAATTAAGAATATTAGTTCAGAAGGCATCCCTTTTACTGATGCTTCTTTGACTATTTCACGTTTTATAAGTTCCATTAAAACGCCATCGACATCCACAAAACCTTGTTTATATCTATCTTTTAGCCATATCATTAATTCTGATTTAGAAACTACACCTTCATCCCTTAAACGTTTAATTATCATACGTTTTATTTCATCTTGATATGTAAGCGCAAGTCGTTGTTCAATACTTAAAGTAGGATATACTGATAATCGTCGGAATAGCGTAGGGATCATCTGTAGAAAGGCATCATCTTTTAAATTTGACAGGATAATTCTAGAAACATCTATCAATCCTTCTTCATACATATCAGGATCATCATCAAGATTCAAAAGTAGAAGAATGTAGAAGTTTTTCTCTGGTCCGGTATAATATGATGCAATATTTAAGGACCCAATCATTAGACTAATCATCCCTGATTCTCCGCTATATTCATGGGTGCTATAAACTTGCATCAGTGTTTTTTCTGTTAAAACAATTTCCTCTGGGTATTTAGATAATATTTCAGTACCTGCCCTGTCATCCCATCTCATTATAACTAATCCAATTGGCATTTATTCTACACCTCCTTTAAGATTTTTAAATTCTCCCGTCGTTTCGGGTAATATTTTCTTTTTCTTCCTTTCAGTGCCTAATATATTTTCTAGCGATAATCCAAGCATGTCCCATCTATCTCCTAGCCGCTTTACTAAATATTCTTCCTTTGAAGGATACAGAAGTGAATCTGAGATAGCCTTTTTGCCTTTAATGTCTTTCTTCATTTTTTTTGTTTTCTTAACAAATGTGGGAATTCTAGCTTGTTGAACTACTCGATAAATAGCCAAACTACCAACAACAGCTATTGTTGCGCCAACAATCATTAAGAAATAAAATGCAGGAAAGCCAGAAATTGGCCATTCAACCATTTTAACTTCAACAACAAATGTTTTTGTTTTTGTAGAGTAATTAGTTTTTTGAACTGTAATCATTGCTGTATATGTTTGTGGAGCAAAAAATGCATCTGGTGTTTTAGGAATAGTTACTGTATACGATCCATCACCATTATCTATAATATCACCTTGACTAATAGTATAATTATTACTTCGAAATGTTACCGTGACTTCTGTTCCATTTACTAGATTATCATTGAGAAGATCTTTAATTTCAATGTCAAAAACTAAAGGTTTACCTGAAATTACTTTAATTATATCAGATGAGTCAACTGAAAATTCTCTGGGTATAACTTTTAAAATAATAATGGCAATCCTTAGAGCGTAATTTGATTTCCCTATGGATATTGATAACGTGTAAGTTGCAATTTCTTTTATATGAGTATCGAAGTCTAATTCATAAATTCCATCATAGAGGTTAGTTAAGAATAATATACCACTATCTACCACATTTCCATTACTATCTTCTTTTTCCCATTCACAATGAGCAATTTCACAATTAGATAGCCCTAAACCAGTATCTGCTTCGGTGTAGTTAAAGTAAAATATCTTTTCTTCCCCAAATGGCAATTCAACGGCATCTAATATTCCAGTACTATCGTTTATTCTTGTATTAATCGCATTAATTTTCACAGGAAGAATTATTTGTTTCGTTTCGTAATTTTGTTTATCTGCAATTATTTGTATAAAGTAATCACCATAACCTGGAAAATCTCCTGTATCTAAAACAAGTCTATATCTACCTCCAGAACCTAATGGATCAAGGAGACCACTAACCCCAATAACTCCAATACCTAAATATTGAACGATAGCGTCCTCTATATCCAAATCAGGATCTGCATAAATATCTTGATAATGAACTTCCAAGTTAATAACATCATTCCAATATGCTGTTCCAATACTCACATTAGCAGTTAAACTAGCAGTTTTATCTGCAAGTACAAATGTTATTGCAGTTGTTTTTGATATAAAACCGGGTTTTGATGCAAAGATCTCCATAGTGTATGTTATACTAGACTCCCATAATTCACCTCCAACATCTATAGGATTAGAAGTGTCAATGGTTAAGTTGTAAAGTCCTCCTCCAATGTCATTGAACTCTAATGTCTGTATATTTAATATTTGAGTCCCAATCTTTATATTGTAATTCACATCAGCATCAATTATCCCTGTTGGGTTAGTTTCATTTACTGTAAATGTATAATTAACTTGAAAGGATATCAATTCACCTAAAATTGTACCTTCTTCATAAACTTCGGGTAAAGCTATTGCGGTATCAAAAGAAGGTGCGAATGTAACATTAACAATTTTTGAGTCGGCTTGATAAAAGGGAAGTGTTATATTTTTCAAATTAGAAGGATCTAAATCACCAAGGGCACTGATATCTCTTGGTTCAGTATCAAACCAGGTAAGTGTGAAAGTAACATTACCATCAGGACTACTAGTGAAATTTTGCCAACGAAAAATTACATTCCCATTTTCATCTGAGTTTTCCGAACCAATGAAATCTGGTCCAGTTCCATTATCAATCCAAAAATCGACTTTTGCTCCTTCTAAAAATCCCTTAAAAGCTGCCGTTTCATTATATCGGTGTAGTGTTAAATTCAGAGTAGTAAGCTCTACATTTGTAAATTCTGTTAAATTAACGCCAAAAGTATCAACAGTATTATCATTGATGTCAATTGTTTTAGGGGTAGTTATAGTTAAAGGTTCTTTACCATATTTTTCATATGATACATTTACTACATATGAACCATTATTCAGTCGATTAAAAATAGCTATTCCAGAATCATCCGTATATTGAACCCAATTTTCATTATAATTTGAAGCATTCCATAAAGTAACAGTCGCATCGGGAACAAGATTGTTGTCTATATCTGTAACATTCACTTTTAAATTGTAAAACAGACTGTCCTGTTCATAAATGTAAAAATTGATAGGATTTCTTAGAGTCTTAAAGGTATTATCGAATAATTCGATCAGTTCAGTCGTATTTAAAGGAGTAGAGACACCTATATTATCAATATATTCCCAGAAATCAATAATTAACTTATAATCGCTTCCCCCAATATTATTTTGGAAATCATTTAGAGAACCGGGTGTATATCTAACGATATCATTTATTGCATCGTAAAAAACAGTTCCATTTAAATAGGTAATGGTTGCAAGAATATCGGAAGTTGAATATCCAGCAACAAAAACTCCAAGTGTGTCTTTTGTAGCAACATGTATTGGATCATGAATTATTGTATAATTTTCTGATATAAACTGATCATTATTTAAACCATCTACAAAATTTCCATCATAATAGAAATGAAAGTTTTCATTCTGGCTCAAACCAGATAGATCATAATATGTATTCATTGGAATCATTGACGCAATTGTCGAATTATATACATTATCAAAATAAATTTCTCTATTGATGTTCCATAGATTATAATCATAGTAAAAAGTACAATAATCTATAGTGGACATATCAAATGCTTTATTCCATTCTATACGATAACGCGAAAATACTTGTCCATTTTCGATTTCAGTTATTGATTGAATTGTAGATGGAATTGATGCATATTTATAATCCTCGATCATTTGATCTGAAAGAGCACTATTATAAATTGCAACCTCATCAATATCACCATTAAAATAGGTATCAATATGATCTGTGGATCCAATTGTAAATGGACTTCCCTCAGCTTGATCTAAATCAGTAGCACCACTCCATGCAGTAGAAGTATACCAGGCATCGTTTATCTTTACATCAACATCACCAGAATCATATCGAAGAGCAATAAAATTCCATTCACCAACACTAACATCTCCGGAGTTACCAAAATTAGCATAAGTATCTCTTGTTTCAGTATCGATATATACATGGATTGTTCCTGGACTTGTTCCTCCAATTGATCCAGAATTTATTCCTATTTCAAAATTATCGTTATATGGATCGCTTGCTTTAGCCATAAAACAATTCTGTGTATAATGATTACTTTGCAGATCTGTTAAAGCTGCTGGTTTAATCCAGAGAGTGATGGTAAATTCTGTGCTATAATCATTGAAAGGATCCCCAGATCCTTCCAGAGCAGCTCCAAAACTCAAATCATCATTTCCATCAAATGATAAACCATATTTTACAACACCAGAGGTCCAAGTAGGATCACCTCTATAGAACGAGCCATCCACCCCATAGCCACTAGTGTCCAAAACAGTTGTTCCTTGATTCTCATCCATATGAGTTAATAGTCTTAGATCTGGATGAGATAATTGTTTTTCAGGAACTAAAGATTTGTCTGTATGAAAATTATATGTGTCTTTATTTAATTCCGATACAGCCAAACCTTGCTGTAACACAGCTTCATATAAAGATCCTGATTCTCCTACTGTAACAGTAAGTTTTCCCCCAACTAGAACACTAGTAAAGTCAGTATTATAATCTGGAATCTCAATACTATCCATATTCTCATTATAGTAAAGGAAAAATGTTTGGTTAGATAATGCAGAAATACTAGCAATAAATGTTATAGTACAAGATTGGATATAATTTGGATTAGGATAATAGGTGATATTCCAAAGTTGAATAGGAATTGGATTACTCCATTCATTAATCCCTGTCGCATTATAACTTACTAATCTTGTACTCCCTTCATAATGTTCATTTTCCTGGAAATTAAAAAATA
Organism: Candidatus Hodarchaeota archaeon; assembly: GCA_048886685.1. Taxonomy (GTDB): domain Archaea; phylum Asgardarchaeota; class Lokiarchaeia; order Sigyniarchaeales; family SOKP01; genus Loki-b32. The sequence continues at coordinate 173,920 of JBHLKM010000006.1, forward strand.
TATCAACAGGTTGATACTTATCAAAATCATCAAGATTTTCTATTTTAAATCCAATTCTAAACCGATAAGTCTTATTCCACCACTCTGATAAATCATACTTAAAAGCTGGATAGAATATATCGGAAGATTTTAGTGAATTGAAGTTATTATTAAAACTATCTTCATTGAAAATTTCCTTCTCTGCGGGTAAATTTGAAACATCACTGGAATTAGTAGAATTTAAAGGCAATACAGTTATAATAGAGCTTACAATAAAAATCAACAACAAACTGGCTGTTATCCTCTGTTTAAATTTCTTTTTTGCCTTAATCATTTTTTTTCTCAAATTTTTTTTAAACAATATTAGATTACTAAATTTTTAAAAAAAGGTTTTCAATAATAATACTAACTAATTTCCGTATTTAATTTTTTATCTATCAAATTTGTATATCTAACTTAGAATTGTTATTTTCTCTCCAGCATTTTTATTCTTTAATAGTCAAAATATTCTATAATCATTATTGAATTTCATATAACAATATTATGATTTTGGCTGTAAAAACCTTTAATTTGGCTTTAATCATTATAAAATGTTATATTTAGTCTCTCTTATTAAGTATGAAGATTCTAAGTTATGATATCAGTATCAAAAAAAATTTAAAATAAATTTTTACCTTGAATAGTCTGACTACTTCTATCTCCTATATCGCACGTTTTCTAAATCATAAAAATTTAAATATTTTAATTTAGATTGAAGATTCAAGGAATAATTTCAAAATTTTATAGCCTCTAAATAAATGGAAAATTAGTTTTTCTTTAGATAGGTATTAAACCATGTTAAGACAAGTCTACATTTTAAAAGACGATATAATGCTATACAATAAGAATTTTGGAAAATCAATATCAGTGGAGGATTTCCAAAAACTTATTCAAGAAATTCTTGAAGAAACTGAAAAAGGAACACATTTAGAAAGCTATGACTTTTTCAAATATAAACTCGTGTACTCTTACGGAAAAGATGAAGGATTGATGTTCATATTCATTACTGATATAAACGATGAAATAAAAAGATCTAAAGAGGAACTGAAAAAACTAAAAAATGAATTTTTAGAGACATTTGGAGATAGTTTAGACAATTTAGATCCCACACTTATGGAGATATTAGATCCCATCATAGATACAACCCATAGAAACCTTAAAACAAAAATATCTTTAGTAGGATTTTCAGGAGTAGGGAAAACAACAACAACTAATTTAATCTGTGCTGATGAAATTCCTTCTGTTCATATTCCTACTATAACTGGGAGGATCTCAACCGTTAAAATCGGGAAACTCTATTTCCATCTATGGGATTTTGCCGGACAAGAACAATTTAGTTATTTATGGAATGATTTTATTCTTGGTAGTGATGCTGTACTAATAATAACAGATTCTACATTAGAGAATGTAGAAAAAAGTAAATTTTTCGTTGAGTTAATAAAAGAACACGCTCCTTATGCTCATACTGCTGTAATTGGGAATAAACAAGACTTACCTGATGCCTTAAGCATTGAAAAAATACAGGAGATTTTAGGATTAAAAACTTATTCGATGGTTGCGATAGATCCAGAAAATCGCGATAAAATGATTCAAATCGTTGCAGATATATTAGAAATTAGCACTGATGCATCACCGCTGCTAAAACCATTATTTGAAAGAGATCAATTAATTAATAAGGCAAGAGCGTGTCTAGAAAGCGGTGATATAGCCCAAACTGCGGAATATTTCGAAAAAATATCAGACTTATGCCTTGAATTAGGAGATGATACTCTTTACAAGGAGTTTTATGAGAAAGCAAAAAAATTAAAGGGTTATTTAACGAACCAATAAATTAAAACTTTTTTATACGTAAGTAGCTTTTCACTATGAATTAAATATAAAAAAAATTAAAATAAATATTTAAAAAAAATTTAGTCTTCTTCTTTTTCTTCTACTTTAACCTTAATCGGTCGATAGTTATCATCAAGAACATTAAGATATTCAATCAGAACCCCAGTTGATTTTGATTTTACTTCATATTGGTGAATTATTGTTCTTAACATGTATTTAGGGTATATCAAAGAGTTATAAAAATCTGTAAGTAAAGCATAATATTCGTTTCCTTTAGTATCTTGAAAAACATGAATCATCTGATTATTCCATAACTTCTTTAATCCACTATCGATGTCATCAACTCCTTTTTTTCGGAGTTTCTCCAGGACATTTTTTGTAACGATTGAAATTCTAAGTAATTTTAAAATTTCATATACTTGAGGATCTGCGATAACTTCATCTAGTATTTTAAGATTGTCCTCATCTGATGGACGATATTTTTGGAAGAATTTCCTAACAGCTATATTATATTCATCCGTAAATTTGTCAGGAAGTCCTCGCTCAGTAGGATTTTTAAGTAAAATAATTGGTGGTCTTCGAATCATGAACAAATCATTTATAAGAAAAATTAATTCTGAAGGCATACCTTTAACTGATGCTTCTTTTATTATCTCCTTTTTGATTAATTCCATAAGAATCGCATCCACATCGAAAAATCCTTCCCTATATCGGTCCTTTAACCATATTTTCAATTCTGATTTGCTTATCACGCCTTCTTCTCTTAACCTATTTATAATTAATCTGTTTACACCGTCAAGATATGTGATAGCTAGACTTTGCTCTTCATTTAAATGAGGATATGTTGATAATCTTTGGAATAAGAACGGGATCATTTCTAAATATGCATTATCTTCATAGTTTTGAAAAATCACGCGTGAAATATCAGATAATCCACCCTCATATGTATCAGCATCTTCATCTAAATTCAAGAGTAGGATGATATAAAGAGGTTTTTCTCTCCCAGTATAATATGAAGCAATGTTTAATGGACCTACAAGTAAACTAATCATTCCTGGTTCTCCTGTATATTCATGAGCAGCATATATTTGCATTAATGTTTCCTCGGTTATAACGAGTTCATCTGGATATTTCGCAAGAATCTCTGTACTTACTTTAATATCCCATCTCATTATTACTAATCCAATTGGCATTAGTTATTTTCACCTCCTTCTTTGGTGATCCTGTCTTTTATTGATGATTTCTTGGTTTTTAAATCTTGTATTCCTAATGTTTCATCTATTGAAAGACCAAGTTCCTTCCAATCATCCCCAAATAGTTTTGCTGTCATTTCTTCTTTTGTTGGAATTGAAATCTCTGAAACTTTTTTCTTTGATTTGATGTAGCCCTTGATTTTCCTTATCTTTTTAACATGTTTGGGAATTCTTGCTCGTTGGATGACTCTATATGCTACAATACTTCCTACTACTCCAACTACTGACGCAGTAATCAAAATGAAGTAAAATGTTGGCATTCCTGGAAATATTTCTTCCATTAAAACCTCTATTGTTATAGGAATCTCTCTAGTAGTAAAATTAATCATTTCAATAGTAATTTTGGCAGTCAATGTTTTTGAAGAGATGAATGTGTCAATGCCACTTGTGCTGTAATTTAAAGTATAAATCCCTGGTATAGAAATAAAAGGAATAAAATCAATATCAACACCTCTAATGTTCAATGAAACTTGAGCATCTATTAAACTAATATTATTCCTAGAAAGATCAACTAAATTGATAACAAAGTTAATAATATCTCCTTGATCTACTTTAATCTGATCATTCGCTTCTTTAGATTTTTTATTTGCTTCTAAAACATAATCGAACTCTCTTAATTTAATTTCTAGATTTATAAAAGCAAACCTAGCTTCGAAACTTATTTTTTGCATAGTAATAAATAATGAATATTCACCAACTTCTCTTAATTCTGTATTAAAGTCAACATAATATGTTCTGTTAGGATTTTGTATCAACGTTCCTGTGCCCTCATATCCTGGTCCAGTAAGAGGATTTCCATTTTCATCTAATTCATGCCAACTATAGCTTGCTGTTGTTAAATCTCCAATTACCTCAAGGCTATTTGCATCTATATATGCAAATGTGAAGTATCGAGTATCTTCAACCCAAACCTCTGGAGTTAGATAAACTAACTCTGTCAGGTCATTAAGAAGAGTTTTTCTTTCGAGAATATTAAGGTAGACTGGGAATGAAAGCCTAGTATAATTTTCAAGTGAGGCAGAAATGCTTATAACTTTTATACCTGTACTTTGCGCATCAGAACTATTAAGAGTAAATGTATAGTATTGACTATTTAAAGGATCAGAATAGAAAGTAATAGGATCAAGTCCAATCCAACTATATGTTAACAATGCGTTTTCTAAATGAAATCCTGATTCTGCAATTGAATATTTAACTGTAATGTTTATAAGTTCGTTAAAATTTGTTGTATATGTCTGATCTAATATCAATATACGTGTATCATAATCATGTGCAGTGATTATCGTTGGTAGTGCCTTTATTTTAACTAAATATACTATAGAAGTTGGATTGTCATATGTCGGGTGATAGCCACTTATTGCGACATCATAGTATTCTTTATCAGTTCCGGCAGATAGAAGTCCTGAATTAACAGTTATTGTAAAATTACCATTCCCTACATAGGTCATTTTCTCTGAAATCAATATTTCTTCTGAACCGGCCACTTTTATTGTCAAATAACAGTTTCCTGGGGGTTCTGAAACGTAATCCCACGTTTGCCAGTTATCAGAAGTGGATATAAATTCTGCCCAGAAACTTATATCATCTTCCCAGAACGCTTCACTTGTTCCCCCTGTTGTATTAAAGGCTGTATCATAATTAGTTACATTTACTCCTGTTCCTTCTAATCTCAGGTTAAATGTAATTGAGGAATCTCCGTGTAAAGTATAATTATATTCATTTATTTTCGCAAGTCCTGGGATCCACTGTGGAGGATCAACATACGTTATATTAAAAGGAGCATCAGTTATGTTTGCAATGTCTAAAGAGAAATTATACTTTCTCCCTATCAAGAACCAAAATGGTGTTTCATAACCATTTTTAGGACTAAATGCATATCCATCTCTGTCGCTAAATGAGGACAAATTGACTAATGGTTGTCCGGTTAAATCATCGACTACTTTAATTGTTGCACTCCTAGGATCTCCCTCTGGGGATTCTACACTTCCGTAATTTTCTATTACTCTAAGGTTTAACCTTGCTAAGGCTGTTCTATTATAGATATTACACGATTCTATTAAATCCAATTTAATCATACCGTTGCTAATTGTACTATTGAATCCATTGACTTCAACTAATAGACCATAAACTTCAAAATTATCACTTCTTAAATTATCATTATCAATATGTGTGATATCAAGCTCTATAAAATCATCTGTTATATTGGTGGCACTATAGACTTTATTATAAATAAGGTTTCCTACAGTTGAATCGTCCTTATCTATATAATAGATAGAAACATCTTCAAGATAATTCTGCATATCTGTTAGAGTAATATTGGCTTTAAGGATTTTTATATTACTTAATTCAGTTTTAGAACCATTAGTATAAATTCGTTCAGAAACAGAAAAACTACCTACACTTGATTCATTTAAATTTATTGTATGATCCCTAAATTTTGCATTATCCTGAATATATTGACTTCTATAGATATAACTCTCATTTAGCGCCAAAGGAATAAAATCACCATAATCCTCGTTATCATAAAAAACTTTATAATAATAACTCGATTTATTTAGCCACCGAAATGTTGCCCTACCATTATTATCAAGTGTCACGCTATCTAAGAATGCGCCGCCTTTACTTTCATTAATTTCAATGTATCCATATTTTAATGGGATCCCATCCCAATCGACAACTTCAAAATCAATAGTCCATAAATCTAATTGAATATCGGTTGTATAATCTATTCCATTAAAATAGTATGGACCTATACCGGATTTACTACTATTGAAAACTTCAACTTCCTGAGAACATAAAGTATAATTCGCAGTAATATTATATCTACCACGGGGTAAGTCAGTAAACGTTATCTTACCATCAGTAGCAACTTTAGAATCAACAATAAATCCACCTGTTCCCTTAGCACTATTATTTACAATGAAGATTTCTGTGTTGGGTACTATTCTTCCATCAACGTCTTTAGCTATAACAGTAACATCAGATTTACGAGCCTGTAACTCTTCTATTGAAGTAGTAAGTGTATAATTGAATCCCACATAATCTACTTGAAAAAATCCTGATCTAAGGTATTTAGCATCTCCATTTTCAAAACCCCAAGATCCAAGCTCTAAAAATATTTCTTCACCCATATAATCTGATATATCAAAAATTATATTTCCTGTTAAATCGTTATATGATATGCTAGTGTCCACTACAGGACCCTTAAAATGTTCCCATAAATTAGGCTGATTATTATAAACTTGACCTGTTTTTTGTGCATACCCTCCATATGCTTCAATATAATTATTATAACCTGTTCCGATATTCTCATGTAAATCAACATCACTAGTATACTTTGAAGCCGTACCATTGCAAAGCCTGATGAAATAACCATCATTATCTATAGTAGCACCACCTGCTTTATTTCTCTCAAAAATAAAAGTTCTTACATTACGCCACATATTTAAACTAATTTTACCTGTACCATCATTTATTACAGGAACTTTAAAAGGATAAGAATATAATGTCCCAACATAATCAAATGAACTTGCAGAAGTACCCACAGTAGCTGTTTTAGTTCCCCATTTGTATGCATAATCACCATGCCCAACTCCCTCGAGATCGGTTGGATCGTTGATTACACTATACATAAAATTATCATAACTAGTTTCTGAGTTATTATATGATTCTAGATTAGAAACTATTAAATCATCAGTAACATAGTCAGTAGGATCATCTATAAAATTCCATCCATAAGGTATAAATTTAATACTTGTATCAGTATCAAATTCGAAATCACCATTCTTGATCCAACCAAAACTATCTGTAACACCACTAGCTTCAGCATTTCCAGCCAAACTATTTCCAAAATATAAATATGTGTCACTTTCAGTTGCATATTGTAATATATCAGTATCAAACCATACAGTAGCTAAATCTGTAGATGGATAGTCTTTAACAACATAATATTTCAGTAAATTACCATTCTCTACGATTCTTATATCGTCTAAATCTGATTGAATTAGACTTCCTAATTCGGCATAATTAAATGTTAAACTAACTCCAAAATTAGTAAAATTCGCATTATAAGGGTTTGTTATAGTAATTAATCGGCGATAGGCAAAATCAGTATCCCACCATGGATCATCTCCTAATAAACTTGACTTAAGCCCTGTTGGAGTGGAAAAATCATTAAAATCATTATTTTCTTCATAAATATTCTCTGAATTGGTCGCAGAATTAAATAAATTTGTTAGATATGCTGGAAAAAGCATTATCACTAATGTTATTGAGAGTAACAATACAATTTTTAATCGAATTTTATGTTTATTAAATGTTTTCATAAAATCATCATTTCTTTATGTGTTTTTGTAGAAAAATTATTTACAAATATTATAACAGAAGTTAAATAAAATATTATGCTTAAGGATAAAACATTGTGATAGAACTAAATGGTCATTCAATAGTCTCTTGCATTATTAAATCTAATAATTACGATTTCTTATCGAGCAAAAGAAAAACTTTTCGCTTTTTTTGCCTATTCGGGTTATCTATTATGAAATTTCCAATAAAATCTGTATGGTTCACAATTATTTTGCCTGTTTTGTCCATGAGTTCCTTATTTTTTGGATAAAATTGTATAACTATTCGTCCATCTGGTTTCAAAATCTTATAAAATGATGTTGAGAGATTTTTCAGCATTGAATACATCACTCTATCGTTTAAGTCCCTATATACCCATTGTAATGCTGAAATAGAAATAATAGCATCAAATGTATTTGGTTTAAAAGGAAGAAAACACATATCCGCATTAATTGGATTTAAATCACTTATTTCATAAAAATATAGAAATTCTGAAATAATATCAAGAGCTACTATCCTATATCCTATTTCTTTTAAATATGTTGCGGCAAAGCCAGGACCACAACCAGCATCTAAAATCAGAGAGTCCTTCTTTTTAATATTTAAAAGTTCTAAAGCTCTTATTGTTATTTTTTCTTGAATTTTCATCATAGATTTAGAAGTGGCATATTGAGTTAAGACGTCCCCTCTAAAATAATCTGAAACATTTTCATATTCTTCTTCTGGTCTCTTCCTCTTTACATTGAAGCTATATTCGGTGTTCAAATTAATGGGCTAGTAATCAAATTATTATTTTAGTAAATGAGATATAACCTTTTAAGTTTTAAATAATAAACCAAAAATTTTATTTAATTCTAAATATTTATATTTTCATTCTATTTTAATTTATTAACTCTTTAATTCGTTAAAAAAGACTCATTATGTCAGAGAAAGAAGAAAAATTACTGGTTAGAAAAGCCACATTAAATCTTAGAAGAAAATATGGCAGAACTAAACAGATAAATGTTGTTGAAAGAGATGCTTTTATACCCAAGAATTTAGAAAAAGAAATAAGAGATTCAATCGCGAAGAAAAAAACGATTTTAGCATCAGATATCGCTTTAAAGTTTGATATTAGGGTTTCAACAGCAAAAATACTTTTAAAACATTATGAAGAAGAAGGTTTAATAAGGCTACTGGATCCAACCTTAAAACTAAAAATTTATGTTCCTACTTCTTAGTATTTTCTAATCATTATTGTTAAATCAAACTAATTATTTGGTTTCTTTCATACAAAAAGAAAGAATTTTATATTTGAGATGTTTTAAATTTCATAAGAAAACAGTAATGAAGCTTGTAATTTAAACTGACTTAGCAGATGTAGCCTAGCTGGTAAGACGCTGGCCTCGAGAGCATTTTTCGATAACCTAGAGAGCCAGTGCGCGTAAGCGCTCGGGGGTTCGATTCCCTCCATCTGCGCTTAATTAAATTATTCATTAATCTATTTGATGAACAAAAATTATTGATTTGCTTTTAGATAAATTGTAAGCTTTATTGGATAATTTGTAAGATTAGATTCTCCATTTGAGGCTTAGCTGATTCAATTTTATCTAAAAGTGTAACTGTCTTCTCTAAATCTTTTTGATCTTCTTCTACTATGAATAACAAATAAAAATCTAAATTCCCAAATTTGAGGACTTCTATAACACCTGAAAATCTCTCCCCACTTTCGAATGAATCGGAAAATTCGAATAAAATTCTGTTTTCTGAAACAATACGTTTTTGTAAATTTAGATATATCTCGTAAATTTTCATTTTTTGAGTCAACTGTAGGTGTGGACGATAAAATTCACCTAAAGTTATACCCTTATTGTCGAATAAGGCTATTAGAATTGCGTCATAGCTTTTACTAATTTCTGCAAATAAATTCGAGACCATCTCCATTTTCTCGAATAACATTGATAATCCGCTTGAAAAAGCGTCCATGACAGATTTGATATCAAATATAGTCGTTTCAAAGAAGAAAATATCGAAATCGTTAGAATATCTTGTTAATGCTTGCTTTAATGTGAGGATCCTTTTGTTTATTTCTACATTGTCCACAAGCTGGGGGTCGAACTTATGAAAGAGGATTGCCACTATTACATCCTCTTGGTACTCCTTAAAAAATAATAATACTTCTTCCAAATAATCTATTGATTCAATATATCTATCAAAATCTTGAGCATCTATAACATAAAAAATTAAATCTATTCCACTCAAGAATTTCTCTGGATGTTTTAAATAATCTTCCCGATATATTCGCTGTCCACCAAAATCTAGCCTTGAAAACTCTAAACCTAAAAATTTGAAGGAATCACGAGCAATTCTTCTCGTAGGCATTAATTTGGCTATTTCTTCTTCAAAACCAAACCGTTTCGTGATCGCTGTAATAATACTGGTCTTACCGGCGTTATCAAGGCCTATAAATGCTATCTTTTTCATATGCTACATACCGTATCGTTTATCTAAAGAGTACTTACTAATTTAATCAAAATTCAATACAATTAATAAATTATAGGTTTTAGTATAAAAAATATGATTCTTTTTATATTTAAGGTTAACGTTTAAATAAACTATGTGTTCATCCCACTATGAGAACTAAGTCTATATTAACCACCTGCTAGAGCGAAAGATAAGTAAATATCGTCATTCTCGTTGAGTTGTGTTTTAAGGTTTTTCAGATATTTGATGTTTCTTCCATTCAACAGAATTAAAATTTGAGGATTTAACTTGGTTCTACTTTTATCCAATAAATCATCACCAAGATTCACTTTATGCTCCTGTAAAAATTGGGAAATAATATCTCCAACGTTTTTACCTTCATATTCAATGAACTTCTTATTGATTTTTAGTTGGAAAATGTTTAGTAAGTGTAATTTTACTTTAACCATAATAATTTTTCAATTAAAGCGTTTAACTTACTCATATAAACAAAATATTCTTTTTAAGTTTATTTTTTATGAAAAGAATACAAATTTCTCGAATTAAATAAATATAGTAATGTTATATGTACCTACAGTTTTTATTTGACCCGTTTTCAAATTATGCTCTTTTAATACCATATATCCTTTTTTATAAATTTCGATTTCAATAAAAGCCTCATCAAATCTTTCAGATCTAAGACTTCCACCATTAGAAAATACCGTATTATCAATTTTAACATTAAACGCGATGCTTGGTGTGCTATTTAAGCAAAGATCTATTTGAGAGCGGGAAAATTGAGAGAGTACATCTCCAGAATCAGTTAATTCTGTTCTCCATACACTTAAAGGGGTGGGAATTAAACTATGAAAACAACATACACCAAATATTTTTTGATGGCTGAGAGATAAAACTTTTTCTATAAATTTATGCATTCTATTTCGTCCGATAAACCCCTCAGTAGAATCTCGAGTTGTAGAATTTAATCCTTGAAAATATATTTTATCATTTTCAAACAAAGGATCAAATTCACCGAAATAATGTTTCCAATATACCCAAGCTGGAGGTTTTGAATCTGTATATCCAGGCACTATTATATATGGGTATTCTAAATTATCCATTTTTTCTTTAGCTATTTCGAATTCTTCCTTATAACTATTTTGAGTTACATTTCCAGTATGTGCAACTAGGTCTACATCGTTTATTTCATTTATGCGCTCAACTGCTTTATCAAGGTTAGTATTCATATTTTCTGATTCAGCATTGATTAAAGACTGAGATAACTGGATAAACCTACATAGTGGTTTTTGATCTTTTTTTATTTCTAAGGGAAGATAATAGTTAACCTCACGATGAATTTCATGCAAAGAATTAGAATCTAATATCGGAATTACCTTAAAAGTAAGGTTATTTCCCTCAATATCGATGATCGCATACGTAAATAAATCGCGATATCTTGTTTTATTACAACAAAATGTACCCGCATTAAAAATATATAGATCTTTTTCACTACTACTTAAAGTATATAAATTCCAAGTATGACGATGTCCATTTAAAACTAAATCTGCTTTTGCTTCTAAGAGCATCTTAAGCATATCGCCTGAATCATCAATTGCAGACCTTTCCTTTCCAGTATTAGGAATCGGGATAAGTTGATGATGAAAACAAACTATCTTAAATTTGTTTTCTCTTTCTTTTTTTATTAACTCATCTCGAACTAATTCAATTATATCATGATGAATAATTCCCCCAGGTAAGTCTGGTTTAGTACTATCGATTCCGATAACGAATAACTCATCATCCTCATATTCATAGTCTCTTCTCCCGATCATCTCCTCAAATAAACGGTATCCTACGTTCATCGCATCATGATTTCCAATTAAGATCATTAAAGGACATTTAGATACGGGCTCAAATTTTTTAAACTGCTCTAATGTGAATTCATATTCTAATAAGGTACCATTTTGAGTTATATCACCTAAATGCAAAAATAAGTCGACATCTTCAATCTTATTAATTTGCTCTATACCTAAATTATATGTATGTAAATTAAAGGGTCCACCTGACCGACTAATATGAGTATCAGAAATAATTACGAGTCTTTTTTTTGTTTCAATTTTTTGTTTAATTCCTAATCTATTACTTTTTTCGGTTATCATGTCTTTTCAGACTTCTTTTAATTTTGCAGGATGACCTGAATAAATTGAATTACCTTTTAAGATATCATCAAAATTTGTGTAAGAATGGGCTGATAATTTTGAGTTTTTTTTCATAATGGTGCCTGGTAGTAGTACACATTTGGCTCCAATTATTACATTATCTTCTACATGAATCCTTTTTAATATAAATTTATCTTGTTCAATTCCAAAAGTTAGAAGTGTACTTCCCATTCCAATAATAGCATTGTTACCAATATTTACAAACTCAGAAGAGATCCAACATGAATCACATAACGAATTCTTACCAATCTTAACTCCAAAAAATCTGAGAGTAAAACGATTTTTCAACCATGGAAAAGGATTTGATGCTGTAATAAAAAGTGCCCACTTTTTAGAAATATTTCGTAAATTCCAAAACAAATAATTTTTATCTTTTTTATCTCGAGTAAAAATCCCCTCTTTAGGGGTAAACATTAAATTAATAATTGTTAAAAATAAAGCAGAAAATAATATTGCACTTATCTGCAGAGTATAAATTAAAACAAAGAAATTAAATGGGAGTAGTAAAAAGAAAATCAAATATAATCCTTTCTTCCATAAACAGAGCACATAAATATATTCAAATAAAGAGCACGGGATGAAACTCAAAATAATGATTATTAAATAAATGATAAGATGTTTATTTCTGACTCTCTCATCTATGGGCGTAGGTGAATCACCTTTTAAACTTGCAGGTTGAAACATAGTTATTTATCATCTCCATCCTTATTTTCGACAGGTTTCTTAATAATTCTTTCTACTTTTTCTTGAGACTCTTCTAATGTTTGGATTGGAAATGTCATACTTACTGGAGTCCCAACATGAATCAAATCACTCTCTAATTCTTGCCCTAACCAAGTATAACTATTTGCTCCTAAAACGGCTCCATCTTGCATAATTGTACCTGGACTGACGATTGTTTGAGGTCCAACAACACAAGCTTTACCAATTTTTACCTTTTTTATTATCATTTTCTCATGATATATCATATGGGAAAAGATACATATGTTCAAAGAGGTCATAGTAAAATCTCCTATTTCTATAAACTCAGGATCAATGTAACCTTCATATGCAACTACATTTTTTCCAATCGAAACCCCAAAGAAGCGGTAAACAAAAATATCAGACCAGGGTATGGGTAATGCCCTTGCCAGCCAAATAGGGAAATACGCATTCCAAAATCTGCGATGAGTATATTTCCACTCTTTACTGCCTCTTTTGAATACGCCTTCTTTTGGAGGACACAGTTTGCTTAAAATTTTATTGATACCCGCTGAAAATATAATAATAGAAAAGGCAAATAAAAATACATTACCATAAAGGTTTAAAGGTAATAATAACCAATAATACCATTGAGCAGTAACGCCTATAGATAAAAATTGAGTTCCTGTAAGAAGATAATATAGTTGGTTGACAAACCAAAGATTAATAAAAACTAAAACCATTCCCCCAATAAATAATTGTAGGAGAATTATTAATGTAAATGGAGTTTTATAAACACCTGAGGTTGATATATATTCAATTTTGATTTGTGAGTTATCTGTATTGTTCATTTAATCTATCTAACTTCACTAATGATTTCCTTATAATATATTATAATTTTGAAAATAATTAAATCATAATACTCAATTCAAATATTTGATACCCTAAAGTCAAAAAAAATTAAAAGCTTAATTCAATATGATATATATATTATTATCAAAATAATTCAATAAATCAAAGTTAAATATATTTGAATAGATCAAAGGTGAATGATTATTAGCATTGACTGGGAAAAAGCAGAAGCAAAACCAGAAAAGAAGATGGCTGTTGAAGGCAGATTCTTGTTGGATCTTAGAGCTAAAGTAAATGATCTGGAAAAACAGCTGTCAGAAACTAAAAGTGAATTATCCTCAACCAAAGATAAACTTGCAGACACTCAAAATGATCTTGCGGATACAAAAAGTAGTCTTAATAACACTCAGAATAGGCTTGAAAAGACGATTGGAGAAGGTAAAAGAAAAGATCAAGCTATTGATGCTCAAACAGCAGAAACAGAATCTTTAAAGAAGGACTTAGAAGATTATAAAACTAAGGTTAGTGAACTTGAATCAAGCCTAAGTTCTTCAGAAGAAAAAGTAGCTGAATTAGAAGTTTCAGCACAAAAAGCAGCAGATCTAGAAACTCAATTAAATGAAGCAAACAGTACAATCTCAGCAAATCAAGATGAAATAAGTTCTCTAAAGTCAGAAATTGAAGAATTAAACTCAAAACTTTCTGCATCTCAAAGTGAACTTGATCAGCTAAACTCACAACTTAGCGAATTAAATAATTCCTTATTACAAAGAGATACTCAAATCCAAGAATTAAGTGATGCTATTGCTAAAAAAGAACAAGCATTAGAGTCTGCAACTACTCACTTGACCGAAGTTGAATCTGAATTAGAAGAATTAAAACCCCCTGATATAGGTTCGGGAGGTTTTGCTGCCGATGAGAGGATTACCTGCCCAATGTGTGGAGCTGTAGGCCATGACATAAAAACAGTTGAAGATAAGAGCAAAGTCTTAAGCTATGTTGGACATATTCCAATGTACGCAAAAAAGCATGTATGTAAGAAGTGTGGTTACGAATTTTAGAGATTTTTTTTATTTTTCCTTTTTCTTTTATAATTTAGGATTAAAAATTCTTTTTGTTTTTTAATTTAGAATTTTGAATTCTTTCCTTTACTTCTGTTTAAATTTCATAATTTTAAAATAACTTTAAGTTTTTTATTTAAATTATGAATGATAATCCTAAAAAGAAATTTATTGGTACTTTACCTCAGAAAGAATTATTAAAACTTTATTCCCTACATGTGAATGGGCCTAAAGTTCGATTTTTCAAAAGCCTTGGATTAGGAGTGATTCCAGGCGAGAGAGAAGGGATTATCCTACGGACATTAGAGGGACCAAGACCCGGTGAACCTCTTCTAGAAATGTTTAATTGCCGTACTTCTGGGGGGGTGTATAACTTAGGGCATGGAAATCCAAGAATTGTTCAGATTGTTAAAGATGCCTTAGATGGGGGGTTGGATATAGGTGATCATATTCTCTTATCAGAACAAAGAGCCCTATTAGGAAAGAAACTTGCAGATTTAATGCCTGGAGATATCAGTAAAACAACATTTGGGGTGGCGGGAGGAGAAGCTGTAGATTGCGCGATTAAATTCTCAAGAGCATATACAAAACGTAAAGGATGTGTATCTGCTATAGGTGGTTATCATGGTCATACCGGGTTCGCATTAGCAACTGGAGATCCGATATTTAGAGATAATTTCCTTTGGGATCTTCCCGGATATAAGCAGATTCCATTTGGAGATGTTGATTCTATGAGGAAAGCCGTAACTGATGATATTGCATGTGTTATTTTAGAAACTATTCCTGCTACTGCAGGGATATTAATAGCTTCTGAAGGATATTTTGCAGAAGTAAGAGAAATTTGTGATGATAATGGTACGATGATGATTATTGATGAAGTGCAGGCAGGACTCGGTAGGACAGGAGAATTATGGGCAATATATGGAGGACTTTATCCAAATGAAAAAGTTGTGCCAGATTTTATGGTATTAGGGAAGGGTATGACAGCTGGGATTTATCCTTTATCAACGTGTAGCTATAAACCATTTATCGAAAAAGCAGTCTATAAAGATGATCCCTTTATCCATATTTCTACTACAGGTGGTTCTGATATTGGATGTGCTATCGCGCTAGAGATGTTGAATATTCAATCTGATCCAGATTTTTTAAATCATGTCAAGGAAATGGGAAAAGTTTTTCAGAAAGGATTAGAAGATATAAAATGGGAATTCCCTGATCTGATTAAAGAGATAAGAGGGAGAGGACTTATGTGGGGTGTTGAATTCCATAATGAAAGTGATAGCCAATTAGCAATGTTATCAATTATAAAAGAAGGCGTATTGCTTGATTATTGCAATAATAAAAAGGATACTCTTAAAATATTACCACCTTTAGTTGTTCAAAATCACGAACTTGATGAAATTTTAGAAAAAATTCGCAGTGGAGTTAATAAATTAAAAAATTTTAAGAAATAAAGAATTTAAATTTTTAATTTCTTTTGTTGATGAATTTCCTCTAATTTTTCTTTTACTTGTTTTAATCTTTCTCCGTCTAAGGGATATTTATAAATTGATAAAATTGCGATTATCAATGCCGCTGAGGGATATACAAACATTAAAATACGTAGTGTTAGTTGAATTTCTGGGGATGCTGGAAGTGAAAAAACCTCCCAATCTGCAATAATAAACATGGGGCCTATACTTATAAAAACTATAATGATCGCCAGTCGTAGGAAAAAAGCATTCACGCCATAATATCCTGCTTCTCTACGGGTTCCTGTATTGACCTCATCTTCATCAATGATATCGCTAACAACTAAGTCGATTATATAGAAAGAACCTGACAAGCCAAGACCAATAAAAAAGAAAACTATTATAGCAAGTACTTCCATATTTGGTCCTAGAAACATCAACGGAAATAACGTAATAATCCAAGACGTCATTGAAATCATCCATGCCTTTCTATTACCAATCCTCCTAACTATAGGTTTCCATACAAATGTAATAAATATTACCGAAGATATAAACGCTGCTCCTATAAGAAGTGAAATTATAAAAGCATCTTCAATGCCCAATACTGCTTTTGCATAAAGCGGTATCAAGGTCGGTAAGATTCCATATACAAACCAATTAGCAATTTCAGCGGGAATATACCACATAAACGATTTACTTTTCACACACATTTTAATAGAATTAAAGAAACTAGGTGCGTTTTTATACTCTTCCTTAAATTCTACCTTTTCTCTTGGAGTAAATTTAATGAAAATTCCCCCAACAATAACAATAATTATCGCAGCAACAATTCCAAATATCTGATATTCACCTAAAGTTTTAACTCTGTCTGTGCTTTCCGGAGTATAATCTTCAATAAAAAAACCGGGTAATACAAACGCTATTATTAACCCTAAAATGAGAAAGGATTGTCTTACATTATTAGCTTTAGTTCTCTCATCTTTTGAAATAAATGTTTCGGGGAATAAAGAGGTAGCGTTAAGACTGAACATTGTATAGAAGAATTCAAATAAAATAATGATGACTAGAAAATAAATAAACATCCCAATCTCATGTTCTACAAGTATAGGGAAATTTGGGGTAAATAACAAAAACACTATGACACCTAAAGGTATAAATGCTATCATAATGTATGGTAGGCGTCGTCCAAATCTAGTGTGTGTTCGGTCTGATAAGTATCCCAGCATAGGATCATTAAAACTATTCCAAACGGCCCAAATTATAAACCCAATTGTAATATAAGTAATATTGAGTTTAATCACGGTGTAATAAAATGTAAATACTAAAAAGGTGAATGTTTGGTACGCCGCTTGATCCGCAATTTGTCCTGTAGAATAACTAGCAGCTTTTTTAAATGAAAAACTCTCTTCAGATTCTTCTTTTTTCTCGTTCATTTTGATTTTTTAACGATAATTAAAATTGATCTACTATCTTTTTCTTTCTTAATAAATATTTAATTTTGATATTCATAGTTAATCTTATTAATAAATTATAACAACGTAAAATTTCCTATCTTTTCAGTTTTACAAGTCATTGAATTTGTATATGAATATATAGAAAGGTGTTGAAAAAATATGAAGATTTTTTCGAAATGCATAAAAATATAAGAATTTAATCACAATTTCTGATAAACTTTTTCACTTTCGTATAATGTTTTTTAAGAAAAGATACCTAAATTAAAATGTATCATGAAATTGAAATTAAAATAATATATAAATTAAAATCCTACTAGAATAATGGTTAGTCTTGAAAATATAATTCTAGTTTTATCAACCTTTATCGCTGCAACTTTAATCTTGGTTGGTGCTATAATTACCTTATACTATGCTACAAAGAGGAAAAACTATTTAGTCTATCTATTTTCTGCAAGTTGGTTAGTTCAATCAGTTTTTTGGTACTTAGATTCAGCTGCTCACCTTTTTTATTCGCCTTTTCTTATGAAAATCGCATTTATTCCGCAAAGTATAGGCGTTCCATGTATGTTTATTTTTATAGAGCTCATTAAAAAAGAAAATGTAAATCCAATAAAAATGATAATTCTTGCTTTGATAGAGACTATTTTTCTAATGTTCTTATTTTTACCTGGGGCTATGGAAGTTCGTTCGGGATATGGAGTTCATTTTATAGGACCTACTCGTTTTTTTCAAATTATATGGTTAATCTATTATGTCTTTTTCTATTTCAGTTGGAGTTATCAAACATTCAAAAAAGCTCCAGAAGAATTAAAACACTTAGTAACTCTCCTTTTATATGGGAGCATTTTATTTTCTATGGTAACTACAGTTTTTTATGCAATGGGTACTGTCATAACATTCTTTAATCCCTTAGGATTCATTATGCACGGGATAGGTGCGCTTATCACTATAATTGTGATCTTAAAAGACCCTGCAATTATTAATATTCTACCTTTTAAAGCTTACAGACTAATAGTTTTTGAAACAAGTAAGGGTACAACACTTTTTAAACATGATTGGGCAGAAATAACAGCAATAGAGGAAAATATCTTTTCTATGCTACTCCAAGCAACTAGAAATGTTTTAAATGAGATCTTAAATAAAGGGGAGGTGCGTAAAATTGACATGGATAAAGCTATTCTCCTCATTCAACACAACATAAAATTTCCTATTGTTTCTGTTTTAGTAACTTCAAAATCTTCCAAATCATTACGATATAGCCTGAAAAAATTTCATGACCAATTTATTTTGAAATATTCTTCTGATTTCAATAATTTTCAAGATGTTGAAAGGTTCAAAGAGGCAAACATTCTTGTTGAAAAGGTATTTGAATTTGTTCCTAAATATATAAAAATAGCTTGAGAAGAAAAATACGTAAAATGTAGTCACTTCGTCTAATTTTTGTTTCATTTTTTCATTTTCATAAAACATTTTTAAGAATAGATACCTAAATTTAAATGTAATAAGAACTTGAAAGTAAAAAAATGCACATTGAAGTTCTACTTGAATGATGATTAATCTTGAAAATTTAATGTTAATTTTATCCGCTTCCATTGCTGGAGTCTTTGTGGGCGTTGGAGGTTTAATAACTTGTTTTTATGCACTTAAAAGAAAAAACCGTATTATTTTTCTGTTCTCTGCGATGTGGTTATTATATGCTGTATTTTGGTTCATTGATGCTGCAGCCCATTATTATTATTCCACACTCCTCATGGCGTTTGCAATTGTTCCCCAACTTATAGCCGTTCCATGTATTATTGTTTTTATTGAACTAAGTAGAAAAGAACGTGTAAGCCCCCTAAAAATTACTATTTTGTTTATACTTGAATTAGTATTATTATCTGTAACATTTTTACTACCTGAAAGCGAGAATTATGATGTAATTCAAGGGTATGGTGTACATAATATAGGCATCCTTCGCATTATTCAGGTTATTTTCCTTCTATATTTCGTTTTTCAATATTTTATATGGACCATTCAAACTTGGAAAAAGGCACCTCCTAAATTTAAACGTCTAGCCACTTGGCTTTTATTTGGAAGTACTTTATTTTCTATAGTAACTGTACTAATGTATGCAGTGGGGGGAGTTATTAAAGTATTTAATTCACTTGCTTTTTTTACTAATGGGATAGGCGCGTTTATAACCATTATTGTAATTTTGAAAGACCCAAAAATTATTTATATTTTGCCATTTAAGGCATATAGAATTTTAGTACTTGATACAAATGAAGGAATTGCTCTTTTTAGATATGATTGGGCTGAAATAGGAAAAGTAGAAGAAAATATATTTTCCATGGTACTCAAAGCAGTAGGAACCGTATTAGATGAGATCTTAAAAAAGGGTGAGGTTCGTGAAATCCATATGGACAGAGCAATCCTTCTTATTCAACATGATAAAAAGATTCCTATTGCCTCAGTTTTAGTTACTTCAAAATCAACGAAATCCTTGAGATACGGTCTTCGTATATTTAATGAAGAATTTATTTCACGTTTTTATACGGATGACATTGATTTTCATGAAGTAAGTAAATTTAAGGATGCGAATCTATTAGTTGAAAAAATATTTGATTTTGTGCCAGAACGTAGGGAATAAACCGAAACTTAAATTAAATATCTTTCAATACATTTTAGTCGGGATTTTTCAATGGATTTATCCAATTTTATCCATTAAAGTAAACATAAATTTATATACCATATTAACTGTTCAATTCTTGGCGTATATAATTAAATATTTCTTAACTCTATAACAGGAGTTCTAATAAAGTATTTAATAAAAAAGAGGAGAACTTCATTTGAGAGATTCTGTTTTATTCTTTCCAAAAGAGAAACAACCTAAAGAAAAAACTTATAAAATTTTATTCACTGGATTAGATGGAGCAGGTAAAACAAGTATAATCTTAGCTCTTCAGAGAGAATTCTCTAAAATTGCTGTAATCGAACCAACTAGAGGTGCCCAAAGGACAACTTTTAAATTATTAGGACGAGAAGTAAGTGAGTGGGATTTAGGCGGTCAAAAGAGTTATCTCATTTCTTATTTAAAAAACCCTAGTAAGTATTTTGACGACACAGAAATCGCAATTTATGTTATAGATATATTAGATTCTTCACGTTTAATTGAATCTTTAAGTTATTTATATGATGTGATTGAGAAATTTAAAGAACTGAAAATTGAACCACCTATTAATGTTTTTTTTCATAAATGTGATCCTAAATTAATTCATAGTGTAGAAAAAGTAATAGAAAAGCAAATTAATGATTTAAAGAAAGAAATAATTGATACAGCGAATTATGAGAAAATACATTTTTTCTGTACATCAGTATATGATCCATATACAATTATTAGCTCAATGTCTCAGATTTTATTAGAATTATATCCAAAATCACAGCTATTACAGAAAACTATTGAAGAATTTGCGAATAAATTAAATTGCGAGGGCTTAATGATAATTGATAAAAATTCGATTATTTTAGGTTCCTACTTTAAAGATGATGAATCGAAAAAGCTATTGAGCAATACTATTGCCTATTTTTTAACTCTTAATGATATTTTTGTAGAAATGGAAATAGAGCAACGGGAAGACCAGATAGTTGTAAGAAAATCAGGTAAATACTTTCTATTCAAACCAATTCTGTTAAATGAAATAAATTTACCTTATTATATGCTTGTTTTGAAACAGCATAATCCATTTGATATTTATTTTATAAATAAAGATTTTACCGCATTTGTAAACATTTTCAGGGATATTATACTAAGCTAATAATTCTCTGTTCATTTTTTTTTTTATTTTAAGATTCTTAATTAGAGCAAAAATAAATATGACTTAAATCTATACCTTATATACTTCAAAAGAAACCATTATATAGAATTGTTAAAAATGGATTTGGAAAAATTATTTAGGCCTAGATCGATTGCCGTGGTGGGAATAAGTAAGAAAAATCCGTTATCACCTGGACGAATAGTTTTATTAAAAAATGAATTTGAAATGGAAACAAAAGTCTATGGTATTTATCCAAATGGAGGGGAGATTGAGGGAATTCAGCTTTATAAACGCTTAGGCGAATTACCTGAAATTCCAGACCTTCTTGTTGTTGCTGTTGGACCAGATGATACTTTGGAATATATACAAGAGTGTGCTAATCTAGGGATACCCGCAAGTGTAATAATTGGAGGTGGATTTGCTGAAATTGGTGGAAAAGGTAAGAAAAGACAGGAAAAACTTGAGAAAATTGCATTTGAAAACGATATTGCGGTGCTTGGACCAAATTGTCTCGGTGTTTATGCACCTCCAATTGTAGATACAATTTTTCTACCTACAGAACGTATTACAAGACCTCCAAAAGGGTCTGTCGCACTAATAAGCCAAAGTGGGGGATTCCTCGTCGATCAATTCTTTGTTAAATTCAATGAGAGAAATATAGGTGTATCCACTGCAGTGTCAATAGGAAATCGTGCAGTTGTGGATGAGGTAATGTTATTAGAATACTTTAGTCGAGTAGATCCAGAAACAACAAATATTGCTTTTTATTTAGAAGGATTTAAAGAAGGTAGAGCAAGAGATTTTTTAAAGATAGCAAAAGAGTCAGAAGACACAGTGATTGTATATTTTGGGGGTAAAACAAGAGAAGGGAAAGTGGCAACACAATCACATACTGCAAGTCTAACCGGGAACTATAAAATTATATACAATGCATTAAGGCAATTCTATATAATCCAACCTCATTCAGAACGAGAATTATTGACATGTTTAAAAGTATTTGATGTATTGGCAAAAAAAAGAAATCCATTTGGAGATAATGTCATAACTTTTGGTGATGTAGCAATAGTATCTGTTTCTGGAGGGCATGCAGTATTAGCATCCGATATGTTAAAAAAATATGGATTGAATGCTGTGCGATTTTCTCATCAAGAAAAGAGAGATTTAAAAAGTCTTATGAACCCTGTTGCTGCAGAAATTGCTTCCTTTAATAATCCCATTGATTTAACTGGGTCCGTATTAGATACAGATATTGAGAACATAGTTCGGTATCTTTCTGACGTTGAAAGAATCGAATGTATTATCTTGCTACTACTTCCTTACCCTCCTAACATATCTTTTCAAATCGGAAGAAGAGTAGCAAATATTATCGCATCTAAAAATAAACCAGTTGTATGTTTTGTTCCTTATGTCCAAAAATATTCTTTAATAATAGAGTCATTAGAACTTGCAAATGTGCCTGTTTTTCATTCCATTAAAGAAACTGTTCAAGCTGTATCGGCATTAAAACAGAGAACAAGAATAGATAATTTAAAACTGAAAAATGTGTTTTGGGAGTAAAAAAAATATGTGTCCCTCAAATTATGCAACGTCTATTATGTTGTCTAATTCTTTTATTGATTTTTTTATATATGTTTCATCATCAATTAGTAATTCTATTGCATTTTGAGGGCAAGCACTTACACATCGACCACAACCTCTACATTCTTTACTGATAATTGCTTGATTATCCTCCAATGTTATTGCATTTACAAAACATACACCTTTTAAACATGTCCCACATCCAATACATTTATCAGTTACTCGTATTACCACTCCTGGCATTTTTTTTATTTTCGATCCTATTTTTGGGGCTAATATTGAAGATACTCGCCATAAACAGCAACATGGATCACAATTACATATACTTAAAAGCTTTTCTCCCGGGCTTACTCCGAGCCACTGTGCATCTAATCTATTCCTACCAATCATTTGTACTAATCCTGCATCTCTACATCTTCTTAGATGTTCTAAAGCTTGTTCTTTGGTCACTAATTTTCCTAATTGGGGATTAATATCTAGAACAGCATCTCCAAGAAAAAGGCACCCTAAATCAACTGGATAATCTTGGCAATCCATACTAGATCGACAAATACAAAAATTCATAATCCAGAGGTTTTTAGCTTTATTGATGAAATATTCTAATACTTGGGATGGTAAAACATATTCATTATACTCTCCTAATGGTTTATTAATTTCAATTACCTTATCTTGCGGAAGATAAATAATATTATCATCCCTGAAAAGGAGGAAATTAAAAATATTACCTAATAATGGAATATTTGTTAATTTAGCAATAAATTTAACATTTGGGAAAGATTTTTTCAATAATTTAACAAACCACAATGGTCGAGCCATCCAAGCACCAGTTTTATCATTAGAATATCTAAATATAATTCTGAATCAAATTTAAAATAATGATATTGGTATTTAAGAATTAAATCAATGGAGGTTTTTTCTGAGCGATCACACTAATTTCTCCCATATCCTTAGTATAACCTCTTAGGAGAAAAGAATATGAATATTTTTTATCTTTGTCTAATCTATATTTTCGATGAAGTACAGCCCTTGCAGGCATATCTCCACCTACTCCTCTTTGTTTATAATCTATGTTGAATATGATAAATTCTCGGTGAGGTAATTGGTAATTATGTCTCGCAGTTTCCAAATCTTCCATTGTATAAGGCCATGCGCTAATACTGAGATTAGTTCCCCCAACATCTGATACCAATAATCCCGCCATTCCTTCCTCATCAGTCATTGTAACCCATCTTACATCAGTTCTATTCCCATTCTCTTGAGGTTTAATGTATGGATGTATCAAATTTTCTACTACATCAGAATATATTCCAATGGCCGCTCCTGTTTTTCTATCAAACATAGTTTCATGTGGACCTCTCCCATACCAAGTCATTTTATTAAATTCTTTCGGGATTGAAGTTTGCATACCAAAACGAATCATTTGCTTATTAGGTGTAAATTCATTGCTTATAACGATTACTCCATTTCCATAAACATCGTACTTTATCTTGAGAGACTTTTTAGCATTAACTACATCAAATTCTACATTTATACGAATTAATTGTGCCTTTATCTTTGTAAATTCAATTTTTTTTATTACTCTTTTCTTACTTGCCTCTTTCCATGTAAGATCAGTATTTAAATCTCTATTTCTGCGAAGATCGACTCTCTCCGTATCATTATCAGTGGGAGCTCTCCAGAAATTAGGAACTAAAGCTGTAATTAATAATTCTTTTTTATGAAAATTATACGATTCAATTACTCCTGTTCCCTTACCTATAATAACGGTGAAATCTTCTCCTGTTATCATAAAATTTTTATCTGATTCTCTGATGTCAATATCTTTCAATTCACTGATTTCAATCTCCGGTTTGATTGGAATATGGTAAGGGATTTCAAATTGGTCCCATGCTACTACATGTCCCTTTTTAGCCCAAAGTGTATCTTCACCAAGAAAAAAATCTATTTTTAAATGATACCCCGTATTGGGGGAGAATTGAGGTTGTTCAAAAGGAATGATGACAACCTCCGAATTATTGGGTTTTATCTTCAGTCTTTCTAATTTTCCTTCTTGGATTTTTTTACCGTTAGCTGTTAATTCCCATTTAATATCTGCAAAATCAGTTGATTGAAAACTATACTTATTAAGAATCTTTACTTTCCCTTTTAATAAATCAATAGGAATTACTTTAATGTATTGATATACTTTCTTAACTTCATAAAGTGCTGGATTGGGAATTCTGTCTGGTAAGACAATTCCATTAATACAATAATTAAAATCATTACGTTTGTCTCCAAAATCTCCACCATAACCCCAAAATTCTTGTCCACCTTCAGATACTTTACGAAGCCCTTGATCAACAAAATCCCAGATAAAACCACCGATAATATTAGGATATTTTTCAAAAACATCCCAATATTCTTGAAAGTTGCCTAAACTATTTCCCATTGCATGTGAATATTCACATAACATATACGGTTTTTCTATTCCCTTTTTGAGTTTATTTAATTGTCCATATAATCCAAATTCCCTATTTTTTACTAATTTTTCTAGAAAATAGGAAGGATAATACATATAGCTAAGGACATCTGAAACTTCGTTATTGAAATCCTCTTCATAATGAATAGGTCTTGAAGAATCTATCTTGAGTGCTGCTTTCTTCATTTTTTTGAAATTATCTCCCATACCAGCTTCATTACCAAGTGACCACATAATAATACAGGGATGGTTTTTATCTCTCTCAACCATGCTTACTATTCTATCAACACAAGCGGCTGTCCATTGGGGATCGCTTGCAGGTAAAATATCTCTTAATTCGTGTGTTTCTAAATTACACTCATCAATTATGTACAATCCATACTGATCACACAATTCGTACCACTTGGGATGATTTGGATAATGACTTGTTCGAATAGCATTAATATTATTCTGCTTTAACAATTTAACATCTTGTACCATTCTACTAAAAGGTATAGCGCGTCCATGGACGGGGTCATGCTCATGTCTATTCACCCCCTTAAACCTTATAGATTTTCCATTGATATAAAAACATCCATCCTCTTTTATCTCAACTTGTCTAAACCCGAACTTACATTGTTCTACCTCAATGAGTTCATTCTTTTCATTCATTAACTCTAAAATCAAATCATATAGATTTGGTATTTCTGCAGACCATTTTTTCGGTTTATTTATGTGTTTTTGTAATTGAATTGTTGTTTCTTTATAACTTTCAATACTAATATTGTCTGCCATTAAATTATTAGATTCAATATGATTTTGTTGTACATCTAGTAACGAGATTTGAATTTTAAAATTATCAACATCATTAGAACTATAATTATGCACTTTTATTCGGATTTTTACCAATGCATTTTCATAATTTTCATCGAAAGTATTGTAAGCGAAAAAATCTCTAATATGCACTTTTGGTACTGAGTATAAATAAACATCTCTATAAATACCACTTAATCTCCACATATCCTGATCTTCTAAATAACTCCCATCAGACCAACGATATACCTCTACCGCTAGTATATTATTTTCTTTTTGAATGTATTTTGTAATATTAAATTCTGCTGGTGTCATTGAACCTTGACTATATCCAACCTTCTTCCCATTTATCCATAAGTAAAATGCGGATTTAACACCATCAAAATGTAGAAAAATCTCACGTTCATCCCATTCATCTGGGATTGCAAACTTGGTTCTGAAGGATCCTACTGGATTATACTCATGATTTATTTTAGGTATATCTTTCTTTCTTATACTACGAGGATATCTGACATCCAAATAAATTGGGATTCCATAACCATGCATCTGCCAATTACTTGGCACTGGAATTTCATCCCAACTATTTACATCATAATCGATCTTGTAAAAATCTTTAGGACGATCTGCTGGCTTTCTTACCCAATTAAAGTGCCATTTACCATTTAATGACTTGTAGAATATAGATTCTTCACGATTTCCTTTCAATGCATTCTCTAGATTGTGATAAGGAATAAGAGTGTTATGAGTAGGTTCCTTATTCCGACCGATCATCTCAGCATTTTCCCAATCTAACCTTTTTGTCATTATGTTTCTTTTGATTTTATCATTTAATTGTAGATTAAAAAATCTAAAAAACTTAAAAAATAATTTGTTTTATTAGAAATATGAGAATACTCTACATTGATATCGATACCTTACGAGCAGATCATCTAAGCTGTTATGGATATCATCGTAATACATCTCCTAATATTGATAGAATAGCAGAAGAAGGTACGATTTTTACAGAATGTTATGTTTCAGATGCCCCATGTTTACCTTCTAGAGCATCTCTTTTTACCGGTAGATTTGGGATACATTCTGGTATTATTGGACATGGTGGAACTGCTGCAGATTTGAGATTAACAGGTGAGGTACGAGGATTTCAAGATCAATATTTACGTTATAACTGGATCAGTATGCTCAGAAGGGCAAAATTTTATCCCATATCAATATCACCATTCGCAGAGAGGCATTCTGCTTTTTGGTTTTATTCTGGATGGAAAGAGATGTATAATACTGGAAAAAGAGGCTTAGAAACAGCAGATCAAGTTTTTCCTTATGCAGAGAAATGGTTAAAAGAAAATGCACAAATGGATAATTGGTTTTTACATGTCAATTTTTGGGATCCTCACACCCCTTACCGTACTCCTATGTCGTTTGGAAATCCCTTTGAGAATGAACCCGTTCCTTCTTGGATTACACAAGAAATCATAGATGAACAAAGAAAAAGTTATGGACCACATTCTGCTTGCGAACCATTAGGATTTACAATTTATAATCTTCCTCTGGAGCTTCCTAGATTAAATGGATTCAGAGAAATTAGGAACTTGAACGATTTCAAACAATGGATTGATGGTTATGATGTGGGAATAAGATTTACCGATGATTATGTAGGAAAAATTATTGAATTGCTTAAAGAGGAAGGTATCTATGAAGAAACTATTTTTATTATAAGTTCTGACCATGGTGAAAATCAAGGAGAATTAAACATCTATGGAGATCATGCAACTGCCTGTCACATAACAAATCGAGTTCCAATGATAATAAAATGGCCAGGGAAAAATTGGAAAAAAGAATATAATTCCCTAATATACCAAACAGATATGGCCGCCACTATAGTAGAAGGTTTAGAGTTGAAGGTTCCTGAATTTTGGGACGGTAAAAGCTTCTTTAGTAATATTGAAAACAATGAAGAATTTGGGAGGGAGTTTCTTATTATAAGTCAGAATGCATGGAGTTGTCAACGCACTATAAGATTTGATAATTGGACATTGATCAAGACATATCATACAGGTCTAAAGAATTTTCAAGATATAATGTTATATGATTATGAAAAGGATTTTCACATGATAAAAAATATAGCAGAAGAAAATCCGGAAATTGTGGATCATGGATTAAAACTTCTCGATATATGGCGTAAAGAAATGTTAGAGAAATTTTCGAATAATGAAGACCCTATGAATATTGTATTAAAAGAAGGTGGTCCATATCATACAAGGGATCATTTGAGAAGTTATATCGAAAGACTACAAGAATCAGA
Organism: Candidatus Hodarchaeota archaeon; assembly: GCA_048886685.1. Lineage (GTDB taxonomy): Archaea > Asgardarchaeota > Lokiarchaeia > Sigyniarchaeales > SOKP01 > Loki-b32. The sequence goes on from JBHLKM010000006.1 coordinate 202,449, forward strand.
AAGAGGAGATATGGTACAAACAATTCTTGATCGTGAGGAAACTTATTCATTAAAGAATAAAAAAGGTGAATTGCCGAATATTTAATAAAGTGTAAGTAAATGATTAACATTTATTAGCATAAAAAAACAATGATAAACTAAGTTTGAGAAATTGAGAGAAATTGTATTATATTATTTGATTACATATGAATGTCGATATTGAATTATTGAAACAATTTGAAAGGACAATTGACACTATTCATCCAGAGAAAGGGAAAATCCCCATAAAAATACTTGGATTTGGTGAAATAAGTCTAGTTTTTGAAATTATTGGTGACCCAGCACAATTAGCTTACAAGCGAATTCCTATTTTTGACAATGAGAAACAGGCTAAAAGACATCTATGGGCATATAATGAATATTGTAGAATTCTAAGTGATGATATTGGCTTAAATCTTCCTGAACATGATGCAATTTGGTTTAAAAATCAAAAAGGTGAGATTAAATTTTATTGTATTCAACAAAAAATCGATCCCGAAGCTGTTGGTAATAAAGTTATCCACAGCGTATCTGATAATGAAATCGAAACCTTAATTATTCTTGTTATGAGAGAATTAAAGAAAGTGTGGACGCTAAATAAAGAAAATCCAAGTCTAGATGTTGGTATAGATGGACAGATATCTAATTTTGTTGTTGTTAATTATGAGTTTAATATTCCAAAAATTTATAATACATCAAAATTACTCTATTTGGATACCAGTACACCTCTATTTCGGAAAAAACATATTGAAGCGATGGAAGCAGATTTATTTTTAAAAAGTGCTCCCTCTTTCTTGAGATTTTTAATTAAAGCTCTTTTTTTACAAGAAGTAGTAGATCGTTATTACGATTGGAGATTAGTAGCAATAGATCTAATAGCAAACTTTTTCAAAGAACAAAAATCTGAAATAATTCCTAGATTAATCAGAATAATTAATCAGTTTTTTAAAGAAGAGGCTGAAGAATTTGAAATTGAGCCTATCACATTTGAAGAAGTGTATAAATATTATAAAAATGATAAAATGATATGGCTCTTTTTTCAAAATGCAAGAAGACTTGATAGATTTATCAAAACTAAACTATTAAGGAAAAATTATGATTTTTATCTCCCAGAAAAAATAAGAAGGTAATTAGAGATTGACTATCTCTCATACTTTTCTTGAGAGGAAATCCACTTTTTCTTACAATCCTCAGAACAAAAAACATGAATAGTAGTAGGTTCCTTAATATCAAAATGTTGAATTTTTGCTCCACCAACAATCTCCTTTTTACACTGTTGACATTTGATTATTGCCATTTTCTACCACTATTATTGTAATTTAAATATAAATTAGTTTTAGTTTTAATAAATATTGATAATAAGAAAAAATTAAATAAAGAATATTTTATCTATAAAACTCAAATGTTCAATAATACTGGCCATGAATATGACGTCTAAACCTAGAGTATTTCTGACATCAAATGTTTTCTCAGAAAAAGAAATTGGATCTAATGAAAAAATATCTATAGAACTACGTTCTGATATTAAGGATTCATGGCAAGAATTAGAAAGGATTTCAGTATTAAAAGTATTCGATGGAAGATTTCCATCAGAAGTGCAGCTTCAAAAGGAAATCGAAGAATTTAACCCAGACATTCTAGGGTGCCACTTGAGTCATGAAATATCTTCAGAAATGATGGAGAGATCAAGCATTTTTGCTATTTGTACGTCCACAGTTGGATTTAATCATATACAAAGAACAGAGAGAGATGATATATTAATAACTCATACACCTGGAGTCCTCCATAAGACTGTAGCAGATTACACTATAGCATTAATAATGGCAAATTTAAGGAACTTGATTGATCTTCATAATTATATATGGAATAACCAATGGACTGAAACTGATAAATGGGATTTAGATAGCTCTCTTTCATCAGTAATTTCTGATAAAATACTTGGGATTGTGGGATTGGGTGAGATTGGTAAAGAATTGGTGAAGAAATTATATGGTTGGGGTGTTAAAATCATTTATTATGACATTCACCAAATGAAAAAATTTGAAGAAAAGTACCCCTTAATTGAATTTAAAGCAAATATAGAGGATATATTTAGAGAATCAGATATAGTTAGTTTACATATTCCTTTAAATAAACATACAGAGAATTTGATTAGTCGCTCTTTGCTAATCAAAATGAAAAAAAATGCTTTACTTGTAAACACTGCCCGAGGAGGTGTTTTGGACTTAATGACATTATTAGATATGATGGAAAATGAAGAGATTAAGATTAATATAGCTCTTGATGTTTTTCCTATAGAACCAATTGATATAAAAACTCTAAAACGTATTAAAAAGATAAAAGAAGCTCAACCAAATACAAGAATAATTCTTATGCCCCATAATGCCTCAGCAGATGCAAATACTAGGGCTGAAATGGATATTATTTTTTTAAAAGATATAATAAATATTATAAAATCAACTTCAATTGAAGATTTGAAGAGAGTCAATATTATTCCTGAACATAAAAAACAATTAAAAGATAAACAATGGAGAATTTTAAACTATTGGGATAAAAATGATTAGATCTTTCATCGCTCTTGAATTAAAGGATGAAGATACCATTAAGAATATCGTCTCTTTTTCTTCTCGGTTAAAGCAAAACCAACCAAAACTTAAACTGGTAAATCCTGATAATCTACATATGACTGTGAAATTCTTGGGTAATATTTTAGAAACATTAGCCCCTAAGATTTATGCGATTTTAAATAATGACATTAACAATAAAATTTTCCAAGGGAAAAGCTTTAAATATAATCTAAAGGGTGTAGGTCAATTTAATCGATTTTCTGTTTTATGGATAAAACTTATTGGTGATATCACTTTATTGCAAGAAATTAAAGATTCCATCGAAAATTTACTTTTTGAAAGATTAAGCATTGATCATGATAAAAGACAGCAATTTAAACCGCACTTGACTATTGGAAGACTTAGAAGAGAGAGAATTAATTATAAAACTTTTGATACGTTTAGAAAACTAATCAATGAGAATAAAAATACAGAATTTGGAGAATTTACAATAAATCAAATTAAGCTAAAAAAATCTGAATTAACACCAAAAGGTCCAATTTACACTGATTTGGTATACTAAATGCAGAAGAGAGAATCTATTAAAGCAATCATATGGGACCTAGATGGTACACTTATTTACTTTAAGATTGATTATCTAAGAGCGCGTCATGAAGCTGTAAAAATCTTAAAAAAATATGGGGTTCCTAAACCCTTCCTTTCTGTAGAGTTTTCTATTTTAGATAATGTCACCAAATCAAGGGAGTTTTTCAATACACAAGGATTTTCTGAGAAAAAGATCAAAAAAATTGTAAATGAAGTTGATAGTGCAATTACAAAGATAGAATATAAGGCATCTCAAGAAGCTGTAATGGTAAAGGGAATAGATCAAGTTTTGGAATATGCTAAAGCTAAAAAGTTGAAACAAGCAATATTTACTTTTAATACTAGAAAAAATGCAGAAAGTTCTCTTAAAACAGTAAACTTAACACAGTATTTTGAATTAATTGTGGGACGAGATAATGTAAATAATTTAAAACCTCATCCAGAACATATAACTTACATATGTAATGAATTGAAAATTAATCCTCACGAAGCGTTAGTTATTGGGGATTCTAGTCGTGATATAGAAGCTGCGATTAATGTTGGCGCTTATTGTATTGCTCTAAACACTAAAAATCCTAGTTTTTTTAAGGGAGAATCAATTGAAAAGGCTGATAAAATTATTGAACTTAATGAAATTCCGACGAAATTAATAGAAGCTATTGAGAAACTTTTATAAATAACCAAAAAGATAATTTAATAAATACTAATACTATTATAATCATAATATTTGTAGGTTTAAATTAAAATAATGAAAGTAGAATATTTTTTGGACATTTTAAAACCGCATCAACCCGGACTCGACTTATTAGCTCGTACTTTAATGGGTATCGGTGGAGTCACAAAAGTGAAAGTCAAAGTTGATGAATTAGATCAGAAGACCGCATCATTGCATATAAATATCGAAGGAATTAACCTTTCACTAGAGGAAATCACTGAAGTTCTAGGTTCGATGAATTGTGCTCTCCACAGTGTTGACATGGTTGAAATGGAAGATATTGAATAGCTTTACCCATTATTTCATTATTTTTTTTTATTTATTCTTTTAAGCAAAAAAAATAAAAACTAGTTCCACTCATTTTTATTTATAAAGGATAAAGGAAATTTTTTCAGACTCATGGAAGATCCAAGTGTAATTAAAATCCTTCAAAAACAAGGAGAAATCAATGATGAATTAGATTTTGCTCTAATGAATTATTTAATTCAAAATCGGGGTCCCGGGTATACAGCATGTCAACCTTCTTTAGTTGAGCTTGAAAATGGAAAAAAAGCTATTAAAATGAATATAGATCATACATTTATAGATAAAGATAATCAATTAATGGGTTTAGGTATAGTTGGTAAGATATATATTGATCTTGACACTCTTCAAGTAATCTATTGTACACCTCTCGAAGATTTAATAAACAATATTAAAGTATTGAAATCTGCTGGAATTAAACCACAACTGCGCCCAAAAGGTAAGTATTAGAGAAAATTGAGCAATAATATTTTCTATTTCGGCAAATCTAAATATTTACTCAGTTATGTTAATAATTCATCATACTATTTCTGAAATATCATAATAAAGATTAATGAATTGATCATCATAAAAAATTATATTGGTTATATCATTCTTTACCTTACAGAATAATAATGTCTACTAAAGAAAACAAAATAAAGAATCTAATTCAAGAATATCTACTAGATGAGGGATTATTGAGAGAAAAAATTTCAAATCCAAAACTTGATTTTGGATTCCAGTTTATTTTTCCTCCTGGAATTGATCCAATGAGACGTACAATTGGTAGAAATATGGTTGTAATAAAACCTAAAAATAAAAATTTAATTGTAATTTCACTCGGAACTCAAATTTCAAAACCTCATGTTGATGCGTTAAATTCATTGGAAGAAGATAGAAAAATGCAATTCTTCATGGATCTTAGGAAATTTTTTCTTGTTAAAGATTTATTCTATCGAATTGATTTACAGAACTATAGATACGAGATTAGTGATCAAATATTTCTTAAAGATAATGGTACAGTTTCTAAAAATAAATTCTTTAAATCAATTAGACGAGTCTTTGATAGTTCAGCTTATAGTAATATAATTTTGGGTGAATACTGCTTTGGTAAAATAAAACCAGAGGATTTTATGAAATCAAGGGATTTTTCAAGTAATTCTGATTTTTCACTCTATTCATAATTTAGAAATGAAAACAATGGTGTATCCCAATTTTTAAAGATTGGTTACAGGCTTTAGGAAAATTGGATTATGTTCAAGGGAAAGCGAGACCAGATGTAGATTGTATCCTATGTTCTGTGAGAGATAATGATGAGCGTGTCGTATCTTTAAAGGTTTATGAAGATGACTTATGTTTTATTGTTCTAAATTTATATCCATACAACCCTGGACATTTAATGATTGTAACTCAGAGGCACATAACAAAATTCCTTGAATTAACAAAAGAAGAATTACTGCATATAAATAGAGCAATACAAGGAATTCAGTTATTATTGAATGATTTATATAAACCCAAAGGTTATAATATTGGCTTTAATCAAGGAAAAACTGCAGGCGGTAGTATCCAACATCTGCATTTTCATTTGATTCCGAGATATGGGACGGAACTTGGATTTATTGATATAATTGGGAAAACTCGTGTATTGCCTGAAGGTTTAGAGTCAGTAAAAAAGAAAATCAATGAGAATATTGATAAATACTTGAATAGAGAATTCTTTGAAAATTTCTAAGTTCCAATAATAAAAAAGAAAAAAAATTTTCTTGAATAATTTAATACTGAAGTAGTCTATCGAGTCGCAGCGCGAATATCTGAAGCAGTAACTCGTTTACGCTTATCTGTTTTGCAGATTTTAATAGCCTCCTTTGTAGCATTTGCAGCACTGCTCTCAAGGAAGTCAATCAATTTATCTAAAGCTTCAGCTGCAACCAAATCGGCTCCTTCCTTTTTCATCAACCTTCTAATAGGAGCCTTGGCTATATACCCTTCAGATTTTTTAGCAGGAGCTTTCTTTTTAGCCATTTTTATTCCTCCACTTTATTTTTATAGGATTATTATTTAGATGTTAATTAATTATAACTACACATTTCTATTATATAAATGTTATGATTCGAATCGATAATCTCTTCATAGAAAATTTTCGAATCGGTATGTTCGAAAATTAGATCGTTTTATTAATATGATATTAATTTCTAATAAAAATTATTTTTTAGTTTTGTCGGAAATAAATGCGTTATTTCTTAATTTTTCAAATTTTCACTTTTATTAATATTTCAATAAATCTTAACGAAAATTAGTCAACCCATTATTAACCATTGTCAAATTTTTATTCTAACCACAGTTCCAAAAAATCAAAGTGTAATGAAATTGAAACTTGAAAATAATGCAATTTAACTTTTTTAGATCTTATTATTTTTAACATGAAAAAGAAATGATTCAAGCATGATCCAATAATAACATTCCTCGAATCTTTTTTGTCGAATTTTTTTCTAAAAAATAAAATTAAAATATAAGATGTTTGACTATTTCATTATAGTCGAAAAAATAATTGCGTTTTTAAGATAGATTTCAAGATAATTTGGACTAAACATGAATGAACTAGAAGAATCTGAAATTGAGGAAGCACTTCAATCATTAAATTTTACCAAAAATGATTCAAAAGTACTGCTAACTTTATGTAAGTATAAGATATTAAGCCCTGCTGACATTGCAAAACATTCAGGGGTAGATAGAGCAAGGGTGTATGATTCTTTAAATAGATTAATAGAGAAGGGCTTTATTCAAAAAGAACCAATTAAGAGAGGAGCCAATTACCAGGTAATTCCGATTGAAAGGATATTCAAGGTAATAAGGGAAGAATACAAGCAAAAAATTGAAGATACTTTAGTGCTTGAGAAAGCTATTGCTGATCTTGAGATTACTAAAGAAGAAACTGATCCCCGTGTTTGGGCAATAAGTAAAAGATCAAAAATTAGAAAAAAGATAAAAGAACTAATTAATAATGCTGAACATCGGATCTTTTTTATTATTACTCCTGACTTACTTATGAATGAATTAGGAGGATACGAATGGATTTTACGAGAACTATGGAATAAAAAATTTTCTTCTGATGTCCAGGTTGTTATCGCTTTGAAATACAATGATATTTTAAAAGAGGAAATTAAAAAATTACTGAAAATATCTGTAGTGATTCATTCAATAGAAGGAGACAGTGTATTACCTTTTGGTTTATTAATTGTCGATAACCAATTTTTACTTACTACGCTTGATCAAGTAAAAGAAGCACCAGAATATACTTCAGGATTATGGTTAGAGAATGGTACTCCAAAACAGATTATAGGGTATGAGCATCTCTTTAAATATTTTATTACAAGCCAGTGCAAATTAATACAGTTAACTCCTAAAAAACCACAATATACAAGCTAAAAATTATTTTAAAGTTATAAAATAATATTTATTTTACTTCAAAACAATAAATAACATAAGTCAAAAATTAGGATTAATAAAAAATATTAGGGGGTAATTTGGGTATGTCATATCGCGGTAAAGTGATTCTCTGTGGGGATGCGGGTGTGGGAAAAACTAGTCTCTTAGCAAGGTATGTAGATGATTTATTCAAAGAAGAATATATACAAACTGTTGGAGCTAATTTTTTAATAAAGGAAATAGATTTAAGTATGATCCTAGATAAACTTGATCTAAAAAATCCAAATTTAAAGAAGGACATTAAGGAGAAGGGATTTAAACTCTATTTTTGGGATATCGGGGGTCAAAAACAGTCTCTTTTCTCTACAGAATATTATTTCGTCCAAGCAGTTGGAGCTATGGTTATTTTTAGCTTAGATCAATCTGATTCTTTCAAAAATATTGATTTTTGGATATCGAAATTAAAAGAGTTAAGTGGTGATGTTCCATTTATTTTAGTTGGTAATAAAATCGATTTAAAAAGAAAAATAAATCAAGAAAAGATCGATAAAAAATTAAAGGAGTTAGGAGTACAATATTTTGAAACCTCCGCAAAATTAAATGAAAATGTCGATAAAGCTTTTGAGAGTCTTTCGGTCCAAATTTTGAATAATTTAAAATAGGTACTAAATAATCTTAAATATTAAAGTTTATTTTTGTCTTTAAGATCTTCATTTTTTATTTTAAGTGAGTGTAATTATCCAAAAATTATGAGTACCTTATTGATTCCTGTCGCTCCTCTCTCAAGGACAAAATCACGTCTTAGGGATTGTTTTTCTGTTGAAAAACTTAAAGATTTTACTATGGCAATGTTTAAAGATCTTGCCAAAACTTTAACTGAAGTAAGATGTTTCGAACATAAAATTGTATATTGCCATGCTTCAGAAATTCTGAAAATTGCAGAAGATTTTGGTTTAATTGCTATTAAAGAAGAATTATCAGACGTTCCAAAATCTTTTGATGAGGTTATAAACGATTTAAATAATATTGCAGTAAAAAAATTCAATGCTAATCAGACAACTATTACATTCTTAGATTTAATTTTAATTACTTCAAAAAATTTTTATGAAATCAATGCTCTTTTAAAAGAAAATCAATTAGTAGTTTGCCCAGCAATCCATTCTGCCGGTGTTTCAATATTAGGTAGAAATCCGCCTGATATTATACCATCCTTTTTTTCAGATCCAAATACACCTTCATTAGTAGCTTTACTCAAAAATGCTAATAGTAAAGGTATAGAAAAGCTGGTAATATATGATTCTTTTAGAGCTGGTTTTGATATTGACGTTAAGCAGGATTTAGTTCTAGCTTATGAATATCTAAAAATATTCAATTTGAAAAACAGGGAAGTCTTTAAATTCCTGAAAAATAATCTCAAACTCTCGCTTAAAAAAAGAAATGCGTTTGACAATCGTACTTTCGATATAATAGAAAAAAAATAACCTTTAAAAAGTAAATACAATATTTAATTTTACTTGTTCTCCTAACCTTTCCTCTACCTGGGTTTGAAACTCCTCTCGTTCATTTTTTAGAGAATTTAAGTATCTAGTATAATCTTTGTTTTTTCTTTCATAGTCATTACTAGCGTGCTCGAGTTTAATTGTATTAATTGAAATTTCATTTTTCAATTCCTCTAACTTCTCATCTAAACCTGCTAATTGGATTTTCTTTTCCACTGATTTTATTTCTTCTCTAAGCTGTAAGTATTTTTCGATATTAGTCTGAAGTATTTTTTCATCAAAGATTGCATTTATATGTTCAATAGTTTTCTGTTTAGTGTCCGTTTTAAGGTTCAACTTGTTTTCTTCTAGAGCATGCCTTAATTGGACCATTAAACTTGTGAATTTTGGCAAATCTTTCCTTTCAGCAGCAAGTATTTTAATCGGGTTTTTAAGAAAATCTTTTAAGTAATTTAAGTCAATATTAGGAACGTGAAGATTTCCTTTTTCTAATTCAAATCTAAATTTTTTTAATGCTTTTTTGAAACCAATTTCATCATTTATTTTAATTTGTAGCTGAAAAAGATCATCTTTTTCAATCTCTAGCTGTTTAAATAGATCATTTTTTTCAAGTTCTATAAGTTCAGTATTTAACTCATCTTGTTTCTTTTTTCTCTCCTCCAATTCAATTTCAAACTGATCTAAGTCGGATTTAGCATGCTCAATATTTTCTTTTAGGATAAAAATCTTGGGTAACTTCTTTAACAAATACTCGGCTTCTTTTACATCATTATATTTCTTTCTTAAAAATTCGTCTAATTCACCTTGTTTTTTGCCTAATTTGCGAGTGATATAGTTTAATTCTTTAATTTGAGGTTGAACTTCTTTCTGAAATTTTGGCAATGATTTTCTTGCAATTTCACTTATGCTTGTAAATAATTTTTTAATCGAATTTAATAAATCTAATGTGTTATCATAGGTAATTTCCTCTTCAGGAATCTCGATCTCATCTATTTCTTTTCTTATTCTATCTGAGAAGAAGTGAAGGGATTTCTGAGCCTTTTGATCAATTTTTTCTTCTCCAACTTCTAAAAAATGATCTAAACATACTTTTATTTCGACTAAATTATCTCTAATTTCTAAAATTAGTTTTTTAAGAGCCTTTTTTATTTTAGAAAACAGAGAATTAAGCTTTTCAGTATAAAATTCTTCAAAATCATCTAAATTTTTTTCGATCATTTTATATTCTAATAAGATCTATTTTATTGGTTTAATAATCTTTCTGCCATTCATATATTTTTGAAGTACTTTAGGAATGGATATTGAATGGTCTTCTAGCTGGTAATTTTCTAAAATACAACAAATGGTTCGTGGAGTTGCTATTGCTGTTGAATTTAGAGTGTGCAATATTTCCTTAGCCTGATCACTACCAACTTTACCCATTCTAATTTTCAACTTTCTTGCTTGATAGTCTAAGCAATTACTACACGACACTAATTCACGATATGTTTCTGAGGCAGGAAACCACACTTCTAAATCATATTTCTTTGCGGCGGTATCATTTAATTCTCCAGAAGCAATATTTGCTATTCTATAAGGAAGTTCCAAATCTTTATAAATTTCTTCAGCATTTACTAGCAATTCCTCATGGTATTTCCATGAATCTTCAGGTTTACAGAAAATAAATTGCTCTACTTTCTCAAAACGGTGCACCCGGAATATGCCTAATGTATCTTTTCCGTGTGATCCTGCTTCTCTTCTAAAACAGGAAGATATTCCTGCATATTTCAATGGTAATTGCTCTGGATCTATAATTTCATCATAATGATAACCCGCTAATGTCTGTTCTGAAGTAGTAATCATATAAAGATCTTCTCCCTCTATTTTATAAAGTGAATCTTCAAAAACTTCTAATTCTGCTGCTGCTTTCATAACCTCGTGTTTAGTGAAGAAAGGAGTCCACATTGGAATATAATTTTTATTAGTAAGCTTATCTAACGCAAATTGTAATAATGCTAGATTTAGATGAACAATATCTCCCTTAAGGTAATAGAATCTTGATCCTACTATCTCTGATGCCTTTTTTATATCTGCTCCATCAATTATAGAGATTAAATCAACATGTGACAGTGGTTTAAACCCGAATTTTGGAATTTCACCAACAACTCTTACAATTTCATTCTCCTCTTCAGTTTCACCAATAGGCACTGAATCATGTAATATATTTCCTACTATATAGCGATAATTTTCTCGTTGGTCAAAAAAATCAGTTCTTTGTTTTTCTAACTCGTCTATTTCTGTTTTTATTTCCTTAGATTTTTTAATTGCTTCCTCTGCTTTTTTAGTTTCTCCCTCTTTCCTCAATTCCCCTATTTGAGCAGAAATATCATTTCGCTGTTTCCTTAAATCTTGCAATCGCTGTAAGACTTCTCGCCACTTAATATCATACTCTAAAACTTTTTCCGCATTTGAAGGATCCTTAAATCGTCTCTTTTCTGATTCGATTATTTTTTCAAGATTTGTTCGAAATAACTCTATATCAAGCATTTTAAAGCCCCATTATTGTTTTAGAAAAAATTTTTTTATTCATGGTGAATCCTGTCAGTGATAGTAGAACGAGCTAAGGCGGTTTTAATCTTTCCCTTATCATATCCAACAGTCTCAATAATTTTCATAATTTTTATTCTTCTAGCTTTACCCTTCAAACCTTCTTCTGCCATAAATTCCTTAGCGAATTCTTCTTTCTTAGCATCTTCTTGTTGTGCCATATAAATTAGTAATTCTGAATTATTTTTCAATTATTCTATCATAGAAAGTAAATATTGCATTTCTTCCATAGTTCATACATAAAAAATATATAAGAAATCTTACTGATCGATTTATGAAATTCAAACAAAAAACCTTAGTTTACTTAATTATTGGAATATTAAGTGCTACAACTATATTGGGAACTATATTCTCACTAAATGGTATTCAAATTATCAATTTTTATGAAGAGACCGAGTTGATTACTTACCCATTATGTTCAGATTATGAACAGTATTCACAAGGCAATTTTTCTGGTGTTGAGTTCTCATCTTATAACCTTTCGGTTTTTCTAGACGAAAATACCTCAACTGTAGCAGGAAATCTAACGGTAGATTATTACAATAATGATCCTGTTAATTTTACTCAAATACCATTCCATATATATGCTTCTGGAATGAGATATGAAAAGAGACCTGGATATATTGAAATTCTAAATGTAACAACATTAGAAGAACCTAAAAAAGAATTAGCATTCGATTTTCTTAATAGTTCTCAATTAATGCGGGTAAATTTAACTAGCGATTTAGAACCTAAAAACCGTACTTCTTTTATAATCTCCTTTAACACGACCCTGCCTGATGGTGGTATAGATCGAGCAAGCGATCACGGTACAGACACTAACACCTCTCGCATTTTCAAATTTGCAGCATGTTATCCATTACCATGTGTATATGATGAGTTTGATGAATGGAATATAGATCCTTATCTTTTAACTGGTGATCCTTTCTATTATGACATGGCATATTATGATTTCATTATCAATGTACCTGAAAATATGGTTGTTGCTGCTACAGGAGAATTACTAGAAAATACGACTGCTGGAGGAAGAACAATTCATCACTACAATCCACATCTTCCAGTAAGAGAGGTGACCTTTTCAGCCTCTCGTTATTTTGAAGTAGAAACATTTTTTATTCCTGATGCTAATATTACTGTTTCCACTTATTTTCTTAATCATTCAGATTGGTTATGGGTGGGAAATGCTATAACATACGCGTTAAATGCTGGTGATTTATTTTATAACACATTAGGAATATATCCCTATTCTACTTTTAATGTCGTTCAAGAATACACTAAGTTTGGAGGAATGGAATATCCTTTACAAGTATATGTTTCCACAGCAGCGGAATTTGCTAAAAATCCATATGGATATCTTGAATCGGTTATTGTTCATGAATCAGCTCACCAATGGTTTTACAATCTGGTTGGAATTGATGAAGTTGACTGGGGTTTCTTAGATGAAGGCATTGTATGTTGGCTTACTGATTGGTATATAGATATTGTTCACCCAGAGTGGGGCTATTTTGATCCTTATTATTGGGGATTATATAACGTTAGACATTATTCTCTAGATTACGGATTACCAAACAAGATTAATCAATCTATCCCTGAATGTTTTATAAGTGGTACCAATTATTGGTACTTAGGTTATACTAAAACAAATACAATTCTTGAAAAGTTAAGGCAAACAATTAACCATACAAACTTCATTGAAGGTCTTGCATATTTTTTCCAGGATAATTATTTTGAAATAGCAGATTTAACTGATTTTCAACATGCATTTGAAACGGTAGTAGAAGGCTCTCTTGACTGGTTCTTTTTTCCATGGTTTGATAATCCTTACCTCCCTAAATACAACTTTACTAAGGTAATATATGATGCTACGAGTAAGATAATCAATATTACAATTGAAGATGTCAATGAACCATTAAATCAGTATAGTTATTCACAACAAGTTCCAATAGAGATATATGACGTTAATTCAACTTTAATATTCTCTGATACCGAATGGATTAATGGTACTACCAACTTATTAATTCAACTTGGTAAAACCCCTGATCGAGTAGTATTAAATTATGATGGTTTTGTTCTTGTCCAATTTTCAGATTATGACTTGGATTACTTAGAAACTACTGATATAAAAATTATAAATAAACCAAAGCGACAAATTCCGGGTTACAACATTATAATCGTTCTTCTTACCTTTAGTTCAGTAGGATTAATAGTAATAATAAATAAGAAAATCCTAATTTCCAAGAATAGATAAATCCAATCTTTTTTTTATTTTTAATTTAGAAATTGTCTTAAACATTAACTTATATTCAGATGAATTGACTATAAAGATCTCCATTGATAAAAGAATGTATAAAATTCTCTATTTTTTTCAAACTCTTTTATCAAAATTGAAATTATGAAATCTAATCAGAAAAAATAAATTATTTCCATTATTTAATCAACCAATAAGATATGATGTAATATTTCAAACTAACAAAAAAGATTTGGTGAAGTTTTACTAAAAGGTGAATTAGTTGTCTGATAAACAGACCAAGGATGAACCAAGAATCGGAGTTTATGTATGTAGATGAGGGGTAAATATCGGTGCTGCTGTTGACTGTGATGCTGTAAGAGATTATGTAGAGAGAAATGCTGCAAAAAATAATGTTGTTATTGCGCGAGTAAATGATTTTACATGTAGTGATCCGGGTCAGAATATAATAAGAAATGATATCCTCGACTTAGATCTAAATCGAGTTGTGGTTGCTGCTTGTACGCCAAAAATTCATGAACCAACTTATAGAGCGGTTTTAGCAGAAGCAGGATTAAGTCCCTATTATTTTCAGATGGTCAATCTTCGAGAGCATTGTTCCTTTGTACACGCTAAAGATCGAGAAGGAGCTACAGAAAAAGCTATAAGACTTGTTCAAGCTGGTATAAATCGCGCTAAAGAATTAGAAACTATACCAAGAAAAGAAATCCCTGTGGAAAAAGCAGTTTTAGTTGTGGGAGCAGGAATTGCTGGAATGAATGCAGCACTAGATCTCGCTAATCAAGGAATTCCTGTCTATTTAGTTGAAAAGGAAGCTACTATTGGTGGAAAAATGGCACAATTAGATAGAATATATCCAACTGACGACTGTGGAATATGAGTTCTAGCACCAATAATGGTAAATGCTTCAAAACATCCAAACATAAATTTATTTACGTATAGCGATGTTGTAGAATTTACGGGAATACCCGGAGATTATAACGTCAAGATTAGAAAGAATGCTCGTTACGTTGACGAAAGCAAGTGTACTGGATGTGGATTATGTACAACCAAATGCCCTATTAAAGTTCCTAGTGAATTTGATAGAGGTATTGGTGAAAGAAGAGCTATTTATATCCCTTTTCCCCAGGCTGTACCAAAACTAGCTGTTATGGATAGAACTGTCTGTATTGACTGTAAAAACTGTGAGAGAACTTGTCCCGCAGAAGCTATTGATTTTGAACAAGAAACTGAATACATTGATGTCAAAGTCGGAGCAGCAATTATTGCCACTGGATGGGACGAATATCCAATATGGGAGTCAAATGAATACAATTATGGATACTATCCTGATGTCATTACACAAATAGAGCTAGAAAGATTGTTAAGTCCTATAGGGCCTACAGGAGGACATGTTTATAGAGTTTCTAGCGGAGAAACACCCAAAACTATTGTAATGATTCAATGTGTAGGTTCCAGAGATGTAAATGCTAATCCATATTGCTCGTTCGTTTGTTGTAACGTTGCACTTAAGAATGCTCAATTACTCAAGCAAGAATATCCTGATATGGATGTAATTATGTTCTATATCGATATTCGAACAACTGATAAAGGTAATGAAGAATATTATAGAAAAATACGTGAATCAGGTGTACGAATGATTAGAGGAAAAGTAGGCGAAATAATTGAAGATAAAAAAACTAACAAGTTAAAAGTTCGAGCATATTCGTCTTTAACTGGTGAGATTATAAAAATCGATGCTGATTTAGTTGTTTTATCAACAGGAATGGTACCTTCAAAAGGAACTGAAGAAATGATTGAGGTAATGGGATTAAGTAAAGGTCCAGGAGGCTTCCTTTCAGAAATCCATGGATGTTTAAGCCCACAGGAAACTAAAGACGTAGGAATTTATATTGCTGGATGTGCTGCGGGTCCAAAAAATATTCCTTATTCTGTATCTTCAGCGTTAGCTGCTGCAAGTAAAGCATCGACTCTCCTATCCCACGATACGTATAATCAAGAGTTAATCATTGCTGAAGTAGATGAAGATCTTTGTATGGGGTGTCATAGGTGCGAGAAACTATGTTCCTATGAAGCAATAAAGGTTAATGAAGATGAGATTGCTGAAGTTGATGATCTAAAATGTAAAGGATGTGGTGTGTGTATATCATCTTGTCCAGCTAGAGCTATTGACCTAAAATACTATCGCGATGAACAATTTGCTCAAGAAATTAAAGGTATTAGCTGTAGTGAAGTTGAAACAATAGAAAAAATTTCTGAGAGTATTGAAGAATAAACAATTTAGAGGTTAATAATAATGTCTAATCCAAAAAATAATGACCCAAGAAAAATCATAGCTTTTGGCTGTGATAAGTGAGGTTACTCAGCAGCAGATTTAACAGGTGTAACAAGAAGATCTTACTCTACAGATTTTCATCTCATTAGAGTGAGATGCACAGGACGAATAGGAATTCATTTGATTATGGAAGCTTTCCTAAATGGTGCAGATGGTGTGGCAATAATTTCTTGAAAGGAAGGAGAATGTGAATTCGGGAATGGCAATATGAATACTTACGAACATATTATCACACTCAAAAAATTGTTAAAACATGAAGGCATTTCTGAAGACCGTGTTCAACAATACTTTTGTTCAGCAGCAGAAGTTGAAAAATTTATCAACTCAGTTGAAGATATTTCCAAAAAAATACATGCCCTCCCTCCTCTACCAAAAAATATTCCGAAATAGAATGATCTTTTCAAGAAAACTCTAGTTGAGAAGAAACTAACCCTAAGCACGGGTATTCGGAAAAAAAGAATTTACAAAAATACTAAGTAAGATTATGAGTATAGAAGAAGAATTTTCATGGGAATTTTTAAAAAATGTAGCGGATGCTTTAGATTCATATAGGATTCGAGCACTAATTGATGCTAAACAAGATATTATAGAGGCTGGAATTTATAACGAATCGCAATACGATAATATACTTTATAGAATGCTGGATGAAGAAAAATTAAAATATTCCCTTTTTAATTTTCTAAAAAACCAATCCAAAATTAATTTAGATAATCTAAAAACATTTTCTAAAGAAACCTCTATTGAATTAAGTAAAACTTTAAGTCTATTAGAATTACTTAAAAATGAAAAAGTTGTAATTGTGGAAGAGATATACGATAAAATTGAAGGAGATGAGAATAATCCAGAAAAACTCATCTTTAGAGATTTTTCAATAGAGGTTAATAATGGTAACATTTCAAAAATAAAATCTATATATGAACCTGTAAAGGTTATTTTTGAATCTAAAAATTGCTCAGGTTGCGGTTTGTGTGCTGGAATTTGTCCGGTAAATTGCCTCCATATTTATAATGGTTTTGGTAAAATTGATGAGGATAAGTGTATTCGATGCGGTTTGTGCTATTTTGTGTGTCCTAGATCTTACCTGCCTGTAAGAGTTTTAAATATGGCTCAAGAAAAGACCGCTGAAATTAAAGAATATCAAAATGTTGGACACTTTTTAGAAGCCTATTCCGCAAGGACCAAAATTAAAGAAATTTCGAAAATTTGTCAAGATGGAGGCATTTCAAGCACTTGTTTATATTATCTCTTTGATAAGAATAAAATAGATCTTGCGTTAGGCGCAAAGATGAGTAATACTTTATGGCGTCCTGAACCAATTTTACTAAAAAATAAGGAAGATATCCTCTCAACAGCAGGAACCAAATACGTAAATAACCCTAATTTACAATTATTAAATCAAAATGAATTAAAGGATAAGAAAATCGCTGTGGTTGGTGTACCGTGCCAGATGCAAGCACTTTTAAAATCCAAGATTTATAATGTAGGTTTTCCATCTTTAAATAATATAAACTACCGAATTGGAATATTTTGTATGGAATCTTTTTCTTACGAATCCCTATTGAAAATATGTGAGAAGCTGAATGTAGATATTAATGATGCAAAAAAGATGGATATCAATAAGGGTAAATTCTTTGTTTATACCCAAAAAGGAGAAGAATTAAATATCCCTATAAAAGAAATATCTCACTTAGCTCGAGAAGATTGCGAAATGTGCTATGACTTGACCTCTGAATCAGCCGATATTTCAATTGGATCTATTGGTTCTCCTCCTGGTTGGAATACTGTTCTTATACGAACTGAGAAAGGGAAAGAACTCTATGAAGAATTAATATCTAATAATTTAATTGAATCAAAACCAATAGAAGACGTGAAACCTGGCTTACCCATGCTCCAAAGGATTGCTGGTTCTAAAAAAAATAATAGTAAAAAACATATCAAATCCAAATTAGACGAAAATAAGAGAGTCCCTATTTATTAATTTAGAGAATCTCAGGAATTTTTCTGGCTTATTAATAACATTTGTTCAAAACTATATTCACCTACTTATTAAAGTTAAGATAAATTTTTATATCTCCCAAAATTCTTTTAGATCAATTTTGATAAATTTGTAAATTTTGGGCGTTATCAAAATGATATCGAAACCATTAACCATACCTAAACGAACTAAAAGAATCACCTCAGAATGGCTCAATGAAGTTCTTCACAAAACTGAATGTCTTAAGGATTGCAATATTGAATCAATTTCGAGAGAACCATGGGGCGCAGGGGAGGGATTTGTGAGTGATATGGCAAGACTAACCCTTACTTATGATAAAGAATCTCCTGAATTACCAAAAACTATGATTGTAAAGATGCCAACAACCTATAGGACAGCCTTAGCCGTCGCAATTCAATATAACCTTTATGAAAAAGAAATAAGATTCTATACTGAAGTAGCACCAAAAAGTCCTATACGGGTACCGAGTCTGATTTATTCAGATTATAATTCTGAAGCAAAAAAGTACATTCTCATTCTTGAAGATTGTTCATGTTATAAAATACTAGATCAGGTTGAAGGTTTAAATTATGAACAGACCAAACAAGCAATAATTTCAATTGCAGATTTCCATGCACGATGGTGGGATGCCCCAGATCTTTTTTCGTTTGATTGGATGCCTAAACCAAGGGATGAACCTATAACATCGTCTTTCATTGATACTTTTCGTAATTCATGGGACTTGGCTGTAAAATCGGAGATATTTCTGGATTTGTTACCCGAAGGTGGTCGAGAAGCTGGTGAAAAGGTATATAAACATTTTCCATGGCTGCTTAATAACGTCCCAGATGAAAATTTGACCATCGTTCATTTTGATTATCGAGCAGATAATATGTTTTTTGATCCTGAGAGCAGTAAAAAACCAATAATAACTTATGATTGGGGAGGATCACTAGTAAGTATGGGTATTCTGGATATCGCGTACTTTTTATCAGGTAGTATAAAGATTGATTTAAGACGGCAAATTGAAAAGGAAATGATCAATTTATATTTGAATCGATTAGAAGAAAATGGGATTACAGGGATAGATTTTGATTACATTTGGGAACTCTACTTAAGAGCGTTGATTTCTTATACGTGGTTACCCCCTCTTAGTTTTACACAGTTGGATTTAAGTGATCCAAGGGGAATTGAATTATTAAAAGAAGGTATGGACCGATACTTTGGAGCTATTATCGATAACGATGCTACTAGTGTACTTCCATCTTAGAAGCAAAGCTTCAAAAAGAGAAAATATAAAAGAAATTAATTATTACATAATTGAAATTATTGATTTTTCCTTACATTTTAGCTAATTCTAAGGTAAAACCAAAAATTTAATATTAAATTCTATATTAACTACCATTAAATCAATAAATAAAACATAATACTATTTGATTGAATTCGAATGAGTTCTTTATCTGCAATACGACCCAAGAATTTCCGTGAAAAGGTGTTTTTCCGCCAACTCCGTTCTCAGGTAGATGGGAACGCAAAAGTTGAATATGGGCTAACACAAATTAAGGGTGTTGGTAGAAGATTCGCTCAAGCAATTGTCAGAGTAGCAGGAATAAATCCCGTTATAAGAATTGGAGCAATCCCTGAAAAAGATTTAAATAGAATTGAAGAAATTATTTTAAATCCAGTTGAAAGCGGTATCCCCAATTGGATGGTAAATAGACCAAAAGATTTGCGTACTGGTAATGATCTTCATATAATTGGAAATAAACTCGATCTTTCATTAAAAACTGATATAGATAGAATGAAAAAAATAAAGTCTTATAAAGGTGTTCGCCACCACCTAAGATTAAAGGTACGCGGTCAAAAAACAAAGAGTACTGGGCGCCACGGATTAGTTGTTGGTGTTATGCGAAGGAAAAAAGGTCAAGCTCCTAAATAATAAGGGTGATACCATGGGAGATCCAAGACGATTGAAAAAAAAATTTAGAAAACCTAAACATCCATTTCAAAAAGAGAGAATAATGGAAGAACTTGAATTCATCGGTAAGTATGGGCTAAGGAACAAAAAAGAGTATTGGAAAATGAGAACAATGCTCGCTAATTGGCGTAATATTGCGAGACAATCTAGAACCTTAACAAAAGAACAAGCTGTCGAAGTTCAACAAGAACTAATTCGAAAATTAGATCGATTAGGAATTATCGGCTCAGAAGCAGAATTCGAAGATGTGCTTCTTCTAACAGCCGAAGACGTCCTAAAAAGAAGATTACAAACGCTTGTCTATGAAAAAGGATTCTCAAGTACCATCTACCAAGCACGACAATATATAACTCACGGTCATATTCAAGTCGCAGGGAAAAAAATCAATGCACCCTCATATATCGTCAAAAGAACAGAAGAAGACTTAATTGATTTCGCACCAAATAGCCCCCTTTCAAAACCTAAAGAAATAGACACTAAAAGTGAGGCATAATGAGTAGAAGAGAAGATACTAAATGGGCCATTGTACACATTTTTTCAAGTTATAACAATACGATTGTGACCGCTACCGATTTAAGTGGCGCTGAAACCGTCGCTAAATGCACCGCAGGAATGGTGGTTAAAGCAAGTCGCGATGAATCATCCCCCTACGCTGCTATGCAGTGCGGCTTCCGTGTTGCGAACGACCTTCGAGATAAAGGAATTAGAGGGATTCACATCAAAGTTCGAGCTCCTGGTGGAAATAAAAGCCAAACTCCTGGACCTGGCGCTCAAGCTTGCATACGTGCCCTCGCTCGTGCTGGTCTTCAAGTAGGTCGCATCGAAGAAGTAACCCCTAAATCGCATGACCATTGCCGCAGGAAGGGCGGACATCGCGGGAGGAGGGTTTAATAAAGGAAATCTGCCCATTTAATAAATCCATCATTCTCCTTCTCTGATTATTGTTTTTCTCTATTATTATTTTTACTAGCTAATTTATCTTTGTGTTCAAAATGCCTATTAATGTAATCTTGGTTTAGAATATCTTCTTCACTACCATGTGAGGAATCCCAAATAAATCCTTTTTCTTGACATTCAATGCAATACCACGTTTCATGATCGGGGATATATACCATATCTCTATCGGTGTTGGTACAAAGGGGGCATGAACAAATCGATTTACTTATTAAGTGAAAAAGATTTATTTTACGAGCTTGCAATTGAGAGAATTCATTTTCCTCTTTTAAAGTAATATTCGACCAATCATCATATAAACTTGCAAAATTGCGAAGAATTTCGATTTCATCATAAATAATCCTTATCCAAAACTCCCTTAGGCTATTTCTGATTTTCCTAAGGTGTTCATTCCTGATGATAATTTGTTTTTTATGTTTGAGCATAATAGGTAAGGATTGGAATAAATATAAAAAAAAAAATTTAGGAATTAAATTTCTTTGTATTATTAATTAATTTTTTATTAATTAATGGTTTCGTTGAGTCGACGGAAAGGCGGGCTGGAATTTGTGGGTTTAAAATGGGTGTTGGACGTCCTTTTTGGATCCATGATTTTAACATTGACTTTATTTTTAGCTCAATTTGATCTAAAGAAAGATTTTTGAAAAACCTCTTGATTATATAATTGGTTCCTTCATTATCTATAAAGTAAGTATTAAGGAATTTCGCTATACCATTTTTCAACAAGTATTTTCTCCTTTCAAGATACTCCTGCCATCTAGATTTCCAATTTTTTAAAAACTTTTTATAGTATATTGGACATTCAATAGTTAGAGATCTTCTTGCTTTAATAAGACTTAAAATTAAAGAAGTTTGACTTTCAAGGATATAGTGGTTTCTATGAATTACAAGTACTAATCTATTCACATCAATAGATTTTTTATCATTCTTAAAAATGTGATGCCTTTCAAAAGTAATAGAAGTCATTCCATGGATTTTCTTAAAACTTGAGGCGGGTATAGGTTCAAGTGAAAGAATATCGAGTCCTAAATCTCTTATAAGTAACATAATGACATGAAATTTAATGGTGGATTCCACATTCCAACTGGGATGATAATCTCTAGGACTTGCTGGAACTAATCCACGAATTTTTATATAATGGCAAGATTTTATTAATATTGTGTTATAAACAGCTCTAGGAACTAAATTTTCTATCTCTTCTAGCATGTTCTTAATTCCCTCCCAAGAATAGATATATCCTCTTGCTAGACGACCAAGAGATTCATATGACACTAACCTTCTTATATGCTTTAAAATTTGAGGTTCCTTCTTAGCTTTGGAAATTTCAAACCAAATTTCGAGAGTTAAATCAAATTCAGGTCTAAAATATTTTGAACCTATATCAGAAGAATCATCTATATATTTTACATCGAAGGGATTGCTGAATATGAAGTCGATGATAAATTTTTCAATTTCCTTCTTTAAATTGTTCAAGTCATAATGATTTTTGTCTTTGATATCTCTTACATTTTCTTCCAAGATTTGTTTAGTTAAAAAACGGGTTTTATAAATCATATTGAAAAGAATAGATTTTTCTAATCTTCTAAATTCATAATCTCCTTTAAGATGTGAATCTTTTAAAGCTCTTGCTCTATTGAAGAAAATCCTTGATAAATCGGTGTCAAAAATCCTGATTTTAGGAAAATAATTCTTGATGATTTCCTTTATATCATCAAAGAATTTTCTCTTTATAGATCTGTTGGTATTTTGCTCGAGAGTGGGTAGTTCTGAATTGTTTGGAAATGAGGTGTTATAGAGAGCCTGAAATTTTTGTTCAATGGTTTTCCAGTGGTTCCTAAATTGTTCTTTATATTTTTCGGTTAATCGGTTGAAGAGATCGTTGAACGTCTTTTTTTGCGGAGAGTGAGATTTCAATGTGTCTTTTTTGTCCTTGATCCAATTGTAGGTAAAACCCAGTTTTTTAGACAGTTCCATGTAAGAGGGTCTTTCAAGAATTCCCTTTTGAAACATGATGTTTTTTAAATGGTCCACGAGATGAGTATATAGTTCTCTTTTTGTAGGCAAGTAAAGATCACCTTGTGATTTTTCTTTTTTTACATTTTATTCCATCCTTTGGGTTTTTTCAGTTGCGATAAACGTGCAAACTGATTGGTAAGATTACAATAACGCGTAATCTTATGAAAGGAATATGAAAGTTAACTATATATATTTATTCTCCGAATGGGATGCGTTATGAAGTTTATACCAATCTAAACTAGTTCTAACTTGGTTAAACTTCATTTTTGATATCCAGTTTTTACTCACATAAAAAGCTTAGTGAAAAAAGTGTAGTTTAAAAACTTCTAAACTCAAAACATGATTGTGCTGTCAAAAAAGGAAATGAAGCAATTTTATCCTCATCTTATCACAAGAATACTGTTATTTCTACGAACCCGACGGTTTGCTGAGCAGGATGTGCGTACAGAAGATCTTATTAATAAATTTCAAAAATCCAAAAGTAGAATCTCTCAGGCACTTTCTTATTTAAACAATAAGGGTTATCTGGAGATATCACAATATCATATAAATATACTATCGGTTTTGAGTACAATGATTTTATAGGGTTTAATATACCAGTAATTAGTTCTTAGTAATAATTATCAATATGAGAGTTAAAACAAGGTATATTTGCGATAATGTTATCATACCATATTTATTTAGAGATTTTTAAAAACTACCCGAAACAGTTTTTTCTAAAGAAAAGTTGAAATTGCCTTATTAAAGACCTCATTAAAAATTACCATTTTCTATTGGGTTCCCAATTTCCCTCATTGTTAAAGTGATAATGGTTTTCTAATCCAAAGAGAGTAATTGTGAAGCCTTCAATACTCGTGAATGTGATGTAAATAAAATAAGGTAATTCGATTTCCAAATTTATCATCCTTTCAAGATATATCTTAATTGCTTCATAGATTTGATTCTCAATATCGAGTTTAAATGTAATAGAGGTTAGGGTTGGTGGTGTCGGAGAGATACACCTAGATTCGACTCCATTAATTTTAGGCCCAGTTATACTAACAAGTATTAGTATCCTTACAAAACTGATTAAACTAATATTGGTTAGAAAATTTAGCAGTAGTAGAGTTTGTTGAGGTGTAAGCTTTGCATATATGAATGCTAAAATCAGCGATCTTCCCATACTTTTTTGAGTTGTTCTTCGAGAGATTTGGCATTATAACGATTCTGATTTATTAAATCATCAACATATTCACCATTTTTCCTTCTTTCTAACAATTGCTCATACTCTTCATCATTATTCTTTATTTTTTTAGTAAGTTCTAATCCCGTTTCTAATTTAAATCTACTATTTCTTCCAAATCTCATTATTTGTTCAAGGTACTTAAAGTAATTAATACCCTCTTTACTTTTTCCCCACTTTAGGGCTTTTTCACTATGTTCTTTATCTTTTTTTTTAAGTATTTCTGCGTGCTGTCTGTTTTCCTTAATCAAATCCTCAACATTTTCACCTGAATTCTTTCGTTCTAATAAAAGTTTATATTCTTCATCATTCTTCAAAATTTCCTCTAAGATATTAATAGCTTTATCTATCATATCTTTTGCTTCAATATTAAGCTCAGTTAACCTACTTACCTCAGGAATTCTTGATTTCCAAGTGGGAGTAACTCGAGGACTTTTGAGCATAAAACTTTTAAGTTCTTTTAGTAAAGAAACTAAGATGCTTCTAATTTCATCCAAATTTCTTAAAGCTTTTTTCTTATTTACTTGCTCATCAATAATACTAAGGGATGAGGTTAAAGCCTTTTGCAGTCTCGTATCCTCTGGGAAAATCCTACTCGCCTTCTTAAAGCAGTCAATTGCAATCTCATTATCTTCAGTTTTTAAATGCTCCGAATTATAAACCCCTGTAGCTAAAAACTCAACTTTTCTTTCTAAGCACGGAATACCCTCTTCTATTAAGCGGATTATTTCCAATTTATCAAGAAATATTTCCTTTACAGATCCTGTAAGAAATTTTGCATATTTTTTACCAGCAGCTTGGATTTGCTCCTTATTAGGAAGACTGTTTTTTGGGGCTAGATATTTTTTCCGTGTAATCAGATATCAACTTCAAATTAATTTTATCAACATTAGTTATTAGTTTAAATCTCTTAAATTTTTCCCCAGAAATTGTCATTCAAGTTGAAATCAAGCTTTGGAGAATAAGGGAGTGGGGCCGAAATTGTGGAGTTAGTGAGGTGTTTAGGGTGGTTTAATTATGAAGTATGTATAAGGTAGTTATAAGTGAGTTGTTCTATAAATCGATACAAGGAGTATAAATTAGAAATTTGTCGATTTATGTAGACTTAAATAGGTGTGCGGCAATTATAAAATTTAAATCCCTAAAAATTTCATGAAAGATAAATTCAGCGTCTGATTTCAGTGAAATTTGGATTGAAAAAATATTA
>JBHLKM010000007.1:0-175189 GCA_048886685.1 Candidatus Hodarchaeota archaeon
AATGTGGAATTTGTTAAAGTTATATCAGATGAGGAAAGTATAGTAAGGGTATTTGAAAGAGGTGTAGGAATCACAAAATCATGTGGTACAGGTGTTTGCGCTTCTGTAGTTGCTGGTTCAATTTTAGGAAAATTCAAAAAAAATACACCGATAACCGTACACAGTGATGGTGGAGATCTAAAAATCACATATTCAGATAACACAGTTCTTATGGAAGGCCCTGCAAATAAAGTTTTTACTGGCATTATTGAAAAAATAGAAATTTAATTAAAGTTTTAGAGAAAATCTTATGAAATATATTGATTGGTTAAAACAAAAAGGTTTAGAATATAAAGATGGGATTCTACACTTTTCAGATATGAATACTATAGAAATCGCTGAAAAATTTGGAACCCCAATTTATGTAATTAGTGAAGAATTGATAAGGAACCAATATAAAAAATTAAAAAAAGTGTTGGATTCAGAATATAAGAAAAATTCAATACATTATGCTATGAAAGCAAACTCTAACTTATCTCTTTTAAAAATACTTGACTCTGAAGGGGCTAGTTTTGATTGTACCTCTACAGGAGAGATTTATACATGTTTTAAGGCAGGGATCTCTCCCGATAAAATCATTTATACTGGAAATATGTTTACTAACGATGATTTTGAATTTGCTGTTAAAAATGATATTCTCGTTAATTTAGATAGTATTAGTCAATTGAAAAGATTGGCTAAAATATATGATGATTTAGGAAAAGAAAAGAAAATGATTTCTTTTAGAATTAACCCAGAATTCGGAGCGGGGCATCATACTCATACTATAACAGCTGGAAAGACCATTAAATTCGGGATTTTAGATGATCAAGTAATCGAAGCATATTCAAAAGCAAAAGAATATGGTTTTAAAGAGTTTGGAACTCATATCCATATTGGTTCTGGAATAATCGATGCTCATGATTTTGAAAAAGCTGCAGATAAATATTTATCAATTATCATGAAGTTAGCTGATACGCTTGATATAGCATTTGAGTTTGTCGATTTTGGTGGAGGTTTGGGAATACCCTATCGCCCAGAAGAAGATCCTTTAGATTTAGAACTTTATAAAACGGTAGTTCTTAATAAGTTTAAAGACTTGGTTGAGAAGGGTAATTTTGGAGAACCTGAGTTTATAATAGAACCAGGACGTTATCTATCAGCAGAAGGGTGTATTGTTTTGTCTCAAATTAATACAATTAAAGATAATGGTTTTAAATTATTTGCTGGGATAAATGCTGGATTTAATACTCTTATACGCCCTACTATGTATGGTTCTTATCACCATATTATAACCTGCAATAAAAAAGATAACGAGAAGACATTATCTTATGATATTGTTGGACCTATATGCGAATCGGGTGATATAATTGGTAAAGAAAGGCAATTTCCGAAGTTAGAAGAGGGTGAATATCTTGCTATACTTGATACTGGTGCTTATGGTTTTACAATGAGTAGTTCATATAATTCTAGACCTAGACCTGCGGAAATTTTAATAAATAAAGGTGAAACACAAAAAATCCGTGAAGGAGAGACTTTAGAAGATTTAATTAGTAATCAAAAAATTCCTGAACATCTAAAGTAAGCATTCGTATAGCTAACAAAATTAAAAAATATTATAACTTTAATTTAACATTATTATATTGAGATAAGATTATAAGAACTGGGATTATTTGGGCTGGATACCCTCTAATAGTCTCGATGAAGTGTTGGCGTAATGAAATCTGTACTTAGAATTGAAACTAAGAAGATTGATGATAATACTGATCTGCACTGATATCCTTTATAATTTTATCTCCCTCTACAGTCCCAACACTTCGCTTGTTGTATAGATCTTATCCTCCTTAGCAATAGCAACAAATTTAATTGCTTTAATTGAACCCTCAGCAAAACATTCTCGGCTATGAGCTTGATGTTTCAATTCAATTCTCTCACCTGGTCCGGCATATAAAATTATATGATCTCCAACAATATCACCACCGCGAATTGAATGAATTCCAATCTCTTCCTTTGCACCTACAGTACGTTTACTAGGACCACGTTGCCTTCCAAATTTCGCAATTTTATCAAAATCAGATCCTAATGTATTACTTATAGCTTGTCCTATTTTTAATGCTGTACCACTAGGAGCATCTATTTTTCTATGATGGTGCGCTTCAATTATTTCAATATCCCAATCTGCTAAATAACTTGTCAACATAGATGCCATTTTAAATAGAACATTTACACCAGTAGCCATATTTGGTGAAAATACTGCAGGTGCATGATTTTTCTTAATTAATTCCTCGAGTTTTTCAAAAAATTCTTGAGATAATGCTGTGGTTCCAATAACACATCTAATTCCATTTTCAGCACAAATTATACAATTCTTTTCAGTTGCGGGGGCAACTGTGAAATCTACAGCCACATTAGGTTTAGTTTGAGAAATAATCTTCTTGAGATCTTTTACATCATCTATTTTTATAATGTTAGGATCTGTCGTACCAGCATATAATGCTAATTCTTCACCAATTTTAGTTACATCACAGGCAGCAACAACATCAATTTCCTCATCATCTAAAGCCAGTTTACTTATTAGTTTACCCATCGACCCTGTTGGTCCAAAAATCAATAATCTAATCAAAAAGAAAACCTCCAGTCATACAGTTAAATTAAATCTAATTCTTTAAGAACATTTTTAATCTTTTTCTGATTTTCTTTTAGAGGGGGGGTTAAAGGTAATCTCATCCTGACATCCATCAAACCCATCACATCTGCTGCGTATTTAACTGGTCCAGGATTCGTTTCTATAAACAAAACCTTGAACAAATCATATAATTCCAACTGCATTTCTCTTGCCTTTTTCCATTGATCATTCAGCATGCTATTTGTAAATTCGACCATTTTTGAAGGAATAATATTTGAAGCAACACTAATAACTCCTTTACCACCTAACGCCATAATATGATATGTCATTCCATCATCTCCACTTAATACTATAAAATCTTTAGGTGTAGTTTTAATGATTTTTGTAATTTGGTCAATATTTCCACTAGCACACTTTATCCCAATGATGTTCTCTTTAGAATATGCTAATTTTGACACAGTCTCCGGTTCTAAGTTTCTCCCCGTCCTACTTGGGACATTGTATAAGATTATTGGTAAAGACACCGAATCAGCTATGGCTGAAAAGTGGTCTATTAATGAATGTTGAACAGGTTTATTATAATAAGGGACTACTATTAATAAGCCATCTGCTCCAATCTTTTCAGCATACTGTGCTAAAGAAATTGCCTCTTTAGTAGAATTGCTACCTGCTCCTGCCAAAACAAATGGATCTTTATTACTTTTACTTGCTTCATCGACTGCAATATCCATGGCTTGATGATGTTCTTCGTGAGATAAAGTCGCGCTTTCACCCGTGGTACCCATAGTTAATATTTCACAACCGTTTTCAATTTGAAATCTTATAAATTCCCTATATTTCTCTTCATCTATTGAGAAATCTTCATTAAAGGGTGTAATCATAGCAGTAATAACATTTTTTATTTTATCTATCTTAGGCATATGAAACTCCTTTATTCGAATTTAATCGTAAATTAAAACAATAATTAGTAAAGTTCATATATAAGATTTTTTAATAACTCTGTGGGCTTTTTTGTTAGAGTTTAAACAATATTCTTTTCGTTCATGTTTAAAGAAAAAATCAAGATAAGATTATACAAAAAATTATAAGATCTCACACTGACTATTTAATAATCTTTAGCTTAATATTAAATACAATGTCGATAAATCTTTTAGATAAATTTCAAGGAACGTTGATTTCGGTGGCAATTGGTGACACTCTGGGTTGTCCCTTTCAAGGAAAGCTTCGGAAAGATATTTACTCCTATTTTCAGGATTTTAGTCAATTTATAAACGAGTATAAAGACGTTTTCAGAACATATACCGACGATACGCAATTAACAATACATACAGCGAAAGCGCTTATTCAAGGAAATGGTTTCAACACCTATCATTTCATTAAAGAATATGTGAGATGGCTAGATGATCCTCCAATAGGTCCGGGATATGGTTGTATATCCTCAATTAGAAAGTTAAAGTATGGTGTACCATGGAAAGAAGCAGCTTCAAATTCGGGAGGGAATGGTACTGTAATGAGAATAGCACCCATAGGTTTATTTTATTGCCAAGACTTAAAAGGATTAAAAACAACAGCAATTAAATCTAGTATAATTACTCATTCACATCCTGCAGCCTCGGCTGGTGCTGTCGTAATTGCTAGGGCAATTGCTTATTTGATTGATAAAAGTCCAGAAACTGGCTTTTCTGAAGATGAGCTTTTTGAAGTTATGATTTCTTCAATTTCTGGTTCTCAAGAAGATATTTGGGAAGAATTTATTGGAATTCTATATAAATTAAAAGATAATTTAGATATGCCAATTGAGGCTGGTTTAATAAAATTTTCTCAAGCAGGAGTAAAATCTCCATATTTTATTGAACAATATATTGGTCAAGCTTTTGTGCATCCATATACTATAAGCACCGTGGTATGCGCACTTTTTATTTTTTTAAAGAGATTATCTTCGTTTGAAGATTGTATTTTTGAACTCGCGACTGCTGGTGGAGATAGTGATACAGTTGGGGCAATAGGTGGAAGTTTAGCTGGAGCTTATTTTGGTATGAAAAACATTTCAAATGATCTAATAAGGTTGGTTAAGAATCACAAGAAAATCTTGAGATTAAGTGAAGAGCTTTACCGTACATTTGAAAAACGGTTTTAAGAATGGAAAGTTCATTACAATAAGATAGTTTGCATTTTTAGAAAACACGAACTACAAAATTTTGCAGGTTTGTTGTCTGTATCCGCAAGGCTATTTGAAAATCGCATTACACAATTATTATAACAATGGGGTAAACCAAATGTGTGGCCAAGCTCGTGAATTGCTTCCTTTAATATTCTTTTCTCAAATTTTTTTGTAGTCTCTTGTTTCCTATGGATTATAGTATTATTAATATAAAAGTTTTCTCTAAGACGTGCTACCGATATTAATGCAGCATAGGATCCTCTTCTAGCTATTCCGAAAATAAAATTATAGCTCTTAGTATAAATATCTTTATCCAAAATTCCTAGAATCCTGAAAGATCTCTCATTTTTGGCTCTTTCAATTAATCTTCTTAATATTTTAGGTGCTTTATATTGGTTTCTTTCTACGTCGTATTCAGCATCTCTTAATTTCATACTTTCTTGGAAGATATCAACTCGTATATTAAATTTATTAAATTCATCCTCCAAATTCTTTTTTAAATTACTTAAAATTGACTGGCTTATCTCACCAATCTTCATTAAATAGATAATTCTTTTCATTTTGAAATTAAAAGCACATTCATAGATACTAACTATTAAATAAATTAGTAACTTCTAAATTAATCGTAACGAAAAATTTTTCCTTTTTCAAGCAAAATTTTTTATTATATTTTTAAGGGCTGAGCCGATATTATACCAGTATTCTGCAATCTTATCTTTGGAAAAAACTTCGTCTATTCCTCCTTTATTATAAAGATGATCAATTTCTTTTTCATAATCTTCTTGTCCATATTCTTCAGAAGCAATTTCAATATGATAAAAAACAGGGCAATCATGATAAAATACTTTACAAGTAAAGTGAACGGTTTTCTCTCTTATTGGAAATTCTTCTACTAATTTACCATAAGGGCA
Organism: Candidatus Hodarchaeota archaeon; assembly: GCA_048886685.1. GTDB lineage: Archaea > Asgardarchaeota > Lokiarchaeia > Sigyniarchaeales > SOKP01 > Loki-b32. The sequence continues at coordinate 5,717 of JBHLKM010000007.1, forward strand.
TTAACCAAGTCGATGAAATGGTTTTTTTGCATTTTCGTCAATAATTTCAGATGTATTCAACCATTCACTAACCATTTTTTTCACTATGATATTTTATTTCTACTTTAGTTTATATCAATATTAATATATTTAAATAAAAAAGAAAAACATCAACAATTAACGGTAAAACTTTTTTAGAATATTAATTTTAATTATCTATACCATTATATAAATAAGATTACCTATTTAATTTTCTATTTATCTCTCTAAAATAAGAGGAATTGAATTAAAACTCTAGAAAGAAAAGCTAATTTCTCAAAGGGAGGGTGGTCTAGCTTGGTATGATACTGTAGGGTTTTCTCTACGGCATGAATCTTGGTTTGGGACCAAGGGGTCGGGGGTTCAAATCCCCCCTCTCCCATTTTAATAAAAAAGGCTAGTTATTAACTATTTCCTCCAATTCTAATGAATCTTATGAGTCAAAACAAATTTCAGGTATTAAATCTTGTAGTGTAGAAAATAATGATAAGATTATCCCGGGATTTTCTGAAGATACAATGTAATATTTCATAACCCTGCTCAATTTTGAAAAAGTGATTTTATCTTTGAAAAACCTAAATAATTGTTGAATATTGTCATCAAAATCCTTATGTTTTTGAATCCAAGCGACCAGTCTTTTCCTTTTTTTGTTTTTAACCTTTAAAATCAATTTCATTTATATTTCCTCGATAAAATCTTTTACAAATATTTATTAGACTTAATTTAATTATTATTAAATCTATTTAAACAAGGAGATTTTTAAGAAAAAAATTAAGTCAGGAATTTTTTCTCAGTTATTACTGGAATATTATAAATTTTATGAGAGACACAAATAATGCAAAAAATTAAACTTTTTTATAGTAAAATATGATAAAAGTATCAGGTCTTTCAAAATCTTTTGGAAGTTTTAAGGCTGTAGAGAATCTCGAGATTGATATTCAAAAAGGTGAGATATATGGCCTCATTGGACCTAATGGTTCTGGAAAAACGACAACTATCTTAGTACTATTAGATATTCTAAATCCAGATCCAGGAGCTCAAATAACTATTGCTGGAAAAAAAATCCCGAAAAAGATTAATGACGTCTATCATAAAATCGGTTATATGCCCCAAGAGCTATCTCTATATTTAGATCTAACAGTTGAGCAAAATCTTAAATTTTTTGGAAAAATATATAAAATTCCCAAAGTTATTATTAATTCTCGTATCCAAGAAGTCCTTGATTTGATCAACCTCACAGAATATAAAAAGAGGTTAATCTCCAAATGTTCAGGAGGGATGCAAAGAAGATGTTCCCTTGCGGTTGCATTGCTACATGAACCAGAAATTCTAATTTTAGATGAACCTACTGTTGGGATTGATCCTGAACTTAGAATCGAATTCTGGAATTATTTTAAGAAAATTTCAACAGAAAGAGGAGTTACAATTCTCATTACAACTCATTATTTAGCAGAATCAATCAATTGTGATCGAATTGGTTTAATGAATAAGAAGATATTAATCTCTGGAACACCCTTAGAGTTAATGGAAAAGGTAAAAAGACTCAAAAATCTGGAAAGATTACCAGATATGGAGGAGGTTTTTATCCATTACACTCATCAGGAAAAGAGGGAAGAAAATTTAGGAGGGATAGGAAAATGACCATTAGTCTGAAGAGAATTATGGCAATTACACGAAAGAATCTTCAAGCATTATTACACGATAAACGGTCATTAGGATTACTTATCTTCATGCCTATCCTTATGATGTTTCTTTTTGGATATGCTTTTGGACAACCAGTTAGACATGTACCAATTAAAATTGTAAATTTTGATGAAGGTGGAGAGGGTATCCCTCATATGGGGATAAATGACACAAAATTCTCTGAATTATTCATAAAATTCCTTGAGGAAGATGATAGAGTGGATGTCGAATTGGTAAATTTAATCACATTTAATCTTTCGAAAGAAATTTTACAAATTTATGGAGGAAATGATTACTATGCGTTGATCGTAATTCCTATAAATTTTACAGAGGACATGCTGAATTTTTCAAATCATATCTCAATAGCAACATATATCGATGGAAGTGATCCACAGACGATAAGTTCCGTAATAGGAGCCATCTCAGAAGCTATTGGATCGGTGATAAATGAGATATCAGGAGAAGAATCTCATTTAGAATTAAATCTCATCTATATTGCGGGAGATCCAAATTTAAGACCAATTGATTCTCTTGGACCAGGAATTCTCAGTTTTGCACTCTTGTTATTTATGATTTTAACTGTTACTGGGGGTTTTACTAAGGAAAGACTGACGGGAACTTTGTATAGAGTTAAGTTAACATCCACTTCCAAATCAGAAATGATGATAGGATATTTATTGGGGAACTCATTAATCGCATTAGTCCAAAGCGCACTTTTACTAGCAATTTCAATAATATTCTTTCAAATCCATATTGTTGGGAATGTTCTGTTGTTATTTTTAATACTCTTTATCTACGCAATGTCCTGTGTTGGGCTAGGTATTTTTGCTTCAACCTTTGCCCGAAATGAGCTGCAAGCATTTCAATTCATCCCATTGATTCTAATTCCTTCATTGTTTTTCTCAGGATTTCTTTTTCCTATAAATTCATTTCCTGTAGTATTTCAATATGTGTCATATTTTATTCCTATGACGTATTCGATAAGAATTAGCAGAGCAATTATGATTAATGGGTTTGGCATAGATATGTTTTTCATGGATTTCTTAATCATGATTTTATTAACTGGGGTGTTTTTGGCACTTGCTGTTATAGTTTTTAGAATGAAAAAATAGGAAAAAACTATTTGTTCAAGATTTTATTTAGTTCTTTTCTGATTTTATCAGTCTTTTTATCCTTTATCCAATATCGGATTTTTGAAGATTTAAGGAGTGTTTGTACTTTTTCATTAAGCTCCATTAACTTTTTTCGGTCTTCTTTAGATAATTGAGGAACTTCTTCTTGAATCTTTTCTTTTATCTTTTTAACTTCCTCTTCAATAATCGGAATTGAAATTTGTTCTTTTCCAGTAATTAATCTTTTGCGAAAGATCTCTTTGATACTTTTTATCCAACCTTTAATCCATGGATAATTGCCTACTTTTAGAGGATCCTTAATTATAATATCTTTCCGTTCAACTATTATCAGGTCATCAGGACAGGAATTTTCACATGCTCCACAATAGAAGCACTCATCTTCATTACAGGCAATTTTTCCATATTTTTTAACATCTTCCGCTTTTTCAGGGATAAAGAAAGATTCGGTGGGGCATATATTAACACAAGCTTTACACCCTTGGGGATCACACTTGTGTAGCATGTTTTTTTTAATGATAACTTCTCCTTTTAAGGGAGAATCTATTGAGAAACAATGAGTTGGGCATTCTTTTTCGATTTTATAATAGCTTTCTATATGATTTCTATCTCTAACTTCCAAGCATAAGAGACATACCTCATTTTTTTTGTCTTCAATGCATTTACTCATATCAATTTTATAAAATTTACCGATAGTTGGATACTGTTTCAAATCGATATATCCCTCAGGTTTTATATTCTCATGAAATGCATCATTTGGGCAAACAACAGCACAAAGCATGCAATAACAGCATTTCTCATGATCAATTAATATTTTTGGGTTTGTATCATCTAGAATTTCTTGAGCAATTTCAGGTATCGGTCCGAGTTCAATAGCATCAGTTGGACAGATTAATTTGCATAAAGAACATCCTATACACTTTTTTATGTCATATAATAACCTTTTATCTACATTTTGATAGTTCCATTTAAGGATTAATTGATCTTGGGTCACTTCTATATCTTTTTGGATTTCTATTTCTTCTATTTCAATATTCTTATCTTGAGAAGTTTTTGAAATTTTAAATAATCAACTCATCTATTAAATTAATTTTATTGTTCACTATAGTGATATAACACTTTAAGAAAAAAAATTTATCTATGATATTTTTTAACTTGTAAGAATCTAAGAAATGAAAGTTTTAAACTATTAGTTCAGTCATTGTAAATAACATTTTTGTAAATAGTTAACCATAAATATGAAAATTTCTGTACTTGATTTGCAAATAAATTTTATTTTGTTTTGATATTATAAATAAGTTTAGGTTGAGTGTAGAAGCAGTAAAATCTTGCTTTAAGGGGTTACTAGATTTTATATCAGATGGGAGGCGTTCCAAATAATAAAAATTTTCATTGCTGAGGATGACAGGGATCTTCAAAGGTTGTATGAATTACTTCTTGAAATATCTGGATTTCAGGTAATGGGTATCGCAAATAATGGTGTTGAAGCGATTGAAATGTTTATAAAATTTAATGAAAAACCTGATATTATTATTTTAGATTATCGAATGCCCATAAAGGATGGAATTGATGCTTTAAAAGCAATTTTAGAAATTGATAAAACCTCAAAGATTATCTTTGCAAGTGCAGATATGACTATAAAAGAGAAGGTTTATCTTCAAGGAGCTATAGGTTTTTTAGATAAACCCTTTACACATAAGAAATTAATAAGTACATTAAATAATTGTTTAAATATGTCAAGACCGATTAACATTTAATATTATTAGATTTTGAGCTCTAAAAATAAGTTTCTTTTGATGAACCTATGTAATATTTCTTTCACTTATGAATAATAATCGTAACTTGTTTGATCAAAATCATAAATATATTCTATTGGAATGCCATCAGGTTTAAGATCTGGAGGAGCATAAATTAACCTTAAATTAGGAAAGAATGTTCCTATACCCTTCCTTGCGAGCAAAACTGCAGGATGATCTGCATCCTTAAATATTTCTTCGCTTATTCTCAATGTAATATCCCTACACTGCCTTTCATTTAATACGCCTAAAGAATGCACATATTCATGTAAAAGAATATGGTAGGTGTAAGCCCAAACAATTTGATAGGGTTGTTGATCTAGGAGTATTTTTAAAGGTGTTTTATTCATGACAATATCAGTTCCTGGAGAGAAATGCATACCACCTATAAAAGCACCTCTATACATTCCCATTTCGACCAATCCTAAAGTAAGACCTGCTCTTTGTCGACCAGTTACTCTTCGAACGTCTTTCTTTACTCGCTCGAAAATTTCTGGCATTTCTTTTTTCAACTCTTCAAAATCTATTTTAAATACCTCACTATATCTTATATCCATATATCATTACTATATATCAAAAAACCAATCATCTTCGTCTTCTTTTAGAAAATCCATCATGCTGGTTAAATCTTTAAGTAAGTGCCGAATATTTACTTTTGTCATATCTCTACGGATTGGTCCCATCTCAGAAAAGAACATATCATCCACTAATTTATCGATATTAATCCTTTTGAAATATTTAGCTGGATTGTAAAAAAGTGTATAAAATATTTCTTTTTCCAGATTAGGTTGTTCTTTAGTTTTGAGATTATCTTCGTATAGTTCAGTCATTAAGCTTTTAAGCTCAACTATAAAGCATTCTTTATCGCGTAATAAAGCATTTCTTTCCTTTTCTAAAATATTTGTTTTCTGCTCTATTTCTCTTATTTTTTCCCCTAAAAATCTGAATTTTTGATCAGGACTTTTAATTTTTTGATAATCAACATGAAAACCTGTATTTCTGAGTTCTAAATTTTCTCTTGTATCATCAATTTTGGATACATTATAGTTTATATTATAGTAATCTGGTGTGACATTGATTCTTAAAGATAGATTACTCTTAATTCGATATTTAATATTTCTTGGATCCTCACCATAACTTTCTATTATACCATAATCTGAGAGCATTTTAAGTTGAGAGTGAATTGCCTGTCTTGAAATCTTTTTCCCAAATGAAGCCGCTAACTCCGAAGCTCCAAGAGGGACTTTTGCTAACTTCGATAAAATAATCCTCCGTGTTGGATTACCTAATATTTCAAGTAAATTATCTAAACTAAGGAATAAACCCCTTTCTTTTTGTTCTTCTAATTCCAACAGGATTACACCTCTTTTTTTATTTTTAATTTCACATTTATTTACTTTTTTTATCTATACAATTCTTCGGAAGGTTCTTTAGAATACATTTCATGAGATTTTTTCGCTTTATCAGCAGATTTTAAAACTTTTTCCAGAGCATCATCGAATTCCGCTCGAGAGATTTTCACTTTTCTTACGGAATCAGCATCTTTAGTATTTACACTCGAATCTGATACTGCCTTACGAATAGTGAGAAGTGTTGCTTCTTCACATATTGCTTGAATGTCAGCCCCAGTATAACCTTCTAAATCATGTGCTAATTGATTGATATTCACATCAGATGCTAGTGGTTTGTTTCTAAGATGAATCTTAAATATCTCTATTCGCGCATCTTTATCTGGCATAGGTATATCTATATGTCTTCCAAACCTTCCTGAACGTAAAAGAGCAGGATCAAGCATATCAGGTCTATTAGTTGCTGCGAGTAAGATTACATCTTTTAATCCTTCTAGACCATCCATTTCTGTTAGTAACTGTGATACAACTTGCTCAGTAACTTGAGAGCTCGCAAATCGTCCACGTATTCCAGCGATTGCATCGATTTCATCAAAAAATATGATACAGGGTGCTGCAGCTCTCGCTTTTCGAAACGTTTCTCTAACAGCTTTTTCACTTTCACCAACCCATTTTGATAAAAACTCTGGACCTTTAACAGAAATGAAATTTACCTCACTTTCATGAGCTAATGCTTTAGCCAATAATGTCTTTCCTGTTCCAGGAGGTCCAAATAAAAGGATACCATTTGGAGGTTTTGAATTCAAGTGGGAATATAATTCTGGATATTTCAATGGCCATTCGATAATCTCTCTTAGCTGTTGTTTAGCATCTTCTAACCCACCTATGTCTTCCCATGTCTCGGTAGGTTGACTTATTAATACTTCTCTTAAAGCTGAAGGTTCAATGCTGTTTAAGGCAGATTGAAAGTTTTTCATATTAATTTGGAGATCTATTAAGATTTCAGGTGGAATTGGTTTATCTAAATCAATTTTTGGAAGGATTTCTCTTATTGCCAACATAGCTGCTTCTTTTGCTAACGCTTCTACATCTGCACCAACAAAACCGTGCGTTTTTTCTGCCATAAGTCGTAGATCAACATCGTTATGTAAGGGCATACCACGAGTATGAATTAATAAGATTTCATACCTACCATCTGTATCTGGAACTCCAATTTCAATTTCTCTATCAAACCTACCAGGCCGTCGAAGTGCCGGATCAATATCATTTACTCGGTTTGTTGCTCCAATAACTATAATTTCTCCTCTTCCTTCTAGCCCATCTAATAATGAAAGTAATTGAGCCACGACTCTCCTTTCCACCTCACCAGTGACTTCTCCTCTTTTAGGCGCAATTGAATCAAGCTCATCGATAAAAATTATTGAGGGAGCCATATCTTTTGCTTCTTCAAACAATTTTCTTAAATTTTCTTCACTTTGACCATAGAATTTACTCATAATTTCAGGTCCACTTATTGTTATAAAATGTGCTTCAGTTTCATATGCGACTGCTCTTGCGAGTAAAGTTTTTCCTGTACCAGGTGGACCATGAAGTAAAACTCCTTTTGGGGGATCAATTCCTATCCGTTTAAATAATTCAGGATGTCTTATGGGTAATTCAATCATTTCACGTATTTTTTGAATTTCTTCCTCTAAACCACCAATATCTTCATAAGTAACTCTTCTAGTTTCTAATTCTATCAATTCCTTGTGAGTCTTCTCAGATATCGTAATTTTTGTATCTAAATGGATTCTGACAGCAGCAGCTTTAGGAAAGAAGTCAACAACTATAAAATCGATCCTTCTACCCATTGCATTAAAACTTAATATATCACCCTTGGTAATAACACGATTTTCTAGCATTCGAACTAATTGTTCAGATCTTCTTAAGATGACAGATTCCTCCACCCCAGCAAACGTTATTCTATCGGCTAAACTAGCATCAATTTTCTGTATTTCTACGATATCATCTAAAGATGCAAGTAAATTTCTTCTTAATGAAGAATCTATTCGGATTGTATTAGTACCTCTATCTTCATCTTTTCCAGGGTATAATAGCGCGGCAGTTTTTTTTCCAGCCATAGGATGAGCAATTTCAATAACATCTCCAGTTTTAAGGTTCATTTCTTCTATTACATTGGGATCAATCCTTATTCTTCCTCTCCCCGCATCACCCTTATATGCATCCCAGATTCTTACTTTTCTTCCATTTCCCTTATATTCACGAGTAATCCCGCTCATTTTTACATCATCATTTCATTTTTTAATTTTATCTATATTTCAAATATAATTATTGAAAAAAATTATTTAACTGCTTCTCTTACCTTTATTACTGCTATGCCATTATTTACTTCCATTTCACATTCCATTAATGAAGATTTAAACGGTAAAGGTATCGATTTCATGAATGAACGTTTCCCATTTTCTGCTGTAAATACTAATTTTCTTCCCCTATCCTCAAATTCAATCTTGACATTATCTTTAGCCATCCCTGGAATTTCAATCAATATTTCTGAAAGTCCTTCATTGTCGCATATTTCGGTATATGGTTCTATAATATGAGTCTCAAAATCACCTTCCTTAAGCTGAGTTGTCTCTAAGGACAATTTGCTTGCATCAATTTCTTTTTTAGATTGTGAATTATATAAATCTTGTAATTTAGGATCCTTGGACAAATCAACATTTTTTAGGTACTCATGAATATTTTTATCTTCAAGATTCCCTTCAATTTTTATTTCTGGTTTGTCCATTCCTGACTCGAAATGGTATGATATTTTAAATCCTTTTACTCTCTCATCATTGGGCCTTTTTCCTAAATTAATTTCTGATTCTGGAATAAATAAAAAATCTACATCAAACATATCAGAGTTTAATTTAAAATACTTCCTTATTTTATTAATAAAATCTTCAAAATCATCCCTCATCAATTACCACCTTAATTTTTATTTTACGTCAATTTTTTCTTGACAACCACATATCTACAATAACATTTGATCTATAAAAACCTATCGATTCTGAAAAATAAAGAAGGATGGCACCGGATTTTAGTTTCATTATTACGGATAATATTTGTTTAATAAATTGTCTATTTTATTTTTATCTAAGTTAAAGAGCAAGAAAAATAGAGTGTCAATTATTTTTTTTAAATCAGTCTTATCATTTTTTTCAAAAGCATTAATTAATTCTTCTTTAAATTGGTAATTTATCTGAGAGGAGTAAAAACCAATAGAGCTCAGTTTGCCTAATAAAGCTTCTAATCTTTTTTTGAATTGATTATTTTTAGAGTTATTAACGATTCGAAAAGTAAGAAGTTTTATTAGATCTATAATAACGCATTTATCTTCAGTTTTAAAATTCTCCAGATGTGGTATTGGTAATCCATGTTCAAGTTTTGTCTTACTTCTTTTAATGTGAATGTTTTTAGCTTTAAATAAAAAAGAAACAAGTTTAGAATTTAAATAAGCAATAATGAACAAGTAATCAATTGCTTTAGCTGCTAATGACCATAGAAAATAGGTATCAGATGTAGCATAGTAAGGATCGGTGGAATAACCGAAAATATTTTCATTTGAAATATATTTTAAGAAGATTTTTGGGCTCCCATCATAAAAAGGTTCGAGATCAACTAAGTTTTCTTTTCCATCTTCCTCTAATTTTCGTATAAAAGAACCTCTTCTTGGATAATAAAAATTTTCGGGATTTTCTTTTGCATTTATCAAAATCTCTCGTAATTTCGTCTCATATTGCTTCAAATATCTGGAAAGAGTGGGGTATTTCTGCTCAAGCGACCTATTACGCTCGATAGGATTTTGGTTTATAAATTCATTCTTATTAAAATAGATAATATAACTAATGTTATCTTCAGAATTATACCCATATTGTTGAATCGATTTGCTTTTGTATACTTTCTTAAGCCGTGATTGCTCGCTTTCACTAAGTTTAGTATAATCTCCGTTAACTTTAAGAAACCATTTGTCATTTTCAATTTTTAATTCTTTTCCTTTTTTCAAGATAAAGATATTATCATTGATTAAGATTAAGCCATTGCGCATAATGAAAAAATCTTTTAATCTCAAGATTTTTCCATTGGATTTACAATATGTCTCAACTTTATGTACCACACTTTTAACTTCTTGTGGATAGATTAAATTCCAGCTTTTATCATGACTCAAATCCCTATTAGATAAAGCAGAATTATATCTTCTAATAAACGATGAAACATTATTGCGTATTAAATCTTCAAAGATTTTTTGATTAAATAACTCATGTGATCTTTTAGTTCTATTATCTCCTACAATTTGGATTATTTGAATGTCTATGTTTTTTTTCTCCAGTTTTTCTTCTTCAGTTTTTTTCTGTAAAACAAAAATACAATTATGTTGTCCTCTTGCTCCCTCAAATATTTGTAAACGTGTTAGATCAATATATTGAAGAAAGAAGCATTCATTTATTATGTGAGGTTTCAATAATTTTATCCCTGTTTTTTGGGATTTCGTAATCCAATAATTTGTGGTAATATAAGAGATAATTCCCCCTGGATTCAGTTTTTCTATGCCTATATGAAGGAAATAATAAAATAAATCCATGTTTCCTACAAAATATTTTGCACAAATCGGGTATTTTGATACATAATCTTGAAAAACATCAGCATTATAGTTTTGACCTAAGTAAGGTGGATTTCCAATTATTATGTCAAATTTTTCACTTTTTTCTGATCCTAAAAAATTATCAAACTTAAAATTAACTTTTGGAAAGGAGTTTAAAAGGAAATGTTTAAGGGTTAAATCCATTTCATAGGCAAAAATATTTGAAAACTCATTTTGGATAAGGTATTTTAAAAAAACTCCTTCTCCTACTGCTGGTTCTAAGACTTTTAAAGCATGAGTGTAATTTTTGTTATTTTTAATAAAACTAATAACATTTTTTACCATAAATTCTGCGACATAATCTGGAGTAAAAACTTGACCTATGGTGCTATTTCTAGGGATCCTATTATTTTTAGATACCATCTGATCATAATATTGATTTAAGCCTCTATAAAATTGATGGTAACAATTATTCTCTAAATATTAAAAATAATGAGTATGAGGATTTACATTAGATTGCTTCAGGTATTAAAACTATAAAATTACTCCCCTTTCTATAATCCCCTTTTATTCTATCTTCTACCCAAATTTTTCCGTTGTAACGATCGATTGTTTTTTTCACCAGTGATAATCCAAGCCCCATGCCACCATTAGAAGATTTTTCTTTGGATCCCCTTTGAAAAATATGTTTTTTCCTAACATCTTCAATTCCGTCCCCATTATCAATAAATTCTACTTTAAGGTATCTAATTCCTTCAATCTCTTCCTTAGAAATTTTGATTTCAATATTCACATTTACATTACTATTATGCCTTACTGCATTGAGTAATATGTTTTCAAAGACATCTAATAACAATTCATTAGCATGAGCAATGTAATCTACTTTATTATAGGAATATTTAAAATTAATTTTTCTAGTCTGAAAACTCTGGTAAAGGAATTTTTCCGACTCCTTTAAAATGGAGTTTACTTTTATTGGCTTTAATTTAAATTCTGATTCTTGAATTGTGGATAATTTACGAACGTTATTTATTAATTTAGATCCTCTAGCTACTTGTTCTTTAATGATGCTATACAGTTCTTTAACAATACTGAATTTTTCTGGATTTTTAATATATAGGGAACTTAATTCTAATGAGGATTGTACATTTTGTAAGATGTTATTAATATCATGAGCAAAAATTTCTTTATATAGTTTAGCTTGACCAAATGCATCTCGATATTTCTTTTCAGATTCTTTTAGTGCTTCTTCTGCTTTTTTCCGCTCAGTGATATCTCTGCTAATTCCAAATAAAACATTCCTATTTCCCCATTTTCCTCTCGTTACTTTGGTTTCTACAGGAATAAGGTCTCCATCTTTAGTAAGTAAAGGTATGGGACATGTCTCTCGCTTACCCTCGATCATTTCTTTTATTATCATAGCAGCTTCTTCACGCTGATCAGGGGGATGGACCTTTAAAGCGCTTTTCCCAATTAAATCCTCTTTAGAATAATTTAATCTTTTTAATACAATTGAATTAACATGAAGTATTCGAGATTCAAAATCTAATACAAAAATTAAATCTTCCATTGAATTAAAAAGATTTTGGAGATTATTTTTTGTAGTTTCTATTATATTTGAAGGTAAAATCTCACCTTCAATATCAAATTCCATGGAAACACCATTTATTGTTTTCTACAAATAAGTTAATTAAATGATAAGGATTATTTATTTAAGATTGAGTTTTTACAAAACTTTAAAAAGAATATTAAGAGATCTAGAAGAAAAGGTAAAATAAGCCTATTTTCTAGTTTTAATCATGATGATGCTCATGATGCTCCATTTTAATATTAATTGGTTTCAAGTTACCTATTGCCCACCCTGTAACTTCATTCAGGGAAGGATGAATAACCATCGAATTATATATAGGCATAAATGAGCCTGCTTCTGGACATGCTCTTTCTAATTTAGGAATATTGCTTTCAACATGAGATTCTGGTAATGTACAAGTAAAACCAGAATTCATTAAATATACAAAAGGTTGAACCAAAATAGCGGCATTCGGTCCTACAACGTGAGCACCTAATATTTTATACGATTTATCAACGATTAATTTAAAAAATCCATTATCCACATCATCGTTCTCAAAGCCCATAGCAAAACCTTTTGCAACAGTGGAGTAATTTTTCATCGCAACATAAATCTCATGTCCTTTTTCAATCGCTTCTGCTTGAGTCATCCCAACATGTCCTACTTGGGGATATGTAAAGATTGCCCATGGCACCGCAGAATAATCTACAGATCTCTTTTGCTCTTCGGGTCCAAATATATTATTAACACAAATTTCTGCTTCATAATTTGCTTTATGGCGGAACTGATAAAGTCCATTAGCGTCTCCTATACACCAAATGTTTTTTTTATTCGTTTCTAGGTATTGATTAGTTTTTACCCATCCTTTTTCATCAGTTACAACTCCAGTTCTCTCTACCTTTAATAAATCTGCATTGGAGCGACGCCCAGTAGCAATTAAGATCTCTTCTGCCGATACTTCAATTTCTTTACCAGTTTGCATATTTTGGGCGATAATTGTTTTCAATTTCTTTTTTCCTTTTGCTTTGATAGCCTTATGATTCGTATATAATGCCATGTATTTCTTAAAGTTTTGTTCTAAAAATCGGCTTATTTCTGGTTCTTCAGTTGGTATTAATCGAGGGAGCATCTCTAGTATTATTACTTCTGTTCCCATCGCTGAGAAAATATGAGCAAACTCGGCGGCTATTACTCCACCTCCAATTATTATCAAACTTTTCCAAGGTTGTTTTGGGAATTTATCACCGAAAAAACTTCTATTAGTTATATATCCAACCTCTTCCAAACCTTCAATTGGTGGTATAAAAGAACGGGCTCCTGATGCAATAACAAACCTCTCTCCTTTAAATCTCCCTAACGTTTCCTTTCCATTAATAGATTTGACTTCCATTTCATATTCTCCAACAAATTCACCAATGCCTTTGCATAAAGTAAGATTTGATAATTGAGATAAACCTTCCTCAATTTGCTTGCTTTCATCAATTTGCGACCACATTCTTTTTGAGATTAATTCCCAATCAATCTTTTCGATATTGAAATGGATTCCAACTTTGCTTGCATGTTGAGCCTCTCGAATTAAATCCGCAGGATGAACCAATACTTTTGAGGGAATACATCCTCTAGTCAAACAAGTAGCTCCCAATTTTGTATCTTCAATAAGAGCACATTTCATTCCTACTTGAAGCCCAACATTTAAAACATTTAATCCTGCGCCACTTCCAATAACTACTAAGTCATATGTTTCCATAATTTCATTTTTATCTATATCACTTTTAAATTTTATATTAATAATTTAAATAAATACAGTAAGGGTGAATAGTCTAAATCAAGATGAAAAAGTGAAATTATACTTCTACCGGGCTTCTTGGAGCAATATTACAAAATTACTTCCTTGTTTATAATCTCCTTGCACTCTATCTTCAACCCAAATATCACCTTTATAACTCTCAAGAATTTTTTTGACGAGAGATAGACCAAGACCCATTCCTTTGCTTTTTAGATTTTTACGTTTTCCTTTCTCGAATATACTTTTCTTACGATAATCTGAGATACCCATACCATTATCTTTAAATTCCATTTTAATGTATTTCGTATTCTTTAAATAATCTTTACTTATATCTACATTAATTTGAATTTTGGGTTTGTTGTTATGTCTAACGGCATTTATCAGTATATTTTCAAATACATCTAATAAGAGATTATTTGCAATTACGTAGAGCTTCTTTTCTGAAATATTAATTTGAACATCTATATCTCTTGCTTGAAAACTAGTTTTAACATATTCAATTGCTTTCTCTAACAATCGAAAAGATTCAATTTTTTCTAGATTAATTTCTGACTCATCTATTTTGGTTATTTTTCTGACATTATCAATTAATTTTTTGCCTCTTTCAATTTGTTCAGTTATAATATCATATAATTCTTTCAATGTATGGAGTTTTTCAGGATTATTCAAATAAAGAGAGCTAAGTTCCGCTGAAGATTGAATATTTTGGAGAATATTGTTAATATCGTGAGCAAAAATATCTCTATAGAGATTAGCTTGATAATAGGCTTTTCGATATTTTTCTTCCGATTCTTTAAGTAATTTTTCAGATTCAAATTTCTGAATGATAATTCCCATTTGTTTACCAATCGCGACCAATAACTCTGATTCATTTTCAGAAAGAATTTGATGAGTAGGGGCCCCTACATTCATACTTCCTACATATTTGTCCTTTGAACGGAGTGGAACAATTGCAGCGGAATGAACTCCTAATTCTTTTGAACCTTTCATGAATTCAGAGAAATCTTCGATATAAAACAAATTATTCTTGTCAAATACAGTACTAAAAAGACCTTCTGATATATCGACATCTTCAACCGCGGCAATAAAGTCAGGATGAACATTCTTGTGAAGCACTAGTATATTATGATGAGTTTCAGGATTATAAAGATAAATTCCTCCTCTGTCGAAACCTACTGTATCAAGCACTTGATCATAAGATTTTTCTAAAAATTCTTGAAGATTTGTGGACTCATTCCCTAAAGTTATTATTTTATTTAAGACGGATAATGCTTCACTTCGTTCCTCTACTTTTTGTTCAGCAATTTTTTTTTCTGTAATATCTAGAGTAGCTTCAACAACTCCAATTATATTATTATTTAAATCCTTTACAGGATAACCTGCTACACGCCATATTCTCCCCTCTGGAGTTATAATTTCATTTATTACTGGTTTTTGAGTTTTTAATGATTTTACTACAGGACATCCGTCACATGGTTCTTCTCGATCGTTCCAAACCTGATAACACTTAAGTCCGGTTAATTCTTCTGGAGAAGTACTTACAGAGGCCGCGGCAGCTTTATTAGCCCAGATAATAGTGTTATCTGTAGTTTGATATACTATATGTTCTAGAAGACTTTCCAAAATCACCGATTTTTCATTCTCAGATTTCAATAAATCATATTCTACTTTCTTCTGTTTAATAATTTCTTTAGCTTCAATAAGCTCCGATTGTCGGTCAAAAATTGTAACTAATCTACCAGAGGGTAATTTATAAATATAAAGTTCTGTCCAACCGTTGACTCTGTCATCCTGGTAAAAAGCAGTTGGAGAACGTTCTGACTTTCCCGTTTTCCATACCCTTCTTAAAGCATCTACGAATCCAAACTCTTCTACGTTAGGAAATAAATCGGATAGATTTTTTCCGACGACTTCCTCCCGTTTTATTTCACCTATACGTAATCCTGCTTTATTCATTTCTCTAATTATAAAATTTTCCCCTTCATCGAGTGTCTCATAAATTGCTACACCACTACTAATATTTTCAATAAGTTCCTTGAATAATTCTTCAGATTCATACAACTCTAATTCTATCAATTTTACCCACAATTCACTTTTTATTAATGAACGACTTTAATGTATTCAAATAAATTAGGATACTTCCAATTTCTGATCAAATTCAGCAATCAAGTTAAACCACAATAATAGTCGACTAATTATATTTAAACTTATCTACTAAAATTTTGAGAAATATCACCAATATTAACTATAGGAATCTCCGATAAGCTCTAAGTTTTAGGGAAAAAATAGAATTTAAGAGTAAAACAGTAAAGTTGAACCCATTATAGACTTTCTAAAAGAATAGTGTCATCTGGTATAATTGGCTCATCAATTTTTATTTTTCTTAAAAATAATACCGCAATTAGGTAAAAAAACCTTGCGAGGTGAATAATATTTAAAAATTAATGGGATTTGAAATAGTTTTGTAGAAATATATGAAATTTTATATTAAAAGTTAAAATATTTGATTAAAAAAAAAGAAAAAATTTAAGCTAACATTGAAGGCAGTATTCTAGCTAACGGAACTGCTAAACCACCGAGTAATGAACCGATTGAGCTTAATTTCTTGAGATAATCTTTAATATTCTTTGTCACCTTCACAGTTCTAGTCTTTCCTTCTATTATTGTGCCATCTTCAGAGAGTAAGAAAATTTGGATTGTTTGTTCTCCCACTTCTCTTGGTTCCAAGGTTAACCAAGTTGTATCCCCATTTTCCAGCATTGTAGATAGAACTCCCGCAATATCTCTCTCTTCAGAGGAAATTAATGGGATTGGTGAATTTGGTATATTAAAAGTACCTCTACCTTCTACTTCAATATCAAGTTTTAACTTATTGGGCTCAAATCCTGGGGCATTGATTTTGATTGCGTATTTTTTAGCCTCGGGAGAGTTATTAAACAAAAAGCAAAATACATTTAATTCTGAATTAAGATAAACTACTTCTTGAGCAGTAGAGTCCAAATAAATTGGATCTTTCGATAATCTCTCAATATTATCTGCTAATTCTAACTGTAGTCGGTCGATTATGTTGAAAAAACCAGGATTGAATTTTTTAATATAATTAAAGAGTTTATAGATATCATTTGCTGAGAAATACCACGCACCTTCCACGTATACACCTTTCTCATCATTAAAATTATCCGAATCTACATCAATCACTTCCCTTAATTCTTGAATAAATTGTTCTTCAGTTAATACATCTTGGAATTTTAAATAATATAGAAATAGAATTTTCTCTATTGCAAACGTAATGGGTAATTCATCTTCTTCCTGTTCCTTTATTTTTTGTATAAAACTAGGTGTTAATATTTTGTTCAATTCTCCTAAATACTCATCCCATTTAAGAAATGTTACTGGATCCAAGTGGTTTGATAAAATTTCTGCGAAAAAGTTATCTAAAAATATTTGATGAGTTGTTGGTTTATAAAAGTCTTGTAAGCCGTTTACATCATGGATGTTAAGGTTTAAACTACGGATTAGTATTGACAAACCTAGACCTACTAATGCAAAACCAGCAGCAGCAAATCCTACATCAAGCCAATCTATCACGATCATGATCACAAATAAGACTATTGCTGTAAAACATATCAACGAGATAATTTTTAGCAAGTTTGTGACTCTTTTAACGCTGCTTGAAAGTAAATCAAATCCATCCAGGCTATCTATTGGTCTACCTCGCTGTCGTTCAAATTTTAATCTCATTTTAAGTGAGCTTTCAGTAGAACTGGCACCTAATAATAACATAACGGAATTAAATGCATAAATGACCAATATAACTAAATAAATAATTTTTAATGTAAAATCAAGTGCTTGAATGAAAGCCAGAAGTGTAATAATTAAAAAGACTATAGGTAATACAAAGAGTAAAAGTTTCCCCACCTTTGATATGTATCGTATCATTTTACCCTGAAATTTTTCTTTCTTGATGATTTTCGATATACTCTTTTCTAAATTTCTTGTCATATGTTTTAACATCTCTTGAATTAGAATTATTTTTTAAAATAGTGTAATTAGAATAATAGAACTCGATATTTATAATATTTCCGCATAAATGTTTGTGGGAAGAACAAGAATTTAAAAAAAATTTTAAATTTTATATATTTTAAATAGAATAATCTTAATTATTATTGCTTTACTCTTAGTACATATTAAGGAATCAGTGTGATTTTAACACTATGAGCGAAATTAAAGATTCTGTTATTATCGATATAAAAGATCTCAAAAAACATTTTAAAGAAGTTAAAGCAGTTGATGGTGTATCTTTAAAAATTAAGAAAGGGGAATTATTTAGCATTCTTGGCCCAAACGGAGCAGGTAAGACTACGTTAGTAAGGATGTTAACGACTGTTCTCACACCAACATCTGGGGATGCTTTTATTGATGGATATAGCATTTTAACAGGAAAAAAAGAGATTGTACAAATAATTGGAGTATGTCCCCAAGATATTACTATTTATGAGGTTCTAAGAGCTGAAGAAAATGTGGAATTTGTAGCAGCTATGCATGGAATCCCTCGTAAGGAAACAAAAGAAAAGGCAATCGCATTATTAGAAAAATTTGGTATAGCTGGAAGGAGAGACTGGTCTAAGCATTTCTCAGGAGGCATGCAGCGCCGCTTAAATCTCGCAATGGCTTTAGTATTTGAACCAAAAATTCTTTTTCTCGATGAACCTTCAGCCGGTCTTGATCCTCAAGCGAGACGGCTTGTATGGGATTTTATTCGGGATTTAAAGAAAGAGGATATAACTATTATACTTATGACTCACGATATGCAAGAAGCAGATGTTCTTTCAGACTATGTTGCTATTATCGATCAAGGAAAAATCATTGCTCAAGGCACTCCAACTGAACTGAAGGAGAAATATGGAAGTGATAATTTACTTGAAGTATCTTTTTTAAATCAAGAAGACGTCGAAACCGCAAAAAAGAATTTAGAAAAAATAAGTTTTGTGGCAGATTGGAAAGAATATGATAAGAAAGGTAGAAAAACATTATTAATACCTTTCCAAGGGGGGTTAAAAAATCTTGTGAAAATCCTACAACAAGGAATCATTGAAAATATCGATGAGGTTGAAAATATAAAGTTTAGGCAAAATTCTCTTGAAGACGTATTTTTAAACTTAACTGGGAGGCGATTACGAGATTGAAATTATTAGAGAATAAAGCCGTTCAGATTTCCATTAAAAATTTAAAAGATAAAATAAGACATTGGCAATATGTCTTTTTTTCCCTTCTTTTGCCTATTATGTTCACGGTGATGTTCTATTTCATGTTCGGTTCCGAAGAAGATCCCACTGGACGAACTGATTTTGATTACAGTTTTCCAGGAATGATTATGTACGCAATAGGTATGGGAACTATGAACGCTGCTATTATGTTTGCTCAGGATAAAGGATCTGGTATGTTGGATCGTCTAGACACTATGCCTACAGGGAGGAAAAACATGTTTTTAGGAGCCTTAATTTCTGAATCATTATTCCTAATGCTTCAGATAGTCATTATGTTTTTTATTGGCTATGTGCTGCTAGGTCTCTATTTTGAAGGTCCATTAGAATTATTCATTGGATTCTTAATAGCTGTTGTGTTTGGTATGTCTGCTGTAGGACTTGGGATTACTATTGCTAGTGTATCCAAAAATGTTGAGGTAGCTAACGCAGCCTCCTTACTAGTATTTATGATACTTATCTTTCTCTCAGGAAGTATGATACCATTTGAAAGTCCAATTGTATTTTTTACACCACCTTTTTGGGCTAAACAGTTATATCTACAATTAACTGTTTTAGGAGACGGATTTGGTGATCTTCTATATAGTGGTTCATTAATAGGTGTCACTTCTGAAACCATTCCAATTACTCTAGGGATTGGATTATTAATTGTATTTACCTATACAATAATTTTCATAATCTTGGGAATTATCATTTTCCAGAAAAAGACCAAATTTTAAAATGCAAAATTACAAATTCTAAGATTAATTTTCATTCTTAATACTATAAAGAGCTTATTCTACTTTGTATTCTGTTAAGTTTAACTCTGAAGTCAATCAAATTGAGGATGTTTATCAAATTAAGATTGATGTCCCATGGGCTGTAAGATTCGTTAGTCTGTATACGTTTAAGATTAAAGATAAAATTATTCTGTTCGATTCCGGATTGGATATGGGTAATTGGAGTAAGTTGTTCTTCTTAGCTCTAAAAGATATTAACCTAACTGTCCAAGATATTGACTATTGTTTTATTTCACATAATCATTCTGACCACGTTGGACTAGCGGGAACCTTAAAACAAATGAATCCAAATCTTAAAATACTAATGAGTGATATCACTGCTAAGACCCTGAAATGGGAAAATGAACAAGAAAATTTGGATGAGTTAGACCAAGAAGCTAAAAAAGTAGCCTTCCAAATGATAAAGTATGGATTTAATGAAAGGAAGGCAGAAAGAGTAGTCCAATTTTTTAGTTTTTGGCCTCAATTTCGTAAGTATCAAAAGCCAGACATAATTTTAAATGATGGTGATAGAATTTTAGAAGATTTAGAAGTTATTTGGACCCCAGGACACAGTTTTGGTCATATCTGTCTTTTTAATACAAAAAAGAAGTATCTTTTCTCAGGAGATCACATACTTTCGAGAATCACACCTCACATTGGGAATTATATTATTCCTAAAGTTCTGATAGAAGAATACGAAAGTTATGACTTTAACAATATATTAAAGCATTATCTAAATTCTTTAGATCGAATCGATAAGTTAAACACAAAAATTATCTTTCCTGCTCATCAAGAAATTATATACGATCCTCATAAGCGTATTACAGAAATCAAAGAACACCACAAAAATAGGTTATCAGAAATATCAAGAGTAATAAAAGACAATCCTTTACCACCCTCTAAAATTTCCCAAATACATTTTGGAGATATAGATGATATGAATTCATTTTTAGCACTTTCCGAAGTACTTGGTCATCTATTTTTCCTTGAAAATCAAGGTTTAGTGAAATCTATTGAAAGAAATGGAAAAATTTTGTATTACAGTTAAATTTAGATAAAATATTTTATTCTAAATAGAATATAATTATTATAATGTTTAATTGGATTAACCTTATTATATTAATTATTGCAACCGCACTAATGGCATTTTTCTACGTTAAGAGTGTAGGTCCAGCAGCTTTAGAACAGAAGATCGGTCTAAATGCATATACAAGATGCGCTTATTATCGAATCATCGCAAGTGTGTTTGAAATAATTGTAATTATCAATTACTTGTTTTATTTTATTCTCCCGCTTCCTATTCCAATTCCTCGTTTCTTTTTTTGGAATTATTTGATTTCGGTCATTATTAGTGTTGTTATTTTATTTCCTAGTCTATATATTATGTTAAAAGGACTTAAAGATGCAGGAAGAGAAGCCCTTTTCCCAGCTAAGGAACATACGCTTTATGAAGGGATATATGAGAAAATTCGGCATCCACAAGCATTAGGAGAAGCCTTTCTATGGTGGAGTGTCGCTTTGATTTTAAATTCTCCATTTTTATTTCTATATTCTATTATTTGGTTTCCCCTATTTTATTGGTTTTGTAAAACGGAAGAAAGGGATCTAATAATAAGATATGGGGAATCCTACACAGATTATAAAAAACGAACAGGGATGTTTTTTCCAAAAAGAAAGCGTAAGAGTAAGTAAATTCTTTTATCATTCCTATCTCCTTATAAATTCGAATATAAAAAAAGAGAAATAAAATAAATTATATTATTCAGGTTCAATTTCATATTCAATTCCATATGAAATTTGTTCCATTAAAATATCTCTTAATCTAGGAGTAATAGGACGTCCTTTCTTATGAATAGCCCGTCCTACAATCGCTTCTGCCGCTTCTAAGACCATTTCTGAGAGTGTAGGATGACTATGTATAGTAGCTGTTATATCTTCAATAGATAATCCATTTTGCATAGCTAATGTAATCTCAGCAATCAATTCTGGAGCTCCTTCACCAATACAGGAAGCCCCAACGATTTGAGTTGTATGTTTATCTGCTAAAATTATTAAAAGACCCTCTTCTCCTAAACATTTTGCCTTTCCCAGACTACTATATGGAAATTGCCCAACCAAAACATCTATGCCAAAATCTTTAGCTTGTTTTATCTTTAATCCCACTGAACCTATGTTTGGACTCGTAAAAATTGTTGAGGGCACAACTCTATAATTTGTTCTTTTAGGATGGTTTTTATATATTCCAAGACTCGAAAGAGCATTTGCAACAGCTATATCTCCTTCATAACTAGCTACATGTGCAAGCATAATTCCTCCCGTCACATCTCCTATAGCATATATTCCATTTACAGAGGTTTCTAATGTTCCAGGATCAACTTCAATTGCTCCCCTTCTTGTTTCAATTCCAATCTCTTCCAATCCTAAATTATTTGATACTTTATTTCTACCTATTGAGACCAGACATAAATCTGCTTCAAAAATTAATTTTTCTGCGTTTTCAATTTCTTCTATTGGGATTAAAGCGGAACAGGTTGTAGCTCTTACGCTCGAGCCAGTATTCTCAACGGCTAAGACATTTTGAGATGTAAATATCTTAATACCCATTGAATCAAATTTTTTTTGTAATTGTTTTATTATAATTGGCTCTTCTGACGCAATAGGAAAGGGAAGATATTCTAAAAGTGTTACCTCGCTCCCAAAAGTCGCAAAGATGTCCGCAAATTCACATCCAATTACCCCCGCACCAATAATTAATAATCGCTTTGGGATAGTCTTAAAATTAGGATCTAAAATATCATCACTAGTTAATATTCTCTCATGGTCGACATTAAAATTAGGAATTAAAGCAGGAGTAGAGCCTGTGGCAATAATGATTCTTTTAGCAATAATAGTCTCATTATTATTTTCTCCTTGAATCAAAACCTTATAACCATCTTTGGCATTTCCACCCATTATCTTAGCATGTCCTATATAGATATCATTCTTCCATGATTTTTGAAGATTTTCAATACCTATTCCAAGTTCTTTTACAATGTTATTTTTTCGTTCTACGACTTTACTGAAATCAACTTTATAGCCTTTGATTTCAATCCCAAACTCTTCTGCTTTTTTAAGTTTCTCAATTAAATGCGCAGAAGCAAGTAGAGCCTTAGTAGGGATACAACCACTATTTAAACATGTCCCACCTAACTTGTTTTTTTCTATTAATGCAACTTTAGCCCCATATTGCGCTGCTCTTATAGCACTGTGATAACCTCCTGGACCTGCTCCAATAATTGCTAAATCATATTGCTTATCTACTCTTTCTTCTTTAGGCATTTTTAATCCCTCATTTCTTTTAAGGATAATTTAAATTAAAATTATAACAAAAATTTTGATTTTGGGATGAATAAAATATTGGATTTTACGTCGTGTTCTTTCAATTGTTTCATTATTTCAACTAGAATATTCTCCTCTCCAACGTGTACAAAAGTCAAATCTCTACTATCTCGATCCTTTATAACACTTAAAATCTTTTTAACAATTGATTCAACTCGAATCTGTTGATTTATATAATAGTTTAATTCTCTCATTTCATTTGAATAATAATCAATTAAATAGCTCAGCTCTTGAGCCCCTGGAGAATTTTTATTTTTTAATAAATCATAAGATTCTTTTAATTCATTATATTTATTTTGAATCTGACTTATTTGGCTTGAAAAATGCCCTTTAACATAATGTGGTAATTCAATTGTGAAATAAGGGATTTCAAATTCATTAAATACTTTTGCTAGATGAGTTTCGTTAAATTCTCGTAAACTCATATATCCTAAATCTATCACAGCAAATTTTACCGGTATTTCCTTGAATTTTTCTATTAATTCTTCAACTTGTTTTTCTGTTATATCCTCATGCATATCTCTTAAGAGATACACGGAAAAATTATTATCCATCAAGGTTTCGAACATTATACTGTCCATTTTTTTTTTACACCTTTTTCTGTAATTTTTTTTTTTTATTCTTTTTTATTTTTTATGGAAACGATCAATTTTTGATCTAAACAAATAATGTAATATATGCATCCCCGCTATTCCGAGTATCATATTCTTAACCCATTACCCACTCGGAATACAAATGACCGTCGTAATTCGGAAAAGCTGATCTTTTCCAATAATATAATATTGAATATAATATATAAATGTTTCGGAAAGTGATCAGTGATTGATATCATAACGAAAAAGTGTATGCGTGAAAATGATCATAGATGTTTTGCAATTTGTAAAAATCAACTAATAATATTTTATGGGATAAGATCAAAAATCTAAATATACTATAATCTAATTATAAATTGGATGTAAAATCATGTAAACACATAATATGATCTCTTAAACTATCTTTTTTCATTTATTTTTTTCTGCCAATTTACTATTTTATAAGAATTTAAATCATATCATATCGGTTATTTTAATTGCCTAATTCTAATTTTTAAGTTAAAAATAAATAGAGGTTTGAACAAAAAATAATCTTTATGATAACTTAATGGACCCCATATCACAAAACAAATGAATGGCTTAAAACATTTAGGCAAGTACAAGAGAAAATTCCACCCTTCATAAAAAAAAGGCGAACCCCTGATGAAGAACGAGGCATTAAAGGATGCAATCTCATTATGGTCGAAAAAGGAAACGCTGACGAAGTTATGATTGAAATTTCTAAATTAATTGCTCCATTTTGGAAAGTTGAAGGTTTTGCAATGAAGATTGAATCGATTTTATCAATGAGAGACTCTTTAAAGACAATCGGGGCAAGTCTTTAATTATTCAAATTTATTTTTTTTTTCTTATGATTATTCTTTTGAAATTTATCTAAATTACATAAAATTTGGAAAATTATTTAACAATATGCAGCCCCTTCTTTTCTAAATCCTTAGGAAGTTGAATGATATTTTTATTGAGAGTTATGTCCAAAGTTTTAAGGGAATGAAGAGAGCTTATCGATTCAGGAAGATCTGATAACTGGTTTCCCCTCAGATTGAGTTCTTCTAAATTTGAAAATGAATCAATCCAACCAGGAAGAGTTGTAATATTATTCCAGCTTAAATCAAGTTTTTTAAGAGAAGTTAAGTTCTTGAATGATTCAGGTAAGGTTGATATGTGATTATTAGGCAAAATTAATACTTCTAAAGAATCTAATGAACCAATTGATTCGGGTAATACTTTAATATTATTGTCATACAGATTCAATTCGGAAATTGGTGGCAAAAAGTCAAACCACTCTTCTATTTTAGGTAAGGATTTGTTTCCACCTAGACTTAATTTTTGTAGAGAACTTAAATTTTTTATCCATTTTGGAACACTATTCAAATTATTTAGGCCTAATTTCAATTTTTGAAGCGAGTAAAGCTCCTTTAATGATGATGGTAGAGTATTTAATCTATTCCCATGTAAATTTAAGACTTCAAGAGAAGATAAATTACCTATTGAAGGTGGGAGATTTTCTAATCTATTATTTTTTAAATCAAGCTTTTTCAAATTTTTTAGTGTGCCAATAGAAGGAGGAATTACTGTTAATTGATTGTATCTTAAATTTAAATATGCTAAAGTTTGTAAGTTTTTAAACTGATCTGGCAATTTATATAAATTATTATGGCTCAAATCTAAATATGTAAGAGAATTTAAAGAAAAAATAGAGTCAGGAACTTTTCCAAGTTTGTTACTTTTTAATTCTATCTTCTTAAGATGCTCAATAACGCCAATAAATTCAGAGAGATACTTTAAAATTTTCCATCCAAAAGTTTCATTACTGGCAAATGTTAGATCTAACTCTACTATTAAGCCATCCTCTATGTGGTAATTAAACTCTTTTAATGTATCTTTTAAATGTTTAATAACGATATAATTATTAATGATTTCTGCTAAGTTTTTCGTATTTAGGTTTTGAATTTCTTCAGTTTTAAGGAGATTTTTCAAGCTTTTTATAAATTTAAGATCATCAATGCTCTTTATCTTATCAAATAGGACTGATTTTGCTTTTTGACTGTTTAGTTCTTGTATAATTGAAACTATAGTCAATAATAATTGCCACGATTTTTCATGATCCAAAGCCCATTTTAGCGGAGCTAAAGCTTTCTCCTGAAATAGAATTTTCAAACTTTGAGCACTAAGCTCTCTTATCTCCAGGTTAGGATCAGATACTAATAGATCTTCTAAAACAGAAAAAACTTTATCATTATTTACCCCAATTCTTAGAAGTGTTTCAATACAGTCTTGCCTAAGCTCAATTAAATCATTATTTCCTATTAAATAGATTAGTGAATCTGCTGCTGTTAATTTATCAATTTCCCCTTTTTCTAGATCATCATAGATTTTTTTAGGATTTAAAGCCATACCATCTTAAGATTTAGTATTATCGAATAAACCTAATAATATTATATATTATTAAATTTTTTCAATCAAAAAAACTCCAATAATTAGGGAGATCCTATTAAATAAAAAGAAATTAAATATTAATAAGAATAGGAAGTAAAAACTTTAATCTATTTTACGTAGTTATAAAGCTGATTATTTTAAAATGAAAGTAATTGGTATAAATGGCAGCCCCAATCCAAGAGGTAATACTTTTCAGTTAATTGAAATGGTTTTTGATGCAATAAAAGAAGTAGATAATGAAGTGCAAACTGAATTAATACAACTAGCCGGAAAAACAATAAATTCATGCTTATCTTGTTATAAATGCTTTAAGAATCAAGATAATAAATGTGTTCAAGAAGATGATCTTAATAAATTATATGTGAAAATGATCGAGGCTGATGCAATTATACTTGGAACACCGGTATATTTTGGGGATGCTACTGGAAAAATAAGATGTTTTATTGAGAGAGCAGGATTTCTCGCTTTGGCAAATAAAAGACCATTAACAAGAAAAATTGGTGCTATAGTCATAGCAAAAAGAAGGCAAGGTGGAATACAAGCTTTGAATACGATGAATTTCTTTTTTTATATAAGCGGGATGATTATTGTTGGTTATGCTATGGGAATCGGGACATATCCAGGTGAAGTTCAGGATGATACTGAGGGAAAATCAGATATGAGAATTCTGGGAAAAAATATTATATGGCTTTTAAATAAACTTCATAGGTAACTTTTTCTTTTGAAAGTAGATAGAAATAAAAAAAAATGTTGTCTAGTTTAGTTTAGCAACTTCAATTATTGCTTTAGCAATAGCTACTGGTTCGATTTCTTCAATAAAATGTCCAGCTTTTTCAAAAGATTTGATATGTCCCTGAAGCTGAGGTAAATTTTCAACCCATTGTTGCATAACCTCATCTTTAGCTGATGGATCCCATTTTCCTATAACAGCCCGAACGTCAATATTTTGTCCGTCAGGCCCCCAAACCTTACTAATATTGTCTTGTATAAAGCGATAAAAAGGAGATGTATCGCGTTCCCCGAGGTTGGGTTCCTTGTAGGTATTCCCATGTCCCCAGACTGGTGTCTGAAGCACTAAACGTTTTGAACTTAATACATTTTTATCCGATTGAAATTGTTCTCTGAAGAATTTTTGAACAGGAGTTTCATTCTCTGAAAAACTTCCGGTTTCTCTTGAAGCGGCAAGTAAATTGGGTAGGGCGGCTATTAATTCTTGTGGATCCTCGGGATTATAAAAAATAGCAAAGGAGGTAAATGCACCCCATAAATTGTTTGGAATAATATTCGGTGTATTAGCCCATGGAAACTGTTTTAATGGATAATTTTCATAGGTCATACCTGATTTCGGAAATGGGAATACTGTACTATTTAAGATGACAAGGTTGAACACACGATCGGGCTCTTTTAAAAAAGCCCCGATACCAATTGGACCTCCCCAATCATGAATGATAAGTGTCACTTTCTTTAAATCAAGATGTCTTATTAGTTGGGATAAATTATCAGCATGATCCATACAAACCATTTCAAATGAAGCTTGATCAGATAAGCCAAAACCAATATGATCCATTGCTATAATTCTGAACGGTTTTTTGGCAGTTTTTATAAGATGAGCAATGACATTTCTATATGTATATGAAGATTCAGGATTGCCATGAACAAAAACGATTACCTCTTCGGGATTGCCTTCTCCATGACTGCTGTCTCTGAAAAATATTTTTTTCCCGGCATCAATTCCTTCTGAAATTTCAAACCAATATCCACAACCTTTTGGATAATAATCAGATGGAATGCTGGTCACTGGAGTGTTGCTGGGGATCGATTTTGAATTTGACTTTAAGACTATTTTAATCACCACTTATTAATTCAACTTAATTAAAAAAAAAGTTAGAATCCCCCGTAGCTTTGACCTCTTATATTGTTTAGAACGATCTCATCTAATTCGCATAGTTTCTTAGTGGATTTGACTCTGTACTTATAATTCAAGTACTTGTTTATGAGTTTATATTTTAAATTACTCCTTCTCATATCTTTTCTGACCTGTTTCGGAATTTTATTTGGATATTCAGTAATATAGGGGATATCATCATCTTTTATGGTTTTATCCTTGTTATAGAGATATCGCTTAGCGGGTTCTTCTCTAGGTTTTCTACCAAATGGATCAAATAGGTGTTTCATCTTGAAATTCACAGCAGCCTGTTCAATATTTCTGCTAATCATTTCCATCATTGGAGTAGGTTCACCAATAAGATCTCTAAATCTTTCGTCTGCTTTATAAACTCTTCTCCTTACAACTCCATTAGGAGCAAAACGATCCATTGCCCCTAACATACTCCATGATATAGCGGAACTCCGTTTAAACAATTGAGATCTATGCTCCTGCATTAGAGCATTATCAGAATTCAAACAATATTCATAACCATTAAGAGTAACTTCTAGTCTTCTTAACATTGATGGACCCCACGTTTTGTACATCAAATCGTACCCATATTCTGTCAGATTCAATGTTTCATGAGTTTCTAAAGAAATATTTTTCTGTGCTCCACTCCAGAAATGTACGTCTTCCCAAGGCACTTCACATACTCTTCCCTGTTCCCTAAGCTTACGCCATAATTCAGTTCCGGGGAACGGACTTAAGCGGGTTAATTGTTGATAAGTAGGTTTACACGCAATAAAATAATTAAGATCTTCATACATATTAGCATGATTATGATAATCCCAACCACATATCCATGCTCCAAGAGTACGAATTCCCATTGAATGAAGTTTATGAAAAACATCTCTAGCATCAGCTTCTTTTACTTTCCGGTAGCCATGTTCTCCTGCAAATTTAGATTCTACACCAATGAATACCGCACCCATTCCTGTTTCAGGAATGGCATCCCATCCATAATTACTAGCGAAATGATATACAAAATCTACCGACCCAAAACCTGTCCAGTCAACATTTTCTACAAGATCTAAATTATTCATCCATTTTTCCTTGGTTTTCACCATCCATCTTGGGTGACGAAAATGGTCTTCTTCGATTACAAAGATTGATGAAAGCTGTTTAAAGTGTTTACGATAAAGCTCAACATGGTCAACAAAATCTTCGGGTGAGAGAATTTCAATTCGTTTCTTTCCAAACATTTCAGTTGTTGAACAAAAATCACATCCGCCAGGGCATCCCAATCCTGTTACAAGAAATCCAAGACCACCTCTAGGGTATTTATTGAGAAAAGGAGGAGCTCCACCGCACTTAGGCATTAGTTTTTGTTGGATGGGACGATTTGCGTCCTCCCCAAGCAAATTACGAAGGAATTCTACTCCTTCACCCACAACTACATGATCTACATACTTCTTTTTAGTTTCCTCATCATATTGTGCGGCAAAAGCTTGAGCGCCATAACTTCCTAGAAGAATTGTTGTCTCTGGAGATTTTTCTCGTATATATTTACACATTTTCATAACCATGTCAAGGTGTACAGGAAATGCACTTATTCCAATATACGCATATTGTTTATCTACCTCTTCAGTGAAATTATTCCAGCGCGGATACTCAAGTAAAGTTGCAGGAGTATTAACATTTTGCGCTAAAATGTGATTTGCATAACAGTGGGTATGAGAAACAAGAGAAAAAATATCATCTCCGTGAGTGAATCGTTGTCCAGTGGCATCTGTGAGGCTATCATTCGCAGGGAGCGAGGGGTAAGGATAACATGGGGTTGTTAACAAAATTCGATCTGTAATCATAATTTAATCCTTTTTTTAATATTTTTCAAAATTTAAATTATTTATTGTAGTCCTCTTTATTAATCACAATTTATCTGATTGTATATATAAATTTTGTCGATTTAAACCTTAAGCATTAAATAATTCAAGCGTTTTGTGAGATATAACTCTATAAATAACTTCTTATTGTTTTTCACTTTAGACATTTGAAAATATGTTTTACTAAAAAAATCTCTATAGAAATTAGATTAATTAAAAGCGTTGAGTTACTTCTTTTCAGAATTTTTTATTTGTTTTGTTAATTCTTCCACCTTTTTTTCTAATGTCTTGATTGTCTTCTTCAATTCTTCTTCTGTTTGTATTCTTTCTAATGTATTAGTAAAAGTAGCAACCATATACATGGGGGAGATTTGAAAGGCGTGAACTTCAAAAGCTCCTTTTATTTCGCCATGTTCATAATCAAATCTGTTTGTCTTCCAGTCTTTTCCTTCAGCAGCAGCCTCACGGTATCGATCTGGAATTTCTGACTCTATCAAAGGCGGAAATGCTTCTTCAATAGTTTTACCTACAAATTGCATGTTATCAACCTTAAGAATTTCGTCAGCAGCAGGATTAGCACCTATAAAAACTAGTCGCCCATCTTCAAATAAATGATACATATGAATACCAATTGGAATTGAATTAAAGAGATTTAATAAATTTTCTTGCGATTCTCTTAGTTTTTCTTCCGTTTCCTTGATATCTGTGACATCTTCACCTGAACTCAAAGAAGCAACAATAATTCCATCATCGTCATATAATAGTGCATTATGCCAGGAGATCATCCTAATGTCACCCCTTTTAGTTATTATTGGATTATTATAATATTCAAAAGGTTCTACATCTCCATTGATTATCGCTTTAAATACATTTTTAAGCTCTTCCTTATTCTCTTTAGGAATGCATACATCAAACCAATTCTTTCCTATTAACTCGCCCTCATCATAATGAAGAATTTCGTAGCCTTTTTTATTTAATAGAGTAATGTTACCCTCTCTATTTAATGCTACAAGGATAACCCCAGCTAAATCTAAATAGTTTTTCAACTTATCTTTAGATCTCTCTGTTGGCTCTTGAATTATTGTTTCACCTTTTATAGTAATAACTTAATTAACCAATATGGTTTTTTACTATTTACAATATTGTTAACGAGTTTTTAAACGTTTGCTAGATGATATTAGTGTATAATCATAATATCTGTTATATTGAGCCTTCTTAAAAAAGTGAAAATAATATAAAATATAATATTTTTAATCCCAGAAATTAGTATAGATTTAAGTCGTCAAAATGTCATTGGTCATTGAAAATTTAAAAGAAGCAATTAATGGGGAGAGTAATGCGAAACGAAAATATGAATTTTATGCTCAAAAAGCTAAAGAAGAAAATCTTCCTGAAGTTGCTCATTTGTTTAAAGCTATATCAATAACAGAAGCAATTCATATCAAAAATCATGTAAGAGCTCTCCAAGTTCTAATCAATAGAGAGGTAAAGATTGAAGATTTCATCGATGTGAACGAAGTCGCTTTAAAAGACAATGTTAAAGATACTAAATCAAATCTACTTGATGCCATAAATGGAGAAACTTATGAAACTAAACAAATGTATAAATTATTCCTTAAAAACTCGAAGAAAGAAGGAAATGATGTTGCTGAGCTATCTTTTTCATTAGCGAGAAAAGTGGAGAAAGTTCATGCTGGAATTTGTAGTAAATATTTGTAACAACTTGAGAAAAATGAAAATATAGAGAAAAGAAAAGTTTTTGTATGTCAAATCTGTGGCAATGTAGAATTTGATGTTCCCCCACAGGTATGCAATCTCTGTGATCATAACCAGAAATTTTTTAATGAAG
Organism: Candidatus Hodarchaeota archaeon; assembly: GCA_048886685.1. Classification (GTDB taxonomy): domain Archaea; phylum Asgardarchaeota; class Lokiarchaeia; order Sigyniarchaeales; family SOKP01; genus Loki-b32. The sequence continues at coordinate 37,704 of JBHLKM010000007.1, forward strand.
TTTAAGCAGTAGCAATTAGTTGATCGAGCACAGTTCCTATTCCAAATGAAGCGAGAAAAGCCACTATTCCGATTGATACCATCTCTAAACCACTCCTGATTTTATGTTCTCCTGTAATCTTCGTTTTTAAAGCCCCTACAATAAATAACATTGAAAATGAGATAATAGAAGATAGAACTAAAGATACTAATCCCAAGTCGAATAGATAAGCAAATAATGTCAAAAAAGAACCAAAAACAAATGCAAAAAAAGTTAATATCGCTCCTATTATAGAATTCTCCGGTTCCTCTAATCCTAATTCACTTTTAGTTAAGAAATCTATCCATACCTGTTTATTTGAAGTTATAGATTCTACACAGGCATCTAGTGTTTGTCCTTTCATACCCATTTTTTCAAAAATATCTCTAACTTCCTGCTTCTCTTCCTCAGGAAAGAGTTCAATTTCAGCTCTTTCTCTTTTTAATTCATTTTTAATATAATTATATTCTGATTTGCTCGAAATATATTCACCAAGTCCCATACTAATTGCTCCAGAAACCATTGCCGCAAATCCAGTTATCAAGACAATAGCATTATTACCAGTTGAAGCCAATGTTGCAGCTGCTACACCAACTAATAATGTAAATGTTGAAATTAAACCATCATTTAATCCTAAAATAATACTTCGGATCTTTCCGCCCCCTGTAATATGTTCTTCTTGTTTAGAACTCATCTTAAATCACCATAAAATATAAACAGAAATAATAATAAACTATCTAAAAAATCTATTATTGAAAAAAATTACTTAATTACTTTAGATTATATTTAATCCAAAAAAGAAAAAATTCCCGTCTTTAAAATGAGTGATTTAGATATAAAAGAGATTAAAGAGTTACTGGAAGAATTCCCATTATTTCAAGATAAAGAGATTATTTCAAAATTTATAGTAGGGGAAAAACTTTCTCAGAGAGAAATTCTACGTGCTCTTCATATGTCATTTCCACTCTTTACCCTCGTTATATTGAATAAACGATTTGAAATGAATAAACAAATCGCTGAAAATGAGTGGTCTAAAGCTAAAATTCAGAAATTAAATAATGTGGGAGCGGTTAAAAAGTTAACGATTATACCACTAATCGATTTCCATGCAGAAGGTAATTTTTCTATAGAAAAAGGTGTTTCTTATTTTATTAAAGCTGATGAAATTGGTTTATTATTTGATACAGGCTTAAATTCTGAAGATGAACACCCTTCTCCACTTCTCAAGAACATGGAAGCTTTAAGAATCTCCCCAGAGGACTTTAACTACATTTTCATTTCCCATTTACATGGTGATCATGTAGGCGGCGCTAAATGGGCTAGAAATAGCACTTTCTCACTTTCAGGCACACAACAAAATTTAAGTCATGTGAATGTATTTAGCCCAGTTTCAATGAACCACCCAACTGCTACTGTCAACCAAGTGAAAGGTCCTACTATTATAGCTAATGGTATTGCCTCCATAGGATCGATTCAGAGTCCTATGTTTTTCTTTGGACAAACTTTCGAACAAGCCTTAGCAATAAACGTAGAGGGAAAAGGTATAGTAGTTGTTGTAGGCTGTGGACATCAAGGAATCCAAAAAATTATTGACCGCGTTGAAGCTCTTTTTGATGTTCCCATTTATGGAATTATAGGAGGGTTACATTTTCCAATCCCAGAATTTCCAGGTGAGGATATCACTTGGTCTGGATTGCCTATTTTTAAGTTTGTTATGACAAGAAGACCCCCATGGGAACCATGGCATAACAATGATAGAGATTTTGCATTAGATTACCTTAAAGCTAGAAATCTTAAACTTGTATCATTATCTCCTCATGATAGTAGTATGGAGAGTATCCTTGCTTTTGGGGAGACTTTCAAAGAAGCTTATACTGAAATAAAGGTTGGTAAGACTATCAATATATAATTATTAAATTGATGACATTTATGAAAAACAAAATAATGGATAGAGAAATAACTCAACGGAAAAATAAGCTATTTTCTAAATTGGCTTTTGCGGCAAAAGAAGCTAAGGATAGTGGAGGGAAACCATTTATTTTCCATTTTCTTACTACGTTACGATGTAATTGTGATTGTGAGTCTTGTCTCTGGAAAGATAACTCTGCTAAAAATGAATTATCGCTTGAAGAAATAAAGCGTATTTATTTAGAAGCTAGGGATGCTGGGTTTTTTATAACCATTCTTTGGGGTGGTGAGCCTACAGTCCGTCGAGATATTACAGCAATTATAAAATTTATTAAACATGAAGCCAAATTTGCCTTTATAGGAATGGTTACTAATGGTTATCTTATTCCTAACCGGATCTCCGAATTTGGAAATGATCTTGACCTTATTCTTATGTCTCTTGATTCTCCCATACAAGAAGAGCATGATCAAATTAGAGTTTTGCCTGGATTGTATGAGAAGATAATGGAATCTGTCAATTTAATTAAAAGTGGTTATCCCCATATCTCTTTACAATTCAGTTTTTCTATTAGCAAATATAACATTCATCGTGTAGATGAGATGATAACACTCGGGGATAAATTGGAGGTTCCCATAGCATTTAATGTGATAAATACAGTACGCCATTATTCAACCGGGGATGTAGATGAAAAAGGACAACTTTCCGCGACTAGCCAAGAAATAAGTAATACCTTCTCAAGAATATTGGAATCAAAAAGGAATGGCTCTCATATACTAAATTCAGAAATGTATTTGAAACATTTTATTGGCGGGAAAAAATCTTATCGATGTCATGCCAGAAAGGTCTTCATGTATGTTAATTCCAATGGTGATATTGAAGATTGTTTAAGATTAGATAACCCAATCGCTAATCTACGAGAAATATCCGTTAAAGAGGCTATGAATTTACCACGATTTCAGCAATATCTAAAAGATACAGAAAACTGCGATAGCTGTAATTCTCCTACAATGATCGATACGAGTTATGTGTGGGAAGATTGGAGTTTAATAACGAAATCAGGAGGAATTACTTTTGGTTAACTACACAAATTTAAAATCTCACATTAATAATAAATGGTGGAAGGTTAATGTCTGAAATTATCACTAAAACACTTCAATCAGATGTTGGTAAGTTAGTGTATTACAAACTAGTCGGTCACAATAAAGATGTAGTTATTATTTATATTCATGGCTTAGCTCCTATATCTTATCTCTTTGTAAAAGTGTTTGCTGAACAATACCATGAATATTCTCTTTTTGAATATTCATTTCTAATCCCTAACCTAATAGGATTCGGTGAATCTGAAAAACCCGATAATCTGGACATATATACTGTAGAAAAACAAGGTCAATGTCTATATGATCTTTTACTCTCAGAAAATGTCAGTAATGTAATCATAATGGGTATCTCCATGGGAGGTCCAGTCGCGATATCTCTTATAGATAAAATAAAAAATCAAAAAAATAGCAAAATCAAAGTAAAAGGATTATTTTATCTTGAAGGGAATCTTGATATAAATGATGCCTTTTTTACCTCGATAATAGTTAAACATACATTCGAACAATTCAAGGAACAGTATAACTCGTGGGTTGATAATTTAATTAAAATGTCGAAACCAGAAGATGAAGAATATTTGGAGGGTTTCCGTGAAATGGGCCCCTATCCAACCTGGGGAATGTCTTATGATTTAGTTAAATTGTCAGAAAGTAATCAGTTGTTACCTCATCTTCAACAATTAAGTGATTTTCCTATGTATTTTGTTTTTGGGGAAAAGAATAAAGGAAGGTTTACCTCAGAATCTCTAGTTAAAAACGCAAATCTACCTGTTATTTACATCCCTAACGCAGGACATTCAATGCGGCAGGATAATCCAGAAGGCTTCTGGAAAATTACGAAAGAATTGTTTAAAAATTGTCTTTGAAGGAATCCTTTAATAATTCTTATATTTAATAAAGAAAAAATAAAAATATAGTTTCTTTTGGTAAAAATTAAATCAATTCTCCTTCTTCATTTCTTTAATAACTTTATCTCTGTCTTCAACTTTAAGCTCAAGTATTATTCTGCCCCATCCTCCACATTTTAATCCTATATCAAAACAACCAACTCTTTTAATTCTCATTTCATTAGGATCAACATCAGCATAGAATAGTTCTTGAGCTGCAAAAATTAATCGCTCCATCTCGCTCAATGCATAAATACAAACACGCTTAGGGTTTAATTTGGTAAGTAGATTTCCTGGACCATCGAAGTAAAATTTATCACCAGCTTTATGTAAACTGGCACATCCATGTGAATCTACAACTTCAATTATAATCGTTTTTTGTAATAAAGCAGGGATTTTCAAAATAGCTTCTTTATTTCTAGGATTTTTCAACCAAAGTTCCATTTCTTCATCTGAGTATCCTAATTGACTTTTGATAAAGTTAAGAGTTTCTTTAGACATAATTATTTTTTCCCTCTATCATTTTAATTTATGTCTAATCAATGATTGCAGAACATATATTACTTTTTGATTGACTTATCAATTTAATAAAAAAGATAAATAAATAAGAATTTCAGACTTAGTTACTTTAAGCCTTGATTACCTCAACCAATTTAGGAAAGATACGAGTATAATGTACAGCCATACAATGTACGCCTGCTAACAATCCTTTTGATTTTAATTCCGTAATGAAAGGTTTGAAAAATTCATAATTTAATTGATCATATATCTCTTTTTGTTCTTTCTTATCGGTGACATCTGTTTTAACTCTCTTCCACCTTGCTAGTATGTCTTTGGGCACATCAACACCAGGAACAAACATATCAAATCCCTTCGCAATTCCATAACTTTTCATAGGGAAGATTCCAAGAAATGCTGGTACGTTATATTTCCTTATTTCCCTTAAAAACTCAGCCGTCATATCTATATCATAAACCACTTGAGTTTGGAAGAATTCTGCTCCAGCTTCAGCTTTTCTGCCAATTTTCAATATTTCAGCTTCCATAGGATCTGCATTAGGATTGGCAGCTCCTCCTACATGAAGTTTAGGTGGGTGTTCAATTTCATGACCATTAATCGAACCTTTATCAACCATCTCCCTTACAAGTTTTATTAGTGTTGCTGAATCTAAATCAAAGACAGGTTTGGTTTCCGGACAATCACCCAATGCTGTATGGTCACCTGTAAGTGAGAGAACATTACGTAAACCTAATGCTTGAGCTCCCATAATCTGCCCTGCAATCCCAATTTTATTACAATCCCTTACTGTCAATTGCCATACACATTCTAAACCAGTTTCTGTTTGAATAATATGAGATGCTGCCATTGAATTAATAGTTACTATTGCTAAAGGACTATCGGTTACATTTGCAGCAACAACATAAGGTGCCATTTCTTTTGCTTCCTGAATTGTGTGAGAAAGATCACATGTCTTTTCTGGTTCTAACTCTCCAGTTAAAACAAATTCCCCCTTTGCTATCATTTCACCTAGTTTTGAATACGCTTTCTTTTCTGACATTACTAATTACCTCCAAACTACTTCTCGTTGATGGCCTGATTCACTCCAATTTACAGGATCTCTTAATTTAGTAAATAAATCTAATCTTCCTAAGTCTTTTAATCGGTTAAAAATTAACACCCAACCACAATCCTTTTCATAATCGCCAACTTCACATTTACCACGAACCATTCCACCACATGGTCCATTCATAAGTGATTTTGCACAAGTTGTAATAGGACAAATTCCACCAGTCTCATTTAATAAACAATCCCCGCATCCACGACAGCGCTGATAAAATCTACCAATTCTCTCTGTCATTCCCATAAATTCTGTATTGGTAGCAATAAACACAGGGATTTCTGGATGCTTTCTAGAAAGAACTTGCGTGATACTAGCTACTCCTAATCCACAACTTAATGTTAGTATTGCATCTATTTCTCCTAACTCTTCGTCTATTTTGCGAAAATCTTTCATCATAACTCTATTATCACATACTTCTTCAGGAACAATAGTTATCACAACTTCAAATCCCTCTTGCTCCAATTTCTCTGCCATTTCCTTTGCGCCTTCTGTACCACCAGTTTGACACATCGCAGCACAACTTCCACATGAGACAAGCCCGATTTTATTTACGTTCTTTAAAGCGCCTAAAACTTCTTCAAATGGTTTTTTCGTTGTTATTATTGTCATTTTCTAATTCAATCTATAATTTTTAATTTTTATTGTAAACTTTAATTATTGAAATTAATCATGATATTTATTATATTAAGTTATAAAATGTAATGTTTTCGAAAAGAAAAATATTAAAAACAAAAATTTATTAAAGATGTAAAAAAAATAAAAAATTAGAATTTAAAATATCCCTTCCCACACCATTCTCTCAGCCTTGAAAGGATCATCCACTAACTTTACTTCAGTGCCAAAGAACATTGTAGATCTATTTTCAAGGTCATAAGGATTCCATTTAGGAATACCCTCATGGTTAGGTGTTCCATCCCTTGCAAATGAAATCCAAGAGTTCATCATTTTTTCACTTAGAATGTCGGTTTCTTTACTTTTTTTCGGAGTAATTCCTCTTGCATTATCCCCAAATCTTCCAAAAACAAAAGCAATTTCGAGTGCATGACAAGCCCCTAATTTTCCTCCCATTTCAGGTGATTTATATGTAAAAAGATAAGAATAAACGTTAGGTTGATGTTTACATTGAGCTTCTGCTAATCGTATACCCGAGATTCTAAACCTAAAATCTGTTGATATTGCATCTAGAATTTCCTGAGGTTCTCCTTTCCGTGTTCTTTTGTATGTCTCGATGATTTTCTTAGTTACCCTCTCATCTTGATTAAAACGACTTATCATCCTGTGGGTTCTTTTAAATAAACCCTCTTCGTCGAGAATTTCCCTTGGAGGGGTTATAGCTGTATATAATTTCGCTTCATCCTGATTTGTACCTACTATAAGTTCCACATCAGAGGCAAAGCCATCCCGAATCGCTTCAAGCGGATGTTTTGGTAATGTGTTACTATCAATATAAATGCCATATGGAAAATTCCTACCTTTTGCACGAGCTTCCAATTCCATTTTAGTTTGGACTTCCACTATTTTTTGTGTTGGTACTTTTTTTAATGCTTCAATGTCGATTTTTTTTATGCCTAGCTCAGTCATGATATGTTCAGCTCCTCTAACTCCACGTTTTGGATTAAACCAACCAGGATGAGCCGCTCCACTTTGAGAAATTACCCGATTAAACAATCCTTTTGCTGGAGGCATCGCCATTAAAGTAGAAACTGCTGCTCCACCAGCAGATTCACCAAAAATTGTCACATTGTTCGGATTACCCCCAAAAAGTGTGATGTTATCTCGAACCCATCGAAGTGCTGTAATTTGATCCAATTGCCCTAGATTCGCAATTTCGTCTTGAATGAAAATATAGCCGAATATTCCAAGACGGTAATTTATTGAAACGATAACTATATTACCGAGTTTTGCTAAAATCGTTCCGTCCGTTCTTGAACCGCTGCCAAAAGAAAAACCTCCTCCATGTATCCAAAATAAAACGGGACGCTTAGCATCATCAATTTTCGGCGTCCATACGTTTAAAGTTAAACATTTCTCTTCATCTTGTAATGGACGTGGTTGAGGCGTGAAAAAGGACTCTCTCTGGGGAACATCGGGACCGAATTTTGTACAATCGAGTACACCACTCCAAGGTTCTTTTCGGATAGAGGGTTTGAATCTCAGTCCTCCGACAGGTGGTTCTGCATATGGAATCCCCTTGAATTTTTTTATCCCCCCTCTTTCATATCCTTTAATTTTGCCCTGTTTGGTTTCAAGAATTATCTCGTTCACTATTAGACCATCTCTCTAAATTATCCCCTAATTTTATTTCTCATAAAATTATTAATTATCTCAAAATAAATTTCTGAACGTATTGATTTACACTTTCATAAGCTTTTCTACTTTCGGGTAGTTTCTCTCCAAAATTTTGAAATACATGAGTCATGTTCTCATATACTTCAAGTTTAACCTCTACTCCATCTCTTTTTGCCCGTTCGGCTAACATGGTTGAGTTGTCTACTAATGCTTCAATTCCACCAGCCTGAATAAGTAAAGGAGGTAATCCTTTTAGATCAGCAAAAACTGGTGAAATTAAGGGATTATTAAGTGGTTCCTTCTGAGCATATAATTTTGCCATGTTTACAATTCCATCCTTATCTATTAAAGGCTCAAATTTTTTGTTTCTAATAATAGATTCTCCGCTTCCTGTAAGATCCGCCCATGGTGACATCAAAACTGCTGCTGCGGGAAGTAGTATATTTAACTCTTTAAGCTTTAATAAAGTTGCGATTGCTAATCCGCCACCCGCTGACTCACCACCGATAATCATCTTTTTCGGGTCAAAACCTCTTGATATCAACCACTTGTATGATTCAATTGCATCTTCTAAAGCTGCTGGAAAAGGGTGTTCTGGCGCTAAACGGTATTCAATATTCAAACATCGTAAATGAGTGGCTCGCGAAAGGTGATAGGGGATTATTCGACGGCTTTTTAAATTTCCCATGATATATCCTCCACCGAATAAATTATAAAACACTTTATCTTCGTGAGCTCCAGGAACAGAAATCCACTCTGCAGGAATGTTCCCAATTTTAAATTGTTCAATTACTACGTCTTTGGGGATACTTTTCGCCCTTTCTTCACCTAAATTGTCTGAAATATAGCGATTGAATTCTAGCATTGTTTTTGCATCCACATTTCCAGAAGCTAAATCCCTATATGATATACCTTTTTGAGACGCAAACTCTCTACCTACCTTTCTTCTAAATTCAAAACTTTCCTCTATTAAATCACCAAGTTCCTTATGAACTTTCGAAATTTCTTGATATGCCATTTTTACTCACCAAATTCATTATTAATTATTAAATTATAAATTTAAAATTCATTAAATTGTTTATGCAGATTTTTAATTTTGGAGATATTTCAAAATTATTCCTATAATTGATAGAAAATAGAAATAGTAATTAGCAGATGTGTTACCAGAATAATGATTTGATTATTGAATATAAATTAATTTATTGAGTAAAAATTTCATTAATCACAGTTCTAAGAGCAGCAGGTTTATCGAGGCCCAACATCTCGCTGGTTTTGACTGACTTATTGAGCGCTTGCCATATTTCCGAATTCTCCCGAATCGCTTCTGAAAAGCGGGTTAACTTCTGCAACGCGGGATAAGATTGGCCTTTAATTACGTAGCATGCCAAAAAGGGATCAACGGGGTTAATAAGGATTGTATTTTCTCCAATTCTGATACGGTCAATGGATTTGGAGAACAATTCAGAACTGAACGTATTAAACGCTGACATAAAAGCGCTAAAAATATCATCAACATCCCATTCACCTACAAATGTATGATTGAAGTATGTAACCCCGCTACTGTCCATAATAAGAAGCAAGATAGGTTCTTCATCTTCTATCTCAGGAGCTTCAATTACCCCCCTATCTTGTAAACGTTCAAGTACACCATCAATAGACGCTAACTTCAAGCGTTCTGCCACTGATGCTTGCGTTTTCTTAAAAGATTCCCAGAGATTTAATTCTTCCAATAATTTATCATGCTCTCTCGATATCTCGGTTGCTAATAGTTGGAGACCGTGTTCATCTGCAATTTTTTGTGCTTCAGCTAACAATCTTCTCGCTTCCACCAAATTTATTTGAACCAGAGCTAATTTCGCCTGGAAGAGTTTTACGTTAGCTAATAATGAATATGAATTTCGACGTATCGCATTTCTCTGTAAGAGATCTATAAGAGGGAAAATGTCATCCAATATTTCCATCTGATTGGTTAACTGAAATTCTTGGAAATATATATCACATAAATTAATTAAGGCCAAGTGAATAAGACCCCCCCCTTCTTCTATAAGATTTTTTAAAATATGTTCTGCTTTGACACGATCACGCATTCTACTGCTTGATTTCAATATTAGTGCAGTAGTTAACTGATATATATAATTTATAGCAGCAGTAGACTCATGTCTCTCGTTAAGAAGTTTAAATTCGTCAAAATAGTGTTGCAATTCATCATTTTCTTTTTTGATAAGAAAAATGAGTATAATTACATAGTATGTCCCAGCTATCCAATATCCTTCCTCAAATTTTTTATAGATTTCAAGACTACTTATATAATATTCTAACGCACGGTCAAAATCTCCTTTATAGTAATATATTGCTCCCATAAGACGGTAAAACTCTGCTTTCTCAAAAAGAGGTCCGTGATAATTTGACTTAGAAATTAAAGAAATGGCTTTTTCACCACATGATAGTGCGAGATTTAATTCTCCTTTGAAGAAATAGACCCAACCCTTTAATCCCTGTACGAAAGTGAGTATAAATGAAAGTGGATCTTTTTTTTCATAATATTCTATACATTTATCAGCATATTCTAAGCTCTGATCAGGTTTTCCAAGGAAAAAGTCTCTCGTGGCATAAATAGCATCCATATCTGCTTCTATTTGTGGATAATTCAATAAATCTTCCTGATGAATTGATTTAAAAAGGCTATCAATCAGTTCATAATTCTTAACAAGTTCAACATACTCAGCAAATGTTGCAAAAACCGACCATTTGACATGAAGCGCATCAAAGGAAAAGATAGCTTTATTAAATTCTTGACTAGTTTGGTAAAGGTTTTCAGCGGTCTGAAGTGCTAATTCGAATTCTCCGAGCCAAAAAAAGAGAAAACTTTTAATCCCTTGAATATTTAATCTCTCTTCAAGTGTTAAAGCTTCTTTTTGTTCCAAATCATTTAAATATTTAACAGTTTCTTCAAATTCTCCATTATCAATTAAGGTCTTTGCTTTGATTATTTTCTCAGAAGGTAGAATAATCATTGGTGTTGCAATTTATTTTCATTGAATTTAAAAAAATGGAAGTAGCTTTCCCTTTTAAGCCTTGTGTACCACAATTTCGATTCAAGATTTTTTTTTTTTTAGTTTTTCAAAGAAATTTTCATTAAAATCAGACGCTGAATTTACATTTCCATTCCAAAAGAAAGATATTGAGCAAAGTATGTATTATCACTTAAACGTGAAGAATCAATTAAAATTATATAAGAAAATTTATATAAGAAAAAGTAGTTTATAAAGGAAATACTTCCTCCGCTTGCGTCTCATCAAACTCTATCTCGCGCAATTTAATCCGAATCTCGCGAGGGGTGTAGGATTTTCTTAACAGCTCCAAAATCGCATTGTTAAGATTAGTTAAATTATCCATCGCTGCTTGACGAAAAAAATTCTGCTCGTTAAAGTTGATATTAATGATTTCGTATAAGCCGGTCAGGCACTCCCGAATATCGCGATAATTTTCCATCGCATCTTCCAATTTTTCTAATTTTTCTTCTTGACCCATCTTATTCCCTCAATTTTTTTTTGTGTTCTAATTAAATAATATGATCGATCATATTTAAATGGTGATCATTTTGGGATATTATGTTGCGTTAATCACAAAAAGTGTGATCGGTATATTCCATAATGATCATATTGAAAAGCTTTTCGTTTGGGAAATAAAAATGTCAATGCTTGTTTTTCTCGATCAAAATGCGCACTTTTCGTAGTTTTTTAGTTGGTTATTATCGATCCCGAATACTGTCGAAAAAAAATTGTCTTTTTTGATCATTTTTTCAGTTGCTCCATGACAGAAAAATTACTATCATATTAAGATAGGTGCGTTTTCGTGCCTTCATCCTTATAAATTTTTGCATGATCGTCCTGACAAAAATGCAAAATTTACTGAATAATCCGATCGTTCCCATTAAGATGGGCATTCCTTTTTCGGTCATGAATGCTAACAAAAAAAGTACAAAAGAGAAATTTTGACAGATTCCGGAAAGAAACAGTACTTTTCTTGACCGAAAGCATTTATATATGATCATTGAATTAGTATAATTGGGAAAAAAATAATAAAAAAACAACCGAAAAAAGTTAAAAAATTAGGATGTGAGAACAGAAAATGGAACCACTTCAAAAAATAGAGGAAGAAGCCCAGGCAATAACCGACACACAGAGGAGTCAAATTTATGAGTTTGCCCGCGAAGTCAGTAAGGACACCTTAGAGGAAGTCTGTCCAGCACTGCTCAACATAGCCATTGAATCAGAAAGGGGGTTGCTCAAAAACCAGCTAGGGAACGTGATATTCCACCTTCAAAAAAACGAGCGCATCAACACGGTCATTGGTTTACAAAAGCTCATTGATGCGGCATTAATAGTCAATCCTGAGGCAATGTTCAAGATTTTCGAGGAATCGGATACGGATGCCCAAGCTCTCGGCAAAAAAATAAAAGCAGTATTATAATTTTTTTTCACTCACCTATCTTCATTATATTAAGCTCTGTTATTGCAGATTGAGATTTAAAAAAATCCATATAAATACCTCCCCAAGTAAATCCTTGAATTGAACACCTAGGCAATTTGTATACGATCCCTTCTGGTCCTAACATCACAAAAGATACTCCTATTCTCAGAAGTCCAAGAATTAAATAGTATAGAGTAAAACCACCAGAGACTACCATACAAGTACTAAGAATAATTACCCTATATTCCGGAATAAAAATTGACAATATTATTCCAAATATTAACCCGAAAATTAATATATAGCATTTATGATATCTTCAGGAGAAGATATCATCCCAAATTCATAGTTTCCTTCTTGATAGTTATGAAATTGCAATAGGTACTCCTCTAAATTTTCTATACTCATTTAACCCTCTATATTTATTTTATCCCATCAGATTATTATTCTATACTACTGTTATTATTTCTTCAATATTTAACATTTCTGTAAGAAAAAAATCCAATTTTATAACTTTAATTTCTGATGGAGCTTTTTAGCCGCATTTTCGTCATTTTTGTCACTACAAAAGATTTGGGAAAGTTAGAAGTCCAAGTAAAAAATTAAAGCCCTAAAAAAATAATAATAAAATCTTTTTGTTCATATATTATTAATAGGGCATTATCATGACTATAAGAAAGCTTATAAAAAATGTTTTAGAAAGAGTTATAAAAATATTTAGTATTTTTGTACTTTATAGTTCTGTCTTAGTAGGAATCCTCGCTCCAATGTTACTTATTGTCGGAGGTTTCTTCAAATTTCTTGATCACTTTCATTGGATTTCTTGGTTTTTTGCAGATCCAACAACTTATTCAAAAGATCTTATAGTTTGTTGGTTGAATTCAGTTTTACATTGCTCTTTTTTTTACTCAGATACCTGGGTGTATTTAAACGTAATGATATTTGTAGCGGGTCTTATTCTTTTCATTATTTCTTTGGCATGTCTAGTAATTGGAATTAGAAAGAATGCGGGGTTAGTACAAGAGAGAATATATAAACATATAAGACATCCTCAAAATTTCTCTATTATTATTATGGCTTTTCCATTATTCTTTTATCGATATGGATTTAGGTTAGGAGATTTTATCTCATGGATTCAATTTATATTCCTAATAATTATCTATTCTGATCTTGGAGATATTAAATTAAAAAAGAAGTATCCAGAAGAGTTCCAATCATACTATGAAAATACTGGTTTTTTTCTTCCCAGGATTTTCCCTTATCGAATTAGCTATTATTTCTCTGCCATCTATAACAAAAAGTATCGATATCCATTTCTACTTCTAATTTATATCCTAACTATTTATGTACTCTATCAACTTTTTTTGATTTTACCATTTTATTGGGCAACAATATAAATAAACTTCTCTTTAATGATTCATAAAGACATTGAGAATCAATGACAATCCTGATGCCCAGCAACTCGCCAAAAAAATAAAGGCAGTATTATAAGTTTTTTTCATTCTTATTTTAATTCAGTCAAATTGATCGAGTTTACTTTTAAGACAATCGGAATTTTAGGGTTCTTTCCCCACACGTTCTTGTTTTCCAGGATATTATTTTTCATGAGATTTTATATCTTCTAACTTAAGATTATAGCTGAATCCATCCCAAATATCCGGATCAAAACTATTTTAAATTAATCTATTATCTTTTACTAATAACGAACTTCTATTTGTGTCTTATGTTTTTCTTAAATTCATATAGCTATCATATACCACAACAAATTCTTGGTTTTCTCATAGTTTTTGGAATCCCATTGTTGATCCTTTTTGAATTATACTTCACAAAAATACGGAAAATAAAACAGGTCAAGATAATATTTGGAGTTGTTTCGATCATTTATGGTTCAGTTATTATCATCATAGCAATATGGGGAAATATAGAATTTACAAAATATTTAGAAAATAGGGAGTATTCTATACTAGGGCCCGATTATCGCTTTATTTTTATTTTATGTATCGGACTTTTTATAATCTTAGTCATACGTGGAATGATTTTAATTAATAAGAGCAAGTATGTTGAATAAAATAACCAACTTTTAAGACAATCGGAATTTTAGGGTTCTTTCTCCACACGTAAGATCTTGTTTCCCAGGATATTATTTTTCATGAGATTTTTTATCTTCTAGTAGTTTTACTGCTTTTCTTCCTAGGTTGTACGCTTTTAACAATTCATCTTTTTTTTCTAATATTTTTCCTTTTTGATAACAAGCAGGGACACAGATATCCCCAATATAATTTCCTCTAAGAACTTGAATTGTTAATTTCATTGGTTCAGTGATAAAACGACTATGCTCATAATCATCCCTACCAAACGTACATAATATTATGTGCCCTTTACTATTAAATCTATCAGCATAACGAGGATTATTAAAATATGAAGAAAACCTATCAATAAAACATTTCATTTGTGCGGAAACACCATGCCAATAGAGAGGACTTGCCCAGATGATGAGATCAGATTCTAAAAATTTATTTAGAAGTTGGGGGTAATCATCATCTGCCCGTAAATCTTCTCTGTTTCGACTATCATCGACTACCTCACCGATAGGTCTTATGTGAAAATCATCTAAATAGATTTTATCAACCAAAGCTCCTACTGATTTTGCTCCCTTTAAAACTTCATCTGCCAATAAATCCGAGTTCCCTTTTTTTCTAGGACTTCCTAATAATGCTAAAACTTGCATAATAATAGCAATAATATGAAAGTTGTTTTAGATTTTATCATTATTTAGGAAATAGGATATACATTATTGATGTTATCTCAGTTAGTTTGTAAAACAAACTATAATAGCTATCTTAATTTTATGATCTTCTCTTTAATATGCCTATTAATCCACCTAGAATATCATACTATATAAAAAAAAAAGATTTAGGAAAGTTAGATTTCTTTCATAATTTTTTATGGATTTTTTGTAAGAAAGTCTTTTGTTATAGTCAAGTTCTGATTTTGAGAAAGGAATTAGACTCCAATAGTATTCTAAGATCTAGTAAAAGGGTCATTAATAGGGCGATCAGAATCGAAGAGATAATGTGAACTTTTAAATAATTATACTAAATTAAATAGATTACTGGAATTAAATAATATGCAAATTAAATAGAATGTAATAATTAAATAGAGGTTAATATTTGTTATGGGAAGACTTAATGAAAAAGTTGCGGTGATTACTGGGGGCTCAAGTGGTATAGGGAAAGCGACTGTTGAGCTCTTCATTAAAGAGGGTGCTCGCGTTGTGTTTGGTGATATTCTTGATCAGCAAGGAAAAGAGATTGCTGAAAAACTTGGGGATAATGCTTCTTATATCCATACGAATGTAAGATTCGAGTCCGACATTAAAGCTTTATTAGACCTTGCTGTTAATAAATATGGGAGAATTGATATCTTATATAATAATGCGGGTTTTGGGGGTGCATTAGGATTAATTGAGAATATTCCAACCGATGCATTTGATGTAACAATGGAGGTTTTATTCCGAAGTGTATTTTTGGGAATAAAGCTTGTAACCCCAATCATGAAGGAACAAGGTTCAGGAAGTATAATAAGTACGTCCAGCGTAGCTGGTATGCATGGAGAAGGGCTTCACATATATAGTTCAGCAAAAGCGGCGATTATTCAATTTACGCGTTCTGTTGCAAAAGAACTTGGTGAATATGGCATTCGTGTAAATTGTATTTGTCCAGGCGTTATCGCAACCCCTATATTTGGAAAAGCATTTGGACTCCCCCAAGATCAGGCGGAAAGGATGGCTGAAATGATTAAGGCTATGCCAACAGAAAACCAACCTATAAATCGTAGAGGAATTCCTGAAGATATAGCTAAAGCAGCTTTATGGCTTGCAAGTGAAGATTCTGGATTTGTAACGGGGCATGCATTGATAGTTGATGGAGGGCTTTTGGGGGGCCCAAAATACTCAAAATCTATTGAAAGTTATGAAATGATCGCAAAAACCCTAAAATTGGGAGATTTAGAGGACATTTTCAATAAAGTAAACGAAAGAATCGCTGAAAGTAAATAGCACATAAAATTATAATATTTTTTTCACTCTTATTTTATCTCAATCGATTCTTAAATCGGCGCAAAACTAAAAGTCGGGTGAATATTGAAGAAAAACAACGTATTGATCTTGACTACTGATACTTTAAATCATAGATATCTTCAATTTTCTCATAGAAAAAATCATAAATATACTAATATTTTTAACATTAAATTGTCAAAGAATTGATGGAAAAAATGAGTAATTCAGTTATTAAAACTGTTGATTTATTTTATAATCCAAAGTCAGTTGCAGTAATTGGTGCTTCGAAGGTTCCAATGAAAGGTGGGAACCGTATAGTTAAAAATCTATATAGAAATGGCTACAAAGGTCAGATTTATCCTGTTAATCCCAACTATAATGAAGAAGATGAACTATGTGGTTTCCAATTTTATAAAACTGTTTTAGATATAAAAGGGGAGGTAGATCTTGCCATTTTTTATGTAAACAATCGTATTGCAACTAATATTCTTAAAGATTGTGTTAAGAAAGGAATAAAAGCGGCAATAATCCAAAGCGCTGGTTTTGAGGAAGTGGGGGTAGAAGGGTTAAAATTAAGGGATGAAATTGCTGCTATTACAGAAAATTTCTCTAAATTACGTATTATTGGTCCTAATTGTATGGGAATCAGTCGCTTCGATGGGGATTATGATGATAAAAAAGGAGGTTTCTTCACTGGACAATTTACTCTTAGGAATTACAAAAGAGGTAATGTGGCGATCATCACCCAGAGTGGTTTCTTGAATGGAGGAATAGCGCCACTGATTTTTCGTCAGTATCCAAATCTTGGATTTAGGTACATCATTTCAATTGGAAACAAGATGGACTTGGGAGAAAATGAATTTTTAGAATACATATTAGAAGATGATACTGTGAATGTCATTGCGATATATTTAGAGTCATTTAAAGACCCTAGAAAATTCATCTCTTTATGTAGAAAAGCAAAACAAATGCCTAAAAAAACTATTATCCTTGTAAAAGGTGGAAAAACAAGCCAAGGGATGAAAGCAGCTTCTAGCCACACAGGTGCTTTAGCTGAAGATGAAAGACTAATTGACGCTATTATAAAACAAGCAGGAGTTATTCAAGCAAATAATTTTTTTGAAATGTTCCAATTTCTAAGAACATTTTCCATGATGTATAAATCCGGTAAAAAATTCCCTAAGAAAGGAAATATCGCTCTTGTTGTTGGGAGTGGAGGTATGGGAACTGTAATGGGGGATGTTGCTATGAAATATGGTTTAAAGTTCCCTGAATTTGGTGAGAATAGTTATAACATTCTTAAAAGTGTATTCCCTGATTGGATGCCTCCAAACCGATTTGCTCTCGTTGATTCTTGGCCTACAATGGAAAAAGCAATGATGGATGCAGCTAAAAAAGCCAAAAGTACTACTAAAAAATCACCGAATAAGACTACTACAAATGAAAAAGAAATGAATCCATTTCGTATGATGGGTTCTTTTGGAAATGTTATGGACGTAATTCAAAGAGCCGTTTTAGAAGAACCTAAAATAGAAGGATTGTTCACATCAATGCCAGGTGGTCCAAGAGGACGTGAAGGAACAATGGGTTTTATGACACCGATGCTTGAACGCATAGCAAAATACCCGAAACCCGTTTTCTTTTATTCAGTAATGGAAAGTGAGGAATCTTTGGAGATGTTACGGTTGTATGGCAAGTATAATATTCCTTTTTTTAACAGAACTGAAGATGTTGCCAAGAATTTTGCGATTTTGGTCCAAGAAACAAAGATTAAAGAAAGATTTTTAAAAACATTTTAACCTTTGGAATGGTGCTTGTACTTAGTTATCTTATTTGGTTCGGAATCCATTCCAACAAGCTATTTATTTCACAAAAAATATTTTCGAATATAAAAAATATATAATTGAGGAAAATTTTAGTTATAAGTTTAATAATTCAATAAATTGCTTTACTCCTCGATTTGGATCATATTGCATATGTGGATTGGTAGAACTAGATATAATGAAAGTATTTTCAGGAAATCCATTATATAGACTATGTCTATAAAGATAGATTTAAATATCTAATTTAGTAATAATAAAATTGAGGATCGAAATGAAATACTTACATTCAGTAGCTATAATTGGTCTTATAGGGAGTTTATTATTAATATATGGTTTTTTTGCTTTATTAAATTACATCTTTGAATATGCGACAATTTTAAGTGGATTTGGTTTGACATATCAAATTATTAGCTCAGATCTTCTAACATTTTTTATTTTAAATGCCATATTGCAATTGATTTTTGGAATAATTGCGTTGATTTCTTCAATATTTGTGATTAAAGAAAAGAAAATAGGTGTTTACATTTTATTTTGTATTGGTATTATTACTTCAATATTTATGTTTATAGTTATCTATCCACGTCAAGAATATATGTTATCACCAGATATAACATTAATTATTGGACCTATACGATTATTATCTAATCATACAATTGATATTACTCCTTTTATTATTCTAATTGCTGGATTATTACCCTTTATCCTTAAATCTGATGAGTGGGTAATTATCAACAAAGACAAAAAGATTAGTTAATGTCTAATAGTTTAATAGTCTAATAGTGGTTTTAATTTTTCTTGGAATAATAACATTGGTAGTTGTCTTACTTTTTGCTCCCGGTAGAAGTGAAAAAATTTTTGGTATTCTAACTTTTCTTGCTGTACTTCTTATAGTTATTCCCTTTTTCATCTTTATGTTATTTTATCAAAAGATAAGATCTAGTTAATTTTATTTAATTTAATCAACGTTTTTTTGCTGTTTTTTCCTTAATTATCTATACTATAAAATTGATATAGAGAGTATCAAATTCGAACATCAACTGTTTTGATTTGTAAGATTTAAATTGAATGGAACTTATAGGAAGTAAAGCATAACACTCTCTATAATCCAATGGTATATATAGAGATCAGAAAAAAATGAAAGAGAATAAAGTTATTACTGATATAGAGCAGCTAACCCCGGAATGGTTGACGAATATCTTCAAGAATAAGGGTTACCTTAGCCAAGGAAAAGTTACAAAAATAATTAAGAAAAAATCGCAAGAAACCATTACTTCTTTTGTGTATTTCTTAGAGCTAAACTTTTCAACTGATGCTCAGACAGAACCACCTTCTCGTGAATTAGTTGTAAAAATTTCAAAACACAATGATGAGTTCAAAATTTACGGGAGACAAGAAGCTAAATTTTATAATATCATAGCTGAAAACATGATTGAAATGCCAATTCCAACTTGCTATGATGCGGTATTTTCTGAAGAAACTGGTTTGTCTCATATTATCCTTGAAAATATATCGAAGACCCATGAAACATTGTTGAACTTTCCTTTTGGACCACCTCCTTCAAAACAACATTTTGAAAAAGCGATTGATAGTTTAGCAGAAATTCATGCTTTTTGGTGGGATCATAAAAACCTTAAGGAATTATCTAAACAATCAAGAGGACCTCTTTCTCTTTTTTTAACAAGAGTAAGAAAAGAGGCACTTCAACGTTTTTTAGAAGACGTTGGAGATAAAATGAGTGATAACAGAAAATCACTATTGAAGAAAATATTTTCATTATATCCCCAAGCAGTAGATGAGCGAATCGCAAAAAAAAATCTAACTATAATACATACTGACGCTCATTTAGGGCAATTTTTTTATCCAAAAAATAATGATAATGAAAAGTATAAAGCGATACTAAGTGATTGGCAAGGTTGGAATATCGGTGTAGGAGGTCTAGATCTAGCATATATGATTGGGCTTTTTTTATCCCCCGAAAACAGACGTTTAATGGAAAAAAAACTTATCAAACGTTATCATAGCCATCTTATTAAGTTGGGCATAAAAAACTATAACTGGGATAAGTGTTGGTATGATTACAAATTATTTACATTTTTAAACATTTACCACTGTATCTGGTGGTGGAATGTGGGTATGGTTTCTTCTTCCTTCTTCTGGGCTAGATTAGAAACATCCATTGCTACCATAGAAGATTTAAATTGTATGGAACTTTTAGAAAGCTGAAGTACCTTTAAGAACTGAAAGAACAAAGTCATAACAGTTTCATAATCCCAATTTTTTAGGTTATTAAGAGTCTATTTTTAATAGTTCTATAAGCATACTTATATAAATGCTTTGAAAAAAACAACATTTATTTGATGAATAATTATATTTTATTTTATACTTGTTTTCGGATTAAATATTTTCTAAGGTATACTAGAGAAATCACGATTATTAGGATATGTAGAATATAAATATTTCCTAATGAAATGGTTAGTCTATCCCCATTGCCATCTTCAAATAATTCAACACGAGATAAGAAATATACCGAATTGTCTGGAGAATAAGTTCCAGCAACAATATTATTACCATCAGACGAAATTGCTACTTTAGATACAGCATATCCGGTTTGGTAACTCCACAATGGTACAGAACTAGAATTTTCGAAAAAGGAGATCTTATTTTTCTCATAGCCTGCTATTAAATAAGTACCATTTGAAGATATCGCAACTGAATTTACATTATTATCCATTTCAGGAGTTTCATAGCTCCATAGGTGTGTTTTTGGTAAAGTTGTTGAATTATCAAACAAATAAATTGTACTTTGTAAAGTACCAGCAATTATATAGTTATTATCGGATGATATAGCTATTGTTTGTACACTTGGGGTGGGAGTATTATAGCTCCATAAAGGAGTGGAACTATCTTTTTGAAAAAGATAGACATGAGAATCTAGAGTTCCTGCTGCAATATTATTACCATTTGCCGAAATCGATACAGAATAAACCCATGATCCAGTATGGTTATTCTATATTGGCAATTTAGGAGTAGAAATCGAATTATTGAATAGGTATACGTATGAGTCATAACCTCCTGCTACAATATAATTTCCATCAGCCGAAATTGATACCGAATTTGGAGTATCAGATCTTAAAAAGTTCCACATAGGTGTTTTTGGTGTTGTAATTGAATTATTAAATAGATAAATTTTATTATCACCACCTGCTACTGCTATATATTTTCCATCCGAAGAAATAGCTACATCTTGTACTACTTTAATCGCTGTTTGATAACTCCATAGTGGGGTTTTTAGGGTTGCAACTGATTTGTTAAATAAATAGATTTTACCTATACTAGACCCCGCTACAATATAATTCCCATTTGAAGATATCGCAACTGTCTGAACATTATTCCCTGTATTATAGCTCCATAATGGTGTTGAATTTGAATTCTCGAAAAAGTAAACCTTATCATCATTGCTACCTGCTACAAGATACTTCCCATCGGAAGATATATCTACTGACCATATTGCCCCTTCTGATCTATAAATCCATGCTAAATTAGTTCCTGAACTCTGTGGATGAATATTATATCTATCATTTATTTTTCTGGAAATTTCACTCTCTTTGAGAAAATTGAATGTTGTCTGAATGCTTATTAAAAATGTAAAAATAAATATGAACTTAATAATTATTATTTTTTTTCTCATTGTTACCAATCTAGAATTAGTTTGTCTGATAAATAATGTACAAAAATTGTCTTTAGGTTAAGATTTATTTAATCAAATACATAAGCTTTCTGCTAAAATATTTAGATTTAAAACTTTCTTATTTGAAAAATGGAATCACTCTATAAAATAGAGGAAGAGGCCATAGGAATAACAGATTCGTAACGAGCTCAAATTTACGAGTTTGCCAGGTCAGTTAGTAAAGAAGTCCTGGAAGAGGTGTACTATTTATTTTGTAAAAACAATTTCCAAGTAAAAAAAAAATAAATAATTCAGAAAAATTTTAGTTATAATTTTAATAATTCAATAAATTGTTTTACTCCTCGATTTGGATCATAATACATATGTGGAGTGGCAGAACTTGGTATAATGGAAGTATTTTCAGGAAATCTTCCCGTGAAATTAACAATAATACTTTTAGATTTGATACTTTTTGTAGAATTAATGGCTCCGATGAAAGCAATCAACCCACTTTTTTCAAGTTCAAAAAATTTTAAACCTAATTCAATGGTAGGATACACTCTCGCGTTGACCAATTCTCTAATTATATTTTCCTTATGATTGAGGATATCCTTGTTTGAAACCTGTGATGTGAGAATTCTTCCACCGTCTTTTCTCCAACGGACAAATCTTTCTATAGCATATATAGGTTTAGAACTTCCTAATGTAGTTTCAATATCCGAAGTTTCATATGTCCTTTCCTTAAATACATCTAAAGGATTATTACCCATGGAGTGCTCATTTAAAGCATCAACAATAGGCGTTGATACATTACTTACTGGTTGAACCACTAAAATCTCGGGACTTAAATTCACTTGCGAAGCATATTCAATGAATCCTATTGGACCTACACCTCCAGATACAGTCTGGACATAACATATATCATTATTTAATAGATTCATATGATCTAATACAAAACCAATTTGACCATATGCAGCTGTTTTTAGATTTGCATCAGCTAGAACAACCTTATATGATTTTGACATCTCTTTCATGAGTTTTGTGGCAAAATTTCTTATATTATCTAGTGATGAATTTCTTAAGATAATATATTTCACATAAGGATTGTTTTCAATTACACTTTGAGATACTTTGAAAGAAGAGATTTCAGGAACCAACAAAATTCCTTTGATTTCCTTCTTTGATTCAATATTATACTTTTTTAGTGATCTCGCCAGAGATTCAACTGTATTTCCAGATGAAGTTGAGATTATATAGTCAATTTCATTCTTATCATATACATGAAGTAAATACTGACAATCGACGTCTTTAAAAGTTGGTGTACTCCAGCATATACAAAATACTTTTTTATTAGGTATTAACTCAGGGATATATCTAACAGATATAGGTATGATTGGAAAATATTCGGATTGGATCTTCCTTCCTGTCAATTTAAAATAAATGTTATCACTAAATTTCCAATTATTTCCTCCAATATAACTTGAAGAAATTGTATTTGTCATAGTTCTTCTTAGAAAAATTTAAGGATTGTTACACCACAAAGGTTCTTTTGGAGGGAGAATATCTTCACATTTTTCTTTCACATCACAATCTCGACAGATAGTTGAAATACTTCTAAAATTTCCATAACACGATGGTAAAATTATTATAATCGAGACATAATTATCGGATTTAATCTCATTTTTGCTCATTTAAGTTTTCTCCTAAATTTTTTGATGGATGTAATACTCATTGAAAATAGTGACACAAATATTTAAAGTTTATGATGCATTATGACATAATTAATGACATAAAATTATTTTCAAGTCAAAAAAAGGTGTTTGAATTATATCTCATGAAAGAAAAGGTCAAAAGAACTCGGTTCATGCTACAATTTCCCATGAATCTTATGAAATTTTACAGCAATATAAAGAAGAATTTGGTTCAAAGTCTGCTGTTGTAGATGCTGCACTCAAATCGTTGAAGAAATCTAAAGAACCACACTTAGAGGATCAAAAAAGAGTATGGTGTAGAGCCAGAGATGAACTAAATATGCTCTTGGTTGGAAAAACGACCTTTCTTAGTTATATTAAAGGTAAAGTTAAGGAGGCTTACACAAAAAATATTGCTGTTGAAACAATTGAATGGTATTTAGGAAAAAGGATAGAAAGTATGACTTTACAAGAATTTTTGGGAGGTCTTAAAGGAATGTGGCTTGTTGCTAATTATTTTTATAGTATAGAATTAGAAAAAAATGAAAAAGGTACTTATCAAATGAGATTCAATCATGAATTGACAAAAGATTATAGCATTTTCTGGGCAGAATACTTCGAGAAGCTATTGATCGATAATTGGGGATGTTTTATTGAGGCTTTCATCCGCAATGAATCTTTTTATTTAATTATTAGGAAAGAATTATGATAAATTCTCTTTATAGTTATCTTAAAGATATTAAAATGAGGAGGCTATCTCTTCCATAAAGGTCTCCTTTTCATCTTTGAATCCAGTTATGACAAAAATGAATTGTTTACAGCCCAAGTCAACATACTCTTGTAATACATTGATACAGTTGTCATACGTACAATAAATGCCCTTTTCCACCCCCAAAGCACTAATTTTCTTATTTAAATCTATTTTATTCTTTCCAATCAAAAAGTTCCCACTCCAGGATAATTCAATATCTTCTATTTTCCGTTCGAGTATATCACAGTATTCTTGTAGAATGTGTACCTTTCTTTTGTATTCTTCGATTGAAGCACCCCATCTGTCCCAGATATTTCCTATTTCAGCTGCGACCTTTAGCGTATATTTTTCTCCACCCCCTCCAATCATGATCGGAGGATGCGGTTTTTGTAAGGGCTTTGGTTTACAGATTGCTTCCTTTGCTTCATAGAATTCTCCTTGAAAACTCGTACTTTCTTCAGTCCAGAGCTTTTTTATGAGAGTTATCCCTTCTCTCATTTGATTCACTCTAGTAACTGGGTCTCTGAACGAAAATCCATAAGCCTTGTATTCCTCCTCCTTCCAACCAGCGCCATAGCCAAATATTAACCTTCCTTTGGAGATAACATCAATTGTGGCTGCAATTTTAGCAGTTAGTGTAGGACTTCTAAAAGAATTACACGCTACCAAAGGTCCAAGTTTGATTGATTTTGTTTCCACTGCTAACGCAGATAGCAGTGTCCATGCCTCGAAAACACTTCCCTCATTAAAAGGGCCCCACATAAAGTGATCCATAGCCCAAAGAGAATCATAACCCAATCTTTCACATTCCTGTGCCATTTTTCTAACGGAATTGTAATCAGACCTATACAACATATCCGGTGTGGCATTTATAGTCACTCCAAACTTGATTTTACTCATAATAAACCATCCTCGAATAAATATGATAATTTATATTATTATAAACAATTTAATCAATTTATAATACAAAAAAAACTATTTTTTTTAGAGTTTAAAGAAGTAAATTATCAGCTTTACAGTAGCAATAATATTGTTTTATTTTTATTTATAATTTTTATAACGATATAAATTCGAAAAAGCTTTAGCTGCCCTTGAAAAGCTGCGGAATCCAGGTATTTCCAATTCAATTAACTTTTTTTTAAAATCTTTACCGATTGAATTAGGAATATTTAACATGAAGGGTTTTCTCAATTTATCGCATATTTCTTTGTATCTAATTAATTCTGCATAAAACTTTTTTAATCTTTCTTCATCTTGATCTATTCCTCTCCATCTAGGTCCTGGATTAAGTTGAATAACACCTGATATATACTCTTCACTAATAGCTAGTTTGAACAATTCATATCGGATTTCTTCATCTCTAAGATCCGGAAGATCTAAAGGATTTGTTATAGAACCTACTCTGATTAATTTTTTCATTTTGGAACGAGTGGGTTCTCGAATTTCAGGAACATCTATTCCAACATTCAAACGAGCAATTGAATCTACGCCTAACACTGAAGATCCTCCACTATAAGTTATCATAAGTATACTATTATGTTTTGGTTCACAATTGGGACAAAATCTAAACAATACCGCAGTGTCTATTAATTCATCGTATGATATTATTTGGATCGCATTTGTTTGTTTGAATATGGAATTCCATATTTTATTTTGTGATGCTAAGGATCCTGTATGACTACTCGCTGCTCTTTTTCCTAACTCTGAAATTCCACCTTTCAATAGAAGTAATGGTTTCTTATTCTTCTTCAATGAATCGAAAAAAATTCTGCCCTCAAATTCAGGTGTTCGAAATTGAGAAAAACCTTCCATATAAGATAAAATAACTTCTGTATGTTCGTCTTTATTATAGTAATCGATTAAATCTGAAGATCTAAGAGAAATAGAGTTGCCTATACTCGCCGCATAAGAAAAATAAACGCCTCTGTTATTTAGACTAGAAACAATCCGATTAGTAAGATCCCCACTCTGTGAAACTAAGGCAAAATTACCTGCTTTTTCACTAAAACGTTCGCTATATGAGAATTTTCCCCTTGGACTGTAAATTCCCATGCAGTTTGGACCCACAAGTCGACTATTTTCGTTGTTTTTGAATAGTTCATATAATTCTGCTTCAATTTTAATTCCTTTCTCATCGAATTCACCAGTTCCTGCGGAGAATACATGAATTGTATAAAATTTCTTTTCTAAACATGTCTTTATAGTTTTTATTAATCTATTTCTGTTAACCGAAATTAAACTGTGGTCTATTTCATCAGGAATCTCTGAAAGATCTCTGTAAACATTCACACCTTTTAATCGTTCTGCGTGTTTTTCCATTAATTTGTCATAGTAATTTGTAACAATATAGAGAGAATCTTTTGGAAATCTATCTATGTAACCATCTATATGCCAAATTCTTCTTGGATTGGCACCTATAAACGCAAGTGTTTTTGGATAGAACAATTTCTCGAAAAAGTCAATTTGTTTCAATATACCACCTTAAAAACATCAAATAAATTATCCAATTAAAACATTATTTTATTCTTTTAATCAAAAGTAAAGGATATTAAATTTTTAATACTAAAATTTGGAAGATGAGGTTTTTTCCTGAATTTCATTTTTTTTTTCTAAAATATTAAATAATAAAATATAATCATTATCATAAACTAGCTCTGTGGGTATAAATTTTGAATTTAAATAAGAATCCAGGCATAGACTTAGTTGCTGATGAAAGGATTTGGAGTGAATCCGTATATGCTGATTGCGTTAGTTCTGATGGTCACACCGCTATTATGACAAGATTATGCCGTTATCCTGAATATTCTACTTCATGGCTTTGGGCTTTCTGTTTTTTAACTCAAGGAATTTATGGATATAATAACAATTACCTCCCATGCGATAATGAAATAAGTCTTGTTGAAGGTCCTGATTTAAATTATATTCATTTAAGGCAAGAGAAAGCTAAATTTGAGCGATTTGGACCTCGAGATTCTCCTAATGGGGCTCAAGTTACAGTTGATATTAAGGCACATAAGGGTTCGAAGGTTCCTCAAAACTTAGGTCCTCTTAAAATGCAGATTAAAGCCGATATTACTCCTAAACATAAACCATGGAGATTGAACCGATATAGGACAGAGTGGATAAATGATGCTAAAATTGTGGTTAAAATTGATGATTTAGAGTTTAAATATAAAGGATCCGGCCATTGGCACGAACAGCATCAGAAAGCACCAAGATGGAAAATACAATTCACATATATTTCTCTTCGTGGCGATAATCTCTGTTTAATTGGTAGTGCAACAGAACCCAATGATGCTGGATTCGTTGTCAACTCATCCAAGCGTACAAAAATTACACAAATTAAGATTGATCCACCATCGACGATACGGAATATTAAAATAACGCTTGAAGATAATTCTACATTGAACGGTACGATTCACACTATTTACAATTATCTAGTACCTATATATAATCAATTGCGACCAGGTACCATAGTAACTGCACAGTTCAAAAAAGAATTACTTTCTGGAGTTGTAAATGATTGGTTAATAAACGATTAAAAAATTTTAATTTAGAATTATAGGCATATAATTATTTTTTTGTTTCATATGTTCATCTTAAATCAATATGATTACATTATACCACTTAGAATTCTTGGAATTCTTGCATTGATTGGAACTCCATTACTCCTTAGTGGAATATACCTTGCAAAACTAAGAAAAAAAAAGGAACTTATACTAATGTTAGGATACATTTCGATCATTTTTGGGGCATTGTTTATTATTTTAGCTATATGGGGTGATATCTGCTGGAATCGGTATTTAGAAACTTGTAACCCCTGCATTTTGTTCGATTATACTCCAATTTTTTTATTGTTAATTATGCTAGGGATAATATTAATTATATATGCGATGTTTTTAATACATAATACGATAGTGGGAATAAGAGTTAATGAAAATTAATGAATCGATGAAAGAATTGAAAAATCTATATCCATTGACCTTGGTTAATACAACTAATAGATTTAGCCTAAAATGTCAATATTGTTTCCTTTTTCGGGAAGGTAATCCGAATAAAGGTTGTGTAAATGATTGGTATAAAATTAAATAAATAATATGGAAACTAATATTGTTAATCTTGATATAATTATTAAATTATAATTATGAGTTGATCATGTCGTTTAAGGGAAAAGTTATAATAATAACAGGAGCAAGCGGAGGAATTGGAAGTGAAACTGCTCGATTATTTGCTAAAAATAGAGCCAATATTATTATTAATTACAACTCTTCTCCTGCTAAAGCAAAAAACACTTTAAACATGGTTAAAGACTTGGGAGTAGATGCGATAAATATTAAAGCGGATATTTCTAATACAAATGAAGTAAAAAATATGATTGATGAGACTATAAATAATTTTGGGAAAATAGATGTCTTAGTGAATAATGCCTCTAAACATCCTCCTCCCTTATTTAACTTTCACAAACCTGATTGGGAATTATGGAAAAGGATGGTTCAAGTGAATGTTATGGGAATTTTAATTTGTTCTCATTTTAGTTTTCCTTATTTGAAAGAAACTAATGGTAATATTGTCAATATAGTAATGGATTATGATCCAGGAGGATTAGGTTATGTGTTTACTAAAATGGCAGGAACTCCTCTGACTAGAGGATTAGCCAGAAAATTAGCACCAGTAAGAGTTAATGCTGTATCTCCCGGAGTGATTGAAACATGGGAAATGAGTGAAGAAGAGAAAAAGGATTGGTTAAAAACAATAATTATAAAAAGAATTGGTCAACCTATAGATATCGCAAGAGCTATCCTATTTTTGGCATCTGATGAGGCATCATACATTACAGGAGAAACTCTTCATGTAGATGGGGGACATCAATTATTAGTTTAAAATAAAATTAAAGGGAACCATGAGAGAATTGAAAAAGTTATTTCCATTGGCCTTGGTAAATATAACAAATAGATGTAACCTTAAATGTAAACATTGTTTTGTCTTTCGGGAAGGTAATCCTAATAGACCTACTGAGAAAAATGAAATGGAAACAGACTTAATGATAAAAGAAATAAAAAGCTATAAAAGTAGATATGGAATTTTCAGAATGCTTTGGATGGGAGGAGAACCACTTCTAAGAAAAGATGTGTTAAAACAAGGGGTCACACTTTTTCCCCAAAATGTTATTGCTACTAATGGAACATTACCACTAATCAATTTAGGTCCGAGTATTAAATGGACAATTTCAATAGATGGTCCTGAAGAAATAAACGATGAAATTAGGGGTAAAGGGAGCTTCGAAAGAGTGATTTACAATTTGAATAATTTACCTGAGGATTTTACTGGAGATCTCCAATGTAATTGTGCAGTTACAAAATTGAATGAAGATTGTTTTGAAGAACTTATTAATGTCTTGCATAAAGAGACTCCAATAAGAGGTATAAACTTTAATTTTTATGTTCCGAAAGAACACGATACTTCCAAATTTGCTTGGAAATCTCTAATGGAGAGGGATTCTGCGGTGATTAAGATATTAAAATTAAAAAAGAAATATCCTAAATTTATTCTTAATAATAAGATGGTACTTAAACTAATGCTATCTCAAAATGCAGCTGAAATAACAAAAGATTGCCCATTAAAAAAAATTATACTTCCCCTCTATTTAGGAGAAAATGGATTCGAAATTCCATTTTGTTGTTATGGGAACAATGTTAATTGTGATTTATGTGGATCTTGGGCAGTTTTTCATCTTGAATATATCAGGAGGTTAAATCCAGGATTTCCTTTTAAAATGACAGGAAACATTTTCAAAAAAGTGACACCTTCAGGATTTACATTATAGGGATTAAAATATACTAAACAATACAAAAATCCCTCAAAAACCCAAATTAGACTAGCTTCCTAATTTAGAAAGAATTAATTATTAGCTAGTAATTATAAGTTCTTATTTTATTTTTGAATATTATTATCATCTGATTGATTTCTTAAATCTTGAGCTTGCATAACTGTACGTCCTGGCATTTCTTTATCAGGGTCACCACCCATTTTTCTTGCTGCTGATAAATAAATTCCAATTGCCATTGTTGATTTTTCCATTTTAGCTCTTGTAATAAACACTTTCGAAGCAATCTCACTGACATATTTATTATTAGGTGAACTAGACCAAGCCCATTCAGCAAGGTGACATGCCATCCTTAATTCACCCTTATTCATAAGCTCTAATGCTCTTTCAGCTAACTTTACTGCGCCTCCAGCAAGGTTTGCAATTTCTTTTGCTTGAATTATTTCAGGAGCCGGTTTTAAATGAGAAGGGATTCCATCATACCAACCCCCATATAATCGCCAAATATTTCTTACAATGAATTCAGGTTCATCATATACTGGTTTAAGATATGGTTTTTTGAATAATTCATCAGGAGTTTTCACTGTATGAATAATTGTATCTAAAGATACTCCCTTATTCATTAGAGAAATTACTTGTGTATGAAGTGATTCAAGTAAGAGAGCTGTATTATCTAATGCTTCATTAACACGTTCTTGGCCAATTATAGGAACTCCATGTCCTGGGCATAAGATTTTAGGATTATACTCTTTCATTTCCCGTAATGTTAACGCCCATTCATGAGCATAGCGTTGAACTTTTTGGGGATTTCCCGCATTTGGTACTCCCCAAATAAATAGATCACCAGAACATAATATATTGGTATCAGGGAAATATACCCATGTATGATCATCTGTTTCTCCTCGAGAATGGTTTAACTGAACCTGCACACCAGCAATTTGAATTGTCATATCATCTTTATAAGTCAAATTTGGATAATAAAAATCTTTCTTAAAAAGAGGTTCACCTTTATCTCCTCTAAATTGCCTTAAATTAATAAGCGCATTCCAAGAGTTTGTTAATTTATATCTATCAAAACGATCAATAATTGCTTCGTGTGCAATAATACGAGGTACAGGCCAATGGTTATTTTCACATTCCTCCATATAAGGTTTTATTCCAACATGATCAACATGGCCATGAGTAAATATTACTGTATTTACTCTTTGAGAAGTTTCTTCACGTAAAGCTTTAAATTTCTGATCTACGTCAAAATCTGCCCCTGGATCAATAATTATCAACCCTTCGTTGGTTTCTCTTATTATTGAATTTGAAAAACCTCTGTAAAACCAAGTTCGTTGAGAATTATATTCATTTATGAGTTCAAGACCACGAGGTACTCCAAATGGATGATGAGAATATGTATTTTTCCTTCCAACCCATAGATCTTCAGCAAGGTCTAAAATTTTTCCCATTATTTTTCACCCTATTTTGATTTTAAATTAAATTCTTAATTAATTGTGATTTTCTCAAGATAGAGATGATGTATCATTCATATTTAAAACATAATATATTTTTTATTTATTTGATAGAGTTTATATTGTGCTTTTTTTAATAGCTTCTATAACCTTTTTGAAGATGAAATGACACATTTTCAAGATTTAGATAATTCCAGTTAGTGAGAAAGAAAATTATAAATAAAACTAGCATTATTATACATAATAAGAGATCATAGATAATTTAAGATTTGAATGGCAAAATTACGTAAAGCTTCAAATATTTCTATTCGATGGAATCAACCAAAGATTTTATTGATTGTTATAGCATTCCTCTTGAAAGGTATATTAATGGCTTTCTGGGCAATTAGTTATTATATATGCAGTTAGATTCCTACATTTATCTGAAGAATTTTTAAATTCATTTAAGTTTATATTTAATCAGATGAGATTACTCAGGATTTAGATAAAAAAATAAAAAGAGTTATAAAAGTAGATTAGAAATTAATGAGAGTATTCTTAAACTGCTTCTATTTCTTTCACAAATACTATTTCGCTGTTAACTTCATAAAACTTACGACCTACTATTGATTCTATAAATGCTGCAAATTTTTTTACCTGCTCTTGATACAACCCACTTTTTTCTATTGCTTCAGCATCCTCTTTCGTCTCCCATAACGCTAAAGAGATTCCTTCATCTCTTTGTTCTGAAGCTAATAAAAAGCCGCCGATAAAGCCTTTTTGATCTCTAATAGCAGGCATTATATTTTCGTCCCATATTCTTCTTGCCTCATCTAAATCAATATCTGGCTTTAATTTTGAAGTTGTCATGCTAACGATTACCACATTTATCACCTCAAATTTCAATTCATATAATTTATATTTTTTTGTTAAATTTTATTCCATTGTTAGTGATGCAACTCAGATTTATAAATATTATACTGAAAACATCATTTAGCCGCTTTAGGGCGATTTTCAGGGAAATGGATTAAAATCAAAATTCATGTTTTTGTGTTGCATAATCTATAGAAACATTTAAAAATGAAACTTAAAATGGATCTCATTATATTTTATATAAAAACGGTTTTTTAATATTAGAGAAATAAGAATCTAAGATTAGTCTAAGACTCCATTGAAAGTTCTTATTATTAAACTATATATATAATCTTAACAGTATTATAATTATAAAAAAAAGAAAAGTGGAAAAAAAATGACACAAGTTATTGAAAAAGTATTGGAAGAGAAAAGACCTAAAATTGAACAAGCTGAAAATGATCAAATGCTTGGAGATTTAAATCCAAGATATTTTGAGGAAGCCATGACTCTTAAAGAAGCACAACAAAAAGTTTATTCATCAACTATTAATTTGAGTTGTAGATATAACGTTTTTAGGGCTTTTTAGAAGAATTAAATGATTTTTTTTATACCCTTATCCTTTTTAATTTTAACAAAGTAAAGATATTATTATACACATTATTAATTATTAATCTTCAGAAGATATTAAAAATTCTTCAGGTATTAGACAAGCTAGTTTTGAAATAAGTTAAAAAAATAATGAGAATGTAAAAAAAAAAGTTAATTATATTGATAATAAAAACAGCAGTTACTGGAGAAAGCTATTCGCTTGTTTTAATGCTTTCTCAGTATCTTTTATAACTGTTTCGATGATATCAGAAACACTTTCAATCTGGTTTATAGCCCCTATACTCTGCCCTAATAAGACCCCACCATTCTCCATATCGCCTTGATAAGCTGCAAACGCAGCATATGCATCTTTTCTTAATTCTTCCTCAAGTTCTTCCTGTGATATCTCAGAACGGTGATCAGCCCTAAATTTTTCTTCAGCCATTTTTTCTTCTTTGCTCTTTACTAAACCTTTTGACAGAGCATATTTATTCTTCCAATACCTTATGGTTCCTAGAGTTCCTGTTCTGATAATTGTATCTGAAGCTTTTGCCGGTGGTATCACATTTTTGTAATTTTCATGGAATTCACTATCTTTCGATGCAATAAATCTTGATCCCATCGCAATTCCTCCTGCTCCAAGAGCTAAAGCTGCAGCCATACCTGCTCCTGTAGCAAATCCACCACACGCAATTTTTGGAATATCTGGGTGTTTTTGCTGTACCTGTTGTAATAAAACCAAACCGCCAACTTTTTCATATGACTGATGACCTCCTCCTTCGAATCCTGTGACCACCAGCCCGTCACATCCCGCTGCGACACATTTATCAGCTAACCAAAGCGCGGGAGCAACATGGAAATGTTTAATCTCCGTACTTTCCCTTAATTTTTGGAAATCCTTGTTCTCAGGCAGTCTCCTTGCTGAACCCGCACTACTGAGTGCATATAAGCATTGTTCTCTCAATTTGGGATTTGCCATTATATGCTTTGAAGTTTCTGAAATTAAATTGTCACAATTTAACGTAAGTCTCGAAGTTCTTATGTTGAAACCAAAAGGTTTATCTGTATGTTCTACAACATAATCAAGATTTTTTTTCATGGCAACAAGGGCATTTGTTTCCCTACCATCCATAGATTGGTTTGCATGAGAGATCATCCCAAGACCTCCTGCTTCTGAGACTGCTATTGCCAATTCGGTTGTTCTGAAAGGTCCCATAGCTGCGCTTGCGATTGGATGTTTTATTCCAAACATTTCGGTAATGATAGTTTTTAATGTCAAAATAAATCACCTTCTATTCTATTTTAATTGGAATCTAAATAAAATTAACCTTTTTCTTTTTTCATTGTAGTTTTTGTTTGCAATTGTCTATTTACAGGATTTTGAAATCTAGAGCTTTTAAAACATAGATTATAAATCTTCAAGTAACTGAGTTTATTATGAAGGAAAACAAAGAATCCAAAAAATTATATATCTTTTACTTTGACCAAGTAGAAGGTCCAAAGTTATTTTTCAGTAAGCATGAATTTAATCCATTTGATAGTGTAATATTAGATATGCTATTGGGCTATGGTGGTGGAGAAAAACCATTTCCTATAGCATTTGAAGACTTTCAAACATTAAACTATAAGTTTTATATTCCCTCAAAATTAGCAAGAAGTGGATTCGAAGAATTCATGATTACTTTGCTAGTAAATGAGCCATCTATAGAGAATTTCAAATCATTAAAACTCAAATCTCAAATTCTAAAAGAATTCGCTCATGAATTAAAAAATCTTAAAGAATTCCCCAAAATTCTATTTGAGAAGCGTAAATCAAGAAAAGAATTCTGGGAGATGGGTTATAATAAGTTTAGAAATACTCTCTTAGAGATATATGATAAATATTTTAATATTTTAGCATTACCTTTTACTGGAAAACCGAGAAATGAGACAATTTTTAAGTTGAAAATGAATATCAAGCCAGAGATCTTAATCTATATTGTTCATGCTCACTTATTTAGGAAGAAAATATTTATTCCAATTAATAAGGAATATTATCATTCGATTCATGAAATAAATAATTTTATTGATTATATTTTTCAGAAATCTTTCACAGGAGATATTTTAATTAAATCTAAAACCCAATACAAGAGAAATAGGCAATTGTATGAAGAATACATCATAATGTATGAAAAAGATTTAGTTAATGAAACTAGGAAACTGATAAATTCTAATCTACTAAAATATGAAACAGAATTAATAAGAACTTTCTATAATAATAAGGATAATGATTTATGTGTTCTTGATTTAAAAGAGAAGCTTGAGGGAATTTACATCTTAACAAGACATTTATTTAATTTTTATGAAAGGATTGATATCAAAAAACCGTTATCTCCAAGAACCCTAATAAAACATTTAGAGGAATCTCTTCTAGTTAAAAAAATCCAAAAGCAATATCTCTATTTTTTAACTGATGTTATTAGGGCTTATTTTGGTTTAAATATTATTTGGAAATGGGATGAACTCGGTGAAAAAATTGATGATTTATGGAAAGGCTAAATTCAATAAATATTAGAAAAAAATCCCAAAAGATTGGTTTTTAAAAATATAATTTTAGACTAAAAAATATGATTATAGATCATGTCGATAAAATATTGAGTATAAAAATTGTATATTTTGGACCTGCTCTTTCGGGTAAGACAACTTCCATTAAGGCATTATTTTCTCTTTTTGGTATGGATGAAAAAATATGTAGCATTGAAAGTACGGTCGAAAGGACATTATTTTTTGATTATGGTGTGGTTACCTTTCAAAATCAGGATTGGCAACTTAAAATTCATATTTATACGACAACAGGTCAAGATTTCTATCTGATAACTAGATTAACGACATTACGTGCAGTAGATGGAATTATCTTTGTAATAGATTCACAAAAAGAAGTTTATGAAAGGAATTTAATATCTTGGAAAGAACTTTTTTCATATTTTACTGAATCTATAGAAGCTATTCCAATCCTCATAGCATTCAATAAACAAGATTTAGGTTTAGAATTAAAATTTAATGCTGACGACTTTTTGAAAGAAATAGACTATTACAAGTATAAAAATATCGATTCGAGATATACTAGTGCGATTAACGGAGAAGGTGTATTAGAGTGTTTCGAAGATATTTTGCGATTAGTATTGAAGAAGTATTTTAGAAAAAAATTGATTTCTGTTATAATTTAAGTTATTTTTTACTATTTAATAGTTCTTTGATATCACTCGTAAGCTTTTCTGCTAATTTCTCGATATAAACCTTACCTTTCTCAATGTTCGCTTTAGTTGGATCGCCTACAACACCTATTTCAGATAAGGCAGAAATTCCTTTTTCATATAACAATTTTTCTGTTTTTGGACCAAGTATACCCAAATATCCTGGTTTAAAACGTTCTTTTCTTACCTGATTTTCTGTTATGGCTAATACTTGAGAAGTCTCAACTTCACCTGCATGTGCACCAGCTTCTTCATTAGTTATCCCAAATTCATTCGCAATCTGCCATTCATACACAATAAATTTTAATATATTAGTATATCCAACAATGTTGATGTCTTGGTAGTCAGATTGTATTTCTTCTACAGCTTCTTTTATTGCAGCAGTGTTTCCACCGTGAGAAGGAATAAAGATGATTTTTTGAAAACCATGTTTTGAGAGGCTTCTAATATAATCAAAAATTATTGCCTTTAATGTATCCTTCTCCAAAGAAATTGTTCCAGGAAAAGATAAATGATGATCTGAACAACCTACTCTAATGGTTTGAGCTTGTAATGCATTTCCTAGCTTTAATGCTATTTTATTAGCTAAAATATCACCAATAATCGTATCTGTGTGGGTAGGAAGATGTGGGCCATGTTGTTCTGTAGATCCAACCCCAATAACAACCGTAGTAAATCCACTCTTAATTGCGTCTTTAATATCTACCCAATTCATCTCTTCCATACGGATAGTCTCCATAAAAACTTTCACCTATTATTCTTCTATTAATTAATTTGATGTGATTAAAAAGATAAAAAAAATTAAAAAAATATTTATTAGCTTAGTTAAGCAACCAATCTAATTTCAATCTCTTTAGAGTTTCTTCAGTTGGGTTTCCTGTTTTTTTGTCCCAACCCGCCATATCATAATACATTTCTTGAGCTTTGAAAAATTCTTCTTTATTGATGCCAACGCCTTTACCAGGCCCTTCAGGAACGGGTTTGAAGACTCGATCTGGTAATTTATCATCTTCTTTAGTAAATCCTTCTCGTGCATTAAAGTGTCTCATCATATTGAGGCAACGCTCCCCGATTTCGAGAAGTTCTTTCATGTTAGTTTCCCATCCTAATCCGTATTTGCACAAATCAATAAGATGATTAGGCCCATAAAGTTGCCAAGCGAAGCCCCAGGCAAATGTACAAAGAGACAGGGAATTTTGCATAGAATAGTAACATTGACCGTCATATATGTAGCGAATTTTATTCTCATCTAAAATAGTTGAAACTTCATAATGATCGTAATTTCCAACCATATCTGTACGACTCTTAAATGGATTTCCTGGAATTGCAATCAATGTGTCATGTTCAGTCGTTTGATGATCTGCTCCATAAGGATTTGCCGCATACACAACAGCTAGCCCTGGTTTCTGTTGAGGCATATGAGCGGGAAATTCTTGTCCTTTTACACCCATAAAGAGGGATTTTGCCTCTTCACCTAATTGATCAGCATATCGTTTACTACCTTCTGCCAAAAGATTTCCTATACCCTCTCTTTTCGCAATTTTTTTAACTAAAATTGGGAGAACTTCATGATTTCCAAATTTTAGTTCTAAACCATCAGTATTTTCTTGAGTGAGAATTCCTTTTTCATAACATTCCATTGCAAAAGCAATAGTTGCTCCCGCCGAGATTGTATCTAGACCATGCATATTACAAAGTTGATTGCATATGCAAATAGTTTCTAAATCAAGTACTCCACAATAAGAACCGAATGTGGCAAGTGTTTCATATTCAGGACCACCATATTGAGGATTAACTTTACCAGGAATATCAATTATTCTCTTGCATGTTACTGCGCAAGCATAACAAGTTTCTCTGCCTTTTAGGATTCCTGTTTCTTCCATTGCTCTTCCATCAATTTTAGGAGCATTTTTCAATGTTCCCTCTGAAAAATTTCTAGTTGGAAGAAAGCCACTCCTATTCATGGGAATTATAGTTCCACTCGTACCATATTTCCCAAAACCATCAGCAAATCCGGGAATTCTAGCTTTCATCTCAGGAGAATTGATTAATGATGTATTTAAGCCTTCTTTATCATAGGGTCTTATTGTTGCCTGTCTTTGAACCACTACAGCTTTTAAATTTTTTGAACCCATTACTGCTCCTGTACCATTTCTACCATTTGCTCTTGTCTTCATATTTATAACACAGGCATACTTAACTAAGTTTTCACCAGCAGGACCTATTTGAGCTACTTCAATTTTATCACTACCAATTTCCTTTTTTATAACTTCCTCAGATTCACCTGTTACTTTTCCCCAAATGTTCTTTGCATTCTTGATTTCAACTTTTTCTCCATCAATGTAAAGATATGAGGGCCCTTCTGATTTTCCACGAATAACTATCGCATCATAGCCATTAGATTTTAAATAAGCAGGAAAATTTCCCCCTGCTTGAGTATCTCCACAACCGCCTGTAAGTGGACTCTTGGTTGTAATCGTCAGCCTACTAGTGCCACTAATTGGGAGACCGGTTAGGGGGGATACAGAAAATATAAGTAAATTATCAGGAGATAGGGGGTCTATTTTCGGTTTTTGTTCTTGCAACATTAAATATACTCCTAAAGCAGATCCTCCAGGATATAATTTATAAAGATCTCCTGAAAGAGTTCTTTTAGATATTTTTTTACTTGTCAGATCTACATCTAATATAATAGCATCTGGAAATGATTTTTGTATTGTTGTCATTTTTAATAACCACTTTTATAAAATTCAGATTATAAAGCTAATAATATTTTATATAAATTTATTAATTTCTGGTTTAATTTCAATTTTGAAATATAATTAGTGACAACAAAGTAAGTTCTACATGTACTTGATGTGAAAGCTAGAAGTGGAAACTAAAGATTATACTTATTAATTTTGGTTTTACCTTTTTTATGGAGTTTTTTCTTATATTTTTCTAGATATTTTTTATTTAGAATATAATTTCTGTTAGCTAATAGTCGTAGTAAGGCATCAACAATAATTTTCTTACCATATTCATCTTCAAACATATTCAAGGTTAATTTAAGAAACTTTTTTGTATTTTTTAACTTTTGAAACGCTCTATCGCGAAATACATTATGTCGCACAGCAAATCCTCTTAATAATTCTACAAGAATATTTTTTGCATTTTGATCATAAAACCTAGCGATTTTATAATTGCCATAGGTTGTACACAGCAAATTCCAATTTGGGACATAAGCAAAATTTACATTTCGAATAAAAAAGGAGTTAAATCTTATTCTAAATAAGTTAGGCGAGAATCTATCAGAAAAAGAGAAATATAAAGCATAAGGTTGCGTAGTTTTGAATTTTTCTTCTTGGTATTTGATATTTACATAGTAAACCCTTCCTCTGTAAAGCTGATGTAACCGCATTTCAGCAGGAGAGATTTTTAGATTTTTAAGATGGTGAGGACTTTTCGGTGACCCAACACATTTCCCATGCCCATAAAAGACCCATAACACGTATATTCCTCTATTATTATAATCCTTTGTTCTGGCGGTAAGCTCCCTTGAAGTTATTGGAGAATTCTGGATCTCTACTACTATTTCTTGCCCTGTGTTATATTTAAAATATATATCGGCTTGTCGAGTTCCAAAATATTTTTCTAACGAGGTTTCAATTATATTGGAATTACTTTCTAAAATTTTATTGTAAAATAGATATTTTATTGCTTTATGGGCAAATGATTCTGATTTGGATTCTACTTTTGGTATGATATAATTAATAAATTTAGATTTCATAATTTAGAATGTGTTAATTGATGAGATTTTTATAATCCCTTTTCTAATACAACTGAATTTAACGAGCATAAAGCAAATCAACGATATAAAGAAAGAGACAATGAAAAATTTGTAAATTACTAATAAAAATTTAATCATAAAATCAGTTTTCTCTTTTTCTTTAAATATTTCGGAAAAATTATTATCATAAATTTAATATCAATAGTGAAAAATATGGTAGATGTCCATAGTCAAAGTTTTTTTGGTCAAAGCACCGGAATGTTCATACAGAGTTCTTCGAAGAGTGAATCTTTTATATTCATGAAATTTATAAAAAAGAAAAATAATGGTACATGGGAAAAATTATCCAATGGAGAAGGAAAAACAATTAAATGTGGTTTGGAAGAAATAGTAATGATTCTTGAAGTCCTAAAGAAGAAGAGTAATTCATGGTCCACTGTACATAGTTTTAAAGACGAGAAAACTCAGATATCTCTTAACTGGGAGGGAGATAATAAACTATGGTTTAATGTGGGGGATTATCCCAAAATGTTAATTTTTACTCAAATAGAGATTTTGAGATTGTTATTAACTCATATCTTAGAGGAAAAAATTGAATTTTCAACCGTTCCAGACATAAGTAAATCGTTTGTAACTAATAATCCAAAAAAAGACAATAGTATCGTGGAACAAAATAATAAGAAAGATGATGGGTTAACTGTTCACGAGGAGATGAATTTAGGAGCGAAAATAAGACAACTAAAGGGAAAAATTTTAGGTGAAACCGAAAAGGCTTTACGGGTGGCAATAAATAATGGAAGTGATATATGGATTCCTAAATCCACAATAAAATCTCAATATAATCCTGAAATAAACATAAAACAAACTTTCTTAATTGATTCGTGGTTTTTAGAAAAAAACAATCTTCAACTATAAATTTTTTAATCATCATGCTTAGAAACAAAATCCACAAATTCATAAAGCATGAGAGCTTGAAATATGGGATGTCTCTCTTTGAAAGGTATCTTTTCTACTCCAATATAAATATATTCTTCATTCTTTTGGCTGGAAATCTCAGAAAACGGTATGATTAAATCAGTTATACCTTGAGTTCTTCTATCGTTCGTTTCTAAAACCGTTGATATTCACCTTTTTAAAGAGTTTATTCTTATTTATAGTATTTAGTTTAGTCACAAATATTTAGTTTTACTTCGTATACTTCAAGCGAACTTCGAATCAACGTAAAAGTTTCATCCTAAACGCTTAAGGATTGCTTTAAACAGTTAATTTACTCATATACCGAAAATAATCGGTACCTACCAACAAAAATAGAAGGATAGTTCAAATCTATAAAAGGAAGAAAGTGCCCCGTGCCAACCGACGCAATTTAGCGCCTAAAAATCAATAGGGTAAGATTATAGAGTGTAATGAATTACACTACCAAAAGACAAAAATCCAGGGTGTAAGCATGGGGCATAGTTTAATTTCATTGTATATAGTATAAGACAAAAAATTCCTGTCTTCTAGTAATGAGTAAGATATTTGATAATTTAAATTTCACATTTTTTCTTTATAAACAATCAGTTTAATAATGGTTGAAAATGAGATTGAGATCGAAAGAAAGAAAATCACACTAGATCATATTATGAAGAAGCATAAAAAACAGTAGCGTCAGATAATATTGAGCAAGCAATTGATTTAACCGAAAAATTAAAGTAATAAAGTCTAAAAAGTTTCTAGACACCTTATATTTTTTTACTGAAAATAATTGTCATGAGAATTAGTTGATTTTAAAAAAATAGATTATGATTAAAATTTAGAAATTTATAAGATTTAAAAACAGTAAAAAAAGATGAGAGGAGTAAAATGCAAACAAGGCAGAATTATCTCTTAACTTTAGTTTTAGGTATTATTATTGGTTTCATTTCGATTATAATATTATATTTAATTAATTTAAATATTGTTAAAGAAACAATGGCTACTGTTGAGGGAGCTATCCCAGTTCTGACAGCATATATTATTAGAATCTCTATTCTGATGGGTATGTCTATTTATTTATTTATTAGATGGTTTATGCAAGAAAAAATGTATACTTCGGACCTTCCTTTCTTATTCGGGATGTTTTTTATCCTTTTGGTGTTCGGAAAATTATTAGATATGCTTTCAAATTTCATGTATCCTGTTGTAGCTCAGGACATTTTTTTGTTTTATCTTAAAATCCGTCAATTTGTAGTAATCGCTACTTTGGCACCGATGGTATTCTTAAGTATCATGATGATTGTTATTTTTCTCCAAGCAAGTGGTAAGATTAAGAAATACAATGTCCCTCGAGAAAGAAACACTTTCTCACTAAAAATCTTGATAATAATAGCAATTATAGAAGCTATATTGATAATTATCACTCCCAATACAACTATTGCAGGGATAAATTTCGCTAATTTTGTGATATTTTCATTGTTAGTTATCACATGGATGTTTTATTTTTCTTATCGCAATAGAAGATTATCTCAAATACACCCATTAATTGTAGCCGTTGGATTTACAGTTTACTTGATATCTAATATACTAAGAGTTCTATTCCAGAATATAATCGGAGAAAATGCATTATTTATCGTTACAACTGAGGTTTTAGATATAATTATATGTCTGGTTATTTTCATAGGCTATATCAAGAAAGCTAAATATTAAATCTATTATTTGTATATTATACAAATTTAATTTTATCATACTATTTATTAAAAAAAATAGAAAATCGAGGAATTTAAATAGGTAAAATCGAAAAGAAAAATATTTTTTGATCACTATTTTTACTCAATTCTAAAATGAGAGAAGAATTTTTTTCTTCTCTTATCATATTTATAGAAAGAAGGATAATTTCAAGTAAAAGTTTAATTTTGAGAAGTTACTTTAATAGGTTTTAAAACGATGCATATCCTTTCTACACTTTCAATATCCGTTCGAGAACGGAACATTTCTAATATTGCATCTAACTCATTAGTATCCGGAACATTTACTTTAATTAAAATACCACACCTACCATCCAATTTATATACTTCCTCACATTGGGGTAGTATTACAGTTTCTCTCAATAACTCTTTAATTTCCGATTCATTTTTCGGTATAAGTGTAAGGAAAGCATAAATACATCTCTCATCTTCACGACAGATCTTAATAGTAAATTTTTCAATTACACCCCCCTCTTGTAATTTCATTACTCTTTTTCTAACTGTTGATTCAGATAATCCAACTTCATCCGCAATTTCATGATAAGGTCTTCTTGAATTTTCAAATAACATTTCGATTATTTTTTTATCTTTCTCATCAAGATTTCTCATTTTTTTTCCTCATCTTCGGGTATTTAAAATATAAAAAAATATAAAATTTAATAAAAAAATTTCACCTAATTATTTACTTCACATATTCTGGAAAATCTCCTAATAGGGGTGCGAAAAGTCTCTCATATTCAACAGCCATACAATGTATTCCAGCAGCTTTTGTAGTCTTTTTTATCTCATCGATAAATGGTTTAAAGAAATCGATATTAATTTTATCTATAGCAGCATATTTTGCCGGTTTATTTCCTTTATTCTCTTTTTCCGCAGTTTTTAAAGCTTTAAGAAGATCCTTTGGAACTGAGACCCCTGGAATGAAATTATCGAAATACCAAGCAATTCCATGAGATTTAAGAGGAAAGACACCCAATAGCACAGGTACATTGAATTGTTCTAATTCCTTTAAGAATTCTTTTGCTTGATCAATATCAAAAGCAGTTTGAGTCTGGATGAAGTCAATTCCACGTTCCACCTTACGACCTACCTTAAGGATTTCTGGTTCCCGAGGGTTACTATTAGGATTTGCAACACATCCAAAGTTCATCTCGATTTTTCCACCTTCAATTTCATTACCTTCATAGTCGGTTCCATCATCTATCATCATAGATAACATTTCAGCAAATTGAGTACTATCTATATCATATACCGCCCGACCTTTTTTATGATCTCCCAGTGCTGTATGATCACCTGTAAGTGTTAGTATATTTTTTAAACCAAGAACTGCACCTGCGATAACATCCCCAAAGAGAGCAACACGATTTCTATCTCTTACAGTTACTTGCCATACTGCTTCAATATTTGCTCTTTCTTGAACTAAATAGCTTGGTACCATTGATGACATGTAAGCATCACCTTGTGGACCATCTGTCACATTAGCAGCAACAATCCTCCCTGTTTTTTTCATTTCTTTAGCAGAATGGATTATCTCATCAAGATTTAAGATTTTTTTTGGCTCGAGTTCTCCTGTAAATACGAAATGACCTTCTTCAATTGCCTTCATTAAATTGCTATATGCTGGTCTTTTTCCCATTTATTTGCTCTCCTCCTTTTTTTCTTCAATATTAGTATAATCTTTGTAGATATTACCATACCCTGGGCTTGTAGAAGTTCGAAAATCTCTCGGACCTCTATACTTCTTAAAGAGATCAAGCCTGTCAAATTCTTTTAGCCGCATCCAAATGCGTACCCAAGCGCAAGGAATCGTATAACCTCCAACTTCACACATTCCTTCAACCATTCCTCCGCAAGGACCATTACTCAGATGCTTAGCACATCCTGCTCGAGGACAGACTCCCCCTGTTTCACCAATTATACAGTCTCCACAAGTTTCACATAGTTCAATGTAATTATTTTGACTATTGTCTTGTACACCACCGAACATGCTATTTTGGGCAGGATAGGTTAAAATATTTGGAAGAACTTTATTCATCATTACTACACCAAGACCACATGCCAATGACACAATTGCTTCAAAATCTTCTACATAGGGACGGCATGTCGTAGCAA
This sequence comes from Candidatus Hodarchaeota archaeon, assembly GCA_048886685.1. Lineage (GTDB taxonomy): Archaea > Asgardarchaeota > Lokiarchaeia > Sigyniarchaeales > SOKP01 > Loki-b32. The sequence continues at coordinate 82,503 of JBHLKM010000007.1, forward strand.
CGATTCTATCATCACACTGTCTTAGAACTGTAATAGCTTTCCATTTTAGCTCTTTACCTTCAGTTTTTGCTTTTAATTCTAAAAGCTGTCCAAGTACTTTTGCTTCATTAAGTGATCGAGGAGGTTGACAGCATCCATCACAACCAGTAATTAAGATTTTATTGAATGGTTTTATGAGTTCATATATTTCGCTTATTTCTTTTTGTTGTGTAATTATCATATTACAAAACTCCTTTTTTTCACATTTTTTAATTTTTTCTTTTCATTTTCATTTTATATTAGCTTTATTAGTGTTTAAAAAATTCACACATCTTAGGTTGTTAATTTATCAATTAACTTATTCGGTTTGACACTTCTTTTTTTCAGACTGAGATCTTGAAGATCCACTCCTAATGCATATGCCATAATTTCTGCTAAATACAAGACAGGAATATCTAAATCCTTTCCCGATTTACGTGAAATTATTTTTTCCTTTCTATCATATTGAGTAGTACAAGCAGGACACACAGCAATTAACGCATCAACTTCTTCTTCAAGTTCACATAATTCTGTCATTTTATCTTCAACCAATTTTTCACCAATTTCATCTTGTAATCTCGCGCAATAACCACAACATTCTAATTTGTTCGCAAACTCGATTGTTTTAGCTCCAAGTGCCTGGAGTATGATATCAATTTTTTGAGGTTTCTCTGGGTGATCAAACTGCATAATCTTACTAGGCCTTACAAGATGGCACCCATAATGTACGGCAAGATTCAAATCATCTAAAGGGTTTACCAAAATATTCTTCATTTTTTCTAACCATTCTGGTTGGCTGAATAATTCAACAAAATGAAATACTTTCGTTTTCCCGGTGTATTTGTAATTAATTTTCTTTAGTATTTCATTAATTTTTGCTAAATATTCCTGATCTTCTTCCAATAACACACTTACTGTCTTTAACGTCTCATAACAACCAGAGCAGATTGTCATAATATTTAAACCCATTTTCTCGGCAATTGCTAAATTTCTTGCGCCCAAGGTCATCCAAGTATCTATATTTAAAGATTGTAAAGATACTGGTTCAGGACAGCAACTTACTCCTTCCATTTCCTTTAATTTTACGTTTAGAATGCTTGCAACATCTCTAAAAGCTTTCTCTAAATGAGGCAGCTTTAAAGGTATTGTACATCCCAAAAATAGTGCATATTCCATTTTTTAATCACCTTCTCCTTGTTTTGCGAGATCTCCCAATCCCGTTTCTTCTATAATAAACCTTATTTCGTCTAGATCAGGGGGTATGAGTTCTGGTAACCCCATTCTAGTCCGTCTTCTATCAATATTAACTTTTAATCCCCCAGTATATGGTACTACATATCCATTATTATATATTGTTACTACTGTCCCAGAGTATTCTTCGGGAATCTTACCTTCTTTAACTGCCATATTTCGTAAGAGAGCAAGAATAAATGAATAATCAACATTTTTAGGACAACGTTCAGTGCATCTATGACATAAAGAACACGTCCAAATTGCCTGGCTTGAAAGCACTTCTTCTTTTAAGCCTAAAAGACATGAGGCAACAACTCTATGGGGTTGCATATCTACATATTCTGTCACAGTACACCCTGAGCTACATACTCCACATTGTATGCAGTTAAGAAGTGATTTAGCTCCAACTCTTTTACTAATTTCATAGCGAAAATCGTGATCTAAATTTTTAGCCTCTTTCTTAATCATTTCTACCATATTCATGCACCCTCCTTAGCTTTTTCTTTTTTTTCAATTTTATCACCCGTTTTAGGGAGAGGTCCTAACTCTTTAATTGTATTAACAAATTCAGTAACAACTTGAGAAAATCGTTTTCCTTCTGATGCGCTTACCCATTCAAGACGATATCTATCAGAATTGATCCCAACATCTTCAAGAATATCTTTAAGCTCATTATAGCGTTGAAGCATATCATAATTACCTTCTAAATAATGACAATCACCAATATGACATCCTCCAACAAAAACACCATCAGCACCTTCCAAAAATGCTTGTAAAATAAAACTTTTTGGTATTCTCCCTGTACACATTACTCTTATTGGTCGAACATTTGTGGGGTATTGGAAACGACTTACCCCACAAGTATCAGCTCCTGCATAACTGCACCAATTACATAAGAAAGCTACAATTCTTGGTCTCTCATCTACGTACGCACCTTTAACAGCCTCACGTATCATTGGATAGATTTGATTATCTGCAAAATGACTCATCGTTATCGCTCCAGCTGGACAAGCTGCTGAACAATCTCCGCACCCTTTACATAAGAGTGGATTAGATTCTGATACCAATACATCATTATCAAAATTAACTCCTATTGCACCGAAATTACATACCTCTTCACATTTTTGGCATGCAATACACAAAGCAGGATCTACAATTGAAACCAGTGGCTCATTTTCCACTTCACCTGAGATCAAAGGGATCAAAGCATGAGCTGCAGCACCACGTCCCTGTGAAATTGAATCTGCAATTCCTTTGGGACCATGACATGTCCCTGCTAGGTATATACCGTCAGTCGAAAAGTCTACTGGCCTTAATTTGATATGGGCTTCTAAGAAAAATCCGTTTTGATCCCGGGCACATTTTATCATTTCTCCTAATTGTTGAGTATCGTGGGGTATTAAAGGTGTAGATAAAACTACTTTATCTGCTTCGATAATAAGGTCAGTTTGAGTTAAAATATCTTTGACGTTAACATTTAACTTATTATTATTAAGATCGACAGTAGGATATTCATTAAACCGTAAATAGTTAACATTCTCACGCGCCTTCCAATAATATGGTTCTTCATCTGTGCCTACTCTAATGTCTCTATACAAGACGTATATAGTGGAGTTAGGGTATGTTTCTCTTACATATAAAGCATGTCTAATCGATTCTGAACAGCAAATTAATGAGCAATAGGTAACCCCATTTCCATCCTCAGGTTGTCTGGATCCTACACAATGGATAAAAACAAGGGTTTCTCCATCCTTTAGTTCATTATTCCTAAGTTTTTCAGATAATTCAAGTTGAGTCATTACATTGTTGTTTTCACCGTAATGATACCACCCGTGAGGTTTATATTCATAAGCACCTGTGGCAGTAATGATTGTACCCACATTCAAATTGATGTCTTTCTCCCCAGCTTTATCCTTGACTTTAACTTTGAAATCTCCGATAGAACCTTTTACATCAATAACTTCTGAATTTAAATAGAGGATTATATTTTTTTGATTATTAAATTCTTTTAATTTTGTATCTAAGAATTTCTTTGAATCAATTCTATCGAAATTAATTTTGTAAATCAAGTTTAATTGTCCTCCTAACTTATCATCTTTTTCCACTAAATGAACTTTAAATCCCTTATTTGCGATTTCCATCGCTGCACTCATTCCAGCGATTCCCCCTCCAACCACTAAAGATTCACGTACAACATCACCCTTGATTTTTAATTCCGCTTTTTGAGCAGCTACGCGTGCTACACCCATTCTAATAAGGTCTTTTGCTTTATCGGTTGCTTTAGGATTATCATTCATGTGTACCCATGAATCTAATTCCCTAATACTAACGAAATTAAACAAATATTCGTTTAAACCTGCTTCTCTAATAGTTTTTTGGAATAAAGGTTCATGGGTTCTCGGTGTACAAGCTGCAACAACAACTCTATTTAAATTTAACTCTTCAATTTTTTCTTTTATAATATCTTGAGTTAATTGTGAGCAACTATATTTATTTTCCATTGAATATACTACATTTGGGAGAGTTTTTGCATATTCTACCAATGTTGGAACATCCATATATCCAGCAATGTTGATGCCACAACGACAGATGAATACTCCAATACGAGGTTCATCTTTCGGATTAACAGGTTTAAGAGGGGGAAGTTCTATTTTTGCTTCTTCGGCGCTTAATGGAATAGCATGAGTAGCAGCCAATGCTGCAGCTCCTCCTGCTTTTGCCACTGAATTAGCAATATCATCAGGAGATTGGCATGAACCAGTCACATAAACTCCCTCTCTAGTAGAACGCAGATCTTCTGTGGAATCTTTAGTTTTGAAAAAACCAAACTCATTTTGTTCAATACCTAATATCGTTGCCAATTGTTCAGCATCTTTTCTAGGGATAATTGCATTTGCAAGTACAACTAAATCAAACTCACTAATTTCAACATCACCAGTATCAAGGTTCGCATGCTTTACATAAAGATTATGGTTTTCAGGATTTTCGCGGATATCTCCAGGAATCCCTCTGTAATAGATAAGACCATATTCTTTTTTAGCTCTTTCAATAAATTCTTCTTGGTTTTTTCCGATTACCCTACTATCATTAAAGAAAATAGTGACATTAGTGTCCGGAGAATGTTCTCTAGTGATAACACCTTCTTTTGTTTGATACATACAACAAAATTTTGAACAGTATGAACATAAATCCAAGTTTCTAGACCCCACGCAACTAATAAAACCTATATTATACGCATGTTCTTTATCTGAGGGTCTTAGTAATTCACCCTCAGTTGGACCGGAGGCACTCAACAATCGTTCATATTGCATTGCAGTAATAACATTCGGATATTCTCCATAATGATAACGATCAAGAACACTTGGATCTAACTGATCATACCCTGTTGCTACTATTATGGATGCAACATTATAATCTACGATTTCATCCTTATCATCCCAATTGATTGCTCCAGCTTCACATTCTTTTTCACATAATTTACATGCATTTTTAGTTAAGTAAAGGCATTTTTCTGCATCAATAACTGCTTTTCGCGGAACTGCTTGAGGAAATGGGATATAGATAGCAGTTCTATTACTCATCTCCTCTTCAAATTCAGATGGGATTTTTTTCATTGGACATTTCTCAGAACACGCTCCACATCCAGTACAAGCATCCCAAGATACATATTTAGCTTTCTTTTTAATTTTAACATTAAAATTCCCCACTTCACCTGACAACTCTTGTACTTCTGAGTAAGCAAGAAGCTCAACATTAGGATGTCTAGATACTTCTACCATTTTAGGAGCAAGAATACATATACTACAATCCAAAGTTGGAAATGTTTTATCTAGTTGTGCCATTCTACCTCCAACAGAAGAAGATTTTTCAACCAGAATAACGTGATATCCTTGATCACCAAGAGACAATGCTGCTTCGATTCCACTAATACCAGCACCAATAATTAATACATTATTACGTGTCATTTTTCTTCAATTTTTAGCTTTAAATTATCTAAAAAAATCTATTTGTAAAAAATATTCTAATCAATTTGAAAATTTCTCTTTATTCCGAAAAGACTAGACTTTTTAATTATTTTATTTAACAGATTTCTATATAAAACTTTTTATTATCGACTAATTTTGACACTATATTATTGATTTCTTTAGGAAAAAGTGATTTATCGATCAATTTATTCTGAAAATCTTATTGATTTTGCCAATTCTATTAAAATCATAAAATCATAAAACTGTCAAAAACATGCTAGAAAAGTAGACTTTTCTGTCAAATAATAGGAAGATAAATTAACTAAATAGGAAAAGATCTCTCTCAAAACCAATTAGATATTATTTTGTATAAAGAAAAGATCCTCTTAATTATATAAGTAAAATTGATAAGAAAATGAAGATTCTAATAATTAAACTACAAATTAGTTATTATCTCTGTAATAAAAATTTATAATTATAGATATTACATCCTTTTATATAAGAAAAATCTAAGTTAAAATTGCATTATTAAATATTTGGTGATCGTTTGAAAATCGTTGTCTCTGGCCCATTACAATCAGGAAAATCAAGTTATATAAAGGCTCTAGATGAAAATGCACTGAATGTCGAAGCAAAAGGCAAGGATGATAAATATTATACAGTTGGGATGGATTTAGGGTCAGTTAAGTTAAATGGTTTTGATTGTTATCTATTCGGTACACCGGGACTTCTTAGATTCTCAATTATGAGAAGTATAGTGATGCAAGGGAGTGATGGCATTATTTTTCTTTTTGACGCTGTCGCTCCTGAAAAAGATGATAGTGCAATTATGATATTAAACTCCATTAGAAAATTATTACCTTCCAATGTTCCCATAGTTTTCTTAGCTAATAAACAAGATATTGAAGGTGCTCGGCCTCCGGAAGTGATCCGTGAGCAAAATTATCTACCTGAGAATACTAAAATCTTTCCAACAAGTACAAAAACAGGATTAAACATAAAAGAAGCAATAACACATTTAGTTAATATAATATATGAAGAGTATTCCTCACTTCTACAGATATTAAAAGTGTATGAAAAAGATATTCAGGGATTAGGAGAGGAACTTAAGAAAGATCGTGCTGAAATGAGGGATTTTCTTAACAATCTTGAAATTAAGAGATTCATTGAGGTAGATAGGGTTAATAAAACCTATAAAGTAAGAAGTGGATTAAAATATTTAGTCTAATTAGATTAGTATAACTTACGCTTTCTTTAATAGTAAAGGTGAAACTTCTTCAATATTATATTCATTATTCAGACTTATCAAGCTTTTTCTCTGACCATTAAGGATATCCCAGAAAAATTGTGGAACATCTTTTTCTTTTTTATACATGGATTCAATGCGATCTAATTTTTCTAATATTTTTTTAGTACGAATAGAAAATTGTTTAATATAATCTGGTTCTGAATAATCTATAGCAAGGTATTGCTTAAATAAAGTTTTTAAATCTGTATATATAGGTATATAGCCAATAGGTGTCCTTATAGCCTCAAAATCATATTGAGATCGACCTTCTGCCCAGATTACCCAGCAAAGTTTATCTAACATTCCATTTAAATACTTTCCATCTTTATCTTTAAGGAAGTAGTTAGTTGCAAACACTTTTGGGCAATTTTCTAGCATTTTACCAAAATCTAAATGATTTTTGAGATATTTTCCCAAACTGACTACTATAAAATCTAAATTTGCGTTAGGCTGTTGTGTTCTTACACCTTCAGCACCTAATGTAGCTGAGGTTGTTTCTGATTCAATCGAGGCTCCCAAGAAAATTCCGTGTTCCCAATTTAGGCTTTCAATGATAGGAGGCATTGTGTCACTGTCCCGTCCACCATAGAATATTCCAGATATAGGAACGCCATTTGGATTATGTAGATTTTCATCAGCATTACTTAATTCTTCAATCGCAATTGTATATCGAGCATTCGGATGTGCATGTGGAATTTCTTTTCCATCAGTATCTTTTTTACCAATATACCAATCACCTGAAAAATTAAATCCCTTTGTAGGAACTTCTCTTCCATCACCAATCCAATAGGGTGTTCTCTCAGTTACTAAAACATTACTAAATATTGTCTCTCTAGGTGTTGTTATTGCTTCAAAAATAACAGGATCATCTTCTGGATTAACATCTTTTATTATACCAAAAATTCCTCTCTCAATATTGACAGCATGTGCATATCCATCATTCAAAACTCGCAAATAGGCAATATCATCACCCACTATAGTCTGACCAGGTAACATAGCTGTACTAGTCTTTCCACAAGCACTAGGGAAGGCGCCACAGAAATATGAAACTCTATTCTTTCCTTTCGGGTGTACGCCTAGAATAAAATAGTGTTCTGCTAACCAATCCTCATTATTGGATTTATAAATTGCTAATCTTAAAGCTAACTTTTTTAGTCCAAGACTGTTTCCCGCGTATTGATTATTAACAGATAATACACGTCCTTCTTGTAGATCCACATAAATTCTTCTCTTACTCAGGTTTTTTGTTACTGGTGGATCTCCAATTAATTCTCCGGAGGAATGAATAAAATAGAAGAAATCTTCAGATCCGTTCAATTTTTTGAATTCTTCATAACCTGCTCTATAGAGGAGATCTTCTGAATGAGCTACGTAAAATGAATCTGTAAGCTGAAGGGCAAGGATTGAGAATTTTGAATTTTTAGGGCCTAAACAAAAAAATCGCACTACACATTCGTGACCTTCCATACATCCTTTCATAACTTCTAAAATTTCTTTGAGTCCCTCTTCTCTCTCAATAGTATTTATGGCAGGAGGGTGATATTGACCTTTAGGGATTAGTACTTTCGTATTTTTCTTGTCTCTTGCTTGATCATGATTTGACATTGAAAAGAAACCATCAAAATGGATAGTATGACCATTTATCTCTAATTCTTCTTCTTCGCCAATTTCAATCGCTCTTTGTCTGCAATATGCAATATCATCAATTGAATCTGTTATTACTGTAACCTTAGAAGGTCTACACAATTCGACAAATTCATTTATGATCTTTATAACCTTTTCATTATTTAGTGCTTTTAATTTGTCAAAATTTTCTTTATCAATGATCTCCATTATGAAAACAGTATTAATGTTAATGTTTATTGATATCTATTAGTGTATAATGTGTTATATGAAAAATTGGTAACTATATTAACTTTATCTAAGCTTACATAATAGTTTACATTAAATAAGATGATCTTAGTTAAAAATTATCCTGAGATTGTTAAATCTATAATTTTATGTAGATTAAATAAAGAAAAAAAAGAAAATAAAGAAAAATAATCTAATATTACATTCCGCCTTCTTTCGAGCCTTTTGCACTAATGATTCGATCAATCCGTAAAATCAAATTTGCTAATTCGCTTCCAGATTTGATAATGTGGTTGATCAACTCAGCGGGTTCAACAATTCCTTTTTTGAAATTGTCCGAAATTTCATTAGTTATCGTGTCAATACCAATCCATTTATCAGCATCCGTTTTATGCGCTGCTCTTAATTCAGTCAGTTTTTCAATCTCTTCTAAACCCGCATTTCTAATCAAGGTTTTTGGGATTTCTTCAAGCGCAAGAGCAAATGCATTTACAGCAAGCTGTTCTTTTCCGCCAATTTCATTAGCATAAGCTCGAATTAGTTTAGCCAGTTCCATGTAAATTGCCCCACCGCCAGCGACGACTATTCTTCCATCCATTATCTTACTAATCACGCATAACACATCATGCAAAGACACCTCAGCAGTGCTTAAGATCTTATCAAGTCCACCTTTAAGAAGAATAGACACAGATTTTGGATTTTTACAACCTGAAAATAATGTATATTCATCGTCGCCTAGTTTCTCAAAATTTACTTTTTCAGCAAACCCCATATCATCCTCTGAGAGTGAAGTTAAATCGTCAACAAGTTTTGCACCAACAGCTTTTAAGATAGATTTATAATCACTTTCACCAACATTCTTAATAGCAGCAATTCCTTCTTTAGCCAAAAAAGCACCAAATTTATCAGAGATATCACTACTGTTTACAACCATGTTAACTCCTAAATCTTTGAAAATCTTCAGGTAATCTAACAAAATTTTCTCCTCTTGGTCAAGAAATCTTTGGATTTCTGTTGGACTAGAAATTCGAACTTGGGCATCAAATTCAGTCTTTTTCACGTCGAGTTTCTTTCTAATTACAGCTATCTTCGCATCTCTTACAACTGCAGGCATCATAGCATTGACTTTTTCTTTCTGAATGTAAACCCCATTAATTAACTCACTGTCTTTTAATGATTTCCCGGGAGCTTTTACGATTTTTACATTTGCTATTTTACCGAATGTATTCCCCTCATCATCTGCTATTTGTTTTACAGCTTTTAAAGCCAATTCCGCAAAAAATTCTTTTAAAGGCGAGATATCTTTTGCATTCATAGCAGTCTTTGCTGCATTAATGAGGATTTCATCATTATCCTTGGAAATTGTCTCTGCGATTTCTTTAATAATTTCAAGTGATTTATCTGCTGCTAGTTTATATCCATGAGTAATCGGTTTTGGATGAATATCTTGTTCAATTAAATCTAATGCATTATTTAATAGAGTGGCGGAAAAAATTACAGCAGAAGTAGTTCCATCTCCTATATCATCATCAATCGACTTAGCTACATTGACCATCATATTAGCTGCAATATTTTCAATATCTAAATTCTTAAGGATTTCAGCACCATCATTAGTAATAGTAACATCACCCATAGAATCGACGAGCATTTTTGACATACCTTTAGGGCCAAGTGTAGATCGTATAGACTCAGCAATAGCAACCATCGCCGAAATATTTTGTTTTCGAGCTTCCTTTTCACGAACTTCTTCTGTCCCCTCTTTAAGTATAATAATTGGAACGCCTGACATATTTTTTCACGTTTTTATGTGTTTTTGAATTTAAAATATAATTTGTTTATAATTATTTATAAAGATCTCTAAGTCATAAAATTAAAAAAAGTTTACTTTTTTTAAAGTAAAAGAGGTAGAATATGAGATTGATTCCTAATTGTCATTTATACGGGAAAATAAAAATTACCCTTCTTTTAAGCCCCCAATATCGACAAACGCCGAGTTTTTGTACTCTTTTAAAATCATATTAGAATTTGTGCGGGTTATATATTGTTTTTTATTCAGTTCCCGAATGAATTTATGTACATCTTCGCTATCTTTGAATCTACAAATTAATGCTGCGGATTGTTCCCCTGTTGTATGGAATACAGAACAAACTTCAGGTACTGAAGCAATATCATTCAAGATTTCTTCAGTAAACTTACCATCACAATTGATCCTTATTAAAAAAGATAATTTATACCCAAGTTTAACATTATTAAGCCGAAGGGTGTAGCCCTCTATAATGCCATTATCTCTTAGTTTAGAAATTCTATTATGTATAGTACCAATCGAGATACCAAGTCTGTCTTGAATCTCTCTATAGCTTGTACGAGCATCATCTTGAAGAATTCTTAGAATATTTTTATCAATATCATCGAGTGCTTTTTCTTTTTTCATAAAGAACAACCCTAATAGGAATAAAATTTTTAAACAAAACCAATATAATTTATCTTGATAAATATATAAAACTTTAGAAAATCTTCTAATTTTTCTAATTTTTTATGAAAATTGTTTAAATCTAATTCTCATATACCTCTTTAGGATCAAAAATTCTTTTTCTAAATTCATTAAATCTTCCATTATTGAAAGTTCGATAAAAGCAAGAATAATATCCTTCATGACAAGCAGCCCCAATTTGCTTTACTTTCATCAGAATTGAATCATTGTCACAATCTGTAATTATTTCTTCGATTTCTTGAAAATGTCCGCTAGTTTCTCCCTTTTTCCATATTTCTTGCCTTGATCTTGAATAGTAATGCATGAATCCCGTTTCTAAGGATTTTTTAATAGCCTTTTTATTAGCAAATGCGAGCATCAAAACTTCATTAGAATCTAAATTTTGGGCAATGACTGGTATTAATTCACCTTCAATTTTGGAAAAATCTAATAAATCTATTAAAACTTTAATTTCTTCTTTAGAAAATTTCTTCATACTTATCAAAATTTATGTATATATTTTAATTATTATTATTATTAAACGTCATTTTAATGGAGATCATTATGGCTGATAATTTTAAAATAGATCCATGGGGTGCCTCGACTCTCGAGGAGGAAGATTATGCTAGACTTATTAAAGAGTTTGGAATTGAAGAGATAACGGAATCTTTAAGGCAGAAAATGCTCAAAAATAGATTTATTAGGAGGAAAATTATATTCGGGCATCGAGATTTGAATCTTATTTTTAAAGCTATTGAAAAAGGTCAGCCTTGGGCAGTAATGAGTGGAATTAAACCATCCGGACCATTCCATTTAGGAACATTAACAACAGCCCTAGAAATCGTTGAATTTCAGAAAATGGGTGGAAAGGCTTATTATGCAATCGCAGATATTGAAAGTTGGGAAGACAACGGGATACCTTGGGATGAAGCTGAAGAAGCTGCAGTTGATAACATTGCTGATATCTTAGCACTTGGTCTAGATCCTTCACCCGAAAAGGCGTATATTTGGCGACAATCAAAAGAACCAATCGTAAAAGATGTATGCTTTAAGGTAAGTAGGTTAGTCACACAGAATATGTTAAACGCTATTTATGGAGAACGAACATTTGGGCTTTATATTTCTTCATTAATCCAAGTTGGGGATATAGTTTTACCCCAAGTGTTAGACGGTTTACAACCAACAGTTGTACCAGTAGGTATTGATCAAGATCCGCATATACGACTCACCAGAGATTTAACTCGTAGAAATTACAAAAAATTTTTCTTACCAGGATCCACATATCATTATTTATTATCGGGTATAGATGGCTCAGAAAAAATGGCTAAGAGAAATCCGAATAGTTATTTTACGTTTAATGAACCTTATGAATCAATTGAAAGAAAAGTAAAGGGAGCTTTAACTGGGGGAAGGAGAAACCTGAAAGAACAACGTGAGTTAGGTGGAGAACCTCAGAAATGCATGATTTACAAAATATTGATGTATCACTTTGAAGAAGACGATGAAAAATTGGCGAACGATTTTGAAATGTGTGCAAAAGGAGAATTAATGTGCGGAGATCATAAACAAGAATGCGTCGAAAAAGTGTTAAAATTCATTAAAAATCATCGAAAGAAAAAGGAAAAACTAATCGACAAAGCTAAAAATCTTTTGAAAATTGACTAATTTTTTCTATTAAATTAATTGTTTTAAAATCTGTGATAAGTCTTCAAGAAATTCTGGAAAATTAGTTAAGAGATCGTCTTTGTGGCTTTCTTTTGTTACAACTGAAATAAAAAACAACTCTGAACCTAATTTATATCTATGTAAATAGGAGAAAAGAGTATGTTCACTTGATGATATATCATGATCATATTCATATGTCGATTCTTCTTCCATCCTTTTAAGTAAAAATAGGTGTTCCTTAATTGATTCTAACAATTCAACGTATACGTCGGGTTTTATATCACTATAATATTCAGAAATAATTATACCATTTCGATCAAATACGAGCAAAGCCTGACTATTGAAAACTTCTATATATTTCTCTAATAATTCAGATAGTTCAAAAAATTTATCGTCAAATACAGAAAGTCCATATGAAACTAATTGAACAATGGAAATAATATCATAAATAGAAGTTTGTTGAAACAAGATTTTAAAATTCGAATATTTATCTGATATCCTTATTCGTAATTTATCAATGTCCTGTAAAATCTCTTCATTTCCTCTTAAATCCGGATCATACTTATGGAAAGTTATTATCAGAGGGACATCCATTTCACTTTCAGTAAAAAACGTTAAAATTGAATTTAAATACTCAAGCGAGTTCTCAAATCTTTCAGGATCTTGAATATCAATCACATATATTAATAAGTCAGTAGCATCAAAATAAACATCTTGATAATTAATATAAATGTCTCGGTATTGATCTTGTCCTCCCATATCCCAGAAGATCGTATTATTCCTCAGGAAATTCATCTTGTGATATTCAACCCTAATTGTTGGCTTCAATTGAACAATATCCTTTTGAAAATCATATTTTTTATCTAAAGCAGTCAAAATCGAAGTTTTTCCTGCATTATCGAGCCCACTAATGATTACTTTTAAAAGATTTTCCATTGATTATACCAAATTTACGATTTTTAAATTTAATAAAATAATAGTCTAAACTAATTTAAACTTCTTGGATAGTTAACTCATATGTTTGATCCGCTGTAATTTATTATATTGTGTGCTATAATATCGAGATACTATCTTAATATTACTCCAATATTAATAATTTCTTTTTTCTAAGCGAATCTCCTTAAAAATATATGATTTTGGAGTGAAAAATATGATATATAAATGATATTTATATTTTTTAAAGGGATGACCGTGATTTTACTAAATGAACTAGTTTTTAAATGGGGTTGATGTAATTGACTGAAGTTGGAAATAATTTTCTGGAACATTTAGAATATCAAATAGGAATGTTAGAGAAATCTGAAGAAGCTTATAAAAAAATTCCAGTTTTTACAGAACAGTTAGAGCAATTTGATAAATCTGTAATGGATCTTAGAGAAAAATTCGAAAGAATACATCTTAGAGATAAATATCAGATTATAATTTCAGAATTGGAAGAATTAATACAACAATCAAAAAAATAAAAAATTCCTTCCCATTTTTTTTACTGGAATGAAGATAGGTTTTACTCACCTATAATTGTACAATAAATAGTCCTTGAGCGTGGTTTTTCATCACATTCAATGAAAATAATCTGCTGCCAAGTTCCTAATATTAATTTTTGGTTTTTAAATGGAAAGGTTTGTGATGTTTTTATAAGAAAGCTTCTTAAATGCCCGGCTCCATTGTAATCATGCCAAGTCTTATGGTGAGCATAACTTTTTTCATAGGGAATTAGTTTTTCCAAAATATTTTTAATATCATGATCTACTAAACCTGGTTCATACTCAGTTGTGGATATTGCTCCTGTCGAACCACCTATATGTACATTTACTATTCCATCTTTTATTCCACTTTTTTTAATTGAATTTTGAACTTGATTAGTAATGTTAATAACATCGCAATATGCTTTTGATTTTAAACCAAAAGTTTGAAAATCTACAGTCATTTTAGCTTCCTTTTATAGTCACACATATTCAATGTTTTTATCTGTTTAATTACCGATTTAGGCAAACTTTTTTCATCCCCCTCATTTAAAGCCAAGACTTTTGCTAAAATAAGGAGCTCATTTTGATCAAATCCCTTAATATTTGTCCATCCTGTTGAATCTCCTGCCTCTATACACACAAAATAAGGAGCTTTTTTAAATTTTGGACAATATTTATCTTTACATTTCTCACAAATTTTAGGAAAATAATAAACATTGCCATTTTTTAAGTATATAGAGAACGTACCGAAAGATTTATTTTTTATTTTAATCCAATTAAGATAGTCAAATTCTATTTGGAGATCTAATTTTTGAAGGTATTCAATTAATAAATCCGTATTTATAATTTGACGAATTTTTAATGTATGAGTTTCTGGTTCATAATATTCGTTACACTCATCTGTAATACCACTTTGACCAAATAAAGAAGTGAGTAATATCAGGTTGATAAAATATCTATTCTCTATTTCTTTAATTTTTGTTTTTTCTATAAAAAAACTAGAAACCTGATTAAGTATTTCATTAGCATCGGTAATCTCAGTTATTTTAAATCCGTGTTCTTCTCTGATTGAGTTAAATTCTTTGTTTATAAATTCTGAATTTATTATATCTTCTTTAGAAAGTTTTTCAAGAATTATGCAAAAAATAAGTGGTACTTCTGGTATTTTTGATTGAAGTTCATCAAAATATTGTCTAATTTGGTCGATTTTAGTTTCAGATATAAAAATTATTATCGCATCAGCTCCAGAATAGAAAATTGTGCGTAAGAAAGCTCTACGTTGACCACAGTCTATATTCCATAAAAGATATTCAAATTTCTGTTTCGGTTTGAAAAAATAATCGAGTTTACTAATATTCACACCAATATTTTGTTTATTCTCTATTGGTAAGCAATTTGAACTTAAAGATTTTTGAAACTCATTTTTTGTTATCTCGAGACCCCCAAGGATCACTATTTTTTTCTTAAAATAGAATTGGTAAGTTTCAAGAGTTTCGTAAGCACTCAAATTAACTTCCTCTAGGAATCATAGATTTTAATATAAATCCATTTAATAATAAAATTTTTTATGAATT
Source organism: Candidatus Hodarchaeota archaeon (assembly GCA_048886685.1). Classification (GTDB taxonomy): domain Archaea; phylum Asgardarchaeota; class Lokiarchaeia; order Sigyniarchaeales; family SOKP01; genus Loki-b32. Next base: position 98,033 of record JBHLKM010000007.1, read on the forward strand.
TTAATTTAATCTTTTTAAACACTTTTAAATTTTTGAATTACCGATGAAAAAATTAGATGAATTCCTTAAGAAGATACACAACCCTAAATCTCAAATCCCTGAATACGCAAGCATAATAATAAAACCTGGGAAAAAAGTATTAAACATTAAAATAAAAAAAGAAGATGAAAATATTTTAAAAGTAATTGCCCATGAAGAAAATCAATCTGGATGGTTCCTCCATTCTGTACATATTCCATTGAAGAATTTAGGTTTGTCATATAATTCTAAAGATAAAGAAATATTAGAATATTTATCAGATCCCAATAAAATTAGAAATAAACCAACCAAAGAATATATAGAAAATATTTTAAGGAAGTATTTAGATATCCTGCCCGAGAAGAAGAAGCACTTCTTTAAAACTGAACGATTTAAGAAAAAGAAAGAATTCAAAGCTGGAACTCAGTTGAAAGGATTCTAACCTCTTAATGGCATATTTTTTAAATCAAAAAATTCCTTACTGGTTGGTTTTCTTTCTCGATACGGATTTTTTATATCATCAATTTTCCTTCCAAAGGTTAAATATCCAGTATGTCCTATCATTCTTACTTCAGGACGGGTTGCGTTTTTCTTAACCTGGATTTTCCTCTTAATTAATTCGTATGTATTGATTTCTATGAAATTATTATCCCTCAATGCAAATGTAGTTTTTTTCACTTGTTCAATCGTTGGTGAAAAAGAAACAAGAGTCCCACTCAATTTGAGATATTTCATTGCTTTTTCAATCGCATTCCATGGTTCAGCAAGATCTAAGACAACTGAATCCACATCTTTCAAATGTAAATCATCAGTAATTATATTGCCAAATTCTATTGATACAATGTTTTCCAGTTTAACTCTTTCAACATTCTTCTTTGCATTTTTAAGTGATTTTTCGCGAATATCGAACGAGTATATATGTCCACTAGGTCGAACATAATTGCCTAGAATACATGTCAATGCTCCAGAACCGCATCCAGCTTCAATAACTACGCTACCTGGTCCAATCCCAGAATATAGTAAAATAATCCCAGCATCTTCAGGATAAATTATTTGAGTTTTGCGAGTCATATGAAGTATATAATCAGATGGCTTCGGTTTCAATACATAGAATTTGTATCCTTGAGTTTCATATGGTTTTGAGAATATTACCGAGCCATAATTTTTTCCTATTATCTCATCAAATTCAATTATTCCTCTATGTGTTTGAAAACTGCCCCCAGGTTTCACTTGAACTAACCATCTTCTTTTATCATCAAGAATCAAAAAGATTAAATCATTTTCTTTTACTTTCTCGGAGGTCATTTTATATTTTATATTTTTAGTATATCTAATGTTGATAAATCTTTAATTTTTTTTCATTCATCCTATTTATATTATTATTTTATATACAAAAAATATATAAAACATATAAAACTGTCATAATTAACCTCTGTAAATAAGATCTTTTTTATAAATACTCTCTAAAGTATGAATTCATGAGTAGAAACAATTCCAAAACCTCGCAAGATTCTCGAACATCTTTTAAGGGACTTCAAATCTTAAGCGATGATTTAAGGAAAAAAAGAGATGATCTTAACCTTAATACTAAGAAATTCATTAATGATTTGCAGGATATTGAAACTGAAATTAATGAAAGTTTAAAAACAGCTAAGGACAAATATAAAAAGAGAAGGGATTATTGGAATAATAAAGTTAAAGAACTTAAAGAAAAAAAAGTAGAATATAAGAACTTATTTGATAAATTATTAGAAGAAAAAAAATCAATTCAAAAGAAAAGTAATAGTTCAGATAGATTTGTTTCCATCAAGCAAGTAGAGAGAAAAATTGATAATTTAGAGAGAAGAATTGAGACTGAAAACCTTGATATTAGTGAAGAAAATTTAATCATAGATAAGATAAGGGAATTAGCAAAATCAAAGCAAAATTTCTTAGCAGAGCAAGAAAATAGTGATCTCTTCAAAGTAGAACGTAAAATCGAGATTGTAAAAATAAATTTAAACAAGATATATGAACAATTAAATAAGTGGTCTAATAAGTCTCAGGAAAATCATGCTAAGATGTTAGAAATCTTCCAAAAAGTCGATGAACTAAGAGAGCGGAAAAAAAAAATGGAAGAGGAGCTAATAGAAAATAAAAAATCTGCAGATCGGTATCATGAACAATATTTACAGGTAATGAATCAAAGAAAGAAAATTTCGAGAGGTAAAAAACCTTATAAACCAAGTAAACAACCCGCAAAAAGAACTGATCAATTCAAAAAGAAAAATGAAATAATGGAAAAAATTAAACAAGATAAATTAGCAGAGGCTTTAGAAAAACAAAAGGCGGGCAAAAAATTAAATTTGTTTGAAGCTCGATTAATATTAGAGAAATCTGAAAGATAGTTTCTTTTTTAAAAGTAAAATTAATCCAATAGTTTAATACCCTAAATTATAAATCTACAGTAGTTAATATTAATCTACTTGTACTAATTTTCCTTACAATTCTAATTCGAAGATGAAATATTACTTAAATCATTAATAGAACTGACATAATATTTAAAAAAATTGAAGATTTATTTTTTTCAACTCGTTAAAAATAAAGAAAGATTTGATTAAATTTGAGTGAAAAAGTAGCTGAAATCCGAGAAATTTTAATGAAACATCACGAATGGTTTAAAAAATCAATTCCTTTAATTGCGTCGGAGAATATAACTAGTCCTGCAGTAGATGAGGCTTGTGCCAGTGATTTCTCACATCGATATGCTGAAGGATGGTCAGGTGAAAGAGTATATGCGGGTTGTACGTATATTGACCAGATTGAGGACATTTGTATGGAGCTCGCGAAAGAGTATTACTCCGTTCTTCACGCCGACGTACGCCCTGTCTCAGGTGTTGTAGCAAATTTAGTAATGTATAATGCATTCACTTCAGATAATAACGGTAAAATGTGTTGTATGGCAATCGTTAGAGGTGGTCATATTTCACATGGCCCAAGATTTGCAAAAAGTGGGCGAGAAATTTTTGGAACAGCAGGGACAACAAGAGGTATAAATGTTGAATATTTAGCTTTTGACAATGATGAAATGAATTTAGATATTGATGCTTCTGCGAAAATAATAAGAGAATTTGAACCAGAATTGGTTTTATTTGGTGGTTCAGTATTCTTATTTCCACACCCCGTTAAAGAGCTTGGTGATGTTTCAAAAGAAGTTGGAGCCTATGTTGGGTATGATGCAGCTCATGTAGCCGGTTTAATAGGTTCTGGATATTTTCAAGATCCTTTAAGAGAAGGAGCAGATGCTATGACAATGAGTACTCATAAAACTCTTCCTGGCCCTCAACATGGGGCTTTAGTATCGAATAGGGAGGATTTAATTGATACATTAAGGTCATGTGCTTTTCCAGCATTATTATCTAATCATCATCTTCATAATGTAGCTGGTTTAGCAATTGCCATAGCAGAGATGTTAGAATTTGGGAAGGAGTACCATAAAAACGTTATTGAGAATGCTAAAGCGCTTGGACAAGCATTGTATGAACGGGGAATTAAAGTATTAATGGAACATAAAGGTTTTACAGAATCTCACCAAATAGTTGTTGATATAACTGAATTTGAGAAAACAATTGGATTAGGTGGGGATATTGAAAAGTTATTAGAAAAAGCAAATATCATTCTTAATCGGAATCTTCTTCCCTATGACATTGCTGAAGGAAGACATTATCAGAATCCTGGAGGATTGAGAATTGGGACATCAGAAATCACCAGACTTGGAATGGGTAAAACTGAAATGACAGATATCGCAGAACTAATCAAAAAATTACTAATTGATAAGAAGAATCCTAAAATAATAGGAAATGAAGTCGCAGAATTTAGAAAAGAATTCCAAAGTATTGGATATTGTTTTCAAACTCCCAGTAAGGCTTATGAATACCTAAAATTTTATTAATTCAAAATATTTTTTTTAACACCAAAATTAAAGAGTTCTTGCTAAATATTCATATTTTTGCTAGAAATATAACAATAAAACTTATCTTATATCCTTCATGATTTTGAATATTAAATAACTTAATTTACATTATCATGGATATCGAAGTTCTTGAAAAATCAAATCAAAGGATAATATTTGTTGTACAAGATATTTCTATTGAGATGGCGAATGCTATTAGAAGGATAATTATGTCTGAAATCCCTGTAATGGCAATTGATGAAGTCATCGTTTTGAAAAACGACAGTCCTTTATATGATGAGATAATCTCTCATAGACTTGGAATGATACCGCTTACTACTGATTTGGAAACATATAAACTACCACAAGATTGTGATTGTGGAGGATATGGTTGTCCACTATGCCAAGTTTCATTAACATGCGAAGTTTCTAACATGACGAATATGCCATTAGATGTATATTCGGGTGATTTAAAATCAAATGATCCTAAAATCGTGCCGGTTAATCCAAAAATCCCAATTGTGAAAATTGATAAAAATAATCAATTAATTATTGAAGCATATGCAATTTTAGGGAAAGCGAGAGATCATGTAAAATGGCAAGCTGTATCTAATATTTTTTATAGATTTCATCCAGAAATAGAATTTAACGATGAAAACTGTAAAAATTGTGTAGATAAATGCATAGTATCGAGAATGTGCCCTGAAAGTTTATATGATTTTTCAGATGGGAAAATAGTAAAATTAAAGGAAGATTACTGGAAGACTTGCACATTATGTAAATCGTGTGAAAGAGATTGTCCACAAAAAGTTATCAAAGTAGGATCAAAAGATAATGCTTACATTTTTTCTATCGAAAGCGACGGAGTTTTACCCTTTAACACAATTATTAAGAAAACTTTTGAAATCTTTTTAGGAAAAATCGATGAATTTGTTGAAAACCTTGAAGTCATTGAGTTAGAATCGTGAAATTACAAAATTTATTAATATATCAATAATTTAAAATAATAATTAAACCGAGAGGAATACCTCCTAATGTCTCATAAGATAACTGGTTCAAGTAATTATTACGTTAGAAAGTTGATTAGAGATTTATGGAAAACAAAAATTAAGATTTGGAGAAAAATCTCTAAAAAGTTAAGTGGTCCGAGAAAAAATAGAGTTTCCCCTAATTTATATCGTATAAACAAAAAAACTAAAGAAAATGATGTGGTAGTTGTGCCTGGAAAAGTGTTAGGGATGGGACAATTAGATCATACGGTTACAATTGCTTGCTTAGATTGTACAAAATCAGCAAGACAAAAAATCGAATCTTCAGGAAGTAAGCTGATATCTATTGCGGAGTTATTGGAACAGAACCCTAAAGGCAGTGGAGTAAAAATTTTTTTCTGATAAAATAATAGAGTGTGTTATGATTATGGGATTAGAATTTCAATTAATCGATGCTACAGATAAGATTTTAGGTAGATTTTGCAGCCAAATTGCTAAAAAAGCTTTATTAGGCTATAACATAGTAATAATTAATGCAAAAAATGCGATAATAAGCGGGACCAGAAGAGATATTCATGAAAAGTATTTAGCAAAATTAAAAATTTCTACTGCTACAAATCCCCTAAGAGGTCCATTTCATGAAAGGAGACCTGATACTTTCATGAGAAGGGTAATAAAACAAATGCTTCCGCGAAAAAAACTTCGGGGGAAAGAAGCGCTCAAAAGGGTTCATGTGTATATTTCTGAGATTCCTGAACGGTTTAAAAGCAAATATCAAAAGCTAACGCCAACAGAAATATATAATGCTGAAAAAAAGCGTCTTTCTTATTATAATAGATATATTACTTTAGAAAATCTTTGTATGCGTATTGGATGGAATAAAAAAGAAATTGAGGTGTAATCAGTATGTCAGTTAAAGTGGTTCAATCATCAGGTAAAAGGAAAGCTGCTATAGCGAGAGCTATATTGAAACATCCTTCAAAAGGACAAATCAAAATCAATAATGTTCCTCTACATTTATATGAACCGGAAATAGCACGGTTGAGGATCCAAGAAGTTCTTGAAATCATAAATCATCCTAAGCTTGAAAAATGTGATATTAATGTTCGGGTTAAAGGTGGTGGGATAAGTGGGCAAACAGACGCTGTACGTATGGCTATTGCTAAATCAATCCATAAATTTATAGGAACAAAAACAATAGAACGGACTTTTAGAGAATATGATGATTCATTGTTAAGTGGAGATTCTCGAAGGACAGAACCAAAGAAATTTGGTGGTAAAAAGGCACGCGCTCGTAGACAGAAAAGTTTTAGATAATTTTTAATAGGTTTACCTTGTTTCTATCTGAACACCTAATTTTTGTAGATCCTCTAAAAAGGAAGGGTAAGAATCTTTTACAATTTCGATATTTGTTATTTGAGATTTTGAAGAAGCATATAAAGCAGCAATAGTACAAGCCATTGCTACCCTATGATCGTATTCATGATCTATTATCGACCCATTTAATTTGTTACAATGATAGATTGTTAGTTTTTCATCTTCTTCCTTGACATTAACACCCATTTTTTTTAATTCTCTTGCCATAGACGCAATTCGATCGCTTTCTTTTAAGCGGAGATTCCCAGCATTATAGAGTATAGTTTCGCCATTCGCAAATGCACCTATAACAGAAAGAATCGGGAATAAGTCTGGGATATCACTACAATCGATCTCTATCCCATTTAAGCTATTATTGGTTAAATCTCCGTGTACAACTACTTGTTTTTGATTCTCATCAAATTCGATGTCAGCACCCATTTCTCTTAGAATCTCAATTATTTTTTTGTCTCCCTGAGCATTTTCCATACTTAAATTATTTATTATAACTATCGTTGGTTCACTAGACAAAACAGCCGCTGCGATAATGAATGCAGAAGAAGAGAAATCTCCAGGTATTTCATATGATTGAGCTCTATAACTTTGTTCGCTTGTGACATAAAATTTCCCTTCTTCCAGATCTTCCTGTATATTAATCCCAAATGCGTTTAATACATCTAGAGTAATTTTTATATATGGAATAGAAACTAATGGAGTGGTTAGTTCTATTTCAATGAAATCGGTATCTCTACATACCAATAGAGGGCAAGCAAATAATAAGGCGGTTATAAATTGAGAACTTATATCTCCGGGGATTTTTATTTTATTACATAACTTTTTCTTACGTTCTATCTTAATTTTATCTCCAGATATTTTATATTTTCCTCCTAAAGCCTCTAAAGCATTGAGGAGTGGAATAATTGGTCTATTCCTCTCTAAAAATTCTCCTGTCAAAAAAAGACCACCTTTAACGAAAAGGCTTAAAGCGCAAAAAATTCTAAAGGAGGTCCCTGAATTTTTACAATCTAAAGCTTTTTTGACTGATCTAAACGGTATTTTATCACATTTAACGACATAGGAATTTTCTGTGGATTTTATTATTTTAACACCTAAAGCTTTTAAATTTTTAATTGTTATTTCTGAATCTCCAATTGTCAACGGATTTTTAATTATGGAAATTCCCTCAGCTAAGCTTGCCGCAACAAAAGCTCTATGTGTATAACTTTTAGACCCAGGTGCTGTGATTTCACCCTTTAAGTTGCTTATTAATGGTGTTATTTCTAAATCCATTAAATAATAAATAGAAAATAATAGATATAATATTAATTAAATATTATTGTAAAATTAAGTTATAGTAGATGTGATTATTGTGGTAGATAATACTCTTGGAACACTCTTTAAAATAACCTCATTCGGAGAGAGTCATGGTGATTTAATTGGTATAATTGTAGATGGTACTCCAGCAGGGATTGAGTTAGATTTGGAATTTATCCAAAAAGAATTAGATAGGAGAAAACCCGGACAATCTTCTCTAACGACTACTCGTATAGAAGAAGATAAAGTAAAAATAGTATCAGGTATCTTCAATAAAAGAACAACAGGGGCACCCATTTGTCTAATTATTGAAAATAAAGATGTAGATTCTTCAAAATATGAAGAGTTTAAGAATATTTTGCGTCCTTCTCATATAGACTATTCTGCATTAAAGAAATACGGACAATATTACGACTATAGAGGATCAGGAAGATTTTCTGGGAGAATAACTGCAGGATTCGTTATGGCTGGATCGATAGCTAAACAAATCCTTAAAAAATATAAAATTACAACATGTGCTTATACTAAAAGCATTGGAAATATAATTGATGAGAATGTGTATAGCATAAGTGATTATGAGAAATTTCTTGAATTAAGAGAGAGATCTCCTGTTAGAACATTAAATCGAGAAAAATCAATATTAATGGAAAAAATAATAAAAGAAGTTAGAGCTCAAAGAGATTCGGTTGGTGGATTGGTAAAATGTATTGTTAGCGGATTCCCTGCTGGAAAGGGAGGGCCTATCTTTAATAGCATCGAATCAAACATAAGTAAGGCAATATTTGCAATCCCTGCAATAAAAGGCATAGAATTTGGAGCAGGATTTAAAGCTTCGAGCATGAAAGGTTCTGAGCATAATGATCCTTGGATCCTTAAAGATGGTAAGATACAGACAACAAAAAATGATTCTGGGGGGATCATAGGGGGAATTTCAATAGGTATGCCCATTGAGTTTACGGTTGCTGTAAAACCCACTGCTTCTATTGGAATCCCTCAAAAAACTGTAAATATTAATACAAAGGAAAACATAGAGTTTGAATTCTCTGGTCGTCATGATCCGTGTATAGTGCCACGAATAATTCCAGTGGTTGAAGCTATGACATCAATTGTCTTACTTGATTGTTTATTAATTGAAGGTTATATTCCAAGAGTTTTTGAAGCTTAGAAGAATACATTAGCCATTAAGAAATTCAAAAAAAAGGGTACTCCCAGAAGAACAAAATAAGTTATGATTTATTATGACAAAAACACTCCAGGAAAAGTATATTAATGCAATTATTGAAATAATAGATCGTTGGTCTTTTGAACAATGTGCTTTTTGTGAAGATGGAACCATGGTTTCTATAGAAGGCATGCTTGATTATAAATGTAGTAGATGTGGAAAGACTATGAATCCTGTTAATTATTTAGTTGAAATTGCTAGAATTGTTTTAGATTACAGAGAACAATTTGAAAGTGAAAAAGATAACTGATAGAATGATTAATTTACTTAATTAGTTAACTTAATCCCTAAAGCTTTGGTTTAGAAATTTAATTTCAATTATAGTATTTAATCTATAATTCTACAGAAAAGTAGAACCTCTCTGGAAAAAGATCGAGTAGAAGAAAACGTATAAATTATAGTTAAGTTATTATAATTTAAAACACAAAATACTATATAATTTAAACTAGATTTTTTGTAATTACAATTAAATGGATAAAAAAATCGACACTTCGGACCAATTCATTGAATTTTATAAAAAAAAGGGTGATTACTTAGTATCTTTATCAGAAAATCATTTCAAGAATGTAGAATATCGAAAATGTCTTGAATTATTAAATCAAGCATATAATATGTATATGAAAGGAAATTACACCGAACTTGCTGAACAAACTAAACAAAAGTTCATGGAAATTAAAGAAAAATATTTTCAAAAAAAGTAAGTGTAATTTTTTTAATCCGTAATGGAATTTGTACTTAACCTTTTCTCAATATCATCAATATGAGAACCTTTCCAATAGATTTTTTTACATTGCGAATTTAAACATTGGTAAAATTCATTATGTTGATTAAAAGTTTCTTGTAGAATAAGATGTTTGATATCGCTTATTTCCTCAACTTTTTTCATTTTGGAATTGCATATAGAACATCGTGCATGCTGAATATTGAATTTAAAATTCAATCCCAGATTTTTTTTTAACTGATTTAAGTAATTATATACACCTTCTCCTTTCAAATATATAGCATTATTGGCAAAACTCTTATAAAAAAGATAATCTTTTGTTATAACAAATCTATTAGTCTCCTTTGCAAATACTAATAATTGTTCGTCAGGGACAGGATCCCTCTTGAAGAAATCTATTAAATCATTTGCATATAAAGTATCATAACCGAATATCCTTAGGAATCGAGCTAGTTTACCTAACATCGAATCAACTAAAAATTTCATATTATTATCCCGATTATTTAATTAAATTCTTCTAGATTAAATATATTTAAAACATGTAATAAATTATATAACTGGAATTTAACGAAAAAAAATATATCACCTCAAATGGAAACTAAAGACTTAATGGAAAAGGCAGCAAGGTTTCATGGACATATATGTCCCGGGTTGGCAATAGGTGTTTTAGCCGTTAAATATGTTCTAGAAAATGGTTTCAATTATTCTCCTAATGAAGAAGTTGTTGCAGTGGTTGAGAACGATAACTGTAGTGTAGACGCGCTTCAGTCGCTCCTCGGAGTCACCTATGGTAAGGGCAACTTGATTCATCAAGATTATGGTAAACTTAATTATTACTTATATAATAGAGAAACTCAAAAAGCGTTAAAATTGTCTGTAAAAAGTAAAACTTTTGGAGACAAGAAGTTATCAAAACACGAGCGCATTAAACATCTACTTGATTCTAAACCTGAAGAAATATTTTCAATATATGAAATAGAATTTAATCCTCCTAGTTTAGCTGAGATTGAAGAATCTATACCTTGTGACATTTGTGGTGAACCAACTATGAATAGTAGACTTATGTTCTATGAGAATAGTAGTATGTGTATTCCATGCTATAAAGCTCAGAGAAAATAAATAATGAGTTATATTTTGTTAATCTATGAAGTTCAAACCTCTATGTTTTCCGTTTTTATACTTGAAAAATATTTTTAAATTAATTTGTACATTAGATGAATAACTCATGATTAAGAATATTGATAAAGGAAATACTTTATTAGTAAAAGGCCCTACAAGAATAACATTATTAGAGGGAAAATTAGACGTTTTTGGAAAGTTAGTTCTTCCAGAAAAGGAAATTTTAACATCAAATAGATCCGATATTGAAGATGAAAATGTTTTAATAATACCCAGTGCCCAATGTTATCCCCTCTATGCATATGAGAATGCAAAATTAGAAATTTATACAAGTAACGAAGAAAACCTAAAATTAGTTAAAGAAAATTCAATTTCATCAGCATGGATTGATATTAAAAATGAGATACTAGAAGAATTAAAAAAAGGAAAAGAAACACCTCTAAAAATTATGGTGATAGGTTTTAGTAGTGGTAAAACTACACTCATTAAATACTTAGCAAATAATTTTATGAAAGAAGGATTAAAGGGAGGATACCTTGATTCAGATCTTGGCCAACAAATTATTTATATCCCAACTACTATAAATTTGGGTACAATAAAAGAATATATAATTTCGAGTAAAGATATCCATTCTGAAGACACTGTATTTATTGGAGCAACATACCCTAAGGGAGATAATAAATATATAGTATCACTTTCATGTAGGAAAATGATTGATGATTATATTACAGAAAATCCAGATGTTAACTTTATTTTAATTGATACTGATGGCTGGATAAAAACTGAAGCAGGTATCCTATATAAGAATTATTTCATAAAAACAGTAGATCCAGACATTTTAATTGCATTTCATGATGATACGATTGAAGAATTAAAGGATATTGAGAAGACTGCTTCTAGTCAAAGGAAAGATAGAAAAATTTATTTGATAAAGGAAGTAAATGAATATTTCTGTGAACGAGATAAAGATGAAAGAAGATTTCTGAGACAAAGTCAGTTTTCTAAGAAATTTGAGGAATTTAGAAAAATATCTATACCGTTAAATGATATTAAATTTATAAAAACAGATTATAATAAGGAATTAGATGAAATAGTTGAAACAGAAATAGAAATTAATGAATTAATAAACCTACCATATCATTACGTAATAATTGGTTTACTAACAGAAAATTCCGAATTAGTGGAAATTGGACTTCTTTTTACTATAAATGCTGAAAAAAATTACATATTGCTTTATTCAAACTTAACTTATAAACAGCAACTTCAAATAAAAAAAATACTGCTTGGGAGTCTTAGATTATCTACAAAAGGTAATCATCAAGGTTACTTATATCTATAGTTATTTCTATGAATTAAGATAACCAAAATTCAAAAGTTCTCGCTCCAATTTATTAAAATAAATAGAATGAGGATTTCATTTAGTAAAAGATTATAAAATAAGATTGAATTAAAATTATTATATAAATATAATATTAAATGATTTACATGGAAGAGGATTTACTTACTAAGTTTCTTAAATTAATGTCATCCTCGATAACTGATTCCGATCTTGAATTAATCAAACTTGGAAACTCATTAGGCTTAGATTTGGTATCTTTCGCAGAATTAAGAGCTTCACAAGAGGACGCTTTTGTAGATCTTATTAGAGATAAAGCATTAGAGAAAATGAAAAAAAATGAAGATAATATCCTAATTAATAACGACTTCTTTTACTCTGGGAGTATCGATTTCATGGTATCTGATGAACCTGAAGGAAAAAAATTTTTTCTGTTGGAAACAAATGGTGGGTCACATAGAGGACTGTCTATAATTACCAAAAAACAGCAAGCTTTATTATATAATGGATACCTTGAAGCCATCTATCAAGCGATTAAGAAAAAAGAAAGGAGAGACGATAAAGTTTTTGTATTAATTGGAGTACCGATTAATGATGCTTTAATCCATGAAAAAGTAATTATGATAGAGTATTTCAGAAAAACTCTTAAATCAGAAGGATATAGTGTAAAAATTTTCAATAGAGAAAGTTTTAATATCGATTTTAAAGCGAAGATTATTTTTCTAATAGCAGATTATAGACAACTTTCTACTTCTCTGTCATTTACTGATAATTTTATTAAATACAAAGGTGAAGAAATAAGTGTTTTAATCGGTGATGGTATTACAAGACGTATTAACGTTAAAAAATTTCAAGAGCAAATAAAAAAAGATTTTCGAAAGATTAAAACAATAATTGTGAATCCAATTTTCAAAGTCACTGATGATAAATCTTTAACATACCTGGCGAGTTTTCTTAGTAAAGATATTTTAAAAAAGTATAATCTTAGATATTTACTGTTTACTAAAGCTTATAATGAGAAAGATTTAATAGGTAAATTAAGTTTTCTTTTAAAGAATTACGATAAATCATTTATTATTAAACCTAGTGGGGGTTCGGGAGGGGCTGGAGTTATTCCTATTTCTAAAGATGAACAATCAACTAATTTAAAAGAAATTATTGAAACGAGTAAAAAGGAATTTTTTGCTAAATTTATGAAAAGTCGTAATCCGTACCCATACACTATACAAGAAAAAGCAAATTTTTCTTTAATTGATTGGGGTGATAAAAAACATACATTTGACTTAAGGTTTTATTTAGCTCAAAGTAGAGGGAAGGTAATACCAATTGGAGGATTAGGAAGAATTGCACGCGGGAGTTTTACAGATGGATTGAATAAAGAAGAGTTTGTTGTTAACTTATCAGGTTATGATGGTCAAATAGAAGTGAAAAGGGGTATTGGTTTTTCTAATGAAACGAGCAAACTGTTAAACTTAACTGAGGAAGACTTTATAAATATGTTTTGTATAGGATGTGTACTATTTGCCACGATTGTTAAAAATTATAATAAGATCGTACATTTTTCTAATTGGGATAAAATCATTGGTTAAATTATGATAAACGCAGAAATTTTAAAAGATTTATTGTTTTTACCTAACAGACGTAAAATATTTGATAAAATCCTAAATACTCTAAAAAATTTTTCACATTTAAGTGATATTCATTATTTCGAATTTGATATATCAGAAGGTAAAATTCCGGTTATTGTAATTGCAAAATCATTGAATCCTGAAGAAGTTAGTTACTTAAAATTGTTTGTTGGGGCTCAGCATAATGAATACAACGGGCTCTTCGGAATTATTGAGTTCTTAAAGATGATAGAAAAATCGATAATACCTCTTGATGAAATTTTGATAAATAACCAGATTATAATTTTCGCTCCTCTGATGAATCCTTATGGTTTCTTAAATCCAAAAAATAATAATAAATCAGGATATTATCTAAAAAATGGAACAAATTTAAATCGTTATTGGAGAAGAACTTTTGCTCCAGGATATAAGAATGATGAGAATGATTTAAATAATTATCCCATTCCAGAACATGCTAGAATTTTATATAACATCCTTGAAAAATATTGGAAAAAGAATAATATCCCAATATACATTCTAGATTTTCATGAAACATCATTACTTGAAAGATTTTTGACAGATTTAACTAATAATTTACAAAAGAAATCAATTACTTACAAATTTTCTCATTGGCTTAAGGAGGGAATAATCTTTAACATTGTTAAACTATATAATATCCCTTACTCTAGAAAACCCTTATTTTATAGATGTAATTCTAATGCAGATCATACTCATATAAACTTTACAATTAGACAATTAGATACAGTATACCAACACCTCCAAGAATATATATCCCAAAATCATGGAAAATTAGCATTCTATTTTTGTTATAGTAATAGAAGTAAGGAATTTTGTGAAAAGTTGGCATCAAATGTATATAATAGATTAACCGATATACTATGGGAAACTTATTTTCCTGCATTTAATCATCATTTCCATGACCATGGTTGTTTTGTAAACATGAATGATGCCACAAAAAGAAAAGGTGTATATTCTATGGAATTAGAGTCTCAAAAACAATTTTTTGATATTTTTGATGAAGTTGATAAGTCTAAAACAGATAGTAATTATTTTGAAAATAAAATTAAAATAATAAAAATGAGTACTCAATTAGTTGTAGAGTCAATAAGAGAATTATTAACTCTTTTCTAGTTTTTTAATTGTTAGGAATCTTTAAGTAATAGAAGATTGTAATTTTTCTTCTTTAGAGTCAAGTCTATTCAAACATTTTACGTGATAATAATAAGATTTTACTCCATGAAATTTGCCATATTTTACATTTCCCAACGTGAACTGAAATGTATTTCTTAAATTTTTAGTTTCAATAAATCTCCCGCATATTTTGCATTCATACATTTAAAATAAGTTATAGATTTTATCAGAAGAAGTTTAGAATGAAGTTATTTAAACTAAACCAAATATGAAAATTATTTTAATCTTCTGAGTTATTGAAATTTAAGAATCTAAGTGTTGCACCAACCAACGCAGGTTCGTTTTTCTTTTGAGAATGGCCCCCTTTTGCTAAAATCAATGCATTTTTTTCAGGAGTCTCTAAAATTAATGCATTTTCTTTAAAATTTCTGAATTTTATTACTCTATCATTTTTACAATGGATTAACATAACTCGTTTTGAATATTTCTTCCATTGATCTAGAGGAATATTGTTCTTTGCTTTTTTAATAATTAAATAGGGTGACAATTTTTTATTTTCTTCATTACTCGGAAAGAGTTTTACACCTTTCATTAAATAACTTAATGTAATTATAGGATTGAATTTTGGAATATTTTGTTTATAATAAGACATTGAGGAGATGGCAATTATTTTCTCTACATCCTTATTTTGAAATCCTCCTCCTAACACCGTCAATGCGCCAACACTAAATCCTATACAATAGATTTTTAATTTTGAATAATCATCATCAGATTTTATCCATTTGATTATATGGTTAAAATCTTCAATCCTTTTTATAAAATCACTCCTGTGTCCCGTTTTCTTAGATTTCCCTGTGCCTCTGGCATCATATGCTAACACTACATAACCTTGATAAGCAAGTGGATAATAAAAATACTCAAGTGTTTCTTTCGTGTCTGAAAACCCATGACAAACAATAATTATCGCATTTTTTAATTTTGTTTTTGCTTGATTCTTGCTTTTTACCAGATTTGCTGACAAAAATCCACCTGCAACGTTTATTTTTACTGTTGATACTTTTAAATCTTCATGATAAAGTTTTGGCCAACGATCAAACCAGAGATCGCGAAATGAAAAATATATTTCAAAAGGAGTATAGACGATTAAGAAGGTAGTTATTGATAATATAAAACATCTTGAGAAATCAGCAGTATAACATAGATTTCCTAACGAGATATTTACTTCCCAAATATACCAGCAAAATAATACATCAATAAAGATTAAAATAATACGTTTGTGTGTATTTGAAAGCAAAATATTCCACTAAAAAAGATAATCAAGGATGATATAAATGATTAAATAATAAAAAAATAATATATTTTTTTTATGGCTGCTTTGGTTTTGGACACCCATAATCATGAGCAATTTTACAATCTGGTTTGCTCTTCAAACCTGGACAAGGTTTACATTTTACATCTCGTAACATCTTAACAACTTCATCAACTTCCATCCCAAATTCTTCATCTTCAGTCTCCTCCTCGATCATTTCATCATCATCCGGTATTTCATAAACAATATCTTCTTCTAAATTATCTTTCCAATCATTTAGATCTAATATTTCATCTCCATCTTCATCTATTTTTCCACTTGGAAGTTCAAGATCTTCTTCTTCAATTGGAGCACCCTTTTTTTTAGCCATAATTCTTATTCCCAATTCTAATTGATTTTAATAATTATTATTTTGAATAAATAATATTTGTTAAAATTTAATTTTAATTCGATGATCCAAAGACAATTTTAAAATAACATTTTATTTAAAATTATTTTTCATTAGGTTGTTCAACTGATTTTTTAATCCTTTTATATTTTGTAATCGGGTATAGAGTCTTTTTATTTTAGATAAAACAGAATCTAATTCATCTAATGAAAAGATTTTATAATTTTTAATATAGAATCGAGGAATTAAAAATTTGTATGGAACTTTATACGGTTCTATTTTTAAATCTAATAAATCTCTTAATAAATTGTAATCTAAATTAGACTTTAAATAAAACTCATCTAAAAATAATAAATTCACTAAAGAATTGCTCAACCTTTTGAAAAATGTAAGATAACGTACGATCTCATCATAGCTTTTGTGATTAAATTTCTCGATAATTGGATTTCCTACAATTTTAGGCGCTGTTGAATCAAAATCATATTTTAACTGTGAAAGAAGTTGCAAAATTTTACCCAGTTGTGATAGAAACGAAGGAAATTTGTTTGGTAATGGTAATCGTTTAATGAAACTCCCATTAAATCGTAAATAACCTCCAGCCATGTGAAGAGAACTAAATAATGTTTTAAACACTGTATCTAATAAGTTTGAGTTTAATATTGTTAAGAGGCAATAAAGGATCTCAGTATTTACCGAAGGGATTCTTATGAAATATAACCCGGTTATATTAGTAAATATCCCGGAATCATAAGAACAAGTTAAATCTTTAGCTATTTCTCTGAAAATTATTTTTTCGTTGTTGAGTTCTTGCCAAATCGGTTTAAAAGTATGATCGTAATTAAAATATGAAATTCCAATATCTCGTTTGGCTATTTTTATCCTTCTATCAAATTTAATATGATACTTACCGATATTTCCTGTCCCGATCAACAAGAGATCCTTATCAGATTGGGATTTTTCGCTGATATTATCAAAAAATTTACTATATTTCAAAAATCCATAGGGACGATATATGATTTTTAAATCCCTAAACGTATCCTTAACTAATTTAAATTTATTATACAAATATTCAATTAAATCAATATTACCTGAAATAGGAATAACATAAGATGGAAGAATTTTAATTAATTTCTGAGGTAATTTAATTAATTTTGTCCTATTAAAGGTCAGAAGATCGTCGAGATCATCAAATTTTCTTATATTAATCTCAAACATATCATCGGGATTACTTTTTTTAAAATATATAATTATTGGATATGTTGCTGCTTTTTGAAAAATAGATAAAGAAGAACTATTATCAATTTCTCTTAGTTCAATGTTTTCAATTAGGATTTCTCGAATTTTAATTCCATAATCAGCCGATAAAAATTTGTTAGGTAAAATTAAGGAAAGATAACCATTCTCTTTCAATAATTCAATAGATTTTTCAATAAATACAACGGAGAGATCGAATAATTTATACGCTGACATAAACCTTTCATATAGTTTGCTTTTGTACTCAGTATCTAGTTTCTTATTTTCAACATAGGGAGGATTTCCTATTATTATATCAAACATTCCAGATTCAAGCTCCAAAAGAAAGTCTAAGTTGAATATATTGAGTTTAACATCAATCCTATTGATAAACTTGTCAATTTTTTCTAAGCTTAATCTTTTTATGTTGAAATCAGGAAGACTATGTTTGGTTTCATTACCAGAAATAAGCCATGAAATTAAACGTAATTTTGTGATGATATATGCAAATTTTTCAATTTCAATCCCATAAAGGTTTTCTTGTAAAATTTTTCGTTTTATTTCATAATCGTCTAATCCAGAATCTAGAATTTTATAAAATTGATAAAGATTTTTAGCAGAAGAAATTATAAACCTTCCAGATCCACAAGCAGGATCCAAAATTTTAATATTTTCGAGCTTTTTGAGAAATTTTTTTTTAAGATAATGGTTTTCAGATAAATCCTGTAACATAAATTCAAAAGAGGAATTATTTTCAGAGGTTTTTGCATTTTTAAAGAAGTCTTCAAAATATAATTTGAATACATTTGAAAAAATATAATCAACAATAAACTCTGGAGTATATATTACTCCTAAACTCCTATCATTAATTTTACTATTAGCTTTTTTGTTCTCAAAGTCTTTAATAATATTATTCAGATACGTCAAAAAATCGTGAGTCGACAACTTATCTATTGAAAGTAAACAATTTTTAGAATTTTCTGTTATTTTTGTTTTTAAATTAGATTTCCTTATTAATAAAAATTATAGAAATAATATTAAAAATAGGAAAATAATAAATAGAGAAAATTTCTTATAAAATTCCTTAAAGAGGATAGCTATGATTGAATTAGCATTTCTAAAAGATTTGATTAAGAATCCATTATTATTATCTGGCTTAAGATTTGATGATATTTCGAAAATTCTACAAATAGCTAAAGATATTTTTGAAAAAGAAAATCTCCTGTTAGAGTTCAATTTGACAGATAAAGAGAAGGAGATTTATATTATTGGGGATATCCATGGAAATTTAGACACATTATTGAAACTAATTGAAATCATAAATGAAAATAAGCCAGAAATAGTTATCTTCTTAGGAGATATTGTTGATCGTGGCCCAAAACAGTTAGAATGTTTATTGATTATACTAGCCTTAAAGATTCTTGATTCTCAAAAATACTTTCTATTAAAAGGAAACCATGAAACCTTAGAAATGAACCAATATTACGGATTTTTTCAAGATTTTATTTATAGATTTAAAAATCCTGACAATTTTAGCGAGATATTAAAATTATATAATGTACTTCCTGTATGTGCCGTCATTAATAATATTATTTTATGTCTCCATGGTGGGATTCCCCAAGATAATGATATTCTCAAAAAATTAAGAGGTATTAAAACAAGAGAAATAGAATCAATATTAAAATCAATCTCCTATGGTATATTTCAGATAATTTGGAATGACCCTAAAGCAGGTTTAAAAGGTTTTACAGATAGTTTTAGAGGTTCTGGTATTAAATTTTTTGGAGAAGATGTTTTTGATAATTTTATGAAGGAAAATAACCTCAAATTACTTATTAGAGCACATGAATGCTTTCCAGAAGGATATAGGTGGTTCTTTAACAATCATTTGTTATCGATATTCTCAAGTGCTAATTATCGAGGTATATACTCTCAAAACCCAGCTTCGTATGCGATAATTAAGGATGACAAAATCATCCCAAAACTATTAGAGTTATAATCCTATTATAAATCTACGGTTTTGTGAGATATAAATAGGATTTAATCGTGAAGAATATGAGATCTTTTGCCCCTAAATTATGTAATTTGAGAGGCGTCTGGTTTTATGAAGAGAAGGTTATTCCCACGAATGAATATCTCATTGTATTTTGCAACAGGCGTTCCTTCTAGAAGTTCCGTAGCATCTTCTAATATCATGTTCATGTAAGCATCGATTTCTTTTAATAATCCTTTATATTCTGTACCATCTTTTAATCTAAGTAAAATAATGCTGTTTTGTGCGGCCTGTAATATGGAGAGAGGATTTTTTGACCTCTGCTGATTGTTATTCCTATAAGACATATTAAAACCTTATTTTAATAAAATTATAATTATATTTATTGAAAAGATAATTTAAAGATAAATTTTTTTCAATTAAAACCTTTTTATCGATATTAAAAATAGAAAGATTAAAGTTCTTTGGTTTTATTATTGAAAAGACATTTTAAGGCTCTGAGTAAGAAGAAAAAGGTTATTGAAAATTATAACTTAACATCACATTTTTACGATAAAAGATATAAGAAAATCCAAGGAAAAAAATATGGGATAATTCTAAATAATTATCAATTAAAAGAGAAAAGAGTTTTAGATGTGGGATGTGGTACAGGACTTTTGATTGAATTTATTTTGAATAATGAGATTTACAACTCGGATTTAAGTTGTAATTTTGTAGCAATAGATATTTCATGGAATATGCTGCGAGAATTTAGGTCAAAACTATTGAAGATAAAAAGTAAAGCTAATATCTCCTTGATGTTATCAGATATAGAAAATTTACCGTTTCGAGATAGTACTTTTAATCTAATTTTTTCATTCACGTCTTTTCAAAATCTAAATGAAATTCGGGAAGGAATTCAAGAATTATTTAGAGTGGCTTCGATTAACAGTGATTTAAAATTCTCAATCTTAAAAAAGAAACTTCAATTAGATGCTTTAGTTGATTTTTTAAAACTTAACATTAAAAATCTTGAGATAATTAACGAGGATTATTTAGAAGATTTTATAATACAAGGAAAAATATTCAAATAATTATTTTAGTTGCATTTATATCTTTACGTATAAAAGCTAGTTATAATTTCATCCACATTAGTCTCAATATTAAATTTCTTTTTAAAATAATTACAAATATTAGTGATATCTCTTTCTAAAAGTGTATTTGCATTGGGATGATCACTTGGTATCCATTGTAACCAATCAATAATTAAAATTTTTCCTCTCTCACTCACAACAATGTTAAATTCACCTAAATCTCCATGAATCATATGTGCCTTTTGATAAATTATTTTCATTTGCTTAATAATGCGTTTAAAAATCTTTAATGGATTTTTAATTTGTTTATAATAAATCAACTCCTTTCCCCTTAAATAAGACATAACAATGATATGACGGTTATATGCAATTGGTTTGGGCGTATTTAACTTTAATTTAAACATTTTAGTCAATGCCTCAAATTCCTTTTTAGCAGCAAGTCGATTTATATAAAGCCATGATAGATGGCCTCGCTCACCTATGATATCCCTGTACATTTTAATATTTCTAAAGCTTGCGCGCCCCATACGATAAAATTTTAAGGCAAAGATTTTTTCATTGTCATCCATACAACTATATACATCTGATTCTTTTCCTTTTCCGATTAAAGGTCCAAGTTGGCTTATTATATTTTTTTCCACTAATGTATGTAAAGCAAGCAAATCATATGCTTTTGAATTAAGGGTATAGGCAATTTCATATTGTGAAGCATTTCTTATTATTAAATCAAGTTTATGAACTTTATTCAAACGGAAGAGAGTTTCTTCCATTTTATATCTTGAATAAAATTTTATATTATTGATTGTGACATATTCAGATCTCTTCATTCCAATCTCTATTGCCATGAGGATTCGAAAATCCTCTTTTTCCAAACTCTTGAGAAGAT
The DNA here is from genome assembly GCA_048886685.1 of Candidatus Hodarchaeota archaeon. Classification (GTDB taxonomy): domain Archaea; phylum Asgardarchaeota; class Lokiarchaeia; order Sigyniarchaeales; family SOKP01; genus Loki-b32. Next base: position 119,680 of record JBHLKM010000007.1, read on the forward strand.
TTGCGGCTTCCACATTAATTCAGCTAAAAATTAAATTTTCGGGATGTGTTCAGAAATGGTATTAATTTATTTATTTTGTGATTAAAGCTGTTGTTTCTCTTTTATCCATTTAGATTTAGAATCGTCAAAATTGTATGTTCTTAGCACAAGATATTTAACTAAAATTAGTTTTTAATTTTTTCCATAACAAAGTAATAAGAAAAAACAAGTAAAAATTAGGAAATTCTCAATTGATTCTTTTAGGCTTAAAAACTTAGCGACTTTCAAGTCTACTCTTTATTTCGTTCCACATATTTGTAATATATTTCTGATAAATTTTAACAGTCGCATCATCGATTGATTTAAATCTATTTTGAGCTTTCAAATATTCTGTTATTGGTTTTCTTTTTGATGAGTCTAAATATCTTTTGCTTGTATTTGATAATTCGAATTTCCCATCAAGAACTTCATAAAGAGGCCAAAAACCCGTTTCATTTGCTAACCTGCCAATCAACATTGTATCTTTAGGATCATAACCCCAACCAGGAGGACAGGGTGATAATATATGAATATATTTTGAGCCTTTAATATCCTTCGCTCGTTTAAATTTTTCATATAAATCAAGGGGGTAAGCGGCGTTTGCAGTAGCAACGTACGGAATCCCGTGAGCTTCTAAAATTTTAGGCATATTTTTTTTATGAACTAATTTGCCTTCTGGAGTTGTTGTTGTCTGAACACCAAATGGTGTTGAACCACTTCTTTGAACTCCTGTATTCATATAAGCTTCATTATCATAGCATGCATAAATAAAATTTGTACCTCTTTCTGCTGCCCCGCTTAGAGCCTGTACTCCAATGTCTGTTGTTCCACCATCTCCTGCAAAAGCAAGAACAGTTATTTCATCCGCTAAACCTTTATCTTCCAATGATGCCAAGATCCCAGATGCCGATGCACCTGTAGTGGCAAATGGAGTATGGTAAACAGAAACTTTTGTTGTACAAAAACCTTGCATTCCATGGAGAACGGTTAAGCAAGAAGCAGGAACTGTTATAATGGTGTTAGGACCGAGAGCTTTTAATGCGATCCTATATATTAATGCCATGGCACATCCGGCACACGCTCGTGTACCTGGAAATATATATTCTTCTTCAGGAATATCCATTACATTTACCATTGTCTATCATCCTCCTTTAAAATAAGTTTCTTCATCATAATCATCCAATTCTTCTAGTCTCAATCCTAAGAAGTCAGTTTTATTGGTAAAAATATCTTTTCTAAAATCATCCAAAGCTTTATAGATACCTGTTATTATGTGTTCTGTTTTAACATCTCTTCCCCCTAATCCAACAATGAAGCCTTTGATATTTGGTCGATTTTTTAATCCATAAAGAGCTGCTTTTAATTCATATGATAGGATACCTTCATATCCATACCCAATATCCCTATCAAATACTACAATATTTTCCTTATCTCTGAAAAATTCCCTTAATTCCTCGGCAGGAAATGGTCGAAATAACTTCAGACTTAATAAACCGACTTTTAGACCTTCTGCTCTAAGTTTCTGAATAGCAACTCTAGATTGTGAAGCTACTGATCCCATTCCAAAGATTATAGTCTCTGCGTCATCGGTTCGAATTGCTTTATATATACCATTTCCATAAGATCTTCCAAATTTCTTAGAAAAATTATTATGAACTTCCCTTATGATATTAATTGAATTTTCTAATGCTTTCTGTAATGAATATCGATATTCATAATATCCCGGAGCGACACCCTCATCTCGCTTAACTACTTGAGGTGTTGTTACTGGATCAACTCCTTTAACAGTAGAAACATCAGACAAATTAATATGGTGATTGAGAGGTGGTAAAAACTCATCAATTTCTTTTTGAAGTTCTAATTTTACTGGCATTGCTGTGTGTGAAAGCACATAACCATCGAAAGCACAAGCTACAGGTAGGAAAACCCTTGGATCTTCTGCAATTTTAAATGCTTGAAGGTTAGTATCATAGATTTCTTGATTATTCTCACAAAATAATTGAATCCATCCAACATCTCTGATTGTTACAAAATCTTGATGGTCTGTCCAAACTGACCATGGTGCCCCTAAGCTCCTAGTGGCTAAATTAAGAACTATTGGTAGTCTATTCCCTGAAGCCCAGGGTAGCATTTCATACATTAATTCTAAACCATGAGCAGAGGTTGCTGTACCTACTCTTGAGCCCGTAGCAGAAGCAGCACATAAAACAGCCATCGCACTATGTTCAGATTCAACTTTAACAAATCTTGCCTTTAGTTTACCCTCAGCTATAAAATCAGCTATTTTTTCTACTACCGGGCTTTGAGGTGTAATAGGATATGCAGATATAACCCCCACTCTTGCTTGTCTAAAGGCATGTGCAGCAGCATGATTCCCTGTTAAAATCATGATATTTTCATTTATTAATGATTCTTCTTTTTCAGTAATTGTCATTCAATTTTCACCTCTTCCATTGATATTGCTTTAACAGGGCATTCTTCCATGCAAATACCGCATCCTTTGCAGTAATTAAAGTCTATTTGAGGTGGAATTGTTTTAGAGACTACGGCTTCTGGGCAATACAACCAGCAATTAAAACAACTGGGTTTTCCAGATTTAACTGGTATACACTTTTTCAGATCAATTATTGGCTTTTTGGAACTCCATGTTCCTGTTTGACCTGCTTCTCCAATAACTGGTTTCTGAACTGAACCTAATATTTTTTGATATTTTTTTTTCGAGTCTGTCATCAATTCATCAGATTCTTGTATAAAATCATTATATACAATTCGTATGTATAAAACGTATCCAAATTTTATAATTGTTTTTATTTAAAAAAATAAAGATTGTTGTATGACTTTGTTTATTATAAAAAAAATTTAGGTCATGAGAATAATTAGATAATACTGTCTTTTAAATTAAAAATAAATACTTATTCTTTCATTAGTCTAATATGTAAAAGTTATACCATGTCTTAATATTGGATAACCTGTAGAGGAATGTATTTCGTTTAATTAAGGATTAAAAAACTAATGGATTAAGGGAGTGGCATGGAAATTTTAAAAGAAAATTATTTAATATTGGCCGATAACGTAAATGATTTAATTTGTATTCTAAATCTGAACCTTGAAATTGAATTTATAAATGAAGAAGTCCATTTAAATATATTGGGATTTTCATATGAGGATTTAATCGGCAAGAGCATTAAACAACTCATAGATAATAAAGATATTAATAAAATCCAAAAAATTCTTAAAAATTTCGATAAAAACGACGAATTTATACTAAATTTACAATATAATCATAAGGATGGTAATAAAGTTTGGCTTGAGGTGAAGATTAAATTATTAGAAGATACAGGAATAGGGAAAAAAGTTCTCTTAATTTCGAAGGATATCTCAGATAAAAAGCTAACTGAACTTACATTAAAAGGTTCAGAAGAAAAATATCAAAGTATTATCAAAAACATTAAAGAAGGATATTATGAAGTTGATTTGAAAGGCAATTTTATGTATGTTAATGATGCTTTATGTAAATTTCTTGGATATTCAAGAGAAGAGTTGTTAAAAGAAAATTATATTATAACGACTGATGAGAAGACGCGTGATTTAGTTTTTAAAACTTACAATAAGGTATTTAGAACAGAAATTCAACAGAATATATTTCAGTTTCCAGTTATTAGAAAAAATGGAGAAAAAGCGTTTTTTGAAACCTCTGTATATTTAAAATATAATCCTCGAGGTATAAAAAGAGGTTTTTATGGTATAGTACGAGATATCACTGAAAGGAAGAAAGTGGAAGATTTAGAGGAGAAATTTAAGATTGAACTCACTCAAAAAGTTAGATTGAGAACAAAAGAACTAGAAGAATCCCAAGAAAAATACAGTAATCTTTTTCAACATTCAAATGATGCCATTTTTTTACATAATTTAGAAGGTAAAATATTAGATGTTAACCAAAAAGTATTAGATCATTTCGGATATACAAAACATGAAGTCCTATCTCTTAATATTGCCCAATTACATCCAGCTAGTGAACTTGTAGAATCAAAAAAAGCTTTCGAAGAAATTGCGAAAAAAGGTTTTGTAATGTTTGAAATTAACTTTAAAAAGAAAAACGGAGAAATTTTTCCTGCTGAAGTATCCTCAAGTCTTTTTACTATAGGTGGAAAGACCTTCATTCAAGGAGAAGTTCGTGATATTACAATACGGAAGCAATCTGAACAAAAACTAAAGGAATCTGAAGAAAAATATCGAAATATGATTAACAATTTAGATTTGGGGTTTTATCAAGTAAATTGGGAAGGTAATTTATTAAATTATAATCCTGCATTTAGTCGTTTATTAGGTTTTAAACCTACAGAAGATTTAATAAGGATAAATGTAAAGCAGTTTTGGCAAAATCCGAATGAGCGTGACAGTTATTTAAAAAACTTAGTTGAAGATGGATTTGTTAAGAATTATATTGTACATTCACTAAAAAAGAATGGTGAAAAAATTGTTTTACAGCTAAACTCTCATTTAATTAAGGATCTTGAGAGTGAACCTGTTAAAATTCAAGGAGTAATATCAGATATTACCAAAAATTTTGAATTGGAGCAAAAAGTAAAGGAATCTGAAAGTAGATATCGCAATCTCTTTGAATCTGTGCCATTTGCAATAGCTCTTATCGATCTACAAGGTCAAATCAATTATTGTAATCCTGCAGTTGAAAAATTATTGGGATATAAAGTAGAAGAATTAATTGGAAATAATTTTAGAACTCTTACAGCAATCGAGCCGAATTATCTACCTATGATGCTTGAACGATTTCAAAAATTATTAAAAGGTGAAAATTTACCTCCTTTCGATGCAGAACTTTATAAAAAGAATGGTGAATTAGTTTGGATTAATTATCAAACATCTTTAGTCAAATTAGGGGAAAATTTCTTAGTTCAAGCAATTCTCCATGACATAACAGACCGAAAAACGGCGGATCTATTAGTACAAGAGGAAATTCAAAAATTGAAAGAGCTTGATCAAATTAGAAAAGATTTAATCTCAAGAGTTTCGCATGAATTAAAAACACCACTTGTATCTGTCTGTGGAGCTTCGGAATTACTTTTAGAACTATTTAAAGATGAGTTTTCGAATGAGAGTAAAGAACTAATAAAGATGATTGAAAAAGGAGGTTCAAGATTGAAATATTTGGTGGATAATCTTCTTGATATCACTCGAATTGAGTATAACAAATTTGATTTAATAACAGAATTTACTAATTTAAGCGAACTCATCCAAGACTGTGCGAATGAAATGATGTATTTGATAAAAAGACGTAAATTAGATTTAAAACTTGATCTTCCTAATGAATTATTGATAAACATTGATAAAATAAGAATGGAACAAGTAATTCTAAATCTATTATCCAATGCTATTAAAAATACACCACCTAATGGGGAAATATTGATAAAATTATATAAGAAAGGAAATTGGGCTGAATTTTTTGTCAATGATACTGGTATTGGTTTGACTCGAGATGAAATGGATATAATATTTACCAGATTTGGCAAGATTGAAAGATATGGGGAAGGTTTAGAATTTATTGATATTCAAGGTTCTGGGCTTGGTTTGTATATTTCAAAAGAAATAATTGATTTGCATAAGGGGCAAATTTGGGCAGAGTCAGCTGGAAGAAATAAAGGAAGTACTTTTCTAATCAAATTACCAATTGTGGAGTAAGGCTAAATCAAATTTATGAAATATGTGAGCCTTAAATGAAATATAACAAAGAAGAAATAAGAGAAAAATATAAGGATTTATTTGAATATTCTTTAGATTTAATTTACGTTAATGATTTGAGAGGAAATTTTCTAGACGCTAATGATATTGCGTTAAAAAAGTTAGGTTTTGCAAGAGATGAAATTCCAAATATTTCTTTCATAGACTTACTCGATAGAGAGAATTTAATGAAAGCGATAAAAATTACGAATGAAATTAGAAAAACAGGAAAACAAACAGAACGAAGTCAATATAAGCTTAAAACAAAAGAAGGGAAATATATATACGTTGAAACCTATGCGATACCCTTAAAAAAAAATGAAAAAATTTATGCCATTCTAGGGATTGGAAATGATATTACTGAGAGAAAATTAGCAGAACAGAAATTAAGAGAATCAGAGGAAAAATATAGATATTTATTCGAAGATTCCCCATTTGCTATAATTTTAATTAACTCAGAAGGTGAAATAGTTGATAGCAGTCCTGCCACTGAAACAATAGGTGGTTATAGCAGAAGTGACTTAGTCGGGAAAAAATTTAGAGATCTTAAAATTGTACACCCAGATTTTCTTCCATTGTTAATTGATTTATTTAGAAGATATATAAAAGGAGAAATTTTACACCGGATAGATATTCAATTGTATAAAAAGAACGGTAGTTTAATTTGGGCAAATCTTCAAGCATCTTTGGTGAAATTAGGGAGTGAAACTTTTGCTCAAGTAATTTTACATGATATTACTAAACGGAAAGAAGCAGATTTATTGATAAAAGAAGAAATACAAAAGTTAAAAGAATTAGATCAATTAAGAAAGGATTTAATTTCAAGAGTCTCTCATGAGCTAAAAACACCCCTTGTTTCGGTCTTTACAAGTTCTGAACTTTTATTAAATGTTTTTAGAGATAAATTGGGAGAAGATGTATTAGAATTAATCCAAATGATTCAAAAGGGTGGAAAACGGTTAAATCATCTAGTTGATAATTTATTAGATATAACAAGAATTGAATACAGGAAATTTAAATTAGAAAAAGAATCAATGAATCTCACTAAAATAATTAAAGAGAACTCAGAGGAAATGAGATTCTTGATAAAAGAGAGAAATTTAAGTCTCATTTTAGAACTCACCCCAAATGTCCATATTGAAATAGATAGATTGAGAATTGAGCAAGTAATTACTAATTTACTTTTAAATGCTATAAAGAATACCCCCCCCAACGGGAAAATAATAATAAAGCTATCAGAAGAAGAAGGTTGGGTTGAAATTTCTGTAATTGATACTGGAATTGGTCTAACTGAAGAAGAAATGAATATAATTTTCACTAGATTTGGAAAAATAGAAAGACATGAGGAAGGATTAGAATATATTGATATTCAAGGTTCGGGACTGGGTTTATTTATTTCAAAAGAAATTGTTGAATTACATGGGGGTAGTATTATAGCGGAATCAGAGGGTAGGAATAAGGGAAGTAAATTTGTTGTAAAATTACCTTTTCATTAGAAAGTATGGTTTAAAAATTCAATCACTCCTTCTCTTATGTTATAACTTTCTACATATATCCTTGATTATATTTTATATATCTTTTTCTATCAATCTCGCATAATATACTAAATAATGAAAGAGAGTAAATGTAAAAAAAGTGGATATTAAAATTTTATTCTTCAAAAAGAGAAATCGGGTTTGTTTTTAACAGATAAACGTGAACTCTTTTAATAATTGGATAAAAGATTTAATATTTAATCCCTAAATACTGAAAAACTTGAAATATTCAGATATTATTAAAAGAAACAAATAAATATTGGAAAATGCCATGTTCTTTTTAGAAGAGGATAAGTATTTAAAAAATAACTAAACATTGAGGTTATGATAATGGAATTGATGAAATATGATAGGGTCGAAATTTGCGAAAAATTTAATGATTTATTCGAATATTCTTTGGATTTAATTTATGTATGTGATTTGGAAGGAAATTTTCTGGACGCGAATGATATTACATTATTTTCATTAGGTTATGAAAGAGAAGAAATATCAAATTTAACATTTTTAGACGTCCTTGAGAAAGACGAAATCAATAAGGCATATGGTGTTATTAAAGAAATTCTTAAATCTGGGAAACAGTTTAAACGTAGAGAATATAAAGTAAGAGCTAAAAATGGGGATTTTATTTATATAGAAACATATGGTATTCCCCTAAAAAGAAATGGTATTATTTATGCAATCTTAGGTATTGGTAAAAATATTACTGAACGTAAAAAAGCAGAACTCAGGTTAAAAGATTCTGAAGATGTGTTCAAAGCCCTCTATAAAGAGGGTCCAATTGCGGCTTATACTTGGAAAAAATTAAATGATGACTTTGTTCTTATTGATTTTAATAACGCAGCTGAGAATTTAACTCAAGGTAATGTCCTTAATGTGTTAGGCCATAAAGCTTCCGTAATGTATAAGGATAGATCTGACATTTTGGAAGATTTATATAAATGTTTTAATGAGAAAACGCATACCACGAGAGAGATGAGATATAAATTTCAATTTACTGGAGAAAATAAGTATTTATTAGTAAATTATGGCTATGTTAAGCCAGATTTGGTAATTGTACAAACTGAAGATATAACTGAAAAAAGAATCGCAGAAGAAAAATTAAGAGAGTCTGAAGAAAAATATAGAAGTATTCTTGAGAATATGCAGGATGGATATTTTGAAGTAGATCTTAATGGAAATTATACTTTTGTCAATGATTATCACTGTAAATTTTTAGGATATTCAAAAGATGAATTAATAGGAATGAATTATCGCGATATTATAGAGAAGAAAACGATAAATGAAGTATTTAACAAATTCAGACAACTGTATAATGAAGAGACCACTAGAGCAATTTTTGAAAGTAAAGTTCTCAGAAATGATGGAGTAAAACGAATTATAGATGGAACAGCATATTTAAAATTTGATTCCAAGGGAAAAAAAGTTGGCTTTTATGGTTTTACTCGCGATATTACGGAGAAAATAGAAGCTGAAGAAAGACTTTTAGAATCTGAGAAAAAATACCGATATCTCTATGAAAATTCTCCATTTTCTATCGTCCTTATAAATTCTAAAGAGGAAATTGTAGATTGTAATCCAAGGACAGAAATAATGTTCGGATATCTAAAGGCTGATTTACTGGGCAAAAAATTTCACAAAATTCCAGTATTTCATCCAGATTATTTACCAACTATTATAGATCTTTTTGAAAAATTCATAAAAGGAGAAAAAATGCATCGTATTGATCTACAAATGTATAGAAAAGATAGAAGTTTACTATGGGTAAATTTACAGGCTTCTATAGTTCAAGTAGAAAATGAGTACTTGGTTCAGGCTTTATTTATCGATGTTTCAACACGAAAGGAAGCAGAATTCTTAATTAATAGAGAAATTAAAAAATTGAAAGAACTTGACCAAATTAGAAAAAACTTAATATCGAGAGTTGCTCATGAATTAAAAACACCTCTTGCTTCTGTTTGTGGAGGCACAGAGTTTCTTACTAGTGTTTACAATGACCAAATGGGAGAAGAAGAATTAGAGATCCTCACTTTAATTGACAAAGGTGGGAACAGATTAAAATATTTAGTGGATAATTTAATTGACATCTCAAGAATGGAATATGATAAGTTCAAACTTAAAAAGGATATGAGTAATTTATGTGAATTGATAAATGAATGTTCTAAAGAAATGGAACATCTAATAAAAAAGAGAACTTTATCTGTCGATTTAAAGCTTCCTGATAAATTATGGTTGGATATTGATAGAATTAGAATAGAACAAGTTATTACGAATTTATTATCGAATGCAGTAAAAAATACTCCCCCTAAAGGAAGGATTACAGTTAAAGTAGAAAAACAAGAAAATTGGGTTATCCTCTCTATAAGTGATACAGGAGTAGGTTTGACAAAAGAGGAAATGGAAATAATTTTCACTCGATTTGGCAAAATAGAAAGATATGGGGAAGGACTCGAATATATTGATATTCAAGGCTCTGGGCTTGGATTATTTATATCAAAAGAAATTGTTGATTTACATGGGGGTAATATTAGAGCAGAATCAGGAGGGAGAGGTAAAGGAAGCACCTTTATCGTAGAATTACCAATTATATGAATAAATAAATTAATAATTCTTCTTACAGTACTTTAGCCAAATTATATCCTTCTTCTATTAATTCATAGTTTAGCATGCCAATTTTTTTGCCCAAACGTTTAAGAACAACTTTTTTTAAATTATCCAAATTTAAATCTGGGAGTGCTTTTGAAAGAAGACCTAAGATTGGAGTATTGATAACTGGATTTCCATCAATTGTAAGATTTTTCTCTAATGCCAATTTGCTAATATCTGCTACAACAATTTTAGATCCACTACTTAATTTATATTTCTCAACAAAAAATTCGGGATCCTTTTCTGAATTAATTACGAATATGCCACCTTCTCTAAGGGAAGAAGTTATTTCTTGATTTAATACAGTTTCATCAAATATTATCAAGATATTTGGGTTTTCTATTTGAGCTCTATCCCAAATAATACCTGCTCGAGAAAGCTTAGCATATGCTTGAATAGGAGCACCTCTTCTTTCTGCTCCAAATGAAGGATATGCATGTACATCAGCAAAATTCCCACTTAAATACGCCGCTTCTGCGATCAATTCACAAGCTGTCACAGCACCCTGACCTCCTCGACCATGTATGATGATTTCTATTTTTTCAGTTTCTTTCATATTAAAAGCCCAATAAAATTGAACTATTACTCTTTATTAAGAAGTTTACCGAATAATATAAAATTTGTTTAAATTTCTTTTATGAGCATAATCTTAATAGGAAAATAGTTTGAATAATCAATTAAGAGAAACAATATTAAGCAGAAAAAGATATAATAAACTATCATTAATCTATTAACTAGCAATTTTAAAGTCTATGTGATGTATTCATGAAAAATGATACTGGATTTTTTGAAGGCAGAGAATTGAAAAAATTATTCTATCAATTTTGGTTACCTGATTCTGGGGAAATTAAGGCATATCTTATAACGCTTCACGGGTGGGGGACTCATTCTGATAGATTAAAACTTATTGCTGAATACTTTACAGAAAAGGGTTATGCCATTTATTCGTTTGATTTACGAGGGCATTGGAGAAATGCTGGAGAAATTCCCGGACATATAGATAGTATGGACCATCTTCAAAAAGATACTCTCCTTTTCCTGGATGTCATACGTGAAATTGCAGATAATAAAAAAATATTTTTGATGGGTCATTCTTTTGGAGGATTGATTGCCTTAATTTATGCTATTAATCACCCAGCATTACCAGGAGTATTAATTTCTTCACCCTTATTAGGATTGTTTATGAAACTATCAATAGGTAAAAAAGTAATTAAATCAATATCCAGCACCATATCCAAATTATCACCTAACAAAATTTTAAATTATGAAATCGATCAAAATCAATTAACAAGCGATTTAAAAATTTTAAGAAGTCATATTACCGATAAACATAAAATAGAGGTAATTTCGGCTAAATCGGCTTCTGAAATTGATAAATATACAAAATGGACCATGGAAAATGCCTCTGATTTAATTTGTCCTGTGTTGATAATGCAAGGTGGTAATGATAAAATAGTTGATAAGAAAAAGGCAGAAGAATTCTTCAAAAAAGTTAGAAGTAAAGATAAAACTTATAAGGAATACCCAGGATTTCTTCATGAATTATGGAATGAAAAAGGAAGAGCCCAAGTTTATCAAGACATGTATGTCTGGTTAGAAAAACATTTGAAATAGGACTTACTTTTTTAATTTTACTAGTTTCATCTCTCACGTTTACCTTTGATAAAATCAGAAACCCATTGTTTAGCAATTACATCAGAAGGCGGTTGAATATGAGGATGTTTAAAACTAAATGAACTAATACTTTCTAATCGTCCAGAAATCCCTCGATCTAATGCAAGTTTCATGACACGAATTATATCTAATAAAACTCCAGCAGAATTTGGGGAATCTTCAACCCGAAGTTTAACATCCATTACTAAAGGCAAGTTACCATAGGTAGTTCCATCTATTCTTATATAGCAAACCTTTTTATCTTCAAGAAATGGAACATAATCACTTGGTCCAATTCTACAGTTAACTGGATAAGGGAGAACCGAAGCAACTGCAGAAGTTTTAGATTTTCGCTTTGTTTGTAAACGATTTTCAAATTTCATATTATAGAAATCACCATTTCCTCCTATATTTAATTGATAGGTGTCATTAACAACTACCCCTCTATCTAGAAACATTTTAGCTAACACCCTATGGGTAAGAGTAGCCCCTACCTGAGATTTAATGTCATCCCCAGCACAGGGTAAATCCTTTGATTCAAACTCAGCAACCCAGTCTTTATCACCTTTAATATGTTCAGAAACAATAAATTCAGGTATACCATTTATAAAACCACAATCTGCATCAATAGCAGCTTGGACATAGATTCTAGATGCTTTATAACTTCCAACAGGTAAAAGATTAATTAAAATTTCTGCTCCTTTGTCTTTTAATGTCTGAGAAATATTAACAGGTTCTACCTTGCTCTCATCATAAGCCTTAAAGTAATCTAATGTGGATATATGACCATCTTTACTTTCATAGCAGCCATCTGAAATAGGACCAGGAAAACATAAAGCACCAGTTTTAGGCATTTCATCTGGTTTTACAATCATTTGGCAGCAATTAGGCTCAGCATATATTGCTTCTGAAAGGTCTTTATTTATTTTTGTCGTAGCTACATCAAAAGCAGCAACTACCTTAATGTGACGAGGGAGATATCCACCTATACTTGGGTTCATTATACCATTAATGTATAGATCTTCTTCTTTGATATTTTTGTAGTATTCAATCCCTTGGATTAAAGCAGAGGCACAATTTCCAAGCCCAGCTAAAGCAACCCGTATTTCTTTTTTTCCAGGATTATTTCTCATGAGTTTGATTCCTCCTATTTATTCCTAAAATAAAGTTAGCTAAATTTTTATAGGCCTCAGCTGGATTTCTCACAGCTTTTGGTGGATTTTTGAATCCATATGCAGAGATTTCATCTATAGATCCCGCAGCGCCTTGATTTATAGCCACTTTAGTAGCTCGAATCACATCCGCTAATACTGAACCTCCATTCGGTCCATCTTCAGTTTGAATCTTTATGTCCATTATGATTTCAGATCCTAAAAATCCTTTCCCTACAATCCAGAGCATAGAATTTCTTTTGTTATTAAGAAATTCAACCCAATCAGAAGTACCTGCGACTATTGGGGCATCTACATTTAATGCACGTGTTACAGACATGCTCTTGATTTCTCGTTTAATTTCTCGTGCGCGATAAATTGTATTCAAACTTTCGGCTCCACCACCTACATCGAGAGCATAACTTTCTTCTATATCAATTCCTCTATCTAACATCTGTTGAAGGACCATTTTATGTAAAATTGTCGCCCCAAACTGATCTTGTAAATCATCCCCAATTAACGGTAAACCTTTATCATAAAATTTTCTAGCAAATTCCATATCGGTTGCAATCTTTGTAGGAGTAGCATTGATAAAAGCACATTCCGCCTTGAGAGCTTCATTTGCATAGAATTTTACAGCAATATCTGCTCCAGAAGGTAATAAACACAATACTATTTCTGTCCCTGTTGATTTAAAATGTTTTGCAATATCTTTTGATGAGATTTTTGCTGGATTGACACTTCTTTCAGTCTCAGCAATAACACCATCTAAAACGTTTCCCATTATAACAGGGACTTTAATTTCGTTTTGAAAGTTAACCAAAATATCTAGTTCATTTTCATAAATTGCTTTAATAATATTTTTCCCTACTTTTTTTTCTGATATATCTACTGCAGCCACAATTTCAATATCATAAACATGATATCCAGCAAGAGTTGGTCGGAGTAATCCACGATCGTTTGAACCATCTTTATAATATTCAATACCTTGGATTAGAGCAGATGCGGCATTACCTATACCAACAATAGCTAACTTAATCTTTTCTGGCATAAAAATTCCTCAATATGCATTCTAAAATTATTTTATCTTAAGAGGTAAATATTTAATTATCTTATGTTTCTAAAAAACTACAAGAAGTCAATTCATGGAATTGCCTATCAAAGGTATATTATTTTTTCATGATATTTTGGAAGAGTCTAAGGAATATAAAAAAGTCAAATCATCTTCTTTATTATTGTTATTAAAAATTTAACAAATACAGTTAATATAAAATTACTGTTATAATTGATTATACGTAGTAATAATATCTTCTAACGCTTAAATGGGCTAATTATGAAGGAAATAAACGAAAGAAAACTGACACCTATGTTAAAGCATTGGTACTCTATTCGTAAAAGATTTCCTTCAGATTACTTGATTTCCTACCGAATGGGTGATTTCTTCGAGTTTTTCTATGACGATGCTGAAAGAATTTCGAAGCTTCTAGGAATCACATTGACAAAGAGAGGAGATGTTCCATTGGCTGGAATCCCACACCATTCAGGTCATAATTATTTCAACAATCTTATGAATCTTAATCAAACTGTAGTAATAGTTGATCAGTTAGAAGATCCTGCAACAGTAAAAGGTCGGATAGTAAAAAGAGGAGTTACTCGAATCTTATCTCCAGGAACTATTATCGAACCTAACATGTTAAATGCAAATAGAAATAATTATTTGGCATCGATGATTAAAGAGAGAACTGGTTTTGCAGTTGCGTTTGCTGACATATCAACTGGAGAATTTTCGACTGTTGAATTTTCTGCTAAAGAGGAGAATCCTCAGGAAAGATTACTTAGTATCTTTTCTCAATATGATCCAGCTGAATTAATTATTCCTCCAGAACTCAAGCAAGATGAAAGGTTTTTCCTTATATTAACTGATTTAACAGATGCAATTATAAAAACGTATGAGGAATATGTTTTCAATTATGATGAGGCCTATACTATTTTAACACGACATTTCAAGGTTTCTAATCTAGAAGGTTTTGGATTAGAAGGTCGAATATTAGCAATTCAGGCTGCTGGTGGGCTATTAGCTTTTTTAAAGGAAACGCAGAGAGATATTGTACCAAATATATTTAAGATTAATGTAATTCAAGAGAAAAATATTCTTCATTTAGATTATATTACCCAGAGAAATTTGGAACTAATTCATTCCTTATGGGAAAAAGGTAAAGATGTTACTTTATATAGCGTATTCAACCACACTCATACACCGATGGGAGCAAGATTGTTGAGAAAATTCATTTTACGACCATTAACTAACATTCAGCAAATTAATAACAGATTAAATATAGTTCAGAAGTTTAAGGACGATATCTTCTTAAGATCTGATTTAAGGGAAGAATTAAAAATATTAGGTGATCTTGAAAGATTTATCAATAAACTAAATTATTCTGGTCGAACAAATGCACGCGATTTAGTCAATATTAAGCACTCATTAGAAAAAATTCCAAAAATTAAGGAGATTTTAGTCAAAGCGGATATACCTGAAATTTCGCATTTTATTGAGAACATTAGACCCTTTGATAAGATTAAGGGTCTCATTGAAAATGCAATTAAAGAAAATCCACCAACCAAAATTAGAGAAGGTGATATTATCAAGGATGGCTTTAATGAGAAAGTTGATGATCTGAGAGACATTGTTAATAATGGAAAAAAATATATCTTAAGATATGAAGAAGGGCAGAAAAAAAGGTGGAATTTAACTTCAGGTTTAAAAGTGGGGTATAACAATATTCTAGGGTATTATATTGAAATAACCTTAAGAACTTTACAAATAATATCCAAAGTACCCGAGGATTATGTAGAAAGAGCAACTTTAAAGAATGCTAAAAGATTTACCACAGAGGAGTTGAAAGCATTAGAAGAAAAAATTGTGAATGCTGAAGAACAAGTCGGTAATTTAGAATTTGAGATTTTTAATGAAATACGTGATAAGGTAGAAAAAGAAACAGAAAATATTCTTGAAACTGCTAGAAATATAGCAATTATAGATGTTCTAGCTTGTTTTGCTGAAATTGCCGAGAAATATGATTACTGCAGACCAATTGTTAATGACGATTCAAAAATAATTATTAAGGAGGGAAGACATCCTGTAGTCGAACAATTGAATATCACTGAGCACTTCATTCCTAACGATTGCTACTTAGATAATGAAACTGATCAATTATTAATTATAACCGGTCCGAATATGGCAGGTAAAAGTACTTATCTCAGACAAGTAGCCTTAATTTGTATAATAGCACAAATGGGGTGCTTTGTTCCAGCAAAATCTGCCACGATTGGAATAATCGATCAAATTTTTACACGTATAGGAGCTTCAGATGATCTGGCAAGAAAATTAAGTACGTTTATGATAGAGATGACTGAAACAGCTAAAATTTTAAATTACGCCACCCCAAAAAGTCTAATAATTATAGATGAACTGGGCAGAGGAACTAGTACAAGTGATGGGCAAAGTATCGCAATGGCTACTCTTGAAAAACTTAATCAACTAAATATTAAGACGCTTTTTAGTACTCATTATCACCAGTTAACAGAAATAAATTTACCAAGAGTAAAAAATTACCATTTGGATATAATTGAGAATGATGATGGTAGTATTAACTTTGTAAGAAAATTAAGACCTGGTAGCACTGATAAATCCTATGGGATTCATATCGCAAAATTAGCAGGTATTCCTGATGATGTTATTATAAGAGCATTTGAGCTTCTTGAACAAATAGAAGAAAAGGATCCTTTCAGAACGACAGTTAGAGATAATGGTAATAGCATTTCATCAGGTAAAATTTATAATAAATTTATAAATGGTAAAAAACATAAACTTGAAAAATTAAACTTCGAATTAAATTTAGTTAAAGAGAAATTGGTAAATTCAAATGAGGAATTAACTAGAAAAGAAAATGAGTTAGATAGAAAGAAAAAAGAGATGAAGGAATTAGATACAAAAATAAAAACAAGTAAAGCAAAAGCTGTTCAAAGTAAAGTTTCAGGTAAGAAAAAATATGTACAAACAATCCTATTTGAACCTTCTAAAAAGAAAGAAAGTAAAATGAATGAGTACATATTCAATTTAGTCAATAATCTTAAAGAATTAGAAATAGATAAACTATCGCCCGATAATTTGAAAGAAAAAATAACTGAACTCAAAAAGAAATTAGAGAAACATATTTAACCTAAAACTACGGGAATGATAAACACAATCGTAGTTAGATATATATAATATATTGATATTATTGAAACTAGTATTATTCGATAAAGATTCTTCCTTTCTTCGGTTTCAATGTTTTCTAAGAAGGTTATTAACAATAAAGCTATGAACATTAAATGAGAAGGTTGTAAAGCTTTCCAGATAACTGAATCAATTATTAAAAATCCATGAACTTCAGCATCACTATGACCCCAATTTTTTACCATTTGGAAGAAATACTCAGGGAAAATCATGTATGGGATGCATATAATTGCAAAAGGGATTAGATAATAGATAAGATCTTTAAATTTAATTTTTCTAATTATTAATAATACAGGCACAAATAGAATCGCAGTTATTTTAAAAGTAGCAAGAGTAAAGAGAATACCCGCAATCCATTTTTGATCTTTTTCTAAATATATAAATGAATAAAATAAAAGAAATACAATTAAGAAATTTACATTGTTATAATAGGCATCGATACTATACCCGATAGTACCGAATACATAAAAAATGAGCAAATCTTTTTTATTTTTAAATACTTTAGGCGATTCTTTTATTACTATAATCATTAAAATCAATCTTAAGGCATCCCAAACGTACACACCTATTAGTCCTTCGGTAGGAATTATCCATATATAGAAAAAAAGATAATACCAAAAATATAGGTAATAAGGAGGCCAATCGGATATAGTTATTGGATCATAAAAATCTATAAGACCGTTTTCCATACCCTCTAACAAGATTTTAAAATCAATATCTTTTGTCTCTTTTATCCAAGGGGAAATTTCAAAGAAATATAAAATGATTCTCAGTATAATAAAAAAAATTGTGATTCCTGTAAAAATATAAATGAAATACTTGTGAAGGGGATATTCTTTCTCTGTACTCATATCTATTTATTAATTTCTTGTTTTTATTGCTATGTAAATTACTTTTATATATTAAAGGAAATTTAAAAGACTTACTTATAGGCTTTTGAGTTAGATTTATTTAAACCTTAATAGAGTATTATTTTAAATTTGATTGTAATGTGAAATATATTAGGGTTAAAGAATTATAAATTCCTTGAAGATAAATTGTAAAAATTATAATATGACTGTGAAAGTAGCTAAAATAAGAAAGATATTAGATGCTGAAAAAATAGCAGCAGGGGAAGTGGTTGAAAGACCTGCCAATATAGTGAAAGAACTTATTGAAAATAGTATTGATGCTGGAGCTAAAGAAATAAGGGTGATTGTCAGAAAAGCAGGTAAAACTTTAATTCAAGTAATTGATGATGGGATAGGTATTTCACCTGAAGATATTGAAGTTGCATTTGAAAGGCATACCAGTAGTAAAATTAGGAGTATTGAAGATCTTGATACGCTTTCTACTTTAGGCTTTAGAGGTGAGGCACTTGCGAGCATTGCTGCCGTGAGTCAAGTTGAGATTATTTCAAGAACCAGCCAGAATGAAAGAGGTGTACAATTAAATATAGAAGGGGGAAAATTCAAAGAAAAAAAGGAAGTATCATGTCAAGTTGGAACAAATATCAGGGTCAAAAATATTTTTTATAATATCCCTGCACGGCAGAAATTCTTAAAGAAAGATTCTACAGAACTTAGCCATATTACAGATATTATGCAGAGATACTCGTTGGCATTCCCTAAACTCCATTTTATTTATCGTCATAATGATTTGGATATTTTAAACTGTCCTGCAAATA
Organism: Candidatus Hodarchaeota archaeon; assembly: GCA_048886685.1. Taxonomy (GTDB): domain Archaea; phylum Asgardarchaeota; class Lokiarchaeia; order Sigyniarchaeales; family SOKP01; genus Loki-b32. The sequence continues at coordinate 138,358 of JBHLKM010000007.1, forward strand.
ATGATTTAAACACAACAGTATTCCATATCTATGGGAGAAATATCGTTAGATTTATGGAATCTGTAGAATTTAGTGAAAAAGATCCTTTTATTAAAATATCAGGATTATTAGGACATCCACAAATTGCTAAAAAAAGTAGAAATTATTCAAGTTTATTCCTCAATAATCGTTATGTTATTAGTGATGTCTTATTTAGAGCAATAAAGGAAGCTTATGAAGGAACCTTGATGATAAATAGATATCCTTTTTTTGTATTATTCCTGGAACTTGATCCAACAGTTGTAGACTTTAATGTTCATCCAAAGAAACTCCATGTTAGATTTGAAAAAGAAGAAGCGCTATATAATAAGGTGTACAATATAATACGAGGTTTTATCGAAGAAAGATTCATAAATAAAGAAGCAAAGTATATTTCAACTGAGTTGGAGGATTTTGGCCCAAAGAGTAAAAAAGAATTAGGTGTTTTTGAAGAACCTATAGAAGAAATAAAGGAAATAATAGTAGATAAAAAAGGAGTAATTGAAGATAGTGTTCAATTGGATTTAATGGATCAAGTAGTTGAAAAAAAATTGGGGAAAAAATATTTGCCTGATTCTTATATTAGAGGGAAATACATAATTTCAAAGGATTTTCCAAAGATTCGTCTAATTTCTTATACAGGCCAATTACAAAATAAAAAATATGTTGTTTTAGAAGGAATTAACGAGAATAATGAAGAGGGAATCTTTATTTTAGACCAACATGCTGCGTCAGAAAGGATAAAGAAAGAAGAACTTTTGAATGCTTATGATAGTGCTAAATTAAGTAAGCAGAAATTAATCCAACCACTAAAAATTGATGTGTCACCTAGTGATAAGATATTTATGGAAGATAATTTAAACGAAATTAAGAAACTTGGATTTAATTTTGAATATTTCGGAGGTAATACTTTTATTTTAAGAGAAATTCCTACGATAATGAATAAAATTCCTGATATTAGTGTTATTAAAGGAATTGTTAGTGATATTACTGAAATTGGAAAGGATAAAAGCTTTAAAGAAGTAAAAGAAGAAATTATCAACTATCTAGCTTGTCATAAATCTGTAAGAGGTGGGGATGACTTATCCTTAAAGGATATACGCAGTCTGCTTATCGATTTAGCAGCATGTAAAGATTCTTATCATTGTGCTCATGGAAGACCCACATTAAGATTTCTTTCATATAATGAATTAGATAAATTATTTAAAAGAACAGGTTAAAAAAACAGAAATTTTTTATTTATGCTTTTGAGAAAGCAATAGCTTCTATACCTTGAATACCATCAACTTGACCAAAAAATTCTTCAAGCTTATCTGTACCACCCCATTCTTCAGGATATCGCACCCTTACTCTCGCTTTTTGCAAACCAAAAGCAACGGGAAGCACATCATAATGCTCGAGAGTACAAGTCTCAGGTAATATTTCCTTTAATTTACCTACAAAAGCTTCAAAATTCACATCTGTATCTTCTGGAATAACATCAATTAAAGCTATAAATTCTCCCATTATAATCATATCCTCTATTAAATTTTCTAAGGTCCCTCGAAATCGCATTTTAAACAACGAAATGAGTTTCCCGATTCCCTACAGCGTTCACATCTCCAGATTGTGACATCTCCACATTGAGGGCAAGGAAAATGTACAGCAGATTCGTAAGGAGTTATCGGCCTGCCACAGCCAAAGCAATTATTTCTTTTGTAAGCCGACATTGCTATATTATTAAAATTGAAATTTAGATAATAAAATATATAATAACTTTAATTGTTTTCTAATTTCAATATCTCTTTAGATTTAAACGAGAAATCTTAATATGATCAACATTTTAAAATTAACTTAATTATTAACAAAGAAAATATAAATCAAAATTTATATTAATCAACACCCTAGTTTGCATATAAATTAAATGATTTAATTTCCACTTACCTTAGAGTAGATTATAATGCCAGAAAATAAAGTAAAAAAATATTTCCAACTTATTGAAGCATGGGCATGGTGTGATATCTGTGAAGATATGATTTCATTGAATATAGATAAAAACGAGATTATTAGTGGTCTTGAAATGGGTATTTATACAAAAGAATATAAGCATGCCAATCCTAATCCTGATCTAGAAGACACAGATGATGTTTCTGGACAAGAACATACGATTTATGTCTATATCAATGATAATTATGACATTACAGGAGTTAAATCCTTTTTTGGTGAATCTCCTACTACTGAAGAAATTGGAGCAGAAACAGCAGAAGCGGGTGGTGAAGTGAGAATTCCCGTAGTTGTAAAGGAAATTCCTCCTATGGCTGTACAGTTAGGAATGCTTACAAAGGACCAATTTAAAGTCCTTAAAATTTGTGATGGTATGAATACAATTGAGGAAGTAGCTTCAATTGCTCAAATAAGCGAAAATGAAATTGAAAAAATGATGGACCAGCTCCGAAAAAAAGGATTAGTAAGAGTCATTAAAAGAACTTAAAATCTTTATAAATAGTTAAAGTTTAGCTGAGATAATCAAATTTCAAAAGGTATTTCTATCTACTTGTTAAAGTTCCGAGTATTGTAAACCAGTTCAATTTGTCTATTTAATATTGAAGTTAGAAAATAAAAAGCTTCATTTACATTAAGACCTGTTTTTGAAGATGTTGTGAAATATTTTAGAAATTTATGTTTTTCCATTAGATTTAAGATTTCTTCTTCTCTAACAAGAATTTTATCTTCCAAATCGGCTTTTGTTCCTATTAAAACCATTGGTATAGTTTTGTTTTGTTGTTCTATAAGATCAACCCAATCATCAATCCTTTCTAAAAATCGAGGATTTTTTGTTAAATCAAACAATACTAATGCGCCCTTAGCACCCATAACAAAACTATCTAAGAGAAATCTAAAGCGCTCTTGTCCAGAAAAATCCCAGATTTGAAGTGAAGTAGAAGCACCAGTCGCAAAAGTAAGGACTTTATTGAAAATCTCAACACCAATCGTCATCTTAGTATCAAACTTAAATCGATTTTCTATATATCTATGCAAGAGAGTAGTCTTTCCAACTCCACCATCCCCCGCAACGATAATTTTAAATGTAGATTTAGCTGGCATTTAGTTGGACCTCTGCTTATTAACTTTTTTTCGTATTATTTTTAATTCTTTTTCACTTTCAAAAAGTAAATCCAAATGTGCAAAAGCCATTTCATTTGAGATTTTTCCTTTTTTTAAATTACTTGCTATCTCATTTAGTAAATAAACGGGCGGAAAATATTGAAGATGAAGATCATATAATATCGAAATATATTTTTCACCATTAATCTGAAAATTGAAAATGATATCATTAACACACGAGCCACTTAGCGTTTCTAAATCTAGTAATGTTCTTACTTTTTTCAAAGATACTGGTCCGTTGCTTAGAAGAGACATTATTTCTTTATATTCCTTAGAAATTAGTATCTGCAAACCTTGTTTTATTGCCAAAGTTAAGTCACCTTGACCAGAAAAAATTGTCTCTTTAAAATCTTGTAAAGTCTCATTTGCTTTACTTAAATAAGATTCTTTAATTGGGGAATATTTTGGATTGTTTGAGATTTTTTCAATAGTCTGCTTATGTGGGATTTTGAAAATTATGAAATCTCTTACTAAAAAATAACATTCAAAAAAAGTTTCATTTAACCACCGAGATTTGACTAAATTTGTTTTAATGAGTGGTAAAATCACTAATTGAAAATTATGTTCTTCAAATTCAGGATATTCAGAAATAAGCCTTTCAACTAATTCATTCGAATTAATTGGTCCCTCAGATAAAATTTTTAAAACTTCAGTACGAATTGGTTCGTTATAAATGGATGCTAATGCCTCATATTCTGACATATGGATAAGAGATGTGAATTCTTTCGCTTTCTTTTTAGCTGTTAATAAATCTTGATAAACAATTTCATCTCTCACAGAAAGATTTGCATCTAAAAACAGCATGATCGCATGTTCCGGTTTACCATGTATGAATATATATTCAAATGGAAAATATTTCTTATCATCTACAATATTAACTGGGATTTCTAAATCAATTACTTTTTTACAGAATGAACAATGCACTCTAACTTTTTTCATTTTTACCACATTCTTCACCTACTTTTTATCCTTCATTTTAAATTCCGCTCTATATTTATCTTTAAAGGGAATTTTAGAAGGTAAATACTGATTATTAATGAGATTTTTTATGATATTTTCCCGACTTGGCTCATATATTTTATCAAATTTTTGATTTTTAAATTTCTTTTTTACAGTTCTTATTTTCCTCTGAAATTTACTCAACCCTAAATATCTCTTATTAATAAAAACACCTAATGTTACTAAAGCTGCTATAGATATTATACTGATAACTGAGATCGTGAGAATTGTTTCAAACAATGATGTATATACAATTAAAATTATAATTTCATCTTCTCCATATGGATTAGAGACCACAATTTTGATTTGATGGTTGGATCTAAAAGGGTTTAAATTCAAGCTATTTAAGTCTAATTGATAAGAATCATTTGAGACGGGATGTAACAGTTGTGATTTTCCATTATATTCACAAGAAACATTAAATTCCGTTGATATACAATTATGGCTTTCATCAAAAACTGTAAAATCGACTTTATTGCTTTGCCCTTCCTTAAATTTAAATGTTAAAGAAGAGATTTGGATGTTAATGTCTAATGGAAATACGGTTATAATCAAATCTCTTAATTGAGGTTCAAAATTTTGGTTAGTTGCTAGTATCTGAATTAAATAACTCTTTGATTCTAAATTCTGTGTATTTATGGTGGAATAGAACTCAGTACCATTCCATTTAAAAGTACCAATGATGTCTCCAACAAGGCTTAGAGAGCTATTAATTAAATTTTGTCCATCTGACACATACAAACAGGATATATTTACCCTATCCCCTCTTATGATTTCAATAGGTTCAGGATTCAGTAATAGTAATTGTGTTTCTGCTGGTATTATCATAACATAAGCTACAATAAAAGCAGTCTCATAGCCTATATGGCTTAATTCAATATAAATTGGATAAGAATCAACTGATAATCCAGAACTATTAAATAAGATTAAAAAACCATTTGAGAACGGAGTGCAATTGTAAGTTGACGACCAGATTATGCTAATATTTGCTCCATCGATTAGTTCCCCAGAACTCTCAATTGTGTAATTTACTACTAAATTAAAATTATGATTCGGGTGAATTTGGATGATGCTTTCATTTACTTGAGCTCTAGTTGGAACCGGATTAATTTTGAGTGTAATCGAATCTGTTGTACTTCCATAACCTGTTTTATTAGAAGAAAATGTTATAGAATAAAACTCTGGTATTCCAAATGTAGGGAGATTAAAAGTGGATAAATTAAATTCCCAGGTACCGTTATTAAAGTCGTTAATTGTGTAATAATTTTGCCAGTCTGATGAGATATTAGCGGGCCAATAATAACTTCCCGTATTAAGTCCCGTAACATTTACCTGAACCTTAATAAAACTATTTCCCTCAACTTCGAGTATACCACATGGTAATTGCAGGGCTAAAGGTTCAGCAATTATTTTAACTTCGATTAAATCTTTCATTTCTTGAGACTGATAATAATCCTTTGACGCATTAAAGGAAACATAATAGTCACCTAATTCTAATGAGCTTGTATCAAGATCGATAATGTAAATTCCTGAACCTAAATATATTGCATATCCCTCAGTTCCATAACTCGTATTATAAGTTATAGATGCAAAATCGATGTAAGTACCAATGTCAATGTCTGTAAAATTAACCTTTACTAATAGAGGTGCTCCTACCATCGTTTCAAAATAAGATTTTATAGCCTTCAGACTGGTATTATGCCAGACAGTAAAATGAAACCTTTCAAAACCGATTTTATCTCTCATAATAGAAGACTCATTGTTAGTCCACTCCAAGAGAACTTCATACTCTCCGACAATCATGTTCTGATCAACGGTATAATCACCAAAAGCAACAATTTGGGATGCAGGCGATGTTTCATTTAAGAAAGTTGACCCATTTGGATATTGAATAGTGCAACGGACAATAGTATCATCTAAAGGAAATGTATCGTTCAAAGTAGTGTGAATCTGAAACAGATCGGCATACATTAGAATCGAACTATCTTCATAAGATGTGCCATTCCAAACAGCGGTATTTCCTCCGGTAATATAATCAATACTTGTAGCTTCAATATTCCATAATCCTTGATTTATAATTTCGGTAGGAATTGTTATTGTCTTCGATCCAATACCCGTTCCTAAACAACTCTCAGTTTTATTAACCCCAAAACCATCGTATATACTTACAATATCCCAATCCATTGGTTTCTTGATTTGTATTAGAGTGCTACTATAGAGTAAGGGATTTGAGATAATAAAATTGGTTTCCCAGCCAATTTGTAGATCAATTGAATAATAACTTCCTTCTACTCCCATAAAAGTTGAATTAAAGGATTTAACTAAATATGAATTAATAGATATATTCTTAATTTGGATATCAATTATATTTGTAAGATTTTGGTATATTGTAAATTCAATATTAGTCGTAGTGTTTGTAATTCTTTCAACATCAATAAAGGAATACCCACGACCATAAGATAAATTATAATAGGTATAATTTAAACTGGAATGGAAATCTAAAGCCTTCAATAAGTAAGGTTTATTTGGCATTGTCCATATTTCGTATTTAATATTATCGATTTGAATGAATTGCTGTGCCGCAGTCAGACTAAGATCAGATAAAGCATATAGTCCCGTTTTGATTGAAACATTCCCAGGTAGAATTTGACCATACATAGAAGGATTATATATCAATTTTGTGTTGGTCCAAGCATTCTTTGTTAACTCTGAAAAACTAATGGTTTTATTTACCTCTATTCCATTAATTACAATGGCCAAATAAAGAGTGAGGTTTTCAGGTGGACTGGGAACATTGGAATCAAAGAAGTAATCTATAGAAAATGAAGCTAAACTATTATCATTAAAAGGTTGGGCAATAGAAAAGTTTTGCTGGTGAACGCCTTGATCGTGTTTTGAGACGGATCCTGCACTGATTTCAATTTCAACATATCCACCAGATTGCCAACCATTATTTGTAAATCTGGTTGGATTATTACAGGCGTATATCCAATTAGTGTAATTTAATGGAAAATCACCATTTAAAACTTTGTCTTTCTTTATTGAAATTCCTTCATAAGATATTGTTACATTTTGTGAATTCCATCCCTCAACTAAGGTAAAATGGACATTTGTAGGTAAGGAAGATGGAAAAAAAGTATTCAATGTGGTAGCGAACTGATTTATTAATAATGGTTTTGAATTTGGAGGGGATGTTGATTGAATAGGGATTTCAAAATTTTTAACTAAATTATTGGAATCTTTTCTATTATTATATTCATTAGAATGAAATGAGATTGATAATAAAAAGACTAATATCAATATATTCAACAATAGAGATTTTCGGATCTTCATTTTATTCCTTTTAATTTTAGATTTAAATTACTTTTTTAATTATTGAATTAATTTCTAATTTAAATAATACCTCAACCACAAAACCGAAATAGATATTTTCAGTTTTCACTCGATAGTAAAATCAAATAAAAATGCTATATATAAATTTAAGTTTACCTAACAAAGATAGTTATTAATATGGATATTCTCACTTTTTTAAATAATTTCAATTAATTATTTATGATTCTCTTTCCTTCCTTAAAACCTAGGTGTAAAGCCTTAATGTTAAAATCTGCATCAGGTAACCATTCCTTAATAACTTCTTCCTACTCTTCAATTTGAATAAATGGGAATCTGCCTAAGGGAATTGCAAATCCAAGCATAATGATATTAACTTGTTGATTATGTTTAAAATAAGGATTAGTCAGTGTAATTAAAAGAACATAATTTAGCGAGTAATAATTAATTCTTCCATATGTTCTCTCTTTTTTTTTATTTTCGGTTTCTCAAAGTGTTCTCTGGCGGGTTCCAATAAATCTATAAGTCTCTCCGAAATACTATTTTTTAAGTCAAGAGGATGTATTTTTTTATTTAGATACGCATCCTCCAATTCTTGATATGAATTAAACTCCATATCTCCACCGAATTTTGCTGGTTTTTTAACTTGAAAATAAGAGCCTTTTTCTCTGAAAATTATTGATTTTGTCCAATCTAGTATTGGATTAAACACTGCATTTCCTTCAGGACAAAAAGCGGATCCTATTTTTTCTTTTATTTCATCAGGATTATCATGAATAAATACAGCAGAATTGGGCAATGATTTACTCATTTTCATCTGAGACCATAACTCTCGCAATTCTTCATCATCTTTAATAGGCCAGATTGGTGGTTTTTGTAGACCCAAAATCAAATGATTATGAACACATATAGGTTTAATTGTTTCACCATTAGTATCAACAAGGTTATTCTTCTTCATTTTTAAAGCAACATCCCTCGTAATTACATGGGCTTTGCGTTGATCATAACCTGCATGAGCAAAATTGATATTTTGAATGAATATGTCGGCAACCTGCATGGCAGGATAAAGTAATTTCGCAAAATCCACATTTTCTCCTTGTTTCCTTCCCATAATTGTGATGCTTCTTTGCATTCGGCTTAAAGTAGTGTTTTTACATACATCAATAACAGTTTCCCAATATTCATCATTATTATGATATAATTCTGTACCAAGGGTAAATTTTACCTTGTTTGGGTCTGCCCCTACACAAAGTAACCCTGCTCTAAGCCCTTCTTTAAAGTATCCAACCGCAATTTCTCGAATTTTTTCCATATCTCCTCCTAATTTATCATTAATCCAGCTATGCCAATCTGCTAGAAAAATGGAGCAAGAAATTCCAGCATCAATGAAATCCTTAATTTTAGCCATACAAATAAGTCCAGTTCCTAAATGAACCTTACCTGATATCTCAAAACCTATGTAATGACTTAGAGGAACTCCTGTTTCTAGAAGATGTTTTAAATCTTCTTCTGTTAATATTTCTTCAGTACCTCGTTTAATTAAGTCAATTTTCTCGTGGATATCCATGTGAAAACATAACCAACTAAGCCTTATTTAATTTATCAAAAAATGTGTTAAGAGTGTATATAATGTTCAAGAAATAGTTAATCTACATTTAAATCTAAAAGGTGTAAAAGTAGCTAAAAGGACTGTATATGTTTATTTAAAAGATTGGGATATTGATAGAATCCCCAAAGATGAATTCTATAGGAATAAAATAGTAAGGGGGGGAAAAAAAGGTTGGAGTTTAAAAGAAATTTGGATCAACATTGATGAAGGATTAGGATTTACTAAGAATAGTTGGGATAAAAATAGATGCAGATTCTTTAAAAGAATATTTAAAGATGATGTACTGGTTAAGAGTAAGGAAGGAAGTATAACAGAAAAAATAGAGCATGCTTATGAACCATTAGAAGCAAAAAAATGGAGGTTATTTTCTATTTGAAATGCTTTTTTCTCCTTCTTTTAATCCGAGTTGCAAGGCCTTAATGTTTATATCAGGATCCCGAAGCCATTCTTTAATAACTTCTTCATAGTATTCAAGATCTATGAATGGAAGTTTACCTGTTGGGATAGCAAAACCAAGCATGATGAGATTAACATACTGATTTGAGTTAAATTGTTTAATTGACAAACTAGTAGCATTTAAAAAGTATATTTCCTTTGTTATTTGATTTAAAGTTTTTTCAATTTCTTCGAGAGAGGGATATTTCTCAAAATTAGCTGTTATCATTACTCCCGGAATTGTCCGATTGTTTATAACAAATGAAGTTTTTGAGGACGCAAATATTCCATGTCTTAAAGCTTCAATCGGTTCAAAACAGATATAAAGATCACCATCACCATAACTAATAAGCGGGGACTGCAGATTTTTTCTATCATTATTGAGAATGTTTCGCTGATAACGGGTATGGCTCATAATAGCTCCCTCTCGTTGTGCAAGTCCATGAGATTCACTTCCAAAGACTCTTTCAACTCCAGACTTTTGGGCGGCAAATTCTATTAGTCTTTTAAGCGTTATCACTCCTTGACCGGCGGTTCCAGCTATGACAATATTGATTATATCCGTTTCTTTAAATTTCACGAAATGGCACCTCCTCACCAAATAAACGTATAATTGATTTTCTAATTGCCCCATTTGGGCAAATTTCATAACACACACCACATTTTATGCATCGATCTTGATCAATTTGCATTTCTTCCACTCCTTCAGTATCAACTCTTCTAATTGCCGGACAGCTCAAAATCCTTGCACATTCATAGCACATCGAGCAGCCGCCAATGTAATAAGAAACATCTTGAACTTTTTCGCCATGTTCTTGAAGAGATTTAATTTGTGACATTCTCCATCGATGAGCTTGTAGAGCACACTCTCGTTTAATGATAATAACTTTTAATCCGTTAGTTTCTAAAGCTTCTTCAATTGTTTTTGTTAATTTTTTAGGATTATAAGAATCTTCTACTCTTAACCAAGGTACACCAATCGATTTACAAATTTTTTCAATTGAAAATCCTTGATTGATTAGAAATCGAAGTACATCATCTTGATGCCCGGTCATTGCTGTCCAAGAGTTTTCAAAAATAATAAATAATAGATTTGAATTGTATCCAACAGCTTCCGCTAATGGTGCCATACCCGTGTGGAAGAAGGTGGAATCCCCTATCATTGCTAAAACTTTTTGGTTTGTTTTTGTAGACATTCCGATTGCAGCACTAATCCCTCCAGACATACATATTACTAAGTCAGAGCACTGCTGAGGTGGAAAAAATGACATCACATAACACCCGATATCCCCAGAAATTATAGTATTTTCTAAATGATTTGTTGCTTTCAATATCGAATAGAGTGTAGCTCGTTCAGGACATCCTGCACAAAAGGTAGGGAATCTACTTGGGATTATTTCTTTGTACGAATTGTAATAATGCATTGCTTTCCTCATTTGCTCACTAGGTTGTTTATTAAAAATCTTAGCTAAACAATCTGCAACTAATCCAGTAGAAAATTCGTTATACTTAGGAAAATATTTTTGGCCTAAAATTTCAACATCTATTTTCTGATAATGAGCAATTTCAGCAATTTTCATCTCCAAAAATGGTTCCAATTCTTCAATAATAACTACTTTCTCAAGATTTTGCATATAACTAGCTATTTGGTTGTAATTTAATGGATAAATCATTCCAAGCTTTAATATAGGAACATCATTTAATTTTAATTGATTAAGTGCCTCCATAGTATAGCCAAAAGGCATTCCACTCGTTATTATACCCACTTTATTATCTCCCAGAATAATTCTATTTAATTCTATTTCTGGAATGATTTCTCTGAGTTTTTCAATTCTTTCATATAACCGAATGTGATTGTTGATGGCGTGTGGTGGCAATGAATTGAATTTAGGAATATTTCTAATAAATTCTCCACGTTTCTTACCTTTTACTAATGGGCTTAATTCTACAAAGCCTCTTGAATGAGCACTTCTGGTTGATGTACGAACATTCATTACCAAGTCAAACTTTTCTGACAGATCAAATGCTAACTTTACCCAATCTTTACATTCTTGAGGTGTATGCGGTTCGATGGTAGGAAGATGTAGCATCCAGGCATAGAAACGTTCATTCTGTTCTTGGTGAGAGCCTAGTGAACCCGGATCTGAACCAACTGATATTACCATTCCTCCGGGATTTGGCCCATTTAATGCAATTACACTCAGAGCATCACTTGCGACATTCAACCCTACATGTTTCATAGGATTAAAACTCCGACAACCTGTCCAAGCAACTCCAGCACAGGCAGAGGTTGCAACTGCTTCGTTCACAGCCCAATGATGTACTAAATATTCGCCAAATTCAGGAAAATCCCTAATTACTTGATGGAAATATTCTCCAATATCACTTGTAGGAGTACCTGGATATTGTGAGACATAGGAAACGCCTGCTTCCAGGCATCCGCGTACAAGTGCTTCATTTCCGAGCATCAATACTTTTCCTTCATTGTCGATAAAACGAGTATCTTTTATCATATTATTACCCTATTTAACAATTATTTTACTTAAAGCCAAGTTATAAAAAAAAAGTTATCATTATTTGAGATTTTAAAATCTTCTTAAAAAACATTAAACCTAAAGCTTTAGATGTTTTTAGAAGTAATATAAATCTTCATAAGAAAAATCAAAAATTATACATTTAGAAAAAGGATTATAAGGTGCCTTCTATCATTTTTCTTGCTATAAACTCGAAAATTTGCTCCACATTTTCTCCTGTTTTAGATGAACATTCAAAATAGTCTGTTAATTCGTAATTGTTTGATAATTCCAGCGCTTCTTCAGTACTCACTGAACGATTTTGGAGATCGATCTTACCTCCTACCATGATAATGGGGATTTTCCCTTTTTGATTAGATCCAAAATATTCAAAAATAGACAACCAGTCTTTAATTTGACCAAGACTGGAATATCGAGTTGTGTCATACATAAAAATACCACCATCAGCCCCTTTTGCAAAAGCCGGTAAAAGAACTCTAAAACGATCCTCTCCCGCAAAATCCCATATCCGTAGTGTAACTGGTTTTTCATCTATTTCTACATTCTTAACGCTAAAATCAGCTCCTATTGTCATAAGAATATTTTCCTCGAATACACCTTCGGCAAATCTTCTTATTAAAGTGGTTTTACCCACACCTCCATCACCAAAAACGCAAATCTTAAACGCAAGCTTGTGCTCGATTTTAAACACCCAATGTTCGATTAAACAAACTATATATTATTATTGAATTAAAAATTTTTAATTAAAACGATTTATGCTTTTTTCACTTAATAATATCAGTTATGAAGCAGGTCTCTATGATTTTTATCCCCTGAATTTGAGAGATCTTATCTTCAATAAGCGGATTAAACTTATCTATAGAGGGTATATCAACTTTCATTAGAAGTCCACAATCACCTGATAAACGCCATATATTTTTAACTTCTTCAATTTCTCTAAGTTGTTTTATAATACGCTTAATATCTTTGAAATCTGGTACTGCTTTTATCGTAGCACTGACATTTTGTTTTGAATCTATGTTGTAATCTATAGTAAAACGTGTGATAACTCCTTCTTCTAGTAATTTTTTAACACGCCTTCTTACAGTAGCCTCAGTTTTATCAATCTTCTGACTGATTTCATTAAATGAAATTCTGCTATTATTCTTTAATTCCTCTATTATTTTAAGATCCAATAAATCTAATTTTTTAGGCAACTTTACACTAATCCAGCAAATTTAACTATTTAATAATTGTGATAAATTGTTTATTAAATTATTTTTTCCTAGCAAAAAAATTCATTTTTTTCTATATTTGAGCTAAAAATTGATAATCCAAATATAAATTTAATCTAAAAATAAGACCTTACTATTAAGATTCTAAATATTTCTTTAAATCAATAAGTAGTGTTTTCTCCTTCTCGCCCTTTTGAGTAATGGTGATCTTTAGAAGTTCTCCTTCAATGGTGGCTCCTTTTAATTTGATTTCCTCTATGGTTTCAATTCCAGGTTCTTTTTCCCCTTCACTTCTAGTTTTAGATGTTAAACATGTTCTATACTCATCGTATAGATAACAATTTTCACAACAAAAACCAATTGGCATATACCCTACAATTGAACATCTGTCAAAGAAATCACAATTACAATTTTGGCACATCATTATAATATTAGATTTGATAATATTTAAATCTGAACATTAATTTTGGAAAATTGAATATAATAGGTAATCTTGATCATTCAAATTATTAAATTCAATTATTTATATATAGTGATTCAGATAAAATTGATCGATTGAAACATTGAATGATTAAACTATTATCAATATGAACAAAATACAGAGAAAAATATCATCATTGGAAAAATAAAAATCTCTGTAATAAAATATAACTTCACTTGGAAGTTTTACTTTAGCAATTTTCTGATAAATTTAAAAAATTTACCGTATTTACTTAACCATCAAAAACTATGGAATAAAATTATATTTTGAAATTTTTGTCAAAATGAGTGTAATTAATTTTCAGTTTCGGAATGAAGTATTGAAACATAATGCCTCATTGAGCTATTGCTATCAATGTAGCACATGTAGTGGTGGCTGCCCTGTTGCTTTATTAACAAATGGAAAGTATAATCCTAGAAAGATTATTGAAGAAGCAATTTTGGGTCTTCAAGATAAATTGGTGGAGAAACAAGAACCAAATTCATGGTTATGTTCAACCTGTCAAAAATGTGTTGAATTATGTCCTCAGAAAGTTGAACTTACTGAGATATTCACTTTAATTAAAAACTTATGTTTTGAGAGTGGAAAAGTACCTGACGCCTTCATAGCTCAAGGTCAAGCAGTTTTAGACCATGGAGTTGCTATACCATACAGTAAAGCAATATTAACGCGGAGAGAGAAATTAGGTCTTCCTACAATCAAAACAGCTCCATTAGACGAGATTAAGAAGATTTTAATTGAGACTAATTTTGAAAAAAACATCCCAAAGAGGGCTGAATAAAAGATGGCGTACGATCTATTTTTAGGTTGTGTGATTCCAGCAAGGTTACCATATTTAGAAACCTCGTCAAGAAAGGTGTTTGAAAAACTCGGTATTAAGCTGAATGATGTTGATGGTTTTAGTTGCTGTCCTGATCCAACAGGCATAGAACTAATCGATCATAAAACTTGGCTAGCTTTAGGAGCGAGGAATTTAAGTCTCTGTAATACTAATGGTGGTGTAGTATCATTTTGTTCTGGTTGTGTGGAAACATTAAAGGGTGTAAATTATGCTATTAATAAAGATTCTCATGCAAAAGAAGAAGTAAATCAAGTTTTAAAAAAGGTAGGAAAATCTTATGATGGAAAAGTTGAAGTGAAGCATTTTGCTGAGATACTCTATGAATATTTGGATAAAGTTAAGGCATATGTAGAAAAACCCTTAGATGGCTTCAAGGTCGCGGTACATTATGGATGCCATTATTTAAGACCATCAGAAATAATAAACTGGGATGACCCATTTGAACCAAAAACAGTAGATGAAATAGTTAGAGCGCTTGGAGCAGAATCTGTAGATTATGAAATGAAAATGGAATGTTGTGGAAACCCGGTGGAGAAATCTGATAAAGATTTATCTCTCTTAATGATTGATCAGAAGCTTAAAGCAATTCAAGAAGTAGGCGCTAATTGTGTTGTTGTGGTTTGTCCAGCATGCTATCAGCAATATGAGTTTAATCAGAGGGAACTCAATAAGAAAAATGAATCAACTTATGATTTTCCAGTATTCTATTTATCAGAATTAGTTGCCTTAGCATTTGGATTTAAACCGGAAGAATTAGGGTTCAATTTTCATAGAATCAGACCCGCTCAATTATTTGAGAGTATTGAATTTACTCCTTAAATTTTTAATTTCATAAAAAAATAAATTAGGATTTGAAAGGATATGACAGAAATTAAGCCTAAAAAAACTGTACTAAAAGATGTTAAAATCTTCAAGGATCTTGAAGATGAGATTATCAAAACCAATAAATGCTGTGCCTGTGGTGCATGTGTAGCCTACTGCAACTCACAGGGTTTTGATGTTATCAAAATGGAGGGTTATACCCCTCAATTCATTTCTGATGCAAATGTAGATAATTGTAAGGAATGTGGTCTCTGTTATTATATTTGCCCTCAAACTTTACCTTTAATGAAACAAATAAATGAAGTATATCGCATTAAAGATGAGCTTGGATATATTCGAGATGTTGTTGCCGCAAAAACTGCCGATGAGAAAATTCGAGAAATAGGGCAAGATGGAGGGATGGTAACTACTCTTTTAATGTATCTGTTTGATAAAAACAAAATTGATGCTGCGATTGTATCAGAATATAATGAAAACTTACGACCAATTCCAAAAATAATCTATAATAAAGAAGAACTGTTAAAATCTTCTGGAACGCGATATTCTATATCATCGAATATCTTACCGTTACAAGATCTTTATAGTATAGTAGAAGAAATTGTAGAAAAACAGCATCAAATTTATGATATTAATCAAATTCGCATGGCTTTTGTAGGAACTCCTTGTCAATGTAGAGCTGTTCGGAAAATGCAACTTCTGAATATTAGCCCTACACATGTGATTAAATATGTGTTTGGCTTATTCTGTATGGAAAACTTTGATTATGAGAAGTTATTCGAGCTCGTAAAAAAAGAGACTAATGAGGTCCCTACAAATATAGTCAAAATGAATATTAAGAAGAACTTTTTCATAACAAATAAAGAAAATAAAGTTTTTGAAGTTGAACTCAAGAAGTTTGATGATGCCGTAAGAAATCATTGCCATGAATGTGATGAATTCACAAGTAGATTTGCGGATATCAGTTTTGGTGGTTCTGGAGCCGTACAACAAAATTCAATGGTAGTGATTCGTACAGAAAAAGGTCAAGATTTAATTAGAGATGCTATTATCGCTGGTTATATTAATAAATTTACTCCTAAAAAGTCTACAATTGACGAATGGAAAGCTAGTAAGATAGACCTGTTTAGAAGAATGACAAATAACAAAATTAAAAAACAAAAATAGGTGAAAAAAATGGGAGAAGATTCGAAATCAGTTGTTATAATTGGAGCGGGAATTGCCGGTATTCAAGCCGCTTTGGATTTAGGGGATATGGGAATACAAGTACATCTTATTGAGAAACAACCTTGTATTGGAGGGAGAATGGCTCAATTGGATAAGACTTTCCCTACACTTGACTGCTCAATTTGTATCCTTGCTCCAAAACTATCAGAATGTTATAGACATCCTAACATTACACTCCATACTCTTTCAGAAGTTCAAAAAGTAGAGGGTTCAATTGGTAATTTTACAGTAGATGTTTTAAAACATGCGAGATATGTGAAGGAGGGGGTATGTACCAATTGTGGAGATTGCGCTGATATATGTCCAGTTCGAGGAATTGCCAATTTCTTCGATGCTAACCTAGCAACTCAATCAGCTGCTCAAATAGCTTTTCCTGCAGCGGTTCCTGCCACTTATCGTATTGATCCAAGCAAATGTCTATATTTAAATTATGAAATTTGCGGATTGTGTTATCAAAATTGTGGTGCGGATGCGATTGATTTCACGCAAAAAGATTCTGTACTTAGCTTAGATAATGTTGGAGCAATTATAGTCGCAACCGGTTTAGATTTAGCAGAAGATATACATACATTAAATATCTATGGCTATCAAAAATATGATAATGTAGTCACAGCAATGGAGCTCGAGAGATTAATCTGTGCCTCAGGACCACAAGCCGGTCATTTGGCAAGATTAACTGATGGGAAGCACCCTAAAAAAATCGCATTTCTCCAATGTATTGATTCACGTTCTCAAAAAGGACAAATGTATTGTTCCTCTGTTTGTTGCATGTATACTACAAAGGAAGCTATGATAGCTTATGAACATGACAATGAATTGGAATCTTATGTTTTTTATATTGATATGAGAGCAGGAGGGAAAGGATTTCAAAAATTCTTACACCGGGGTGCCGAAGAATATAATATTAAGTATATTAAAAGTAAGATTTCTCACATAGAAGTAGATGAGAATGAAAATCCAATCATTACCTATGAAGATTATGAAACATCTGAAATAAAACAATTAACTGTAGATTTGGTTGTATTAGCAACCTGTATAATCCCGTCGAGAGGGATTTCTAAATTATCAGAAGTGTTAGGTATTGATTTAGATCATTACGATTTTGTGAAAACAAATCCATTTATGCCTGTAGAAACAAGTATAGAGGGAATTTATACTTGTGGCTGTGCTCGCGAACCAATGGATATACCCCGCTCTGTTGCTGAAGCTAGTGGAGCTGCAGCACGGGCGGCAGAAGTAATTAAGGGAGGTTAAGATTAAAATGTCTGAAAAAGAAGAAGAACCGCGAATTGGAGTATTTGTGTGTAGTTGTGGCTCAAACATCGGTGGACTTATAGATATTAAAGCCCTTGCCGAATACGCTAAGACTTTACCCAATGTCGTCTTTACTGAAGATAATCTTTATACTTGCAGTGAAACAGGATTAGCACAGATTAAGAATGGTATAAAAGACCATAATCTAAATCGTGTGATAGTTGCATCATGCACACCAAGAACACATGAACCTCTTTTCCGGGATTGTGTTGAGGAAGAAGGTGTAAACGAGTATCTCTTTAATTTCGTGAATATACGAGACCAAAATACATGGTGTCATCAGAAATACCCAGAAGAAGCGTTTGAGAAGGCCAAAGACTTAATCCGTATGGGCGTAGCAAAGGCAAGTAAGCTGGAGGCGCTAGAAAATATTACTGTAGATGCGACCCCAACTGCTTTAGTAATTGGTGGGGGCGTTTCAGGAATGACTGCTGCGCTTAGTTTGGCAAATCAAGGATTTGAAACACATTTAGTTGAAAGAGAAAATGAATTAGGTGGAAGGTTAAGAACACTTTATAAATTATTCCCTAATGATCAGGAAGCACATGTACTATTGGATAATCTTAAGAAAAATGTGGAAAGTAATCCAAACCTGACAGTCCATCTTTCAAGCCAAGTTAAGGACGTAAATGGTTATATAGGTAATTTTGAAGTAGAAGTAGAAACAAATGAAGATAAGATAAATTTACCTATTGGGGTTATTCTCGTAGCCGTTGGATCTTCTCTTCTTCCACCAACTGGAAAATATGGCTACGATGGTAATATACGGATTACTCAACATGAATTAGAGGGTAAATTAAAAAATAATGAAGTTAAAGCCAAGGATGTTGTAATGATACAATGCGTTGGTGCTCGCAATGATGAGAGGGCTTATTGTTCAAACGTATGTTGTATGACTGCCTTGAAAAATGCCTTAATTATAAAGGAGAATAATCCTGAGGCAAATATAACAATATTATTTAGGGATCTTTATACCCCTGGAACATATTATGAAGATTATTATAGAAGGGCACGGGAAGAAGGAATTATCTTTATGGAATATAATCTTGAGAAAAAACCACAAGTAGAAGAAAATCAGATTAAATTTTATAATGAATACTTAGGAGAGGAAATGATTGTTCCTTACGATCTTCTTGTGTTATCAACACCCTTAGTTGCGAATAATGATAATAAAGCACTTGCCCAAATGTTAAAAGTGCCATTAGAAGAAAACCAATTCTTTTTAGAAGCTCATGTTAAATTACGTCCGATGGATTTTGCGACGGATGGAGTTTATGTCTGTGGCTCGGCTAAATGGCCAGTAGATATCATCGAATCTATAACCCAAGGGTACGCAGCAGCATCAAGGGCAAGTACAATTATTTCTCACGATACTGTAGAGGTTGAAGGTGCCACTTCATTCTTACCTGATTATAATAAAGCCCTATGCAGCGGCTGCGAAGTGTGTATAACTGTATGCCCTTATAAAGCAATAAGTAAGAATGAAGATGATGAGATTGAAATTACTCAAGTACTTTGTAAAGGCTGCGGAGTATGCGGTGCCACTTGTACAAATCATGCGATAATAATTAGGCATTTTACAGATGAGCAAATATTATCTGAAATTTATGCATTTGGAGGGAAATAAAATGACTTTCGAACCAAAAATTCTGGGATTTTTATGTAATTGGTGTTGTTATGCAGGAGCGGATTTAGCAGGAGTCAGTAGAATGCAATATCCCCCAAATATCCGAGTTATTCGTGTAATGTGCTCTGGAAGAATCGATCCCAAGTTTATTTTCGAATCTCTTCGAGTCGGTGCTGATGGAGTCTTTATTGGAGGCTGCCACTTAGGAGATTGCCATTATCTCGAAGGGAATTATGAAGCTGTGAAAAAATTTGAAATGGTACAAAAATTTCTTAAGCTTGTAAATTTAGATAATAGAGTAAAACTAGAATGGGTATCTGCTTCAGAAGGTGCGAGATACGCTTCAGTTATTACAGAATTTACAGAACATATAAGATCATTAGGTCCATCCCCAGCAGGTGGAGACAATCCCGATGAGGAATTACTTGATAAACTGAGAGCTATGGAAG
This sequence comes from Candidatus Hodarchaeota archaeon, assembly GCA_048886685.1. Classification (GTDB taxonomy): domain Archaea; phylum Asgardarchaeota; class Lokiarchaeia; order Sigyniarchaeales; family SOKP01; genus Loki-b32. The sequence continues at coordinate 158,399 of JBHLKM010000007.1, forward strand.
ATGCTGCTGGAGACGACCGGATGAGAGCACTTGTAGGGAGAGAGAGAAAGATTACAGAGCAAGAAAATGTGTATGGTGAGCAAGTTTCGATTGAAAAATTTAATGAGATATTTGATTCAGCAATTATGGAAGAATATGAACGAAATAGAATTCTAATTTCATTAGAAAAAGATGAAAAGTCTGTAAAGGATTTAGCAGCTGAATTAGAAATAGATCCAAGTATAGTACTAGAACATATGACAATTTTAAAAACTCGAGGTCTTGTTGACTTTGGAAAATTTGTTGGAATTACTCCAATGTTTCATAGGATGTAAGGAGGTAAAAAGATGGAAAAAGTAGGAGCAGTAATGGTTGTAGGCGCTGGAATTGGAGGATCCCAAGCAGCGCTAGATTTAGGAGATTCTGGCTATAAAGTTTACTTAATTGAGTCATCAACAAGCATTGGTGGCGTAATGGCTCAATTGGATAAAACTTTTCCCACAAATGACTGCGCAATGTGTATCGTGAGTCCTAAGCTTGTGGAAACGGGTAGACACCAGAACATTGATTTGAGCATCAATTGCGAAATCTTGGATGTCTCAGGGGAAGCAGGTAACTTCACAGTTAAAGTAAAAAAGAATTCTTTGTATATCAATCCCGATAAATGCACTGGTTGTGGTGTTTGTGGGCAGAATTGTCCAGTTGAAGCAATAGATATATTCAATGAAGGATTAGCGAAATATGCTGCAACTTCAGTAAAATATCCACAAGCAGTTCCACTCGTTTATGCAATCAATAAAAAGCATTGTATAGGTTGTGGAGTGTGTGCGGGAGTTTGTAAGGCTAAAGCAGTAGAATATGATCGAAAGGATGAGATTGTCGATCTAAACATTGGAGCTATTGTTCTAGCACCAGGATTTGATGAATATGTTCCCCCAGAAGTTAATAAATACGGTTATGGTAAATTTAAGAACGTTGTATCAAGTATCGAGTTTGAGCGGATATTATCTGCATCTGGACCATATGCAGGGAGAGTTATAAGACCTTCTGATGGAGACATACCAGAAAAGGTAGCGTTTCTTCAATGTGTTGGCTCACGAGATTACACGGGAGATGGACAGCCCTATTGTTCTTCGGTTTGTTGTATGTATACTGCTAAGGAGGCTGTAATTGCTCATGAACATCAACATGAAGTAAAACCCACCATTTTTAGTATGGATATTAGAGCCTATGGAAAAGATTTTGATAAATATATAATTAGAGCTCAAGAAGAATATGGTATCAGGTATGTAAGGAGCCGAATTTCATCTATAGATGAAAATCCCGAGAAAAAAGATTTAATTTTAAGATATGAAACTGAAGATGGAAAAGTAGTGGAAGAAAATTATAATATGGTTGTGTTAGGTGTTGGACTTAATCCGCCCAATGATGCAGAATATCTTGCGGAAAAATTTGGAATTGAATTAAATGAATATAAATTTGCTAATACTGACATTTTTAATCCGGTACAGACTACGAAGCCAGGTATTTTTGCATGTGGAGCATTTTCTCAACCTAAAGACATTCCTGAAACTGTTACTCAAGCAAGTGCCGCTGCTGGATGTGTGAATCAACTTTTATATGAAAAAAGAGGCACCTTAATCACAGAAAAAACATTACCACCAGAAATATTTGTAGCAGGACAACCTCCGAGAATTGGAGTATTCATTTGTCACTGCGGAATTAACATTGGTGGATATGTAGATGTTCCAGAAGTGACCAGATATGCGAGTACTCTTCCCAATGTAGTTATGGCTGATAGAAATTTATATACTTGTTCTGCTGACACGCAAGGGATAATAAAAGAAAAAATAGAAGAATATCATTTAAACCGTGTGATTGTGGCTTCATGCACACCAAGAACTCATGAGCCATTATTCCAAGAAACGATACGTGAAGCAGGGTTGAATAGATATCTGTTTCAAATGGCCAACATTAGAGATCAGTGTTCTTGGGTTCATATGAATCAGCCTGAAGAAGCAACACAAAAAGCAAAAGACCTTGTGAGAATGGCAGTTAATAAAGCTCGTAGAATTGCCCCAATAGATAGAATAAAGTTAGGAGTAACAAGGAAGGCAATGGTCATAGGGGGAGGTATTACTGGTATGGTTGCAGCCCTAAATTTTGCGAGTCAAGAAATTGAAACATATTTAGTTGAGAGAGAGTCAAAATTAGGAGGTTTCGCTAACCATATATATCATACACTTGAAGGTGGAGATGTTCAAGCTTATGTAGCAGAATTAATTGATAAAGTAAAATCAAATAAATTTATTCATCTTTATACTGATGCTGAAATTGAAACCCTAGACGGCTACATTGGTAATTTTAAAACTACAGTAGCATATGGTCCAAATAAAGAGAGAGTAGAATTTGATCATGGAGTTGTTATTGTAGCAACTGGGGCTCATGAATATAAACCAAAAGAATTCCTTTATGGTCAAAATGATAAGGTAATCTTACAATCAGAATTTGAAAAAATCCTAAATACAAATGGAGCAATAAAAGGCAAGAATTCTATTGTAATGATTCAATGTGTAGGTTCTAGAAACGATGAACATCCGTATTGTAGTAAAATGTGTTGCGCGGAGGCTATTAAAAACGCCTTGCTGGTAAAGGAAATGAATCCATCAAGCGAAGTTATAATTTTATTCCGAGATATCAGAACCTACGGATTTAAAGAAAAATATTATAGAAAAGCAAGAGAAGCAGGAGTTATTTTCCTTCGATATGATGAAAATAATCCTCCTGAAATTAGTACAAATGGATCTGCATTAAAAGTGGATGTTAAGACCCCAAAAGCGGGTGACTTATCAATACCCGCAGATTTATTAGTATTAAGTGCAGGCATAGTTGCATCACACGAGGAAAATGAAGAACTTGCTAAAATGCTAAAAGTACCTTTAAATGATGATAATTTTTATTTAGAAGCCCACGTAAAGCTTCGTCCAGTTGATTTTGCGACTGAAGGAGTTTTTGTCGCGGGAATGGCACATTGTCCAAAAACTATAGAAGATTCAATTTCACAGGCCAATGCTGCTGTTTCGAGAGCATGTACAATTCTTTCGAAAGATGAAGTTGAAGCAGAAGGTAAGACTGCTGTAATAGACATGTCTCGTTGCATCGGATGTGGTATGTGTGTAGAGAACTGTGCTTATAACGCGATAGAACTAATCGAGGATAGAAGATTCGGTGTTGTCGCATCTATTAATACAGTACTATGTAAAGGATGTGGAGCATGTAGTGGGAACTGTCGATGTAGTGCCATCGATATATTAGGCTTTACTGCCGAACAGATCTATTCTATGATAACTGGAAGAATAGGTTAAAATTAAGGAGGTTAAAGAAAATGACTGAAACAGTTATGGAAAAGAAAGTTGAAGAAAAATGGGAACCAAAGATCATTGCGTTCTTATGTAACTGGTGCTCATACGCAGGCGCAGATCTAGCGGGAGTAAGTAGAATTCAATACCCCCCCAACATAAGAATCATTCGTGTGCCATGTAGTGGTAGGGTCAATCCCTATTTCATAGTAAAGAGCTTGACCGATGGGTGGGACGGTGTGGTGGTTTCAGGGTGTCATCCTGGTGATTGCCATTATATTAGCGGAAATTTAGTTGCGCGAAGGCGTTTTGCAATATTAAAAGAACTTTTAGAATTTTTTGGGATTGAACCCGGTAGGGTTAATTTTATGTGGGCTTCTGCTGCTGAAGGAGAGCGTTTTGCAGTGCTCATTAGGAAGGCAACCAAAATAGTTAAAGAATTAGGACCAAATACAAAATTTCAAAAGGAGTGGTAAGAAATGGCTATCGAATCAGAAAATAAAGAAATTGAAGACTCAATAAGAGATACAGCGAAGAAATTACTCAGCGAAAATCAAGTGGATGTCATAATCGGATATTCCCAGGGGACTATACCTTTAAGTTCCACCCCGATTATCATTAGGAAAGAAGAACAGGTTGACAAGTTGGTCTGGAATAATTTATGCTATATCAATTTAGCTAGATATTTAGCCCCATTAATGCCCCAACTTTGTGATTCAGAAGGTAAGCCCTTAAAGATCGGAATTGTTTCGAAAGGCTGTGTCGGAAGAGCAGTGAACCTGTTAGCTGCTGAGAAACAAATAAATATAGAAAACGTGAAAATGATAGGGATTAATTGTAATGGTAATGTGAATAGAAGTAGAATTGATCTTGAAATAGGTGAAAAAGAGATTCTCGATGTGTCTATAGCTGGCGATGATATTATTGTGAAGGGCAAAGATTGGGAGCAAAAATTTCCATATTCAGAATACATTAATGAATTATGTAAGGTGTGTCAAGTGAAATCCCCTTCGGCTACTGAAGCAACATGTTTAGGAGAATGTCAGGAGTTGGAATCCATACACGATGAGTTTGCCGATATTGATGAATTTGAAGCAAAATCTGCTCAAGAGAAATGGGATTATATTAAGAAAGAGTTAGAAGTTTGTACTTTATGTTATTCATGCCGTCAAGCTTGTCCCGTTTGTTATTGTAATCTCTGTTTCGTTGATCAAAATTTACCCATATGGTTTAACAAAACTACTCAATATACTGATATACTCACATTTCATTTGATCCGTGCCCAACATTTAGCAGGAAGATGCGTAGCATGTGGAGCATGCTCATCAGTATGTCCGGTCGGTATTGACTTGAATTTTATCACGAGAAAATTGGAGAAAATTGTGAAAACCAGGTTTGATTATACATCGGGTCTGAATGCAGAAACTCTTCCTCCTATGATGGATTTCAAAATGGAAGATGCACAAGAATTTATGTTGGAGGAAGATTAAAGAGGTGAACTAAAAAATGGAAGAAAAAGTATTAAAGAAGGAAGATATTGGAAAACTTTATAATGAATTTGCAAGTGAGTATAAATTCTATGCTCCGATTAAACAAAAAGGGAATATAGTGTTCGAAAGGATCGAAAATCCTGATGATATTGTGCTTGATTACTTAAATTCTAGGATTCCCCCAAAATCAATATTGTTTCCTCAAATGGAAGTATTATTTGAATATAAGTTAGATGATAAAGATGTTGAAATCAATGATAGACAAGATTTAGATGAAAAATTCATGATCTTTGGAATCCGACCGTGTGATGCGTATAGTTATGTGTTATTTGCTAATTTCTTTTCATTTCATGGGAACTGGAAAGATGAGATCTATTTAAAGAAGAAGGAAAATACAACCCTTATCGGAATAGGGTGTAATACTCCAAAAACTACATGTTTTTGTACATCTGTAAATGGAAATCCCTTTAATAAAGAAAACATGGATGTGTTTTTAACAGATTTAGGGGAAACTTATTTAGTAGAAGCTATTAGTGATAAGGGGAAGGAAATTGTTAAAAAACTTTCATGGCTCTCTGATGCCACTGATAAGGATGTGAAAAAATCTCAAGAATTAGCCAAGATAGCAGAAGAATCATTCGTTACGAAGATAGATGTTGACACAATCGTGAAAAACTTAGAAACTTCTTTTGAACATCCTGTATGGGATGAGATTAGCGAAGTATGTATTGGTTGTGGTTCCTGTAGTTATCTATGTCCAACATGTACTTGTTTTGATGTTATTGATGAGACAGATCAATACAATAATAAAGGAAGGAGAATTAGAATCTGGGATACTTGTCAATCGTGTCTATATACCCTTGAGACGAGTGGACACAACCCTCGTGATACAAAAATCCAACGGTGTCGTAATAGAATTATGCATAAATTTAGTTATTATCCCGCAAATTATGAGTTACTTGGTTGTGTTGGATGTGGGAGGTGTATTATGGTGTGTCCTGCAAATAACGATCTTCGAGATCATTTAGCAAAAATTGAAAAAATAGAAAAAGAGAAGGAGGAGGAGAAAGCAGTTGTCTAATCCGTATATTCCTTATTTAACAAGAGTTAAGTCGATAGTTACTGAAAATAAAGTCAATGATATAAAAACTATCGAATTAGAATTTAAAAATGAAGAAGAATACAAAAAATTCGATTATATTCCGGGTCAGTTCGCTGAAATTAGCATAATTGGAAAGGGAGAATGTCCTATTGGAATTGCTTCCTCACCAACTGAAGAAGGAACAATCAAATTCACTATTAAAAGGATGGGAACGGTAACTTCAGCGTTCCATGCCAGTGAGGTAGGAGATATTGTTGGCGTAAGAGGTCCTTGTGGAAACGGTTGGCCAGTTGAGGAGATGAAAGGAAAGAATATCGTGGTAATTGGCGGAGGTTTTGCATTCTCAACATTGCGATCACTAGTATTATATTTACTCGATGAGAAAAATAGAAAAGATTATGGAGATATTACAGTAATCTACGGAAACCGGGATCCTGGAGAAGTCTTATATAGAGATGTATTGGATGAGTGGAAAAAACGAAACGATATTAAAGTAGTGTTAACAATTGATCGAGAAGCGGAAGGGTGGACTGAAGAAGTAGGATTTGTTGCTCCTATTGTCAAAAAAGTTGCTCCAAGTTCAGATAATGCTATTTCAGTGATTTGTGGACCACCAATAATGATTAAAACAACGATTGCAGTCATGGAAGAGCTGAATTGGAAGGATGAGCAGATTCTGAACAGTTTAGAAATGCGTATGAAATGCGGGATCGGAAAATGTGGAAGATGTAATATAGGGAATAAGTTCGTTTGCACTGATGGCCCTGTTTTTTCACTTGCAGAGCTGAAGAAAATGCCCAATGAATATTGAAAACATTTAAGAAGTTTTTTTACTATTTTTCTTATTACTTTAACTTATTTAGTTCAGAAGTTCTATAGTTTTAAGTCTTTTTGCCATTTTCTTACTTTTTTGAAAGCTTCTTTCTGATTAAGTTCATTTAATGAATTCATAGCGCTTTGGAAATCTCCTTTTAGAATGTGGTTATCGTAAATTTCCAATACTTGGTTTTTTACTTCAAAGAGAAGATTAATTCTTTCATCATTATTCATTTTATCCGAAAATTCTCCATAAGTTTGATATTAAGTTTCGACTTGAACGCCAGTACTATTAAGGAACATAGCTAATTTTGTATAATGTCCTATTGTTAGAATCAATTCTAAAATTTGTTTCTCACTATATTTTTCTGAAAGCTTACTCCATGTATCATCACAAAGAAAATAGTTTTCATGGAGTTCATCTGTAGCACGTAATATTAAAGCATCGTGAAGGTTCCAACCAGGTGCTTCCGGTCCCTCCAATATCTTTATTATCTCTTCAGCTGTGATTCCTGTTATCAGTCCTCTAAAAATGTGATGTATACACTCATAGTCTACTTGACATAACCATCCTGTTCTAATTATGCAAACTTCTCTCTCTCTTGGGGGAATTGAAGATTCGAATGGTTCTCGTAGCCAATGTGGAGCAACAAATGGAAATAGGTCAAGATATCGGTTACCTGTTTTGTTTACATTTAAATTTAGCGAATATAAAAAGAATAACTTTTCTTCATCGAGTTTGGATATGTCCATTTTAAAAAATTGAGATGGGTCAGATAAGCCGAAAAATTGCGCTACATTGGAGAGGAAATTGTTTTTCCTATTTTCATCCAAATCTTTGAATACAGTTGGTTTTACTCTTGGCACTGAAAGTCGTTTTCTACGAGTGATTTCTTTTTCTAACATAATAAACTCACTTTATGGATCTCTCTTAAAATAAGTATTTGAAAATCTTATTTTAATCAGTCTTTATTAGTATATAATACTTTATTCTGATTTTTACATTAATGTAAGATTGTAATCCTAATTACTGTTTTTTATATAACTTTATCATGTGAAATGCAACAAATTTATATATGAATTTGGAGTATATTAAATCTAAGACCTTGTTATAAACAAAATTTAGCTGGATTATGATTCAATATCAATTGAATCAGGTTTTACCCTTAAATTCATAATCCATGCATTGCATAAGCTTTATATCAGGAATACTCAACCTTACACTCTGTTAAAATCGTTTAATCCATCCTTATCGCATATTTTTCATTTTAATTTATAACATCTTATATCTCTGATGAATTGAATATAATAGCAGTTTTACTCCTTATCATTCACAGATTCATGATCCTGATATAATGATTTATTAGAATAAAATAAAATCTTTTTTTCTCAGTAAAAAATCGAATTGATTAAGAAAAAGTTGGTGAAAAGAATGGATATAAAAAGAGCCAAAGAACTAATAAAAGAATTAAGCAATTTGGCAGACCAAATTGATGAAGAAGAAATAAGTGTAATAAATAAGATAACTGAAAAACTTGAGATTGAAATAAAAACTAAGATCATGGCAATTCTAAATGAATTAGATATAAGACCTTTAGAAATAGGATTAAGGGATGAAATCTAATAAATGCCCATAAAATAGCCAAAGAAATCAGGAAGAGAGAATGAATATTAAGAATTATTAAATATTTTTTTTTTTATAATTGCGTTTTCATATTTCTTTTGTTTTTCAAATGATTCTGCGATATGTGGGAGTAATAGATATACAGCTGCTAAGTAAAAAGGAATTAAGGATAATTCAACGAAAATTGATATTATAAATGGAAATTGGGGACTAATAACGTCCCATACGAGCCCTCCCAAAAGTGGACCGATTACATTCCCTAAAAATGCAAAAAATTCTCCCACTCCAAAAATCTTCCCTCTATGTTCAGTGGAAATTCTACTATATAAATTTTGGAATATTAAACCAGCAGACATTCCAATTGCTAAATCGAATAGTAAAAGAAATGAAAAAATCCAAACATTAGCAGCATTAATTAATAACCATGTCATAAAAGCGCCTAATGAGCTAGTTAATGTTATACCTACTAAAGGATGTAATTTGTCAACTAAAGTTCCTAACCTAGGAGCAAATAAAGTTGCTAATAATCCTGTTGGTAGATATGCCCACACAACTAAATTGATGTTACCTTCTATATTTTCTATTACATAGATGTTTAAATACGGTCGGGCAATATTCCCGTTAATACTCCCTAAAAACAGAAGAAAAACCAAAAAGATGACGCCAATAATCATTGATGTAGAAGTAAAAATTTTATTTATACTAGAGGTATCATTTGAGAGATCATTTAGGCTATTGTCATTTAATGGGGAAAACTTAATTGTTTCATCAATTCGTTTATAGAAAAAAATACCTGCGATGAAATTTGAAACTCCATATATTGTAATGGGACTAAAAATTATTAGAGGGTTATCAGTATATACACTTGCTGTCATCAAGAAGGTGAATCCAGATACTGCCCCAATAATTTGTCCTATTGCATTTGCAGAATTTTTCTTACCAAACGCATGAGCTCGGTGATTCTTACTTGATTTCTCAGCAATATACATATTAAAAGGAACCCAAAAAATGCCTGCCATATGCCCTAAAATGAAATATCCAATCCCTAAAAGTAAAATATGATTGGTAATAAATGAGGCATAGATAATGAAATAGGCAAATCCTCTGCCAAATGACCCCAATAATACGAGCGAGGTTCTTGATTTCATACGATCTGCTAAAAATCCTATGTAAAACCCACTTATCATACGTCCTATAACGTTAGATACAACAAGTACTCCTATTTGGAAAGCAGATGCCTCCATACTTTCTCGGGCAACTATAGGAATCCAAAATCCGATGAAAAAAAAGCCTAAACTATTTAAGATGACGATTTTTAACATTTGATTGTAGTCGTAAGTATAGCGACTCTCATCTATCTTAAATATTCGAAGATTCATTAAATTCTGAAATTATTGATTACATTAATGGTTTTTTAAAAGGAGTGTTTTACTTTTATGTAAAAACTGAGCTACGTGGAAAGGTAGACAGTTAAATTTCAAAAATATTACCTGTGTTATATATAGTGCCTTCTAATTCAAGCTGAATCTGCCCTCCAGATGCGATCTCCACCGCATAATTTATTCCTTCCAAAACTCGATTCATCATAAAATCATAAGCTGTAAAACAATCTTCAAGTGGGGTCATACTTTCACCTGCATAACAACGAGATATTACAGGTATCAGTTCTGGGATGAAGTCTTGACTTATCATCATCTCTTCAGCATCGATCATCACTTCCTGGGCAATCGTGAAAGGATTATGGACATCCATCTGAGCAAACATCATTCGACAAACAAAAATAGATGCCTTAATTTCCTTCATGATGAATTTTATTCTATTTTTATCATCTAAGAACTTCTTAAACGTTATAGCATTAATAATATCTTCATTAGTAATAGTATCAGATATTTCCATTAATTTACTTACCCTCTCTGACATTCTTTTTGAAGACAACATTAGTTTTAGATTCATTTTATTTTTTTTATAGTAATCTCTATAAAAAGCAGCAAGAAAATTATGAGATCCCATAGTGTCTTGGTCATCGGAGGAATCTAATTTGAATTTATTTTCTTTGAATTTATCCATAAAATGCTTAATTATCAAGAATTTCAATTTTAAACGATGTAAAGCAAAATAGAGACACAACCTTGTTTTTGTGTAGGCTACGACATTACCCATTCGAAACCTATCATGATGATCACGTTCATACATGACAATAGGCTTTAATTTACTGACTATTACGTCAATAAAATATTCAATGATGTGTTCAAGAGGCCCACATTCTATTACATGAAATTTTTCTATGAGTTTCAGGCTTGATGGTTGACTTTGGGGTAATTCTTTAATGTCATCATAATTATAATATTCGAGAAATAGAGATGTTAGCGCTTCCATTTCTAAAACTGTCCGACAAGGGATAAACACCTTGTTTAAATCATATAAGATTGTACTGCTTTCTGGCATATTCAAAATTCCTTTCGAGTATTACTTTGAGTTAATTAGTAATAACGCTCTCATTTAATATTTTAGTTTTTCTTTAAGTTTTGCGATTGAGAGTTCATAATAATAAAGTGATTAAAAAATAGTATTTTTTGAAAAAGATTTATAAAATATTAAAATAATTCTGTTGTTATAGCGGAATTTTGCATAATTAAAAAAAAAATGATGATAAAGATGAAAAATCAAAAGATCTTAAAATTTGATTCTCCATTAGGAAAAAAGGAAGGCGACTCTTCAGGTTCACCTATTGGAGTCGTCAGAATGGATGTCAACAAATCATATGAGGGTATTGGTGAATTACTCCAGAAGTTTATTAATAATTCAGATATGGAAAGTTGGAATCAAATAAAAGCAAAGATTGATTATACCTACGAGAACATTGATTATGCCTTGACCTCCTTAGAACAGGAAACATCTTTTAGTCTTCAGATTAAGAAAGGATTAGAAAAAGGTCAGAAGCTTTTATTCAAACCTAATCTTGTTCTTCCAATGAGTATTGATCCTCAAACTCATGAACCTAGCCTTGGTAGTTTTGCTTGTACAGAATGGGCATTCATTGCTTCCTTAATGAGATGGTTTCATGAAAAGATAGGTATAAGCTATTACCAGATGATGCTGGGTGAGGCTTCTACAGCACTCGCTGCCATAGCAAGTTTGTTTTCAAATATGAATGAGAGTAAGAAATCAATTACGCCTGAAGCTGTGATCGAAGGAAAATCGGGAGATTTTTATGGAGGTTGGGGATTTTATTTTGTTCGCAAATATCTAGCCGAATCCTTGAAAGAAGGTGATAATGAGGATCCTTTAAAGGGCTTCGAAGATAGTATTAACGGAAATTATATTCCGCCAGGATTGGTTTCTGACAAATTGATGGTATATGACTTAAACCGAATCTTTGATGATCCAAATAAGGGAAAGGAATGCAAAATACCAGATGGGGTTAATTATAAATCTATTACTCTACATAAGGTTATAGTTGGTGGAGATCCTGATGATCCAGAAGATTTAAAGGCTTATCCTGGATGTGTTTTGGTTAATGCTCCTAAATTTAAAGTTCATGCCATTACATTGTTTACAAATGTCATAAAAAACCTGGGAATAGGACTTTATCCAATGCAATATGCCAGTAAGGGTGATTATAAATGGGATTATGCAGCACCTCATGATACTACCATAGTTGGGATGAAGGCAGGTATTCCCCATCAAGTTTGGGTACCTGATATGGACCATGAAACTGTCCTGCCCAAAAAAGACGCTGCTGGTAATTATGTTGTTAAAAAGACAGGTGGTATTGAAGCTACAATGATAGATATCATTAAAGCACCCTTCGAAAATGATATTTTTATGATTCATGTTGTTGATGGTATTGAAGCAATTAATATAGATCACCAAGGTAGAGGGGAAAAATCCAGCGAAGGTATGGTATTTGCAGGTTTGGATTGTGTTGCTACCGACGTATTATGTGCTCGTTATATGTTTTCTAATGTTCCAATTAAAAAGGCTTTTGAGGTTAAACTAGACGGGGGAACTGCGGGAGGTTTCCCCCAGAAAGTACCGATACCTACTTGGGATGGAGAAAATATAATAACAGATTCAGGATATGATTGTCCTCTAGCGCGGGATAATTGTTTTGACCGGGCTGTAAAGAGAGGGTTAGGACAAATGAACTACCATGTCAATGGTTATGATGCGATAACCGATTCACCAATAATATCTTTGAATGGGCATTTAGGCATGGTATCAAATGGAACTTTTTCAGACTTAATAACAGCAACCCTTTTCTATGATACTTATAAGGTACTTTGGGATTTGCAAAAGACTTCCTTCCATTATTTATCAACTGTGGATGACTTAGAGGGAACAAACATCAAAGATGAATTTCTCCAGAATTATGATGAGAATGGTGATGGTATAATCTCATATGAGGAATTTGGTAAAAGGGGAACTATAAGCGTGTATATCTATGCCATGGCTAATTATGTATCTACAATGGGGAGTGAAGATTTGGGTTATCTAAAAGGATACTTTAAATTGATATCTAGGATGTTTAAATACAGTGATAAGAGGTATAATGCAGGAAACGATGATGCTACAAAGGAACTTTTTCTCGCTTTTGTCTGCAGTGCTGCTTTAACAATATCTGAGCTGAATATGGAAATGAAGGACATGTTTGTACCCAATATCAAATGTGGCAAAGGTAAATGGCCAAGTCTTCAATTTGCACATTTTTTTCTAACCAATACTATGTTATATGGTCAGAGTTTTCCATTCTTGATCACATACCCTAGTCTTTATGGCAATGCTCTATTATATGCTGATCTAACTCAGAATGGAGGGGAATATGCTGGAGATTTACGTACTCACCCCGATGAAAGAGCTATTAGTAGATATATATCTGATGTGACAAAAAGTAAGATTAATCCTTTAGATTTTGTTTTTTATGTACCAGCAGGATTTAATTTATTAGCAGGTAAACCAATCCCAAATGTTGAAATAACCGATGATCCGGCAAAAATTTTCACTGTAAGCTTCCAAAATGGTACAGAAGTTTGGCCTTAATTCATAATAAATAATTTCCATTTTTTTAAAACTATTTTTGACGTAAGAGTATGATTGCATTTCATATTCTTTTTTACGTTTTTCAATTGTTTTTCTTATCCATACTTTTTCCAAATAATTCTTATAAAGGGGGGCTCTTAAAACACTATATAATTAGGTCCATTCTTCTCGTTTTATTACAAGTCTTACTTTGAGATACTAAATCGATTTATCTAATTAAGGAGTATAAAAGGGGCTTATCCTTTTACTCGTCTACCATCTAACATTTTATATAGTAGATTCATCGAAGTTTCTCCTTTTTTTAATAAAATTTCTTATTAGGATTCCAGTAAGCACGGTAAATGATCCAACACCTATTATAGGAATAATCCAAAAAATTTCACCTAGTATCGAAGATCCATTTTCCTTTTCGACCTTCTGATAATTTTCTAAGACTGTTTGAGTATTAACTATTGCTAACTTACGGTAAAAGTAGTAGTCGTCATGATGAGAATATGAATTTTTTTCCTCTAAATAATTCCATCGATGAGCATGCAAAGTTTCAGCCACAAGAAGACCAGTATTTTTATCGAAAAAGTAATCAGCATTAAAAGTCCAATGTGTAAGTGATTCTCAGGTTATTCCCTGAGTATTCCAAGAATATGTTGCATTGTAATGATAAGTGGTAAAATTATGCATAAAATTCTCGTTTAATGTTACTTCTCTTGCATAATTAAATTCAATGTTTATTTTCTTTATTCCTAATGATAGATCATCTCTTAAATATTCGGCAAAAATCACATTCTCATCTATTCGAAATGACTGAGGATTTCCTATATTTGAAAGATTCAGAAATAATTCCGTGGAAGTGCCTATAAAGTAATTATCGTAAAAATTGTTATTTGTATCCAATATTTCACGGGTTTTAAGAGATATTTCATAAGAAAAGTGTTTCATAGCAGATGTCAATACTAAATCACCGTAATATACAGCAACTTTTAAAATATCATTATCTCCTCTGGTGATTTTATTTAATTCTATCGCATATTTCGTTGTAGAATATCCTCTTTCTTGTGGATTGAATTCAATAGAATATTCAATGTGTTTGATATCATTGAGATCTTCATACTCCGTAAATTCTTGTCCCTTAACCGGCATCAGGGTTCCTATAAATGAAATAGATAGTCCTGTAAGTATTATAAGTAAAAAAGTAATGTATCTAAACTTATGACAAAAGGTTCACCTAAAGATTTATCTTATCACCACTATTTTTAATTCAAATTATTGAAAAATGAGGTCGAAATAGATTTTAAAAGTAGTTGTTTAAGAATATAACTTGGATCATGATTTTACTTTTTAATTATTACTGTTCTTGTTTTAAATTTTTTCTTTAAGTTTAAAATATAATTCTAGTCTCTTACAATTAGCAAAATTTCTTCAGATTGCTGACTTTAATAAAGATCTCCAATAATTCAATAATAAGAAAGAAGATTTTATGGCTTCAGGACTTCAGTGGTTATCATTTTTTGAATTTTTCTGATTTTTTTATTCGCTTCTTTATCACTTGGATCCATTATAATAATTCGTATCAAAATCAATCCGGTTTTGCTAAAACGGGGTGTTGATATGATAATTTCATTATCTTTCTTCTTATAAACCATACTTTGTTCTTTCAAAACGATTTCTATATCTTGTCCATATTTCTGTTTGGCTTCAAGATCATTTAAAGTAAAATAACAATCTTGGTTACGCGCAAAAAATGTAATAGACCAATAGACACTTTCAGGTACTTTTGCCCGAATCTTCAAGAATTTTCTATGAACATCATAAATGCAAGAAGAAACCATAGCGTGGGGTGTTGGATAAGGTACAAATCGGGATGCTGCGGAAGTTACAGGTCCATGTAGAAATATATTTGGTGTGCGATAATTCGGGAATCCTTTTAGCCGTCTATCCGTAAGAATGTAAGCATATAGAGTTATTCCTAGGATGTACATCAACCTTGTAAGAATAAGAGTTATTATGATCCATACCAATATCTCAATAAATACCACAATCATACTCAATCCTCTCGAATAATTTGTGGTAAGTTTGTATTTTCACCATTTTCGATCATAGAAGGCATGGGGTTATAACAGCGTAAACTTATTCGAAGATTCCCACTTTGATCTCCTAAGAGGATCCAATTACCAGGTTGCTGTTCGGTTGAAAGTTTTATTATCCATGATCCGTCTATTTCACGCTTAATATCAGTTTTGGAAAAGGAATATCGATTATATTGATTAGGAATGAAATAGCCATCTCGATTTATAGTTAGACACCACCACCGTGTATCGGGATCAGTACCCTCAATCCTATATTTATGATTGTACGTAATCCGGTCTCCATTAGAATCGACGCCAGTTCTCCAGTAAATGGCTTCATCGCGATTCATTCCAAAACCTGCGTATTTAGCAATTCTAACACGGTGAATTCTTAAGGCCTCTTTACTAGCTTCCTCGCGTCGGTTAGTACGCCAAGAGTCATTCCTTATAATATCATAACCCTTAGTAGTAGCATGTCGGAGTTGATACCAAACCCAAAAATAAGCCAAGCAAGCCGCTACAATAGGGCTTGAAATAATCAATATAATAAGAATCATTATAAGTGCTTTCTCTATTTTTTTTATAAATAGTTATTCGTAAGATTTAGTCAAATAAAAACTTATTATATTAATAACTGTATAGTTAAGATTCATTCCTAAAATCATAATCATTACCTAAAGCATACAGTCACTTCTTTTAGAGTTAATATATGCATCTCTATTATAAAATTAAAATTTAAAAGTTTGAATTTCATTATTAAAATTAGTAGAGAAATAATGCATTTATAAATGAAACACAGATACCCAAATGTTTTGGTAGATGCACGAGGAGGGCAAATGTTAAGTATTTACCTCTCTCAATTTATGTTTATAATAGATATGCAACGGATGTCAGTGACATTCACAAAATTGAAAAAAGTAGCAACTTTATTTAATAAAATTGATAATGATAATAATGAGATCTAATACACTAATATTCATATATAAAATAACAGTTATTTAAAAATGGAAGGAATTAGACAAGAAGGACTAGAATTAACATACAAGATTTGTATTTTCGGGGATAAAGGTGTTGGAAAGACAACATTGGTAAATCGTTATATCACAGATAAATTTCATGAAAATATACAAGCGACTCTTGGGGCATCAATACATGTTAAATACTTAGAGTTAGAGAATGGAATAATAACACTTCAAGTATGGGATTTTGGTGGTCATAAGAGGTTTAAATTCCTGATATCATCTTATGCTCAAGGTTCAGCTGGAGGAATTTTTATGTTTGATCTTACTAATTATGAAAGTTTAATTGCTTTAAATGA
>JBHLKM010000008.1:0-171896 GCA_048886685.1 Candidatus Hodarchaeota archaeon
GAATTAGAAATGCTTTTAAATACCTTCCATATAAAGGGGAGATATGCCTATTTTTTTATTTTTAACCCAATATCCTCGGGGTGGTAGTATTATGTTATTATCTCTAACTATCTGTCCTAAACGTGAAGGTGATATCCCATAATATACTTTTTCTATTGACTATAAATTTACATTTCATAGTATATTTTAAGTAGTAATAGGATTGACAAATTAAAAAGATTAATTATTTATTGAAATATTATGGTTCGTCCATAGTATTGAGCAGAGGAATTATAATCTAACTTTTACGTTTTCAAAAAACATAAAAAGTCTACATCTTTAAAAGCCGTTAAAGGAATTATGGTTATAGAAGAAAAAAAGAGAGTTAAAACAAATTTTCTTATGACTGATAATCAACCTTTTGGTTATATATATTTAGCTTTAAATACTTTAAATGGAAAAATATACATTGGAAAAACAGAATATCCTAGGAATATTATCACAAGATGGAAGGAACATTTAAAAGAAGGTAGACATCTTAAGAAATTAAGAAAACAAAATCCAAATAAAAGGATCTCTGATACTCATTTAAATAATGCAATAGCTAAATATGGAGATAACGTCTGGATTGTAAAAAATGTAGATGTGGCATTTAATTCTGAAGATTTAACAATGAAAGAAAATTACTGGATTAAATATTACGATTCAATGAATAGAGAAAAAGGATATAATATGACAGAAGGAGGTGCAGGAGCGAAATTAAGAGAAGAAGTTAAGCTGAAAATAAGTAAAACTATAAGAAATAAATGGAAAGAACCAGAATATAGAAGCCCCATTATCAAAAAAATACAAGAAAGATTTAAAGATCCTGAATATAAAAGAAGGGCTATACAAATACTTAAAAGAGGCTCTGAAAAAAGATGGAGCAATCCAAAAGAACGGGAAAGAATGAAGAAAATTATAACTAAGATTAATAGAGAAAAGGTAAAAAATCCAGATTATATAAAGAAACAAATAAAGGCCCATAAGAATGAAAGGAAAGAGATTAGAAATATATCGAAATTTCTCCTTGAAATCAAAAATGGGAGAGAAAGCAGAGAATTAACAAAAAAATATTTAATGTCTCGACCTACTTTAAATAAAAGGGTTAAAGAAATACTAGGTAAGTATAGTGTAAACAATTTTAAAGAAGCACAAATGTTCCTTAAAGATAAGAGTATTAATGAGATTTTAAGGTAAATTAGTTTCTAAGGAAAAAGTATTTTTTTGATAATTAATTCTAAATAACATGGTAAGACCATGGTATTGGCCAAAAGAGGGAATGTCTGAGCGAACAGAGCCATTTACTTGGATTATTAAAGGGAAGATGGCTATTTCATGGTGGCCTGATCCTTCTGTAATTGAGATATATCGAAATGAAGGAATCAAGGTAATTATAAATTGTTCCGAATTTGATAACCGAAAAGATATTCCTAAGGAGTTTGAATATTTCAATATAAGTATACCAGATTATGGCACACCCACAGAACTCCAGTTAAAAAGATTTTTAGAGATTACTAGTAAATATAGTAATGGTAATAATCCAATTGTAGTGCATTGTGTGGCAGGGTGTGGAAGGTCAGGTATAATGGTCATAGCTTGGGCTACATATAATGATTATATCCCCAAGGGGATAGATCCAGTAAACTGGATTCGTAAATTAAGATCGTGCTGTTTAGAAACAAAAGAACAGATGAATCTGGCTCGTAAATTAGCTAAAAAGTATAGTAAAAGAGATTAAAGAAGTTTTTTCTAATTAATTAGTTCTCCTCTTTTGCTAGAGCTAAAATAATTTTCATTAATAGATTAACCAAATCTTCATCGGAACCAAACATGTTTCTGTAATATATATGTCGATGGATTATTGCATCAACTGCTTGTAAAATTATTTTTTCTTTCCCTTCTATATGGAAATTACTTTTTTTAAACTTTTTTGCGGCAGACAATATTGGTTCTATTATTATATCTGTTACAGGTTCAATAAATTCAGATAATTTAAGATATGAATCCATGTTTGACATTATTTCTACTTCCATTGCAGCAGAAAATTCTCGTAATTTTCGATGCATGTCTATATTTCGATATAAGATTGTTTTAAGAGCCTCAGTAAAATTATCGAAGTTATTAACGGAAAAAAAATTTCTGATTTCCAGTTTTTCCATAGCATCTTTAAATATTATTTTCAAAATTTCAGGTTTCCCTTTTTTAAAATGATAGAATAAGGTTCCTGCACTTATATTTGCTTTTCTTGCAATTTCTCTCATGCTTACACTATTATATCCCTTGCTAGTTATTAAGTCTAGGGCTACTCTTATAATATGATTTCTTGTAGAGAATTCTATATCTCTTTTCTCATTTGAGTTTGGAACCATATATATTTAATAAGTTTTTAAAAATATAAATTAATCGTTCATCGATCGAAAATACAATTCATTGGAATCGTTTGATCATTGATCGATAGATTTAAATGTAGATTATTAATATTTTTTTATTAGTTGATCATTGATCGAATCGAATAAAATGATCATTGATCAAAGAGGTAATTAAATATGACCTTGAATAAAAAATTTAAACAAAATCAATTTCAATTCATTGCTAAAGATGTCAAAAAAAGCTATTGGACAGGAAATATAGAAGTAAAAGCATTAGATGGGATAAGTCTAAATGTTGAAAAAGGGGATTTTAAAATGATCTTAGGACCATCAGGAAGTGGTAAAACAACATTAATGAATATATTAGGAGGTTTGGATTCTGCAGATTCAGGAGAAATAATAATATATCTTGGTAATGGAAAATCTAAGGATATAAGAAAATTTACTAAAAATGAATTAACAAATTATCGTAGAAGGCATATTGGGATAATTTTTCAATTTTATAATCTAATTCCAATCCTTACAGCTTTAGAAAATGTTGAATTAGCAGCAAGATTTTCTGGAATTTCAAATCCTAAAAAAAAATCTAAAGAATATTTGTCTGAATTAGGTCTTGGAGATAAGTTTAATCGATATCCAAATCAACTTGCTGGAGGAGAACAGCAGAGAGTTGCAATTGCTCGCGCTTTAGTTAAAGATCCAGCTCTAATACTTGCTGATGAGCCTACAGGTAATTTAGATTCGGTTAAAACAGACGAAATTTATAAGATTCTAAAAAAAATGTCTGAGGATTACAATAAAACGATATTAATAGTGACTCACGATGAAGATATGGCAAATAAATATGCAAAAGAGCATATTCACATCAGAGACGGAAAATTTATCAGAAACCAAGGAAAAACTGTGGGGTGAAATTCTTTGAAAAAGATTTCTATATGGTTTATATGGAAGAAAGCGTATAAAACTCTTTTAAAGAATAAACGTAAAACATTTCCAGTTATAATTCTATTAACTTTTTCTATTGGATTTGGAACTATATTATTCGATATTCAAGATATTAGGAGTAGAGCTGTGGAGGAAGCAATTGAAAAAACAAATTTTGCAGATAGTTTTGTATATTTCGAGCCACTTCCTGAAATTTTGATAACTCAACTTATAGAAGATGAGCTTTCCCCATATTTAGATGATTATGAAGTAAATATGTTAGTTGTCTCAAAATTTGTTATTTCTGGAAAAGATTATGATGGCGTATTAGTTGGCATAAATATATCAAAAGAAAATCATGTAAATAAATTAATAAATGGAGAGAAAGAAGAGATCGAGGATTATGAATTTGCTCTTAATTGGGCATTTGCTGATGATAATAACATTAAATCAGGAACAGAAATATTATTTTCATATGGTTCTTATGAAATGTTAATAGAAATAGAAAACATAGGATATAATCCTGAGTTTCAATTTCTACCTTTATATAAGAATACTGCTTTTCCTTCTATCAGACCTTATCCTGTATTATATCTTGACAAATTATTTCTAAATAACATGGTTTTGAACTATTCAACGCCCTTAGTAAATTATTTTGTGTACAAATTGAAAGACCAAAGCAATATTCAATTAGTAAAAGAGAAAGTTGAACTAATTTTTGGAGAGTATCTTACTCAGCAATTATTACAGGAACAGCATCCTTTTGTAAAAACAATGAGAGAGGATGAAAAAAATGATCGGCGCTTAATTTTATTTCTAACGATTATTCTGTTAATTGGAGCCATAATTACGTTAATTTTGGTAATAAATAAGTTAGTAGAGGATGACTTGAAATCAATTTCAGTTTTTCAAGCATTAGGGTCAAATAGAAAAGAAATATTAGCAAGCTTCCTTATTTTTAACATGCTTCTAATAAGTTTCTCTTTCCTTTTTGGTGTTTTATTTAGTATAGGTTTTAATATCCCAGTGAATAATTTTATGATGGATGCGTTGAACATACCATTCGATCTTGGAATAATTATTTCATTTAACAATTCACTTTGGATTGGACTAATCTTATTCATAGTATCGATTATTTCTACATTATCTATTGTAAAGAGAACATTTAAAATGGATGTTCAAAAATCAATGAAATTTGAAACGAAATTTTTAGAAAAGATTAATATTATAGAAAAACTTTATCGAAAAATAAAAAAGAATCCACATCCCTTAACAAAATATAATCTTCGAAGAATTTTTGGTAAGAAATTACATTTAATTTCTTTAATTTTAGCTCTTAGCTTTTCTGCATCATTGATTATATTCACTTTCTCATTTCCAAATAGTATAAATTATTCCGTGAATCGACAATTTAATGAAATAGAAAAATGGGATTGCTATGCTAATACTTGGCAATATGAGGATGATTTGTTAATAAATTCATCATTAAATTCTATAGAAGAGCTTACTCTATATGAATTTGGTATTTCTGATTCCATACTTTTTTCAAAATACAATGATACAGAATTTAAAACTACACATAGATTAATGGCTTATGAAGAGAATTCAGAATTGCACCGTATTAAAGTTGAAAGAGGAGAGATTTTTGAAGATATTGATGATGTTATTCTTTCGAAAGATATAATTGAGAAGTATCACCTAGAGATTGGAGATATTATTTATGTCAAAAGCATAGGTTTAGATAAAATATATCAATTAAGAATTGTGGGTTTAGTAAATGATTTAACCGCTTCAACATTATATCTAATGATTCCTAAAGCTCAGATAATTTTGAATAGAACCCATAGAATTAACACAATTTATTTCACCTCTAATAATATCGATACCTGTGCTGAAAAGGTTCAAAATATTCCAGAAGTGGAGATCGTAGTAAAAATGAGTAGTTTAAAGGAAGATATTAAATATGTCTTGCAAATGATTTCTTCATTTTTCATTGTGTTTGGTGTAGTCTTTCTTTTATTTGGAGTACTTCTTTTACTAATAATTTTTAAATCTAATATTGATTATCGTATTGAAGATTATTGTAGCATGAAAGCAATCGGTTTGTCTAATTTAGAAATTGGGAAAAGTTTATCATACGAATTACTGTTTTATTTCATTGTTTCTTTATTACTGGGCTCTTTTCTTGGAAACATAATCTCAAAATTTATAATTACTATGTACTCAACAATTATGCCTGGAATCCATTATCATCTATATTCAATTAGTTATTTCTTCTATATTTCGATTTTTGGGATTATCATTTTATTATCATTTTTTATTAACCTTCGAAGAGTTCAAAAAGTCCAACTAGCTAAAATGATGAGAGAGAAAACATTTGGTTAAATTTTTATTTTTTTTGAAATATGCTAGCATGAAAAATAGCGAGAAAATATCAAAAATAAGATAATGTAAAGTATATAATATCGAAATTAATATTATTATTATTAATAATAAAATTTTTCATTGCTGAACTACTCTAAGAATAGATGCCTATGCAAAAATCAGACTACATCTATATGATTGCAGATAACATCATGGTATATCAAATTACTCTCCCTGAAGATCTTCAAGGAAATAAGTTACACGTACATCTTAACAAATATGATGAAAAATATCTTAAAATTATAGCGGGATTTGATAAAAACTTCTTAGAACATTTTTTAATAATATCAAAAGGTAATGATCAGGAAGAACTCGCTGAGACACTTAAAAAAATGGAAAAAATTTCGTTTATGATTGGACCTACTGGAAATCTTAATTACCTATCGCCAAATCAGATTCAGTATATTCTTACTAAACTGGGATCTTTAAAATTGAATGAAATAAAGGAAGGAAAAATCAGTAAAATTGCCGATGATCAATTAGAAAAAGAATTTGGATCTTCTTATTCCACAACTTCAGCAATAGAAAATCAACTCGCAAGTGCTGCTTTTTACCTTCAGCAAATAGGATATTCTCACCAAGAAATCCAAGAAAAGCTCAATGAAGTCCAACAAGATCCTTCGAAAGTTGATACTCTATTTACTTTGCCCCCAAAAGAAATTATCAGTATGCCTTCAGAAATACAACAACGGAGTTCTGCTCCATCAAGGACTCAACCTAGCCAACCTACACCTCAACAACCTCAAATTATTCAAAGGAGTCAAGCAA
Organism: Candidatus Hodarchaeota archaeon; assembly: GCA_048886685.1. Taxonomy (GTDB): domain Archaea; phylum Asgardarchaeota; class Lokiarchaeia; order Sigyniarchaeales; family SOKP01; genus Loki-b32. Next base: position 6,507 of record JBHLKM010000008.1, read on the forward strand.
CAGAAAATGCTATAGAGCATCATATCCAGGCGATTCAACATGAAATTACTGGAGAGAGAGCAAATAAAGTTGAGGAAATCATTCAATTAATTAAAACTCATGTTAAAGAGAATATGAACGAGAGATACGAGAGAGTATTTAGACAGATACACCCTGATCGATTAAACCGTGCTTATAAAATGTTGAAAGATACAAAGAGGAAATCAAAAAGAATGAACCTTTATTTAGAATGGTTCTTTTGCACCCATCTTTTATCGAATATTGAAGTAAAGGTTGAACATTGGCAAACTAGTAGTGCAGCTGGTCATGGAAGTACAGGAGTATATACAGCAGGTATTAATTTTGGACGATATGATCAGATTATAAGAGAGTTTTCAGATAATAAATTAACTAAAGTTATTAATATAGCCCAAAGAATATTAGAAAATCCTACTAAAAGAGCAATTCAGAAGCTAGGGCAAGATCTAATTGCTGAAACAGGCTTTGACGAACATTTATATTTCACAGATTAAACTTTTTTACGAAAAAATTAGCTTTACTTTTTATAAACGGTGGTTCCTCTGACTATTATTTCAATTACTGGGATAAATATGATCTCATCAAGATATACCTCAAAAGCGTTTTTATCCAAGAATATAAAATCCGATAATTTTTTTGGATAGAGGGAGGATTGTGATGTCGAAATTTAGATATGATGATATTGAACTTTATTATATTAAAGAGGGTGAGGGCGAGCCTTTAGTGCTCCTTAGTGGATTAGGAAGTAAAATGAGTTGGAATTATCAAATCCCATTTTTTAAACAAAAGATGATGGTGATAGCTCCCCATAATCGAGGTGCTGGTAAAAGTTCCCGACCTGATTATCCATATAACATGGATATGTTTGTAGAAGATCTTAAACAATTATTAGAACATTTGGGGATACGAAAAAACATTCATCTTTGTGGACTTTCAATGGGGGGAATGATTGCTCAAAACTTTATTTTAAAATATCCTCAAATGATTAAAACATTAATATTGTGTGCAACTTTTGCTAGGAATGAAGCTGACTCGTCAAAATCAATAATAGAAGCCCAGAAGCTAATGGAAGATTTTGATTTAGAACATAAATTCAAGGTGAGAGCTGCTGCATTATATTCACGACCATTTAGAAAAAAACTGAAGCAAGATAAAGAGTTGTACGAGAGTCTCAGACGCAATTTTATGGAGGATCAAATAACCTTACAAGACTGGATTAATCAAGGTGCTGCTGTCTCAGAGCATAATACCGAAGACCTTTTACATACAATAAAACACCCAACTTTAGTTTTATTAGGAGATGATGACCATATCATGCCCACGTTAAAGTATTCAAAAATATTACATGAGAAAATTCCAAATTCTAAACTTGAAATAATTGAAGGTGTGGGTCACAGATTCACGGATGAAAAGCCAGAAGTAGTAAATAATATTATATGGAATTTTATTAAAGAGTATATGGAATAATTTAATGAATCATTAGTTTTTTTTTTTATATACTGTCTTACCCCTTATAATTGTTTCAAGAACCTGAATTTTTCTAATTTTATCATTTGAGACTTCAAGAGGATTTTTATCTAGTATAACTAAATCTGCTAGTTTATCCACCTCAATACTCCCTTTGATATTTTCCTCAAAAGCCGCATAAGCTGCATTAATTGTGTAAGATTTCAATGCCTCTTCAATTGAAATGCATTGCGCTGGAACAAAACCGTTTCGGTCAACAAGAGCATGTAATCCCATGATAACATTAGGTTCTTCAACGGGGCAGTCTGAACCTGATGCTAAAACAATCCCTGCATCAATAATAGATTTCATTGGGTATGTATATTTGCAGCGCTCCGCTCCAATTCTCTTCTCTAACCATGTGTATTCTGAATTAATAAATGGTGGTTGACAAGAAGCTATAATTCCATAATTTTTCATATCTTTTATGACATCATCAGTTAACATTGAAGCATGTTCGATTCGATGTCTGTGATCTACTCTTGGAAATTCTGTTAAAAGCCTTTTATATAAGTCAACACAGATTCTATTGCCTTTATCTCCAATAACATGTATAGCTATTTGAAATCCATTATTATGAGCTACTTTCATTTTTTCATACATTTCCTCTTCATCAACAACACAAAATCCACATGAATCAGGCTCATCTGAAAAAGGTTCCCACATACAAGCGGTTTTAGCTCCAAAAGTGCCATCAAGGAATAACTTCAAAGTGCCTACCTTGAACTTGCTATCATCTTTACCTCCATCCAAAGGTGGGTTCTTTAATTTTATTAGCTTTTTTGGCTTATCTATAGAAACAAAGGCATACCAATTCTGAAGGATGTTATTTTGTATTATTTTGTATATATCTATTCTACCTTCATCTAATTGCCCATGAATCGATGTGATTCCATTTTCAGCAAATAGCTTAAATGCACTATCAGCAATCTCCTGTAATACATTAGGTTTGGGTATCAGATATTTTCTAATCTTCGAAAACACCATATCTAAAGCATTTTCGGAGATAATCCCGGTTAACTCATCCCTATCGTTTCTTCTAATTTCTCCACCCTCAGGAGCTATTGTAGTGGAATCAATACCAATCAGTTCTAAAGTTTTCGAGTTTGCAATTCCAATATGACCATCATATCTCACAATAAAAACAGGGTGTTCTGGACAGGCTTCATCTAAATCCCATCGTGTAGGTAATTTTGGCACATCAAATTCCTCCTCTTTTAGCTTTAAACCATATATAAGATTTCCTTTTTTTATTTTAATTGCTGCATTTTTCAACAATTTTTGTAGCTCTTTTAAATTTTTAACATTAGATAAATCGAGGTTTAGCAACAGGTATATAAAACTAATTGGGTGCATATGAGAATCTATAAAACCAGGTAGAAGCGTTTTTCCACTCAATTCTATTATTTCATAATCATCACCCATCTGATCTTTAACCTCATCTAGACTTCCTATAGCGATAATTTTCTCGTTGGCAATTCCCACGGCATTTACATAAGGTTGTTTAGGATTCATGGTGATAATTGATCCCCCATAAAACACTTTTCTCCTTAATCGATCTGAATTCATAAAAAACCATCTCACTCCTTACTTGAGAAATTTAGTTAGTAAATTAAATACTTTCAAAGATATAAAATTCTTTATCAAAATTAAAAAAAAATAGTTTAAATTGTTGAATTTGGTGTAGAAGAAACTAAAATTAATAAATAAATAAAGTTTGGAAAACTATTACTATTGCTAGAGCTATAATAACCATACTAGCAGCAAAAACCAATCCTCTTCTAACCTCTCCTGAAAGTGTTCTGTCAACCATTCCCCCCCAAAAAGCAGAAAGGGAAAAAATTATCATCCCTAATTGGAGGAGAAGACCCGAAAAAGCTGAGAGTGTATACAAAGTATCATAAAACGTTTCCACTTCACCTGGAGTACTAGGATCCGCATAGTTAATATATAAAGTTCTTGCGCATATTAAAATAACTCCAACAACTAGAAAAATTATAGCTAGGACAAAAGTCTTCATATAGCTTTTCTCTAATATAGATCCACGATCTGATTCCATTGATTTCACCTCTAATTTAAATAAAGAGTATTTACTTTAATGTCAAATACTATATATTTTTACTTCATTTAAATAACTATCCCTTCCTTAGTTTCAATTCTATGTGCTTTTTAATAGCACATTGATTAAGAGAAGTTTTTAGAATTTTTGATTTAGTTTTTAAATCATTTAGTTCTATTCCTTCTTTTTTAATGTGAGCATTACAATCATTCAAAGCAAGTTCTAAATCGTCTAGTGGGAGTAAGGCTGTGACAATACAAAAAAAACTTTTTGATCTTCCATCGTTAAAATTTTCCAACATTGTCTCAAGAAAAATAATTCTTTTCTCTTGCTGTTTAATAAAATTTTCTAATCCTATCTTTCTTATTAAATTCAAATTAATAAGAGAAACTCTATGGCAAATAAAGGAATCAACTTTATCCCAATCTTTTAATTTTTGACAAGGAAACTCACTACATTCTGCACATGTTTCAAACTTATTGTTTTTGACACAACAAGTTATTATCGAACATGAGGGATGCTTATTAAAGAAATCTGGACCACAACATCCTGGACATCTAGAAGGCCCTTTCGTATAATATGTGGGGCATAAACCACAATCTAAACCGCAACAAGCGATAGTAGGGTATGTTTTAACGGGGTAATTTCCTTGCATTCTTCATATTATTTCTTATAGATTAAGATATTTATACCTAGATTTTAATATATAAAAGGTTTATAAGAAAAGTATTATAAATATGAAATAATTCTAAGCATTAAAACATTGGAGGTATGAAAATGAAGCCATCTATCTTGAAAAAATTAAATTTAATCATTGAAGAAGCTAATACTTTAAAAGACAAGAATAAATTTCAAAAAGCGATAGATAAGTTCGAACAAGCTCTAAATTTCATTAACATTAAAGTCGATGAGCCTAGTGATAAAAGAATTGAGATTGAAAACATCAGAAATGCGATGAACCAGACTTATTCAGTTGAGATAAATTATGTTATCCAAGAGGCTATTCAACTAACAGCTCAAAAGGAGTTTAACCAAGCTAGAACTTGTTTTCAGAAAGCCTTAAAAATTTGTGAGAAAATAGATGATAAAGATCTTAAAGATGCTGAAAAAAGTGAAATTAATGAGCTTATTAGTGAAATAGACATACAAGAACTATTAATTAAAGGAATTAAATTAAGAGAAGAAGAAAAGGAGTTTGATGAAGCTATTCGAGTTTTTAATCAAGGAATAACAATTGTCGAAAAAATTCAAGATTCAGATGGTAAAAAAGACCACTTATCTAATATTAAGGAGGAAATTGAAAATACTTATAAAGCACAATTTAAACAAATATTACAACAAGGAATAGAATTGAAACAAGCTGGCCAATTCGAAGAGGCAATTAAACTTTTTGAAAAAACTAAAAGGTATATTGAAGATGCGTTTCCTTCTGATACAAATAAAAATGAAATAGTTGACATTAAAAATATGTCTAATGAGATATATTCTAATCAGATCAAACCAATTGTCGAAAAAGCCAATGAATTATTAACTCAGGGTTCAGTTGAAGAAGGAATCTCTGAATTAAAAGATGCTCTAATGATAATAGGAAAGATGTATGATTCTGATTTGAAAGATCTTGAGATAAGCCTTATTGCAGAGTTAATGAACCCGATCTATATTGAACGTATTAAAATAATTTTAGATGAAGGAATAGAAATTACTAAAAAAGAAAATTTTAAGGAATCAAATACCTTGATAAACCAGGCTGTTGATGTCTTTGAGAGCGCTTTAGACATAGCGAAAACTATGATAAATTCAGAAAGAAAAGATTTGGAAATTAAAAAAATTTGTGATTCAATCAATCAAGCCTGTTTAACAGGAATAAATACCGTTAAAGATAAAGCAATCCAATTAATAGGACAACAAAAACATGAAGAAGCGATTAATGAAGTATATATAGCTCTAAGTCTTGCAAAACGTATGACGTATCCGGAGGAAGAGAACGAAAAACTTGAGGAGTTAAAGAATTTAGTAAACAAAGTCTATTCAGTAGAAATAAAAAAAGTTATAGACCAAGGAAACGAATTAGTAGTGAAGAAGGAGTTTGAGAAGGCAATCAAGGTTTTCAATGAAGCGTTGCAACGAACAGATAAAATGTACTTTACTAAAGAAATGGAAAAACAAGTTAATATAATTAAAAGTCTTATTTACGATGCAGAAGTAGGACTTCTCGTTGGAGAGGGGAAATTAACAGAAGAACAACAAGCAAAGGAAAAAGAGATCGAAAAATTGCAGAAAAGATTAGATTATGCGAAATCAATTGAGGATGATAAAAGGAGAGTTGAAGAAATGAATAAAATCAAGAAGTTGATTGATGATATTCATTCTGAAGAAATCAAATTATTAATCGAACAGGGTAATCAATTAGCAGATAAGAAGACATTCGGAGAAGCTTTTAAGTTTTATGAAAAAGCTCTAAAAGTAAATGAGATGATGGAAGAACCCGATATTAAAAATAAAGATTTAATTAAAGAAAGCTATAAAAGAGAACTTATCAATAAAGCAAAGATAGAAATTGAAAACGAACAATATGATGTCGCAATTGAAAATGGAAGAAAAGCTGTTGACCTTGATGAAAGATTTGTAGATGGTTATCATTACATAGGTGTAGCTTATAATTATAAGAAGAAATATGATGCTGCTATAGAAAACCTTAAAAAAGCATTAGATTATGATAAAAATCATATTGAATCTTGGAATCTAATTGGATTAGCATATGAAGCTAAAAATGAATATGAAAATGCTTTAGAGTTCTTAACCAAAGCAATAGAAATTGATCCTAGCTACTCAAATGGTTGGTATAATCTTGGTAATATCTATAAGCAGAAAAATGAATTTGATAAAGCAATTGAAAGTTATACTAGAGCAACCGAAATCGATCCCAAATTCGCAAAAGCTTGGTTTTTCATGGGGAGCACTTATTTTGATAAGAAGGATTATAATAACGCAATTATAAATTTAGAAAAATCAATTCAAATAGATCCCAATCTTGCCAACCTTGCTCAAGAAATAAATCCAATTATCAAAGATCTAAAAAATATTATTGATAAACTCCAAGAAGCTCTTAAATTCTCTTTTATTAATAGATAGCAATTTAAAAAAAAGAATAAGAATTAGATTCTAGAATGTTTTGATACAATATCAATTTATCTTTTATATCTATCTAAATAATGTTCAATTTTTTCGAATTCAAATAAAAAGTTTGTGATCTAAAACTGAACAATTTTCCATGAATCAAGAAAATCAATAAGAACTCGTTCATCTTTCATTCTCCAAAACTCAATTTTTATTGTTTTTAATATTTTTGCTTTATTATTACAAGTGGGAAAATCATGGGGGAACGTTTAAATAAGTGAAATGGTTTTTATTAATTAATAGTATAAAAAAAACAAATTGAAAAAAGTTTAGAATTTATTGGAATCAAATAAAAATTGTATATAAAGGTGATGTCAAAAAGTTGAATAAATTCCCATGTGGAGTGAAACATAATTTCGATAATGGAGTTATTTTTACCGAAGATAGAAACAAGTATAGTTGGAATTGTAGCAATTGTGAACTCAAGGAAAGTATTGAAGCTGGCAAGGGACTTAAAGATATTAAGATAAATCGAAAGGTTGCATGCCCATTACTAACTTATGAATAAAAGTTTTTTGAGAAATATATTTTATTTTATCTTTTTCTAAAGAACATCGAGTTGTTATATATATTATCCTCAATTTCAAAAAGTTAAGCTTACATTAACATAGCTCTAAAAAATTTGGGACTTAATGTGAGTTTTGAGAGGGCAGGAAGCATTCCAAACCATTTTTCTCCAACATACCTATCATTGCTGGTGCTATGTGTTGAGAGATCATGATTTATGTAAGCTTCATATATATATTTCCTGCAAGTCCTGTTTTCCATCAAGAGTTTAGTATATAAGAGCCATAGTGATTTCACGGACGAGCTTTCATTATAAATAAGATATTCCAACGCATTTCCATTCTTGAAATAAGGAAAAAGTACTCGCTTAACTTCCTTATCATATTTTTGTAGCTCAAGACCGCTAAAATTACTTCCACTTTCAAATAGGGGTTTAACAGTATCAGAAGCTATATCGGCACATGCCACCCCTGGCAGTAAACCCTCATAAAAGAAGGCAGTTACTATTCCTGCTGCTTCACCAAGAACAAGGGTTCGATCACTTGAAAAGCTCTTAATTGGATGTTTAGAAATCTCCCCTACAACCGCACTAGATAAATTGTATGATAACCCATCTACAACTGGTTGAATAGGTTTATAATTCTTTAATATTCTTTCGAGTTTTGAAATAATCTCTTCTTTAGATTGCCCCTTTTCACCCAAATAACCTGTTGAAATTCTTTCAATTCCTTTATTAAAGAAGAAAGGTCCATTCCTAGAAATTTTGGGATTAATATGAAAAGTATAATTAATATCTAAATTCTCATTAATTTTATCCTCATCGCCGAATAAGTGGAGATAGACACCTGTATAAGAATCTGGAACCCCAAAACCAAGTGATCTTTGTAATTCAAATCCACGTGAACCAGTCGCTAGTGCTAACAATTTAGTAGAGTAAGATTCTCCCTTATTGTTGATTAATTCTAAATGATCGCTATGTCTATTAATTTTTGATATTTTTTCATTAGTTTTAAAGCTTCCCTCTTGCTGCTCTAGCTGATTAATTAATTCTCTAATCAGATTTTCTGTATAACTTACATTTCCTAAAGGAATTCCGAATTCTGTTGAATCAAGAATTCCATTATATTCATCACTCATATAGTTTGATTTAGTATGAGGAGTCGGAAAAATAATTTTATTCTCCCAGTCAATTTCTTCTTCAATGAATGGTTTATTATGCTCTGGAAAGATGTTTGTTCTTATTGGTATTTCTTTTTGATAATCTTGAGCCTCAACGAGAAGAGTTTTAGCAAATTTCGATACTTTAGACGCAAATGTCGCACCAGCTATTCCCGCACCAACAATTATAACATCATACATAAGATTAATACTTTCAAATGAATCAAAATTATTTTTAATAATACTTTTAATATTTTTAATTTTTAGAATTGGTTTTTTCAAATCAAAATTACATAATTATTTAGAAAGAGTTAAATCATAAAGATTCATATCAAGTGATACGACTTCATTTTAAAGACTTAAAAGACAATAATTAGTATTTAATTAACTTCCTTATTAACAAGAAGTTTTAGTTTAATTATTATATAATATTAATAACTTTATCAGCAATTCTATCTAGATTTACCTCAGCCATTCCTAAAGGAACAGTTTTATCATATAATACTACAATTAATAAAGGGTCGAGTTTCCAGGGAATATCAATTATTTTGGACACAACTTTTTGCCCATTTTCCAAACGAGAGTATATTTCTGGCAATGTTACTGCCCCAACCATGAACCTAATTTCTAATTCCTTTAAAGAATTCACCAATATTTCATTTGGTAGTGAGGTATAAATTACATTTCCTTTTGTTGAGAGAAGTGCCGCACCAATTATTTCAGTTTCATACATTAAATCTTTAAATACATCAATTACCTTCTTATAGAACACCTTACTCGTATAAATTTCTTCTTCACCTGTAATTATCGTATCAACTAATTCGTCAAATTTGGGTTCTTCAATTTGTTGGTAATCTTTCACCTCACTCGTATCAGGAAATAATTCAAAAAATTCATCAGCTATTCTTGATAATCGGGAACTAACAAAAATGATACTTGCACTTGAATCCGATAAAATGCTAAAGATAAAATCTTCCCGAACTGTGAAAACAAATCTTAATTCGCTCATTTCTAGTATTTCAGGTGTTTTTTTAGAGATAACGTTCTCAGAAAAGGAAAATATCGCAGAGAAAAATGGTGTTATTAAATTAACCTCAATATTTTCAAAATCTTTCGTAAAATTTCGATTATATATGCAAACTCCTGTTTTCTTCAAGATAAAGAGTGAATGAATTTTCATGAGGTCATTACTCTTGTAAATACTCGTATTAGTAAAACTAAGGTAATACAATCTTTTAAGTATTTTTAATCGATAATTCGGCTTCAATTTCAGAAAGTAATTTGTTCTCTATTTCAAATCATCTTTAAAATTCGTTCTAATGCCGTAAATTTTTACTTATAATCCAGATGTTTAAATAAAAAATCTTATTTCTTTTAATAAAGAAGCTTAAGAATGATTATGCTAAAATAATCCAGATTTCAATTGGACAATGGGATTATAATGTCTGATAATGAATTAGAAAAAATTAGGCAAAAGAAAGCAGAAATGTTAATAAAGCTCCAAAAAGTACCTAAGGAAATCATAAGCATTAGAAATGAAGATGATATAAAGAGGATATCAAAAGAATTTGATGATAAAGTAGTTGTAATAGATTTTTGGGCTGTTTGATGCTCTCCTTGTAAATTATATGCTCCAATTTTGGAAAAAATACAACAAGAATACTATCAAGACTTTATATTTTCCAAAGTCAAGATTGATGAAAATCACATTGTAGCACAGCAGTACGGTATTTCCTCAATTCCTACGACTTTATTCCTAAATGGGGGTCAGTTTTTACGTAAGATAGTAGGAGTTGTAAACTATGTCGTATTAAAGCAGGTACTCGAAAAATTTAGAGCTGAATAACTCTTTATTAATTTTTTTTTAAATATTTACGAAGATTTATCTAATTTAAAAAAATTTATTACCACGCAAAGTGGTTTAATAGAGCATCATATGGGCATGTATCTTGACAAGCCCCACATTCAATGCATTCACTTATATTTTCTGCATTCACCTTACCATCAATGATTTCATAAACTTCTGCGGGACACACATTCACACATTCCCCGGATGCGCGGCATAAATCCAAGTCCACCTCTACCCAATGATCTTCTTCTTCCCATCTTTTTACATTTGGCATAATTTAGTGCCTTTTTTAGTTGTATATTATATAACAGACTTAAAATCAATAAGTCTTATAATTTTTAGTCTAAAATAATAAATTTAATAATTTGAGTTTAATTACTTCTTTAGAAAAGCGGAGATCTGCTCTTTCAAATAAAATAAAATAGTGAAGTTATTTTGGAGTTAAAAACTCTATTTGGTCCAAAAAAAATAGGTAATGTTCAGATTAAAAATAGAATTGTACGTTCCGCTACTTTTATGTTTATGGCTGAAAAATATGGATATGTTGGAGAACGTCTTCTTAATATATATGAAGGATTAGCTAAGGGAGGTACAGGATTAATCATTACGGGAGCTGTAGCAATAGATCCTAGCGCATCGGGAGGGCCTTATCAGGTGTGTTTGTATGATGATTCCCATATGCCAGGTCACAAAAAATTAGTTAATTTAATACATGATAATGATGATACCAGAGTTGCTATCCAATTTAATCATTTAGGGCGTCTAGGTTATCATCCTAAATATCCTAATATTGCGCCATCCCCTATTCCTTATAAAGGAACGGGAATTGTACCCCAAGAGCTTACAATTGAAGGTGTAAAAGAGGTTGTAAATAATTTTGTAAAAGCAGGTCTAAGAGCATATGAATGTGGATATGACATGGTGCAATTACATGCTGCTCATGGTTATTTCCTTAACAGTTTTATATCACCCCATACAAACCTTCGCTCAGATGAGTTTGGAGGCTCTACTCAAGGGAGAACAAAAATCTTAATCGATATCCATGATGGAATTAGAGATGAACTCGGGAATCAGTTTCCAATAATAATAAAATTACAATCTCAAGATTTTATCCCAAATGGTATATCCGAAGAGGAGGGGATCGAAATCGCAAAAATTATATCTGATAGTGGATTTGATGGAATTGAACCGAGTGGTGGTGGGCGTGAGTCTCTTGAATTCACGAAAAATGCCCTTCCTAGTCAGATAATAAAGAAATTAGAAAATGAGAATTACTTTTTACCATTTGCTAAAAAGATAAAGCCTTTCATGAAAAATTGTGCCTTAATACTTGTCGGTGGAATTCGAAATCCCTTAATTGCGGAAAAAATTCTTCAGGAAGGAGATGCTGATTTTATATCATTATGTAGACCATTGATTTATGAGCCTGAGCTTCCTAATCGTTGGAAGAGTGGTGATTTGACACCTGCTAAATGTATAAGTTGCAATTCCTGCCTAGCAGTAATGGAGAAGGGACCAGTTTACTGTGTCACTAAAAAAAATTTAGAAATAAGAAATAAAATGGGGTAGAAAGTGGAAAAAAGCACTTATTCAGATCATCTTTTTCAATATCGCTCGGTAGAGAGGAAACGGCTTGTATTATCACTTACAATAACATTAACCGTTATGGTCATAGAAATAATAGGTGGTTTTTTAACCAACAGCATTGCTTTACTAAGTGATGCAGGTCATATGTTTACACATTCCTTTGCTATTGGGATAAGTTTATTAGCGAACTTCATTGCAAGGAAACCTCCTTGTCATCATAAGACTTTTGGTTTATATCGAGCAGAAGTTCTTGCTGCTTTTATTAATGGTTTATTTCTCATTCCAATCGTAGGTATTATAGTTTTTGAGGCAATAGTTAGATTTTTAAATCCCCAAGATGTTATTGGATTTTATATGTTAATAGTTGCGTTTATTGGACTCGCAGTAAACATTTCAAGCATTTTGATACTTCAAGGTAGTCGCGATACCAGTCTTAATGTAAAGAGCGTATTTTATCATATGATTGCTGACGCTGCATCGTCAATCGGAATTGTGATTGCTGCTTTTATTATTATGTCCACTGGATTCGTGATTCTTGATCCTATTGTAAGTTTAGGTATTTCTGCTGTTATTATATACTGGGCCTATGGAATATTAAAGGACTCAACTCGCATATTACTTGAAATGGCACCAAAAGGAATGAATATAGATGCTATTAATGAAGATTTGAAAGCCAAATTTCCAGAAATTAATGAAATTTACGACACTCATCTCTGGACAATCATTCCAGATATGCTTATATATTCAACACATATCAAATTAAATAACGATATGGTAACAGATAATCAAGAAGATTTTATTTTAAAAATTAATGAATATTTATCAAATAAATACAGAATAATAGAGTCTACTATCCAGATTATGCCAGAAGATGCTGTAGAAGCATGTAATATTTAAATTCGCTAAATTAAAAAAATATAAAATAAACATTTAAATAATTGCTCATCAAAAATCTATTATTATAAAAATAAACTATTTAAAGAAGGATTGATAATGTCATCAGAAAGGAAAGTTGATCCATTTGCGGCATTAATATTAGTATTAAGCATAATAGGAATAATTTTTATAGCTGCTTTAGATTTTGCTGCTTTAGATTACAATGGGGGTGGAACTAGATGGTCTTGTTTAAGTTGTGAATATGCTACGGCAGGTGATTTGGCAGCACAAGTTTTGATGTTAATTTTATTAATAATTCAAGTAGTTGTGGTTTTAAACGACCTGGTTCCTAATAGGTTCATCAAAATGGATTTAGACAAAATTGGTATGGGTTTAGCATTCTTGACATTCCTCCTTGCAATTATCGGTATTTCTTCATTCGGAGCAGAATATAGCGAATTTGAATGGTGGCCTTTGGAAAGTTTCTATGGCAGCATAATCGCTGGACTACTTAACACAATATTGTTCTTTTTAAAAGATAGAAATAAATAAAAATTTTTTCTTCTTTCTTTTTTTACTTTCAAAATTTAAAAGTCTAAGAGAGTGTCAATGAAATATTAAAATAAAAAAAATAAATTAGGTTTATTCCTCTTTAAAGGCTTGTTCCCTTAATTTTCTTCTAAATACTTTACCAACAGCAGTACGTGGTAAAACATTTAAAAACTCAACTTGTCGTGGATATTTATATCCTGCCATTCTTTCTTTTGCCCATTCGATTATATCCTTCTCTGTAGTTTTATCTTTGTATTCTGGCTTAAGTACGATACATGCTTTTATTGTTTCCCCAATATTTGGATCGGGTGCAGGAACTACACCTACTTCTAAAACAGCAGGATGTTCGTATAATTTCTCTTCAACTTCCCGAGGCATGACTTTATATCCTTTGTACTTTATCATGTCTTTTGTGCGTCCTTCAATGTAAAAATAACCTTGTTCGTCCATTCGGGCAAGGTCACCTGTTCTTAACCATCCATTTATAATATTCTTTTCTGTTTCTTCCGGTTGATTCCAATATCCTTTCATTATCTGAGGTCCTTTAATGAGTAGTTCTCCTATCTCTCCTATTGGAAGTTCTTCTAAAGTTTCAGGATTTACAATTTTAGAATCAGTGTTGATTATTGGAACACCAATACTTTCAGATTTTATTTCAGGCATCCAAGTAGTAGCTGTATGTGTTATAGGTGACGCTTCAGTTAGTCCAAAACCTTGTCCTGGTTTTATACCCGTTACTTCTTCCCATTTCTTGGATATTTCAAGAGGAAGTGCAGCAGAACCGGCACCAGCGGTTTCAATGCTAGATAAATCTCGTTCTGTGAAGTCAGGAGAATTAACGATCATCTGGAACATGACTGGAACTCCAACAAATCCTTTTACTTTATAATATTCAATAGCTTCTAATACCTCAGATGGATTAAAAGATGCGAACATGACTAACATTGCGGCTATATGCATGGCAATAATAACGACTGTAAAACCAAAAGAATGACACAAGGGCAGAATTGATAAATTTACACCAACACCATAAGCACTAGGTTCATCTTCTGCTGGTTCACCCGCCATATACATTGCTGAGAGGGCATCGGCTACTAAATTATTATGAGTTAGCATTACTCCTTTAGGTAAACCTGTTGTTCCGCCAGTATATAATAAAGCAGCAACATCATTTAATGGATCAAATTCGACTTCTGGAGGTTTGGGTGATTTACCATTAATGAATTCTGTTAATGTAATTGTATCTTCCTTTGCTTCTTCGGTACCGATTAAAATCACATTTTCTAATTCAACTTGTTTTCTAACTCGTTTTATTACTCGATATTGATTCTTATGGATGAAAACAGTATTAATGTTTCCGGCGTCTTTAATAATGTGAACAACATCTGCTTCCTTGAGTAGAGAATTTATAGGGACAACAGCAGCACCTGTTTCCATGATACCTAGGAGACAAAACAAGAATTCCGGGCAATTACTTGACATCACTCCTACCGCATCACCTTTTTTAATACCAGCTTCGTGTAAAGCATTTGCTATTTTATCTGCGGTATATATTAATTCTCTATATGTATACTTTTTATCCGATGGTTTATAGTACACACATACATTATTAAGAAACTGCCCAGCTCCTTTTTTGATAAATTCATGTACGGGTATTGGTTCAAATTTTATTGATTTTGGCACATTTTCTGGTCTATATTTAAACCAGGGACGATTTGGGTTTTCAATATATGGTGATTCGTTTTCAAAATCTAAAAAAGGTTCCCAATCAGTATAATCTTTCATTTTAATTGCCACTTTCTTTTATTTTATTTTTCTTTCTATTCGAATTTTTTAATGAGACTTTATTAGGTTAAAAAATAACTCAATTTAGTAATAATGAATTCATTATGTATATAAAAGTGTTTTTTATAAAGCGACAAATTTGATAAACGTATTTTTATTAATTAGTCTTTATATTATTATTAAAATAAGATTGAAGACATGCCTTTAGGATGCACCTCAATTCGGGAACTTAGAGAAAGCTAAAATGAAAAGATGTAATCTAAAGCATCTAATATTAAAAAATAAGCTCTAATTAAGGTTTTATTAAAACCTTTATAGACTCATCTGTATTACATTGAGTTTCAAAAGCTTCTTTAGCCCTATCCAATGGAAATTCATGAGAAATAATTTTTGACTGATCTACTTTTTTAGTTTGAAGTAATTTTAAGCATTTTTGAACTTCCTCAGGAATAAATCCAAATGATCCCATGATAGTTATTTGCTTTGCAACCAATGCTACAAGATTTAGAGGGATTGTATCTTCAAATATTCCGTGAATCACGATTCTACCCGTACCTACACTTGCTATATCGATTGCTTGCTGGAGGACTATAGGCCCTTTATGATCTTTCATATGACCTACACAATCATATATAACATCAACTTTAGGCATTTTGATATCTGGAGCTTGTGGTAAAGGTATAGATTCAACGAGTTTACTTATTCTTATACGGGGATTATTTTTTCTTGCATTGATAACCTCATCAGCACCTAACTGTTTTGCTGTGTTTAAGCGATGATCTGATAAATCAATTACAATCAGTTTATTAATACTAATATCAAGAGCTTTCAAGCATTGAATTATGCCTAATCCGATTGTTCCAGCTCCAAATATAACGACATTATCTTCTTTAGAAGGATTACCTTTCATCATCGCATGATATGAATTGCTTAGAGGTTCAAGTGTCGCTGCTTCTTCATATGAAACTTCTGAAGGTATTTTATACACATTGAATCCTTCAAGAACGGGAACTGGAACATATTCTGCCATACCGCCAGCATTCAATGCTACAACTCTATCACCTTCCTTTATTCCATTTACTTTATTTCCTACTTTTTCTACATAACCACTGAATTCATGACCAGGTATTCCCCCCATTGCTAGAGGCCTTACAAGAACCAGAGTAAACAGATTTAATTTATACATGTGCAGGTCTGAGCCGCATATCCCACAAGCCTTTACTTTAATAAGAATTTCATTGTCTTGAATTTTAGGTTTTTCCACTTCTTCAGTTCTGATGTCTCTTGGACCATAAAAAACTGCTGCTTTCATTATTTAAAACTTCTATTCCAATTTTATTTCAATATAATGTCTGATATTAGTGTGTTAAATTAAAACCTATTTATATTTCTAGGGTTTTTAATTCAAAATTAGATCTAAAAATAATCTTTTTATTTTTTATTATAAAATAATTAATATGAAAGAATTTAAAGGTAAGGTTGCCGTTATTACAGGAGCGGGAAGTGGTATTGGTTTTGCTTTAGCAGAACGGTGTGCTAAAGAAGGTATGAAAGTAATATTGGCAGATATTGATGAAAGATTCTTAAGAAGTGCCCAAAGAAAAATGAAAAGAATTGGAGCTACATTCATTACAGTTTTAACAGATGTTTCAAAGGTCAACGATATGGAAACATTAGCAAAGAAGACAATTGATACATATGGAGCAGTTCATCTACTAGTTAATAATGCGGGAATCGGTAATACTAAATACACCTGGAATTATACTCTAAAAGATTGGGAATGGCAATTAGGGGTGAATTTATGGGGTGTTATTCATGGTGTAAGAATTTTTACTCCTATTATGTTAAAACAAGGCGGTGAATGTCATATTGTAAATGTTGCATCCATGGAAGGATTGGCTTCTGGTTCTGGTCCTGGTGGTGTTATTTATGGTGTTTCTAAGCATGGTGTAATTTCTTTAACCGAAACCTTACGAACTGATTTAGAAATGAAAGAGTTTAAATTGAAAGTTTCAGTATTATGTCCAGGATTCGTTAATACAAGAATTTTCTTAGGTGATATTCATCGCCCAGAAGAATTTCAGAATCCACCAGATCAACTAGTTGAAAGTACAAGAGGAAAAGATTATTTTGCACATTTTGGATATACACTTGAAGAGCTGGGTAAAGAAACGACACTTATGCCTCCCGAACAAGTTGCAGATATCACATTTCAAGGTATTATGGATGAAAAGTTATACATTTTTACCCACAAAGATGCGATCATGAAGAGATTGGTAAAACAACGATTTGATGAGATTCTTAATGAATTGGATAATTAATATATTAAATGATGAGTTATGAAGAATTTTAAAAATTAAGTAGCAGTTATCACTGGTGCTGCCAGTGGCATTGGCCAAGGGCTAGCAGAGCGATGTACTAAAGAAGGAATGAAAGTAGTTATATCAGATGTTGATGAGCGACGTTTAAAAAGATTAGAAAGAAAATTAAAAAGAGAAGGGGCTGATACATTATCAATTATAGCTGATGTTTCAAATCCTGATGACGTTAATATGTTAGCAAATAAAACTGTGGAAACCTTCGGAGAGGTTAATTTGCTATTTAATAATGCGGGGGTTGCTATTCCTAACCTTACTTGGGAGTACGGATTAGAAGATTGGGAATTTGTACTTGGAACTAACCTAATGGGAGTAATTCATGGTATTAAGACTTTTATTCCCATCATGCTTAAACAAGGTAATGAATGTCACATTGTAAATACTTCATCAATAGAAGGAGTAATCTCCAATGGTGTAGGTGGGGCTACATATGGGACGTGTAAACATGCCCTCGTGCACCTTACAGAGAGATTGGCTCTTGAATTAGAGGAAAATGGGCCAAATATTAAAGTTTCAGTTCTGTGTCCAGGATTTGTTAAAACCAATATATTTCTGTCAGCCCTTAATCGTATATCTGAAGATCGAAGAAAAGAGCTATTAAATCCTGAAGAAAGGGATGAAGAAAGAGCAGAGCAAATAAAAGAGTTAATGGAAAGCTCTCCTATGCTATTACCTGAAGAAGTTGCGGATATCGTGTTCCAGGCTATTAATAAAGAAAAATTATATATTTTTACTCATAAAGATGCATTTTGGAAAGAACGAGTAAAAGAACGTTTCGATGCAATTTTACAATCATTTGATGATTAAATCTCAAGTTTTTATGAAATAGATTTTTTTATCTTTTTCAATTCTTTTTACTTTATTTTGATGTTCTAAATAAATTAAATGACTTAAAGCTTCCCCTAATCCTAAGTATGTGTTAATCTCATCTAAATCATCTCCAAAATGAATTTGAGAAATCTTGAAAGGAGTTAATGGGTTATTTTCAATTAACCGAGAAATCTCAGATAACCGATTTCGATGATGTTCTTTCATTTCTAATATTCGCCTATGAGAATCGTAAATGACTTCTTGATGGGCAGGAAAGATAATTTTAGGATGTAGAGCATCAATGCGATCTAAGGATTCTAAATAATATTTCAAAACATTGTTGAAATCATAACTCTGATAATTTTCTGAGATATCCGCTGGTACCATATAACTCCCTATGTGTGGAGTTATCCTGGATAAAATATGATCTCCTGCAAATAAGTGAGAAGTATTTTCATTAAAAATGCAAATATGACCTAGTGAATGGCCAGGGGTCCAAATCGTTTTTAACTTGTTGCCACCTATAGAGATTTCCTCATTATCGCGCAAAATTCTATCAGGTGCCTGATATTGTGTGAAACTTCGCATTGCAGTGAGAAATTTCATAATTCTTTCTCCCTGTTTTTGGCTAACACCGTACTTTATCATTTGTTGTGATAATTCCTCAGATCCCTTCTGCCTTTCACTAATATTATCCCTATTTATCATCCAGCTCATACTATCTTGGGTTAGTTCATGCATTAAGATTTGAATATCAGGATTTTTTCTCTTTAAAGAATTCATTAATCCTAAATGATCTGGATGTTCATGTGTCACTATTAAGTAATCAATGTCTTCAATAGATATATTTAATTTTTCAAGTTCCGAATAGAAAGATTTCTCCCAATCAGTGAAATTTAATCCCGCATCAATTAAAATATAGGTATCTTCGGATTTAAATAAATACATGCACACGAATCTTAAACCGTATGAAGTAGGAAAATCGATTTGAAATCGAAATACTCCATCAATTTCACTTGTTTTAGAATGTAACTTATACAAAAATAGAACCTACTCTTAGTTCATCTAATATTTGAAATTAAATTTTTATAACCATTTTTAGTTTGGCATTTTATTCTGTTTTTTTCAATTCTTATAGAATACTGATAAATTGATTTCAGAATAAATAATAGTCAGAGTTCCATTGAAAAAGGGAGAATAGTTAAAATACTAAACAAGTTGATAATATAAAAGCAAATTGAAAACTTTATAAGTAAAACAAGTTTTTTCAAATGAAATATTTTCGAAAATTATATGAATTAGCATTTCATTATCTAAGATAGCATAATTTAAAGGTAATTATGATGAGAAGTATTCAAGAAAGTCTAATAACACGTTTAAAAGTCCAAACAAAAATTGGAAATAAAATTAAAGTTTTTAAATGCTCTAAATGTGGAAATATTAGAAATCCACCAAGAACTTATTGTAATATATGTCAAGGTACTGATTTTGCTGAGGTTGTATTCGGACCTAAGGGTGAGATTACAACCTACACCTCATCATATAAAAGGAAGGAAACCGATAAACAGCTCTTTTTTGGCATGGTCCGGATTTTTTCTGAGAATGGAAAAGATTCTATGGGAGTAAGCGGATCATTTGATGTTAAAAGTATCGACGAACTCGAAATCGGGAAAAGGGTAGAGTTAATACCTGATGAGAAGAATAATATATTTAAATTACTGGAGGGTTAATAAAATGAAAAATGTAGCAGTAGTAGGTGCGGGAATGTCTCCTTTTGGAAGACTCGATGCACTCTTATATCAAGAAATTGGAAGACCTGCGGTAAATGATGCCATAGAAAATGCCGGAATTGATCGTAAACTGATTGAAAGTTGTTATTATGGCAGTTGTGGGGGTGTAGGTGTTGGTCATGAAATCATGAATGAATGTGGAATGATTGGAATTCCGATTACAAGAGTAGTGAATGCATGTAGTGCTGGCTCTAATGCGTTCCGAATAGCTTATATGGACATAGCTTCAGGAATGAGTGACTGTGTAATGGCAATGGGAATTGAGAAAATGAAAGATGTATCAATGGGTGCTGTTGGTGGAGGAACTCGGTTTCAAATCGAAGCAAAAGCTTTTGCTCACGGTTCACCTATGGCAGGAGGTGGAGGTGGAGGTGGTGGTATGGCAGCAGGTTTTGCTTTAATGGCTCGAGCACATATGAAGATGTATGGCACAAAAGTAGAGGACCTTGCCAATATAACAGTAAAAAGCAGAAGAAATGGTTCAAAAAATCCTAAAGCAGAATTTCAGAATATCATGACTTTACAGGAGGTTTTAGATGATGTTATGATAAATGATCCACTGACTAGATCACAATGTTGCCCTCGAACGGATGGAGCTGCAGCCGTAATACTTATGAGTGAAGATTTTGTCAAAAAACATCATATAGAAAGTCCAATTTGGGTTAAAGGAAGTGCTATGGGAAGCAATTTTGGAAGTGCGAATGAAAGAATTTGGTTCAAGGAAACTGGAAGTTATTACCCTCCAGGATTTCTTACAGATTACTTAATTTCACAGAAAGTTTATAAAATGGCAAAGGTTGGACCAAAAGATTTCTATGACAGAGGTTTCGTTGAATGTCATGATTGCTTTTCAATTTCAGAGTATGTTCATTATGAAGATTTCGGTTTCTGTAAAAAAGGTGAAGGTTCTGCCATGATTAATGACGGTGTTGTAGAAATTGATGGTGATCTTCCCATAAATCCTAGTGGGGGCTTACTATCTGTTGGACACCCATTAGGAGCTACTGGTGTACGACAGGTAGCTGAAATCTTCTGGCAAATGACAAAACATAAGGAAGTCGCTAAACGACAAGTTCCAGATAAACATCTTGATCTTGGACTTCAACATACCTTAGGACAACCAGGTGTAGGTTTTACTAATGTAATGCATGTCTTTTCAAGAGATCTCTAAATTTTATATTTATTCTTCTTTTATTTTAGTTATTTTTACTTCTTATTATTCAAAATCTATATATAGATTTCTATCTAAATTTATCTCTAAATAATATAGATTTAAAAAACTTAAATTCTAAAGTGAAAAATTGAAATGTCATATAAAGATTATAAGCTTATAAAGATTCGAGTTGACCGAGGAGTTCTTTTTGCTACTATCGATAATCCGCCTATCAATTTACTAAATAATGAACTTTATGGTGAATTTGGAAAACTTGCAGTGGAGGTATCTAGAGATGATAACGTAAAAGTAATAATATTTGACAGTGCTGATCCTGACTATTTTATTTGTCATTACGACGTAAGACTTCTTCTAGAATATCCCGATGAAGCACCTCCAAAACCTAAAACTTTACATGGGGGTCACCAATTGCAAGAGGCATATCGTACTATGCAAAAGATCTCAATCGCAAAAATTGAGGGACGAGTAAGGGGCGGAGGAAGTGAATTTGTATTGTCACTTGATATGAGATTTGGAGCTATTGGAAAGGCTACTTTAAGTCAGTTAGAAATTCCATTAGGAATAATTCCTGGAGGAGGAGGAACTCAAAGGCTTCCTCGTCTTGTAGGAAGATCAAGGGCTATGGAAATAGTTGTAGGAGGTTCAGATTATTCTGCAGAAATAGCTGAAAGATACGGTTATATAAATCGTGCCCTTCCCCCTGAAGAATTAACACCATTTGTAGAAGAACTTGCATATAGAATTGCATCATATCCCGCAGAAACGATCGCCGCAGCAAAAAAGGCGGTATTATTAGCTCTAGAAAAACCTGTTACAGAAGGATTATTAGAAGAACAACACTTATTCAATTTAACATGTACTTCAACTGCCGCAAAAGAAAGAATGAGTTTGTTTCTTGAAATTGGTGGGCAAACAAGGGAGGGAGAACTTGAAGTTTCAAAATGGGTTAAAAAACTTAATAAAAAACTTGAGAAAAAATAATTTTTTATTGAAATTCAGTGGATTGAAAAGTTTCATTCCAAAATTTCTTGACAATCACCCAATACTTAGAAAGTTTCAAAAAAATGCAAAAAATTTCGATTTTTTGTTATCCAAAAGTTATAATTGTATTTCTACTTAAAATAAGTTCATAGAATAAATCAACAATTTAAGGATTTATTTTATGATAAATGGAGAGGATGAAAAGAGATGAGTTA
The DNA here is from genome assembly GCA_048886685.1 of Candidatus Hodarchaeota archaeon. Taxonomy (GTDB): domain Archaea; phylum Asgardarchaeota; class Lokiarchaeia; order Sigyniarchaeales; family SOKP01; genus Loki-b32. The sequence continues at coordinate 28,929 of JBHLKM010000008.1, forward strand.
TGACAAACTTAAAATGTTAAAAGTGAGAGTAGACAGGGGTGTTGCATTTGTAACAATAGATAATCCCCCAATGAATTTATTAAATCTTCAATTGATGGGGGAATTTGGTATTCTTGCAAATACTGTTAAGAATGATGATAAGGTCCGAGTTATAGTTTTTGATAGTGCTGATCCTGATTTTTTTATAGCGCATTTTGATGTTGGAGGATTGGTTACAATGCCTGATGAAGCACCTCCAAAATCCACCGAATTACACCTTGGTCATCAAATACATGAGACATATCGTACTATGTCAAAAGTTTCAATTGCTAAAGTTGAAGGTAAAGTGCGGGGCGGAGGATATGAATTCATTCAAAGTCTTGATATGATATTTGGGGCTATTGGAAAAGCAGTATTCGGTCAACCAGAAATCGGGGTAGGGATTATACCAGGAGGTGGTGGGACTATTAGAATTCCTCGTTCAGTTGGACGAAGGCGTGCAATGGAGGTTGTTCTTGGAGGTCATGATTTTCCTGCTGAATTGGCTGAGCTTTATGGGCTAATAAACCGTGCTCTTCCACCAGGTAAGCTAAGCTTCTATGTTGAAAATTTGGCTTATAGAATTGCCTCATTCCCTGCTGAGTCAATAGCTATAGCAAAAAAATCAGTATTGGCGGGAGTTGAATTACCGATTGTAGATGCGCTCTTGGAGGAACAGTACCTCTTCGGAAAATCTGTAGCTTTACCCACCTCAAAGGAACGAATGAACTTAGTTTTAAAGACTGGCACACAATCTCGTGAAGTAGAACGCAACACCAACACATTGCTTGAGGAACAAGAAAGAGATCCTTTTTCTGTATTTGAGGAAAAAGAGGAGTGAATAATTATAGGACTTAAAAATAGACGAGGTTTGAAAAATTAAATTATACCACATTATTTTTTTTAAAATTTTGAATTTCTTCCTCGGAATAATTAAGAGATTTCAATATTTCCTCAGTATTTTGCCCAAATTTAGGAGCAAAACTTCTGATTGTAGCTGGTGTCTTAGATAGTTTAATTGGAGAAGCAAGGTTTTGAACTTTCCCTAAAATAGGATGGTCCATCTTCACAATCATGTTTCTAGCGATTATTTGTGGATCCTCGCACGCTTCCCAGAAATTTTTAACAGGTGATATACAGGTATCATAATTTTCGAAAATTTCAAGCCATTCTGCTTGCGTTTTTTGTAAAAATTCAGTTTTCACTTCATTGATAACTCTTTCATTCTCTTCCTTCTGTACGAATTGCTTTCCTTTCAAATCTTTTCTTCCCAATCCTTCACAGAGAGCATGCCAAAACTTTGGCTCAATTGCTCCAACAGCTAGATATTTGTTATCTTTTGTTCTATAAACACCATAGTAAGGTGATCCAGTGCCCCTTCCTGAGTTCCACCCTTTTTTTCCACTTAAATCACTCACAAATTTATTTGCAGCTACAATTGGCTGGAAGAAGAAGGTAGCATCTGTCATAGATATATCTACAAATTGACCTCTTCTTTCAGGGTTTTGTTCTCTCTCAAAGAGAGCACCAAGTATACCTATAGCCGCAACTAATGCCCCACCAATATCTGCAGGGGAAAGTCCCGGAACTAACGGTGGTCTCTCTTGATCTTCCTTCCCAAAAATTTTTCTTTCTCTAGTAGCTTCTAATATCCCACTGATTCCTATATAATTGATATCATGACCTGCTTTTTGTTCATAAGGTCCATATTGACCATAACCCGTCATCGAACAACAGATTATTGAGGGATTAATTGATGATAATGTGTTATAATCAATCTTTAACTTTTCCATGACTTTAGGTCGAAAAGTATCCATAACAACATCTGCTTTTTTAACTAATTTGTAGAATATCTTCCTGGCTTCATCAGTTTTTAAATTTAATGTTAATGATTTCTTATTTCTCATGAGAACTGCGTTAAAAGCACTCTCGTAATAGTTACCCTTCTTAAAGAAAGGTGGCAAATTACGCATAGGATCGCTTGGGTTTTCTACACGAATAACATTTGCTCCAAGATCTGATAGGATCATAGTACAATAGGGACCAGGAAGCATTCGCGACAAATCTAAAATAGTTATGCTTTCTAAAGGTAATGTCATACATACTCAAATTTTTTGATTAATTTTTATTTTATGATCTATTCTCTGAAAAAAAAACCAATAAACTCGAGGTAAAAATTACTCCGATTTTTTAGTCCGATAATCTCCACATTTACCATCCCGATCAGAAAAAGTTTTAGTCAATCTCCATTCAGAAAACATTTGTCTAATAAAGTCTTCAGTGGTTTTGGTATAATGTGCAAGAGAAACAAAAGGATGTCCAGCACGGACTTATATATTTCCATACTTTAATACCAAAAATATTTTTGTCGAGAAGAAAGCTAACAAGAATATAACTATTATGACAAAATTAAAAGAGGGAATTATAATAAAATTAGCTTTATTTTTTTACTTCATACCCGGCTTTTTCCCTATCATAAGTTGTTTCTGTTACTCCTTCATCTTTAAGGATTTGCTTTAAAGTTCTATGTACTTCACTTTTAGGGAGCGCATCAATGAAATTGACAAATCTTGGTATCATAAAATAAGCCATTTTCCCCTGACAATAATCAAGAAGCTCTTCAGGTGTCATTTCCTCACCAGGTTTAAGTACGACTGAAACCATTACCTCGTCTTCAGCCACTTCTGAAGTTTGAACCGCGTAGGCAGCAGATTCTAGCACTTTGTCGTTCTGATTTATTACACGCTCGATTGACCACGGTGAAATATTCTCACCCCTTCGCCTAATAGAATCCTTTTTTCTATCTACAAAGTAAAACCAGCCATCGGCATCTTTTGTTGCTAGATCTCCCGTGTGAAACCATAAATTTCCGTCTTTTGCTTTACGAATTTTTTCTTTAGTAGAAGTTTCGTCTTTATAGTACGTAACCTTCCGCATTTCTAGCTCACCTCTATTTACTAAAAAAACCAATTCTCCTACTTCATCAGGCCCTAATAAATTTCCTTCCTCATCCATAATACCTGCTTTAGTACCTCCTAAAGGTTTACCCATTGAGCCTACAGGAACATCCTTTTGGAAAAAAGGACCAAGTAAGTACCCACCTCCATCAACTGCGCCATAAAATTCATTTATCTCTATATTGAAACGCTTCTCAAATGGTATAACTAATTCTTTAGGACACGCAGCTGAAATTATCAATTTAACATCATTTTCACCATCATTAGGACGCTCTGGTTGTTTTAATAAAAATTGTGGCATGGCACCTAATAAGTTAAAGGACGTAACCTTGTATTTTCTGCATATATCCCAATGTCGGCTCGCACTAAATCTTTTAGAAATGACTACAGGAGTTTCTGTCATATATCCCGGCATTGTTGTTATTTGGAGAGCATTTCCGTGAAATAATGGTAAACATGTGAATAATACATTATCTCCACCTCCAAGAAATATTCTTACTAAACCAGCGGATGTTTGTAGAGCATTTCCTGCAAGTGTGCGATTATAAATAAATGTAGTAGCTTTTGGAGGTCCTGTAGTACCTGAAGTATACATGAGATAACATTTTTCTTTAAAATCAATTTCGGCTTCAATATCATCATCAGGTGATTTCATAAGTTCTTGAAATGAAATCATGCCATCTGGAAGCTTAAAGTCTGCCGGTGCTTCATTTATTTCCACTATAACATGCTTAATTTTGGGTAATTGATCTTTAATGTCCAAGTAAGCATCAATCATACTCCAATGTATCATTAAAATCTCTGAATCACTATGATCAATAACATATTGTAATGTTATCCCCCTTAAAGCAGTATTAATTAACACAGCATACCCTCCAAGTTTCCATGTCGCAAATAAAGTAAATAAAAATTCGGGAGAATTAATTTCCATTAATGAAAGACCAACTCCTGGTTTCAATCCAAATTTTGATAATCCATTTGCCAACCGATTTGAATATACATGCATATCTCGATATGTATATTTTTCATCGATTCCTTTATCAAAATCCCGAACATAAGTTAAAAATACCTTGTCGCCTACAGTATCAGCTTTATTTTTCACAACATCATTAAATGTTGTTGTTGCTGTTATTTTAAAATCAGACATTATTTTCACCCTTTCAATTTTCAAACTTTTCTTATAAGAGATTGTTATATTTACTTTAAATAAAAAAATAATAAAAATCTATTTAATAAAAAATTATCTTTTTAATTCATAGTATTTTTCTGGTATTTACAGAATAGTCATGTGAATTTTTAATCTAAAAAACTGTTAATCTCGCTCACAACAAGATTAACCAATAAGATTGGTATAATTTTATATCTGGAAAAAATTTTTAAAAAAAAGATTAAAATCCTATTACGTTTATCTCTTTATTTCATAACCTGCTTTTTCACGATCATAAGTTGTTTCGACTACTCCACGTTCTTTAAGAAACCTCTTCATTATTCTATGAACTTTCGACTTTGGCAACTCATCTACAAAATCTATGAATCGTGGTATTTGGAAATAAGCGAGTTTATCTTGGAGGTAATCTAACAACTCTTCAGGAGTCATCGTCTCATTGGGTTGTAATACTACAGCAACCATAACCTCATCTTCGGCATAATCCTCTCCAACTTGATGACCTTTTATACCATAGGCAGCAGATTCCAATACCTTATCATGACCATTAATCGCGCGTTCTACAGTCCAAGCTGCTATGTTTTCTCCACGGCGTCGAATCGAATCTTTCTTTCGATCCACAAAAAAGAACCAGCCATTTTCATCCTTAGTTGCTAAATCTCCTGTGAGAAACCAAGACCTACCATCGGGAGCTGTTTGGATCCGCGCTGCGGATGCTTCTGGATTTTTATAGTAAGTTACTTTTCTCATTTCTTTTTCTTTTTCTTTGACAAAAAATACCAATTCCCCAATCTCATTAGGCTCTAAGATATTTAAATCATCGTCCATAATTTCTGCTATAGCACCTGATATCGGTTTTCCCATTGAACCTACAGGAGCGTCAGGATTACCCTCAGTACTTAAACTAAAATTACTACCATCAACTGCTCCATAGCCTTCATGCAATTTTACATTGAACCGTTCCTCGAAATCCCTAACAAGTTCTTTTGGAGCAGCAGCAGAAGAAACTACACGTACTTTATGAGCTTTATCATTTAGACGTTCTGGTTGCTTCATAAGATACTGTGGCATTGAGCCTAAAGTGTTAAAAGTTGTAACTTCATATTTTCGTATTATATCCCAAAATCTAGATGCTGAAAATCTTTTAGAAAGTACTACAGGGATTTCAGCATAATATCCAGGCATAGTGCATAATTGAAGGGCATTTCCATGAAATAATGGTAAACATGTATATAATTTAGCTCCTGGTTCTTTCCATCTAAGGGCCCATAGAAGTACACCAAGGAGTGCTTCTCCATATACACTTCTCTGAAAAAATGTCGTTGCTTTTGGCAAACCTGTAGTTCCAGATGTATACATTAATGTTAACATGTCATCTGGTCTTATATCTACTTTAGGATCATCTTCTGACTCATCTTTCATTAATTTCTGAAGAGATAAAATGCCTTCAGGTAATTTAAAATCAGCTGGAGCTTCATTGGTATCTACAATAACATGCTTAATTTTTGGTAACTGATCTTTTATATTTAAATAATTCTCTATTAAAGTCCAATGTAGTACCAATGTTTTACTATCACTATGATCAATGATATATTGCAATCCCTCTCCTTTTAATCCTGTATTCACCAATACTACATAATTCCCTATTTTCCATGCGCCAAACAATACAAATAAAAATTCGGGACTATTAATTTGATAAAGAGAAAGGCCTTCACCTCGATTTATTCCTATTTTTTGTAGGGCGTTTGAAAAACGATTGGATTTTAAGTACATATCTCTATAAGTATATTTTTCATCAATTCCCTTATCAAAATCTCTAATAAATGTTAGGAAAACTTTATCGCCGGCAACCTCTGCTTTTCGTTTTACAAGGTCAGCAAAAGTGGAGGTGGGGGTAATATTATTCCTTTCTCTTAAATTTTTCCTGAGTGTTTCAATCGGTATTGACATAATTTTTTAATAACTAGCAGTAATATTACTTTTAAAAATAGTGTAAAATATAATAAATTGATGATTTGCCATACATTAATATGACTTGTTTTATTCCCCTTTTATCTTTCTGAGATCTAAACCAATTTTATTTGTATTTTATTTTTTTGAAGTTTTAACATCGATTCCAATATTCTTTCAAACGTACTGATACAGACTGTGAAGTAGAAAATATTTTACCTAATGAGTGGATATATATTGGGTCTATCCTTTTTATGAGCAAAATTTTATCAAAATCTATATCATGACAATAAATCTCTTGAATTTTGTTTTCTGGTAAACTTGCCACAATTAAGGAGCCCCTTCCTCCAGTTCCATATTGTTCAGCGATCTCAAATCCACGTAAGATTGAAGATGTAGAAATATCGAGTACATTGATATTTTTCGAGTCAAAAATGGCAATTAACCTTTTTTTAACCTCAACCTCTTTATAGTTAAATGCTTTAACTAAGGCATGAAAACATTCCATGAATACTATTGATGGGATGCTCACGAGTTCTTTTCCATTAACTATATTTATTAAAAGTCCTTTACAAGGTAAATGTTCAGTAAGATCTTTATTTAAAGCATACACAAGGATGTTCGAATCAATTCCCCTCATGATTTCCACATACTCTTGCTTGCTTTTATTACATCTACGTTTTTTAAACCATCCGATAATGGAGTCTCTAAAATTTTCAGAATCTTATCTTTATTATCCATCTTTTTTCTAAGATCATGACAGAAAATAACGTAATCACCAATTTTCATATTGAGACGATCTGCTTCTTTTTTGATCTCCCACCATTTATCATTTTGAGGGAATTTTTTCACAAAAAATATAGGATTTTTTAAGAATTCTATAAAGTTTAAAATATTGCTAATTTAATATTTTATAACTTAATATTTTAGTCAATATAAGAAATTAATAGAGAGTATAAATTATGCCATGGGAAAATGTAGAACATATTTTGCGACCCAATATGGATGAAATTCATATGGGTGTTATGAAAGTAGATGAAGATAAATGTAATAAATGTGGATTATGCATGGATAACTGCCCATTTCGATGTTGGGAAAAAAATGAGGAAGATTTTCCTGTAATGAAGGAGGATTATGCTTGTTTCAGTTGTTATAACTGCAAAGTAGCCTGTCCAAATGATGCTGTCAATATAATAGATAGTTACCATGTAGATGATGGATTCTGGAAGACTGAACCTCATCCTCTACCTGCTAAATTGCCACTTGAGGCAAAAGATGAGGAAGGAAATCCAAAAGAATGGAATGAAATTGAAAAAGCGGTTTTTACTCGTCGAAGCGTAAGAAATTATAAGGATAAACCTATACCAGAGACGTTGATTCAGAGAGTTCTGGAAGCCGGAAGATTTGCCCCAAGTGCTGGAAATTGTCAACCTTGGAGATTCATTGTTATCACTGATAAAGCATTACTTGCTGAAATTGACAAAACAACTAAGAATTTACTAGCGAATTTATATAATATGTATGTAAATGATAAAACAGTAAAGGGATTAGCATCTATGGTAGAGGGTCCTCCATTCAGTGTTGCAGCATTTGATCCTCGGGTTATGCTTGGAGGTTTTGGTGTAATGGCTAAACATAAAGAACTTTATCCAAGTATGGATGCACCTGCTGTGATATTATTACTCGCTGACGAAAGATCTATAGGAAGTGCTGAATTAAATATTGGTATATGCGGACAGAATATGAATTTAGTCGCAAATTCTTTAGGAATAAAAGCCTGTTGGAATGGATTTATTGCTGCGGGTATTAATTTTTTCCAACCAATAAAGAAAAAATTAGGTATTAAAAAACCCTGGTCTGTAGCTAGTTCATTATGTCTTGGTTACCCGAGATTTAAACAAGAAGGGATGGTACCACGTGAATTCAGACCAGTAACTTGGTTTAGAGAAGGTGCAGAGGGTCCTGAAATACAAGAAGAGGCAAGTATTCCACAAGCAGGAAAACAAGAGGTATAAAGGAAAATTATAAAAGAAAATAAAAAAAAAATACAATTTTATTTAAGAAAGAGATTCTAAAATTAACTCAACTAAATCAGTCATCTTAAGATTTGAATTTAGTTCTTGTATAGCATCAGAAAGATTTCGATAACAGAAGGGACAAGTGCTAACTAGATAATCTGCACCTGTTTCTTCAGCTTCTTTAACCCTATTTTTAGCCAAATCCATAGATAATTCTGGAAATCCTTTTCTCACTCCACCTCCAGCTCCACAGCACATTGCCCCTATACGATTCGTTTTCATCTCTGTTAAATTTGAAATTTTCTTTAATATATCTCTTGGTTCTTCATATAAACCCATATGTCTTCCGATATGACAAGGATCATGGTATGTGGTTTTTATATCCAAGTTTTTTAGCTTTACATCTTTTTCTGCTACAATTTTGTTTAAAAATTCCACTGAATGGAGTATCTTGATGCCTTCTAATCTATCTCCATAATCCTTTTTAAATGTTCTATAACAACCAGCACAACTTGTGACAATTGTTTTTATTCCTCTATCGTTAAAAAACCTAACATTCTCTTCTACAACTTTTTCAAATGACTTTCTATCTCCAGTTCGCATAGCTACACTCCCGCAACAAACTTCATGTTCTCCAAAAACTGAAAAATCTATACCCAATTTATCAAATATTTTTGCGGTAGCTATTGCAACACGATGGATTAGAGGTGTTAAAGCCGAGGTACATCCAACGAAGTAAAGGGATTCAGCATCTTCTTTGCTTGCATCTTTAACTTTAAAATCTAGTTCTTTAGTCCAGTCAATTTTGTCTTTATTATCTCGTTCATATGGATTCAATAATTCAAACATTGCTTTATTCATAGGAACTTGAGACTCAATTGGATATCCAGCTTCAACTAAGTCAGCTCTTAGGGCTTCATATACATTGACATGGTCCATAATTGTCTTCATGGGAAAATCAAAATTCTCATTTTGAGAGTTAAAACATAATTCTTCACAGAGTCCGCAAAGTGTACACTGAAATATTAGATTGCTTATTTCTTGGCTTAGTTTTAAATCTCCCCTAAAAAGTCCTTTTAGAATAACATTTTTACCTCGAGGGTTAAATGGTTCAAATTTTGGCACAATATCTGATTTATACACAGGACAACTATAAAAAATTCCTTTTGATGGCCAATTAGCAACTCGACATTGTCCACATTGAGCACATGCTATGGCTGCATCTTCAAACACGCTTAAATTCTTTAAACCTTTTTTTATTTCAGTCATTTTTAACACCTTTTAATAGTTTTCAGTTAGATAAAATTTGCCAGGAGATAGAATTCCGTTAGGGTCAAGCGCTTTCTTTATGGTAATCATGAAGTTGTAATATTCTTCTGATAATGCTCCTGAATCAACTAAGCTTCTTCCTATAATTTCACCCATCCAGTAGTGTACTGCCCCTAACTCTTTTATCTGAGTAATTAAAAAGTCTTTCCATAATTCTATTTGAGCCTCTCTGTGTTCTACACTGCTTAAAACACCAGCCCCACCCGCAACATCAATATATGTTGGATTAACTCCAAATGCTACGAATTCCGCACCGCCGCCTATCCCTCCCATTTCTGCCATTTTTGCAAAATTACGTTTAATCCAATTATCATACATTATTCTGTACTCTGGTAATTGATACGTAGGGCATTTCACACATCCCCCCATACCAAATAAATATCCTCCCGCCCAACTGTGATTAGACCACTGCCACCTTCCATCTTCTTCATAAAACCACTTTCCAATATTACCTTCTTCCACAGTAGGACCTAATTTCTCAAATTCTGCATCTTGAGCAATTTTTTCGATTCTTTCCACATTATAGTCTAATTGTTTTTGAGTATCTGCGACCGTAGTATAAAATAAAGTCGCACCTCTAACTTTTGCATCAATTAAAGGCTTGGCAATTTTTTGTCCTTTTAGTGAGTTTACAGTAGATTGAGTATAATAAAAGAAATCGTGCAACGGTAATTTATCATGTTGCCATTTGATCATTACCTTCGAAGCTCGTTCTGGTGGAGTCATTTCCTTGGTTCTTTTAATTACATATGTTGCATATCCTGCATATTCTGGAAGAGAATATATATTCAAAGAGGCTTTTGTCTTTATTCCATGTATTCCAACATCACCTAAAAATATGCCAGAATAGTCAGCTCCTAACCCAAACCTAGTAAAAGGTTTATCACGAAACGTATTAGCCTTTGCCCCTGTATAAATTATCTCTCCTGTAGGTAGGACAACCTCTAATCCTACACATTGTTCAGTTACGGCTCCATACATAGCAGCACCCCCACCCCCTACTGTATTATTTGAAAGTCCACCCCCAATAGTTGCAGAGAATCCAGAAGCAGGACCAGTCGATCCTGTATAATATCCGATTCCTACATTGCTTAATTGCTCACATAATTCACTCCAAGAGATCCCAACTTCAACAGTGACAATTCGGTTTTCTTCATCAATATCTAATATTTTATTCATACGAGTAACATCTAGAACAATTCCCCCATCGCCAATTGGTTTTGCACCCCCTGTTAAATCTGCACCATTCCCTCTGGGGATTATCTTTGTCCCGTATTTATTTGCAACTTTTAGGATTTCAGAAATTTCCTCTACAGTTATTGGTTTTACAACAATATCTGGGATGCCTTGTAATGTAAAATCACAATTCATTGAATAAGAATAACAAACTGGTTCAGAATCAGAAACGTATTTAGTACCTACGATGTTTTCTATTTCTTCATACACATTTTGAGTTTCATTCATAATTTATCAATTGTTCACAATCTATTTAATAATTTTTTCAAAATTTTGATAACAAAAAAAGAAGAAAACTTATTATTTATTTTTTATATTTTAAAATAGTTGAATAGTTCAATTAAGGGTGATTTTAAAACAAAATTTTATAAATATTAAAACTCAATTATAAAACGGAATCTAAAAAATAAATTATAAAATTCATAAAAACAGAATATTTAGGAGTTGTAATGAAAATGGTTGATATGAATTTGGCAAATGAAGTTAGAGAAATGAATGAAAGTAAGACTATGATGGATGATCCAAAGAATGTTCTTAAATTAATGGAACTTGTGAAGCAAGTAGCAGCTGAAGATGAGGAATTAAAAGAAGAATTAGAGGATATGGATAAAATTGTTGGACAGATGGTCGTTACAGACAAAGATTTCTCGTGGTGGCTTGCCGCTGGTGAAAGTGCTTTTGATTACGGTGAAGGACAGACAGATGATCCTAACTTTACAATGAAAGCTAATTGGGAAACATTAGGGGGAATAATGTCTGGAGATATTGATGGTACTTCCGCCTATATGTCAGGAGATCTAGTTATTGAAGGGAATCTCCAAGATGTAATGGGTTATGCCGAGTTTATGCGAATAGCTGTTGAGGCTATGGAAAGACTTGCTGATGGATAATCCGATTAAGTAAAATATAATAATTATATTTAATTTCTTTTTTTTTTTATAAAAGCGAAACTGATAATAATATAGCATTATTTTCTTGTATTAATTAGTTTAATTAAGTGATGATTATAAGCGATAAAGTCTATGTATATAGTGTAGGAATGACTAAATTTGGCAAGTTTCTTGATAAGAGCATTAAAGATTTGACTAAGGAGGCACTTAAATCCCTCCAAGATGACAACGATTTCGATTTAACCAATATTGAAGCTGCATGGTTTTCCAATACTGGTTGGGGAATGACAGATTTTCAGCATAGCATCCGAGGGCAAGTAGCACTTACTCCTAATGGAGTAGATAAAGTTCCAATAACAAATGTAGAAAATGCATGTGCTAGTGGAAGTACAGCATTCAACGGGGCATGGACTGCTATTAAAGCTGGAGTATTCGATTGTACCTTAGCTATTGGTACTGAAAAAGTATATCAAGAAGATCGAGCTAAAATGATGGGAGGTTTCATAGCCTATACAGACGTCGAAATGACAAGAAATCTGATAGCACAAATGCAAAAAGCAGCTAAAGAAAGAGCAGAAAAAGCAGCAAAAAGTGGAGAAAAGAAGGAAGGGAAGAAGGGAAGTCATTCAGTCTTCATGGATTTCTATGCAGCAGGAGCACGAGCTCACATGAAAGCATATGGAACGACACAGCGACAACTTGCAGCAATTGCAGCAAAAAACCATAACAATTCCACCATGAATCCGCTTGCTCAATATACTTTCCCTATGACAGTTGATCAGGTTATGGAAGATTATGAAGTTGCGTATCCATTAACTAGAGCAATGTGCGCCCCGGTAGGTGATGGATCGGCTGCTGCAATTCTGTGTTCTGAAAAATTTTTAAAAGAGCACCCTAATGATAAAGCAATCCTAGTAAGAGCCTCAATTCTTCGGTCTGGTTCTTGGCAAAAAGATAATGTGTCTGAACGAGCTTCTACAGCTGCTTATAAAATGGCATCTCTTAACCCAAAAGATATAAATGTTGCTGAAGTTCATGATGCTACGGCTTATGGAGAACTCGAACAGATTGAACAAATGGGATTTTGCCCGGTAGGAAAAGGAGGTCCATTTACCGAGAGTGGAGAAACAGAGCTTGGAGGTAAGATTCCAGTAAACCCAAGTGGTGGTTTATTATCTCGTGGACATCCTTTAGGCGCCTCTGGTTTAGCACAAATCTATGAACTTGTGACTCAGTTACGTGGAGACGCCGGCAAAAGACAAGTTGACAATCCTAAATTTGCCCTAGCTGAAAATGGTGGAGGAACAATTGGTTCAGGGCCAGCAGCTATGTGTGTGCATATATTAGAAGCGATTTAAAATATTTTCACATTTCTTTCTTTATTCTCAAATTTTATTTTTCACCTTAAAATTCCAAATTGAAGATTGATGAAATTAGACCACTCCGAACCAATAACCATAATCTACGATACAGATATGGATTTGGATTGTGATGATGCAAGAGCTCTTGCAATGCTTCATGCCTTAATGGATTTTAAGGAAGCTAAGATTTTAGGAGTTATAGTTGACGTTCCATTTGAAGCTTCGGCGAAATGTGTTATGATAATTAATAATTATTACTACTGTCCTGAAATTCAAGTTAGATTATTAGAAGATAGAGACTATAAGATGGGGGAAAAAATATCAATTATACCGTGATACTAAAAAGCAACTTGCTAAATATGTAAACTATTACGCTGGTAAGATTGTAGAACATTACTCATCAGATATTACAAAAAGTCAAAAGATATGGGAATTCGTTACTTTATATCGACATTTATTATCAAACTCCGAAAATCATTCTGTTGTTATTATCGCGGTAGGATTGCTTATTGCATTAAAAGCTCTTTTAGATTCACCTCCAGATAATCTCTCTCCTCTAAATGGGACAGGTCTTGTGAAACTAAAAGTAAAAAAACTTGTTACTATGGGGATCGGGAGGTTTCCAAGTACTCAAGCAGAATTTAATTGGTTAATGGACTGGGAAAGTGCGCGTTTTGTTATCATTCATTGGCCTACTGAACTTGTAGTACAATCTAATGGTACTGAGTTCTTTATTGGAAATAAATTGTCCATTAAAACACCAGAATCAAACCCAGTTCGCAAAATTTATGAAACATGCCTAAAAGATCCTAAAAGAGGGAATTCTAGTTGGGATCTCATAGCAACTTTCTATGGCGTTAGAGGGTGTGATGTGTACCTCGAAGAAAAAAGAGATTACCGTATAACTCTTGAATCTGAACGCGGGAAAAATCATTGGGTTTCAGATAAAAATAATGAATTTAATCACTTATTTTTAACTTAAGTACCTCCAATAATAAAATTTAAGGAAGTTCTAGAAGATCTCCTAACTAAACAACCAAATAAAATATAAAGATAATTTTAGTCTCTTTTTATCTCGTATCCCGCTTTTTCTCTGTCATACGTAGTATCTGTTATACCACGTTCTTTAAGGAAACGCTTCATTATTCTATGTACTTCACTCTTCGGTAATTTTTCTACAAAATCAATGTATCGTGGTATCATAAAATATGCCATTTTGCCTTGGCAGAAATCTAAAAGCTCTTCAGGAGTCATCGATTCTCCTGGTTTCAAAACTACAGCAACCATCACTTCATCTTCTCCTAATTCTGATTTAACACCATAAGCAGCACACTCTAGAACTTTATCATGTAAATTTATTACTTTTTCAATGCTAAACGATGCAATGTTTTCGCCACGCCTTCTAATAGAATCTTTCTTTCTGTCTACGAAGAAATACCAACCATCTTTATCTTTATATGCCATATCACCTGTATGGAACCATTTTTGACCATCCTTCCCTTCCCGTATTAAGTTTTTTGATGCTTCTTCGTCCTTATAATATTTCACTTGCCGTTCTTTCACTTCCGTATCTTTTACGAGAAACACTAATTCCCCAATTTTTTCAGGTTCTTCAAGTATCACTCCGTTATCATCCATGATTCCTGCTACAGCACCCATAGCTGGTTTTCCCATCGATCCAACAGGTACTTTATCCGATCCTTGGGCACCTAGAGTAAAACCAGCTCCATCCGTTGCCCCATAACCTTCATTAATTTTTACACCAAATCGTTCTTCAAAAGCTACCCATAATTCTCTAGGACAAGCAGCTGAACCAATGTTTCTCACATTATGTTCTTCATCATTCGGTCTTTCTGGCTGTTTCATTAGTATGGGAATCATAGCTCCAAGTGTGTTAAAAGTAGTCACACCATACTTCCGACAAATATCCCAATGACGACTTGCACTAAATCTTTTACCAAGAATTAAAGGTCTCTCAGCAAAATATGCTGATAAAGTTGTTAAGAATAACGCATTTGAATGAAATAAAGGTAGACTTGTAAAAAGAACTTCGTCTTTGGGGATCCTAAAACTAGCAAAAGCTATTAGAGTTTGAAGGTTAAGACCTACGAGCAACCTGCCTTGCCAAAACATTATTGCCTTTGGTAGACCTGTAGTGCCAGCTGTATACATAAGCATGCATAGATCATCTACGCTAATCTCAACTTCAATATCTTCTTCAGATGTCTTCATTACTTCTTGAAAAGAAAAAATTCCTTCTGGTAATTTAAAATCTTCAGCTGCTTCACTGGTGTCAACTATAATATATTTTACCTTAGGTAATTGGGTCCTAATATCTAAAATCGCGTTTAAGAAAGACCAATGGACAACAACGGCTTTAGCATCTGAATGATCTATTATATATCTTAGCCCTTCTCCCCTTAATGAGATATTAACTAATACAGAATACATTCCGGCTTTGAATGTAGCAAATATTGTATATAAAAACTCAGGAGAATTGATTTCCATTAAAGCCACGCCGTCACCCTTTTTAAGTCCTATGTTATATAAACCATTTGCTAAACGGTTTGACATTAAATGCATATCCTTATAAGTGTATTTTTCATCGATTCCTTTATCAAAGTCCCTAATGTACGTCATAAAAACCTTATCTCCTACAGTTTCTGCCTTATTTTTCACAACTTCCCTTAATATTGTATCACTTTTTACTACAAATTTTTCAGTTGTCGACATGCTTAATAACCTAAATTTGAATTTTTTAAAATTAATTGAGATTCTATGGTAATTAGTTTTTTATTTTAGAAATTAATGAAGATTTTTATCTTTATTGAAAGCCCTGTTAATTAGGTTTAAAATACTATTTCTAGGTAAAAATTTCTTTTATCAATGATTCTAAGAAAGGAAAGTCTTTTAATTCAAGAACTTGACCTGTCTTGTAATATTTATTTAGAATTTTTTGAACGGAAGCATCTTTTTGGATTAGTAAGGCAAACTTATCTAATTTTTGGATAGCTTTGTAAGATTGTCCTTTGAATAGATAGCATATTAAGAAAGGTTTATTTGATCTCATGAGCGCCGTTTGTTGACCAAATTTAACCCGGTCAATCCCTTCAGAGAAGAACTCATCACTTATAGAATTAAATACGGTTAAAAAACTTCCAAAAAGCTCGTTATCGCGATTCCATTCGTTCACAAAAGGATACGAGAACGTGAGAATACCTCCTTCGGATACAATCAAGAGTAACAATGGAGATTCATCGCTTAACTCAGGTGGTTTTATAGCAAGTCTTCCTTGCATCCTATCAACGGTATTGTCTAATAATGCTAAGTCCATTCGCTCAGAAATTGGTGCTTTAGTGCTTTTAAGAGTTTCCCATTTGTTTAACTGTTCTAATAATCTATCATGTTCACTTGAGATTGCTCGAGCTAATAATTGGAGACCATAAGACTCTGCGATATCTTGTGCTTTAGTTAAATACCTTCTTGCATCTCCCATGTTCATTTGAAGCAAGGAAATTTGTCCCTGCAACAAAAGAGTATGACTATGTAATGAAATGGATTTAGTGCGTTTTGTTTCCTTTAGTAATTTATCGATCAGAGGTATAATATCATCCAGAATTCCCAGGTCATTAGTTGAGCGTAATTCTTCAAGGTAATAATCGCAAAGTTCAACTATCGGATAATTTGGCCACGCTGATAGGACACCAAGAGTACTACTACTTTTTATTTTATCACGTCTTTCAATTTCTTGAATAAGAAATCTTTCAGCTTCGGCTCTCTCTCGAGTTCGAGTACTCCTTCGCAATATCCGTGCTTTTGATAATAAATACATGGGAAAATCCTCAGGAATTTTGTTTTTTTCAAAGTATTCACGGTATCGTCTTAAATATTTCTGAGCTTGCTCAAACGACTTCTTATCTAACGCGATTTTAATCAGAGAATCATATCTCCAACCAACCTCATGAAGAAATACGGGAATATTTATGCTTTCAAAAAAAGGAAGACTCTTTTCAATATATTCAATTGCTAAATCTAATTTCCCTTGTTGATAGTAAACATTTCCGATGCCATTTAAATTAGAAGCAATAATTCCTTTAGATAATAAATCTTGTCCCTTAGATATGTCTAAGCTTCTCAAGAGATACTTTAAGGCTTCATCTAATTCTCCTTTTTCTTCATACGAAATTCCGATTAAATATAAGGAAAAAGGTACAAGTCCAGCAAATGACAGAATTTTTTCAAAGGTTAGAAGACTCTTTTTTTGGTGCTCTATAGCAAGATCATATTTCTGTTCCCACCAATAAAAAAGACCCTTAATGAACGACACTCTAGCTTCCCCCTCTTCAAATTCAGAAGAAGGTTCTTGCGCGGCAGATTGGAGCAATATTTCAAAAGTTTCAAGGTCTTTTGAAAATTCCTGAGGTCGCCCAAGAAAGTATAATGCCCAGAATTTAATCCAAAGCGACGCAATTGAAAGAAGCGGTTTACCTAACTTTTGACTTTCTTGATAAAGTTGTTCCCCAATACTAAGACTTTTTACGAATTCTGTTTGGTTTAGTTTAACATCCCCTTTAAAAATCTTGAGTCTGAGTTCCTCTGTGGGTGTAAGGTTCATTTTTTCTTTAAAATCGTCTATTAACTGTATAGCTTCTTTATATTTTGCTTCAATTAGAAGGCGATAACCACGCTCCAGTACTTTATCAAATGAATCGGACATGTTAATTATTTGACATTTTTGTTTTCAAAACAATAAAAATATAAAAAAAGATAGAATAAAAATATTGCTTATTATTAATCTTCTACGAGATGTTCTGTATAATCATGGTCGTAAGAATATAAATGGAACTTATTTGGGCTCAAGAGGTAGTTTGGATCAACCGCCTTTTTCATGTCTTTAAAGAATTGCATAAATTCGGGAGTATAGGCCCCCGCTTCTACAATTGACTGACTAATAGATTCTCCTAACCAGTAATGCGCGCCACCATACCGAACTTGATGCCGGATCTTCTTATGCCAAATGTTCATAGTCGCTTCACGGTTTTCATCAGTGTTGTCACCTCCGAGACCTCCTACAATCACACAGTTTCCATTGGGCAAAAACATTAAGAATGCGGCAAAAACGGGGTATGGGGGATTCCCCGGTGGAAATTCTTTCGCATTGCTTATATTGAATTGTACTCCTTTTTGAACACTTTCATTTAACCTGGAAATCGCAACCTTGTGACATGTTGTACATGAGATTTTAGGTGGGGCAGTTGAGATATATTTTTGAAAGAAGTTGAACTCTTCTTTTAGTGTGAACTTCCAGTCTTTTGACAATTTCATGTCTAAATCAATCTCCTGCCATTCAAATGGTCGACACACATCATCTTGTAACATAATCTCATTAGTTTTTTCAAGATAGATATCTAAAATTCGTTGATCAGTTGCTTCTAATGTCACTGAAAATACTGGTCCGGTTATTTTTGGTCTTTTACTGGGTTTATTTACAACTTGAGTTGATAATAGTTGAAACAATATGGATGGCCATACCATTAAATCATTTAAACCATCCCCCACTTCTTTGCGTAGTTTATGACCAATCTTAAATACCTGATTATAGTCATCCTTTAAAAGCATATAATATCTCCGTACTTTAAATGGAGGATCTGGGAATAATCTTAGGAATGCTTTGCATTTAATTCCCATAGTGCCAACATCTCCCATAAATAATCCTGTAAAATCTGGGGCAACACCATATCGGCAGAAAGGAGTAGCATATTGGTTTGCTGCTGACCCTGTTCTTACAATTGTTCCTTGGGGATTAGGAAGTACTACTTCAACTCCAAGACATATGTCTGGTACTATACCATATTTCGTAGAACTAAATCCTACTGTAGCATTTGAGAGTCCTCCACCGATTGTCGCTGAATAACCGCTTCCAGGTCCAAGAATTCCTGTAGTCATCCCTTTTTTCTGTAATTCTGAGAGCATAGACCCCCATGTGATCCCACATCCAACGATGCAGTAATAATCATCCACGTTAATTTCATGGATTTGGTTCATTCGGGTAAGGTCGATAAGAATACCTCCTTCAGTAGTTGATCCCCCAACAAGATCTGCACCTCCACCTCGAGGAACCATGGGAATTTTGTATTTATTAGCAATTTTTACGATTTCAGATACTTCTTCCGTTGTTTCTGGCTTTACAATTATATCAGCCCAGCGGTCAGGAAAAGCAGGATCGACACCTCTCGAGTATGCTGCTTTCATAAAATCCGCATCGGATATGAAGTCTGATCCAATGACATCTTCTATTTCTTTATACGCATTTTTAACCTTGGACATTTATTTCACCAATTTTTAAAAATATAATAATTAAAAGATAGACCTAATATCCTAATAAACGTTACTTACATAATCGGTAACTTATTAGAATAAGTTTGAAAATATTTGTAAGATTTAAGAACTATATATATATTAATTCAAATAAAAGATGAATATAATGAGAATTATAATTAAGATTTTTCGCTGTTTTATTCATGAACCTTTGAGGGGGGGATCATGCCTGCAGTAAGACCGTCGGATGGTCCGGTTGCGGTGACAGGTGCCTCGGGTTATGTCGGTTCCCATGTGGTGACCGCGTTGATGAGGCATGGGTATACTATACATGCTTGTGTGAGAGATCCGAACAACCCTGATAAGACTGACCATTTATTGGCACTTAATGAAGGCGATTACCCTGGTCATTTGGAACTATTTACTGCCAATCTACTCGATGAGGGTAGTTATGATACAGCATTTAAAGATTGTAGTGCCGTGCTTCATGTTGGCACACCTATGGGTTATGGCGGCGATAATAATCCCCGACAGATTTACAATGGTGCAATAAATGGCACCAAGAACGTCCTCAATTCAGTTAAGAAAGTGGGTACGGTTAAGCGGTTTATTTATACGAGCTCTTTTTCAGCAATCCATCACCCAATGAAGTCTGGATATATCTTTACTGAGAAAGATTGGGCTTCAGACAATCGTGAGAACGATCCGACCTGGAGTAAAGACAGGATCGACCTAGATGGGGAGATGGCTTATTCGATGGCCAAAGTTGAGACCGAGAAAATGGCCTACAAATTTGCTGAGGATGATGGTCGTTTCGATGTTATTTCTGTCTGTCCCATTGCCGTGTTGGGGCCACTTCTCTCCCGGGTGCATGAGCGACCGGGTTCTTGGCAATGGGAGCTTGGTCGTATGCTAGAGGGCAAAACTGTCCAACGTGCTTGGAATTGGTTGTGGAATATCGTTGATGTACGCGATGTTGGCGAATCACAGACGCTAATGATCGAGAGTAACGTCTGTAAGAATGGATGGCGCTATATCTTGAGTGCTACAGACGAATCAGGAGAACTTAACGCGTTACAACTTCAAACGCACCTGCAAAAGTTATTCCCACAAATCGATGTGGGCGGTCCTCCTGATGAAATCAATGTGATCATCGAAAAATATGGCAATGTCTACCAATCGCCACTCGCCCATTGTGATCGAGCCCGAGAGGAACTTGGTCTCAAGACTCATGCTATCGAGGATACATTGCGAGAGACTGGGCAAACTATGATCGATTTTGGTCTGGTGAAGCCAGCTTTGAAGTAGATTTGGAAGTTAGGTAGCTTTATGTATAAATTTGGTAAAAATTAAATAAATTCCTTATTTTTTGAATGTAATGACAGATTTTAACGAAGAATTTAAAGATACATTAAAATCTACATTTTTTTTAGATTGGAAACATCCATCAGTCTTACAAAAAGCTAAAGAGCTGACAGATGGAATTGAAGATGATATTGGGAAGGCAATTAAACTTTTTTATTTTGTACGAGACGGGATAAGATATTCAGTTAAAGATTCTCCTTTGTCTTTTAACAAGGAAGAATGGAAACCGAGTTTAACTCTGGAAAAAGGATATGGATTTTGCATCCCTAAGGCGATTTTATTGGCATCATTAGCCAGAGCAGTTGGAATTCCTTCAAGACTTCATTTTGTTGATATTGTTAACCATATGACTAGTGAGAGGCTCAAAAAAGATATGGGGAGCAACCTTTTCATATTTCATGGTTTCGTTGAACTTTTCTTAAATGGGAAATGGGTAGAAGCGAATTGTGCTTTTGATAAAGAGCTGTGTATAAGAAAAAATTTCCCATGGGTAGATTTTGATGGTGTAAAAGACGGACTTTTTGCAAGTACAACTGAAGACGGAGAACCATTTGTGGAGTATATCAAGGATCGAGGTGTTTACAATGATGCACCTCACCAAGAGATTATGGAAACGTGGGCTATGGAATATCCCAACCGTTATAAAAAGAGTGAGACACCTATTTAATTCATATCTGAAAGCTTTTGGAAAAAAACTCTAAGAAGTAAATTTTATTAGTAGTTCAAATCTAATTCTTTATAACTCATATTAATAAAAATGGCTATTACAATGTCAAAAGTTAAAAGTGCATATAAAGAAATTGAAAATGTCATTGGAGAAGATTTTATAACTGATAAAGATTTTATGAAAGCGGCATATTCTCGGAACGTAGATCCGGCGTTTCCCGATCGATGGGCTGACATGATCGTGCGTCCTGAAACCACCGAAGAAGTGTCTGAGATTGTAAAAATTGCAAATAAATATAAAATACATATGGTTCCACGTGGGGGTGGAGCTGACCTTGTTGGGGGTTCAACTACTGAAGGTGGAATCCTTATTGATCTTACTCGAATGAATAAGATTTTGGAGATTAACGAAGATGATTACTATTACGTAGTTGAATGTGGAGTTACTTGGGGAGCATTATTATCAGAATTACATCCAAGAGGTCTAACTTCTGGAGTCACAGGACCGGGAAGTGGATTCTCTGCTACGATTGGTGGGGGTCTATCTAATAGCACAGCTGGAGGAGGGTCAACAAAATATGGATTAGTTCCAGACGTATGCTTAGGCGTGGAAGTGGTACTCCCTAATCCTCAAGGAACAATTATACGTACAGGATCAGCAGCTAACCAGTATGCTACACCGTTCTGTAGGTATGGCGTTGCTCCAGATTTCACAGGGCTCTTTATGGGAGATGTCGGCACCATGGGAATAAAGACGAAAGCATTTATGAGGCTTTTTCCAGATCCTCCATTTAAGGCATCTCGGACTTATGTGTTTAACAAAAATGATTATAATAAAGTATTTGAGAAGGCTCATAAACTACGCAAAGAAGTGGGAGATGGATTACTTGGTTTAAGTGTTTTACCATATGAAATAACAATGATAATGGCAGCTCGAATGGCAGCAGAAGGAACTAAAAGGCCACGAATTAGAGGGCCTCTATTGGCGGTGTCATTGGAAGCTACAGATCAACGAATACTAGATGTATATATTGAGAAAGTTGATGATATAATGATAAAAGATGAATCTACTCGCCCTATTTCACTTGCGGAAATTGATCCATCTAGAGCTCGACCTGATACATGGCAATATAACTTAAAAGCAAGTTTTAACTATTTTCACAATTTAATTTCTGTAGCGCCTCCGAAAGTTACCTGTACAACATGCCACAAAGTACCAATGTCTGGGTTACCTGAATTATCAAAAAAAGCCCAACAATTTGATATTGACCATAATAAGACTTATCCTCCTGGTACTATGGCTATTTGGGCCGGTGTTGTCGCTTTTATGCCTAATGGGAATTGTATATTTGTTGGTGGTTTTAACGCTGATAATGTTAAAGAAAAACGACAGCTCTCTATGGATCTCTGGCATAAAAAAATAAGGTACCAAGTTCGATATGGAGGTGTTCACTACTGGCTTGGTGAATCTATCTCACAATCGATTACGGAATCAGGGGCTTTTACAGATAATTTTGAGCAATTTTTTAGAGATATGAAGAAGGCGGTTGACCCAAATTACTTGCTTTCTCCTAACAAGTTCCATTTGCATACTTATGATTCAAAATTCGCAGATTATTATGTACCTGATAAAGAATAAATCTTTTTTTTCAGTTTTTTTTATTATATATTTTGAAGTAAATCAGTTATCAACTCAATTTGCTCTAATTCATTTAATGAAAGGATAGCAAATTATAGAAAGAGATTTAAGAATAATTGTTAAATTTGATTCAACATTAATGGTAAATCAATTAATACTCAAAATGATGAATAGATAAAAATGTCAAAAGTTAAAGAAGCATATAGTGAGATTGAGAGTGTTGTTGGGGAAGATTATGTATCCGATAAAGATTTCATGAAAGCAGCCTACTCTAGAAACGTCGATCCAGCGTTTCCTGACCGTTGGGCAGATATTATAGTAAGACCAGAAACTACTGAAGAAGTATCTGAGATTGTCAAAATTGCGAATAAATACAAATTGCGTATGGTTCCTAGAGGTGGGGGTGCTGATCTGGTCGGGGGAAGTGTTACCGAAGAGGGGATACTAATTGATATGACACGTATGAATAAGCTTGAAGAGTTTAATAAAGATGATTACTATATTGTAGTTGGAGTTGGAATTACGTGGGGAGATTTACTTTCTCAATTGGTACCTCAGGGGTATACAACAGGGATTACTGGTCCTGGGAGTGGATACTCTGCTACTATTGGGGGAGGTCTGTCGAATAGCACAGCGGGAGGAGGGTCAACTAAATACGGTCTCGTGCCTGACATCTGCCTTGGAGTTGAGGTGGTGCTTCCCAATCCAGAAGGAACGATAATTAGAACAGGTTCAGCAGCCAACAAATATGCAAAACCTTTTTGTAGGTATGGGGTTTCACCTGATTTTACAGGTCTGTTCATGGGTGACGTGGGCACCATGGGAATTAAATGCAAAGCATATTTACGAATATTCCGCGAACACCCCTATAAAGCTAATCGTGTTTTTCTCCTCAAAGAATATGATTATAATAAAGTTTATTTGTTAGCTAAAAAAATTAGGTATGAAATTCCTGATGGTCTGCTTGGTTTAAGTGCATTTCCACCATTTTATTTTGCCCAATTTAAAATCCCAAACGCTAAAGGTCCAGGAATTTCAGTTACGCTAGAAGCTATGGAAATGGAGATACTTAATATGTGCATTAAAAAACTTGAAGATATCATGAAGGAAGACACAATAATGATACCTGCCGCCCCTGGCGCTAACGCTGAACCTAATTTGAAAGCGGCTTTTCACTACTTTCAACCTTTGATTTCCCCGGTCCCTGGAAGAATTGCTATGGCAACATGTCATAAAATTCCAATCTCAACTTTAGGTAAAGTTCATGATGAGAATGTCGAGTGGAATAATAGGCATGCAAAAGATATACCAGGTTCAGTTATGCCAGGAGTATTTGAGGCAACACAGTACTTCTTACCCAACGGAAATATGGTAGTCTTAGGAGGGGTAGCAGGAGAAAATAAGGATGAAATGCGGGAGAGGAATATGAAGCTATGGCATTCAAAAATTCGAACCCAAGTTCGATATGGTGGCGCTCATTATTGGCTAGGAGAATCTATTTCACAATCCCTTACCGAATCTGGAGCGTTTACACCGGAATATGAACAATTCTTCAGGGATATGAAGAAAACAGTTGATCCTAATTACCTTCTTTCGCCAAATAAGTTTCATCTGCATACTTACGATTCAAAGTTCGCAGATTATTATGTAGAACCGGATTAAAGATAAGATAAGACAAATTAAATTCTTTATTTTTCTTTTATTTTTTATTTTCAGCTAAATTTCTTTTTAAGGAAATCATAATGTAAATGGAATTTGAATTAAGAATAACTATTAAATTAAATTCAACATTAAAAAGAAATCAATACACATTAACAAAAAAAGTGATAAAAATTTCGAAAGTTAAAGAAGCATATAGTGAGATTGAAAATGTTGTTGGAGAAGACTATATAACTGATAAAGACTTTATGAAAGCAGCTTATTCAAGGAATGTTGATCCGGCATTCCCCGATAGATGGGCAGATATGATTGTACGGCCCGAATCTACTGAAGAAGTCTCTGAAATAGTCAAGATTGCCAATAAATATAAAATTCGAATGGTACCACGAGGTGGTGGTGCTGATCTCGTTGGAGGGTCCGTAACTGAAGGTGGGATTCTAATAGATCTTACAAGAATGAATCAAGTTATAGAATTCAATAAAGATGATTACTATATCGTAGTTGGATGTGGGATCACTTGGGGTGCCTTAATATCACACTTACACCCTACAGGTTATACTACTGGTATCATTGGTCCAGGAAGTGGGTTTTCTGCGACAATCGGAGGTGGACTCTCTAATAGCACTGCAGGTGGGGGATCTACTAAGTACGGCCTTGTTCCTGATATTTGTTTAGGTGTTGAGGTAGTTCTTCCAAATCCTGAAGGGACTATTATAAGAACTGGATCAGCGGCAAATAAATATGCAAAACCTTTCTGTCGTTATGGGGTTTCCCCTGATTTCACTGGATTATTCATGGGAGATGTAGGTACCATGGGAATTAAGTGTAAAGCATTCCTGCGATTGTTTCCTGATCCTCCCTACAAGCAGGCACGTATGTATGTCCTTAATAAAGAAGATTATAACAAAGTATTTGAATTAACACATAAAATCCGGCATGAAATAAATGAGGGATTGAGAGATCTTTCTGTATTACCTGCAATTTTAATCCAAATGGCAGCTACTCAATACCATCAACGAACTGGTGAAAGGATTAAAGCGAGGGGACCTCTAATGAATATAACAATAGAAACCATGGAGGAAAGTACATTAGAACTTAAATTAGAGAAACTTGCAAAGATTATGGAGAATGATGCAGTTCAAGTACCTGGTTCATTGATAAATCCAGAATTTGATGATGAACCCAAATTTGGATATGATTTAGAAGGGACTTTTCATTTTTTTCAAGCATCTATTTCGCCAACACCATCTCAAATGGGAATGGCTACATGTCATAAAATTCCAATCTCACATATGGGTGAGGTATATAATAAGATCATTGATTTCAGTAAGAAACATGCTAGTGAGATGCAAGGTGCGATCTATCCTGGAATTTTTGCATCTATGCTTTATTTTCTCCCAAATGGTAATTATGTAGTTTTAGGCCAAGCTACTGGGAAAAATGTAGAAGAAGAACGTGAAAAGAATATGGAAAGATGGCATAAAAAGATACGACATCAAGTTCGTTATGGAGGTGCTCACTACTGGCTAGGAGAGTCAATATCACAATCACTTACCGAGGCTGGAGCGTATACTCCAGAATATGAGCAATTCTTCAGAGATATGAAGAAAACCGTTGATC
Source organism: Candidatus Hodarchaeota archaeon (assembly GCA_048886685.1). Taxonomy (GTDB): domain Archaea; phylum Asgardarchaeota; class Lokiarchaeia; order Sigyniarchaeales; family SOKP01; genus Loki-b32. The sequence continues at coordinate 55,120 of JBHLKM010000008.1, forward strand.
CCAACTATCTTTTAAGCCCAAATAAGTTCCATCTTCACACTTACGATTCGAAATTTAAGGATTATTATGTAGAAGAGGAGGATTAGGTGAAATAAGAATGACAGAGTTTGATCCAAAAGAAAAGTTTAAGCATTTGGCAAAAATTGGTCCAAATGTATTGCAATGTATTGCGTGCGGTGATTGTAGAGAACAAACTGATTATACTGGCAATCCACCAAGATGGGGGGTATGCGTTGCCAAAGACCATACTTCTGGATTTGAACCCTATTTTGCAAGGGGGAAAATGCAGATTATTCGGTCTTTATGGCAGGGTAAATTAGAATTAAGCAAAGAAATGGCAGAAGTGATTTATCAATGTCCTACATGTAACACTTGTGCAGAAGCATGTGCGTATGATATGGATAATGTTGCATTGTATGAAGCACTAAGAGCCGAATTGGTAGATGCTGGTTGTGGTCTTGAAGTTCATATACCAATGAATAAAGCCATGGTTGAACTGTTAAATCCTTATGAAAGAGATAATAAGCTTAAGGCCGAGTGGTTAAAAAAGCTAGATTTCAAGGTGAAGGATGCGAATACGGAACAAGCAGAAATTTTATATTTTGTTGGATGTACTGCAGCTTTAACTCCGGATATTGAGAATGTAGCAATTAATACTGCAAATATTCTTAAAAAACTAAACATAGATTTTTCAGTATTTGGAGAACAAGAAGTTTGTTGTGGGAGCGTTGGAATGCGAACAGGAGACCTAAAAGCTTTTAATTCTGTAGCAACGAAGAATTATGAAATGTTTAAGAAAAGTGGAGTGAAAACTATAATAACAAGCTGTGCAGGTTGTTATAGAACTTTAAAGAAAGATTATGCTGATCATATGGAAGATTTAGGAATTACTGTTTACCATACCATTGAATTCTTAAACAAATATATAAAAGAGAATAATATACAATTAAAGAATTTAGGTTTAAATACCACATATCATGATCCATGTCATACAGGACGTCATATGGGTCTTTTCGAAGAACCACGAGAGATTTTGGGGAAGATTTCGAATTTAACTGAAATGAAGACTATAAAACAGAGCGCAAAGTGCTGCGGTGCTGGAGGAGGAGTTAAAAAGGGATTCCCAGAATTATCATTAGAGATCGCGAAAAGCAGAATAAAGGAAGCTGAGGAGACAGGAGCAGAATATTTAGTAAGTATGTGTCCTTTCTGTTTTAGGAACTTAGCAGATGCAATAGATGCAAGTGGTTCCAACCTAAAAATGGTTGATTTAACAGATTTAATAAATCAAGCTTTAGATTAAATCTTTTTTTTATTTTTTATATTTTTTTTATTTAGACTTAAATTAATAAATCATACAAAGGTGAAATGAGAAATATGCCAAGTATATCTGATCCAATTATTATAAGAGGAATGGAAGTAAAAAACCGATTCGGTTTTGCGCCTTGCCTTACCAGTTCATCCGATGCTATGGGACGCCCTACTCAAAGAACATTTAATGCATATGAAGTAAAAGCCCGTGGAGGAGTAGGGCTAATTACCTATGAAGGTACTGGTGTTGAACCCAGGTCTATTGGTGGGGCTGGTTCGAATATTGGGAGAGTCAAAAATATCCCAGAATACCGAAAAATGACCGATATGATTCATGAATACGGAGTGAAATGTGGAGTACAGTTAGCTGAGGGGGGAATAATAACTTTTGCGTTTGCGAAAGCGATGAATCTTTACATTCAACCTTTTGCACCTTCAAAAGTGGATTTATACGATGCAACTTCAGCATATAAGTTATTAGTCCCAAATTGGAAAGAGCAGATTGAAAAAGATAATGCTGAAGTAAAAGTAATGAGTGTGGAAGATATTCATCGGGTACAAGATATGTTTGCTGCTGCTGCGAAAAATGCCATTGAAGCGGGATTTGATTTCATTGAGATACATTCTGCTCACGGGACATTGTATCATACCTTTTTATCGCCTTTTTTTAATAAAAGAACTGATGAATATGGGGGATCCTATGAAAACCGGTGTCGTAATGTTCTTGAGACTGTTGGTAAAATAAGGAAGAATATTGGAGATAAATATCCTATCTTTGTTAGAATTTCCGCTGATGAGCTTTTAGATGACCCTGAAACTAACCATATTAAAGACACGATAGAGATTTCTAAAATTTTGGAAAAGGGAGGAGTGGATTGTATTGATGTAACTCAGGGTGTTATTTACCGAACACCTTACGGTATTACAATTCCTACCTATATAGATCATGGAGGTTTTATTCACTATGCTGAAGCAATTAAGAAAAATGTGAATATACCCGTGATAGGTGTAGGTAGAATCAATGATCCTAAAATGGCGGATGACTTTATCCGGCAAGGTAAAGCAGATATTATCTATTTAGCTCGTCAATTAATTTGCGATCCTGAAACCCCAAATAAATATTTTGAGAATCGGTATGATGATATAATGAAATGTATTGGATGTTTAGTAGGATGTGGAAGTGTCTGCGTATTGGATGCATATAGCGGTCAAAATTATGAAGAACTTACCCCATCAAGCGACTTAAAGAAAATTGTAGTTTTGGGTGCTGGAATTGCGGGAATGGAAGCAGCAAGAGTTGCTAAACTCCGAGGTCATGAAGTCGAAATCTATGAAAAGACTGATAAAATAGGGGGATTAATGCCCCTTCTTGCTAAAGAATACAAAAAGGACGATTTTATTTTTATCTCTAATTATTTAAAAACTCAATTGAAAAAATTAAGGGTACCTATTCATCTCAATAAAGATTTAACAAAAGAAGAAGTAGGTAGTTTGAATCCTGATATATTAGTTTTAGCAGCGGGATCTGAGCCAACAATTCCCGTAAATTTGAAAGGTAAATCAAATGTATTAAATCAGGATGAAGCTATTCTAAAGAGTAAGCAGATTGGTAAGAACATAGTTATTTGGGGATTAAATGGCTATTGGCATGGAGGAGCAGAAACTATTCTTACATTTATCGAAGAGGGGTATAATGTAAAAGCTTTCATGGGACCAGAACCAGTAATCGCTCAAATACTTCCTGGGGGACGAAGATTATGGATTCTTGAATATTTGAGAGATAAAAAAATACCTATATATACAAATGCAAAATTATTGGATGTCACTGAAAGCGGTGTAAAATTTCTGGACAAAGATCAAAAAGAGGTGTTTATTGAGGCAGATAGCTTTATCTACTGTGGTGCTCGTATTTCGAAGGGTAAGAAATTACAGGAAAAATTTGAAGGAGTTGCCCCTCGAATAGAGCTCATAGGTGATTGTAAAAGTCCTCGAGATATTCAGTCTGCTATGACAGATGCTGAGAAGTTTGCGAGAGAATTAAATTAATTTTTTTTTTTTAAAATAAAGTTTACAAAAGAAATATTATTAGGACATTTTATAAGATTTTATCTTAAAGAAGAAAATAATAATTAGAAAAAAACATAAATGGAGCTTGAAAAAATATGGTAAAATTATCAGATCCGATTACAATCAGAGGAATGACCGCAAAAAATAGGATAGGTTTTCCACCTATGTTAACATTTTCATCTGATGGGAAAGGAGGTCCTTCTCCCAGAACTTTTAATGTACATAGATTAAAAGCTCAAGGAGGAGTTGGAATGATAACATATGAGAATACCGGCCTTGAACCTGTGGCGGGGATGGGAAGTGCAAATATTGGCAAAGATGAACTTATTCCAGCTTACAAAAGTTTAACGGATATGGTGCATAGCCATGGTGCGAAAATAGGAATGCAAATTGGAAATGGGAGTTTAATAGGATTTTCTTTTGCGAACTTTTTGTTTAATATAAATCCTGGAAATCCTATAGGACCATCTAAAGTGGATTTAGCAAAAGCTACAGATGCATATACATTATATGATCCAACCTGGCCTGATAAACTAAGAAAAGAGAATTTTGAAATGCAAGTTCTTACTAAAGAGCAGATTCTGGCAATCGAAAATCTATTTGCAGAAGGAGCAAGAAGAGCAATCGAAGCTGGTTTCGATTATGTGGATATTCACTCTGGACATGGTATGTTACATGCTTCATTTTTATCTCCTTGGCTCAATAAAAGGACTGATGAATATGGAGGTTCAATAGAAAATCGGTGCCGGTTTCATACCGAGACTATGCAAAAAATCAGAGAAAAAATTGGGGAAGAGCATCCAATATTCATACGGTTTTCTGCTGATGAACTTATCGCTGAGGGAAATAGAATTGAAGACGGTATAAAGATAGCCAAAGCGTTAGAAAAAGGAGGAGCTGATTGTCTAGATATAACTCAAGGTATCATATATAGGAGTCCATTTGGAATTGAAATTCCATCCTACTGTAAACAAGGATGCTTCATTCGTTTACCCGAAGCAATTAAGAAGGAGGTTAATATTCCTGTTATAGGGGTTGGGAGAATAACAAATCCAGCAATGGCAGATCAATTTATCCAAGAAGGAAAAGCTGATATTATATATATGGGAAGACAATTAATTTGTGACCCTGAGACACCCAATAAGTATTTCAGTGGACGTGCTGATGAAATCAGGTATTGTATGGGATGTCTACAGGATTGTAGTCGTGGATGCGTCCAAGATATTTTTGGAGGTCAAACTTACCGAGAGTTAACACCCTCTGAAGAACCAAAGAAAATTGTTATTTTAGGGGCAGGAATTGCTGGTTTAGAAGCTGCGAGACTTGCGAAACTTAGAGGTCATAAAGTTAAAATATATGAAAAAACGGATAAGGTTGGAGGACTAGTTAGGTTATTAGCAGCAGAGTATGGGAAATCAGATTACATAAACTCAGTAAATTATTCAGAATCACAATTAAAAAAATTGGGTGTTCCGATTAATTTAAATAAAGAGTTAACTAAAAATGAGATTGTTAAGTTAAATCCTGATATTTTGGTTCTAGCAACTGGATCAGAAGCTACATTACCCGTGAAATTGAAAGATAAGCCAAATGTTATAACTCAAGATGAGTCGATACTTAAAAATAAGCCATTGGGTAAAGATATTGTCATTTGGGGATTAGAAGTTTACTGGCGGGGAGGACTTGAAACATGTATTTCACTTATAGAGGAAGGATACAATGTGAAAGCTCTTATTGGTCCAGAAAAATCATTAGGAGAAACGATAAAAGGTCGTCAAGGAAGGAGATTCTGGTTACTCAATTATCTAAAGAAAAATGATATTCCAATTTATAAAGAAGCCAAACTTCTAGAGGTAACTGAAAATGAAGTGAAATTCTTGGATGAAAATGAGGAAGAGCAATCAATCCAAGCAGACACTTTAGTATATTGTGGCTCACGTATTTCACATGGAAAGAAATTAAAAGAAGATTTTGAAGGTGTTGCTCCAGAGATTATTCTTATAGGAGACTGTAATAAACCAAGAGATATCAATACAGCAATAAGGGAAGCTCAAACTTTTGCTATGAAATTAAAATAATACCTTTTTTTTGTAGTCAATTTTTTTTAAAGAAATTGTAAATAGGATTTCTATAGTTAATATAATTTACATCCATGAAATTATTTTGGAGTTGTTGACAAGAATATCCACGAGATCATCATAATCAATTCCTTTTATTTTGTCTCGCAAATTGTTTGGATTTATACTTCTTGCTTTAAGATCTGGGATTAAAGCATAAAAATTTATCGGCAAATTTAACAACGCAACTAACCCGGAAGGAATTATGCTTTTATTAGATGTGCCAATGACTCCATCATGAATTAATACGATGCTAATTTTACTTCCAATACTAATTTGTTCACTTATTATTTTATTGAGATTTACTAGTAAAGAATTTTTTCTTGTACTAAATCCATATAAATAGACAAGAGAATTTGCTTCAATCATGATTTTTTCCCTCAAATTCTAATAATGGAAACATACTTCTGCTTTTTCTAATATTTGAGAAATTTCTTTTATACCAATAATTTTTAAATTTTCAATGGAAATAAGATCTGAATGGTTTAAACCCGCAATTTCAAGAGCCTCATCGTAGACGAAAATTTCTAAACCTGAAAGCTCAACCAACCTCATTATGTTGGTAAATGGTTCAATATTCAATGTTTCAGGATTTAAGTTTTTGCTAAGAAAATAGATGGCATCCCCCATAAAAATAACCTTACAATCTTCTATATCTCCAATTGCTAAAATTCCCGTAGCCATACGGATGGATTCTACTACAGAATTTTTCCCGAAAGGAGAATCCTCACATATAATAACTATTGACTCAACCATGATATCACCCTCCAGGACCAAAGAAAATAACTCTATCAGAACGGACAATTAAATCAGAAAGTCCTCCTAATCCCTCTTGACATGCTCCTTCAATAAATTCTTCAGATTTCATTCCGGAAAAACTAATCCAGGTACTACACGCTGCTAATTTAGTTTTATGCGTTTTATGAAAGTTTACAAGGCGTTCTGGTAAATTTCGTAAAGAAACATCAGTAATTTCTCTCAGTTTAATGCTATGTACACCGCTTCCATAAAAAAAGATTCCTAAGATTTCATGTCCTTTATTGATTATTGCCTCACCTAAATTAATCAATGTGTCTAAAGCTTCATATTTGTAGGGCTCTGCGCATACTACAAAAGTGAATGATACCATGATTTTGCATTTCCATTTTTAAAAATTATTAAATTGGTGATAAGTTTTAATATTTTTATAGTTTAATCTTTTAGAATATAGTGATCTACATACTATGTGAAAATGAACCTTTAACATATTACGACTTATTATGACAATTCTATACGAATCTTTTGGCAATTTTAATACAGGAGTACCGTCATATAGGTCATTTATCTCAAAGAGATCGCGAGGAGTTATAACATTAGACGAAAAGGCCTTATCTTTTGAATCCGAAGTAGATAAAATTGTATTTCATGTTAAACTTTCAAAAATTAAAGATTTTTTTATGAGATCCCGCTTTTCTATCCCTTATATTGAGCTCAATACAATTGATGATACTACTTATATCTTATATCCATTGAGAAAACATAAAAATTCATATAGCAGTTCGCTTCTAATGACAGAAGAATTATTCAGACAATTAGCAAGATTAATTTGTAATAAAGACCAGGCAATATACTTCGATGCAATAGGGAGTCTTTATCCTGGTACTTCACAACGTTTTGATCTTAAAGAAAAATCTTTTCAGGGACATATTTTCTTGACAGAAAATTATATTTTATTTAAATCCTTTCAAACTGGTGATATTACCAATATTGAAATAGTGGATATTAAATTAATCATAATAGAAATCATAGATTCCACTAGATACGTTACCATTGAAATGTTAGAGGGTAGCGTTTTTTCTTTCTTAATCTTAAAAGAAAAGAGAAGAAAATTTGTCAAAGATAAAATTAAAACAGAGAAATTTTATGATGTTTTGAATAATGCTAAAATCTATAAAGATTCTGAGAGATTAATAGATATAAAAGAAGAAAGAAAAGAAACGAAATGCTTATTTTGTGGTAATCTAATCAGCCCTACTGAGACAACCTGCCCATATTGTGGAAATAATACATAAGAATCTATCTTCTTATATTTTGAGCCTTAAAGGAAAGGATCAAGATCAACTTTAAATAAAATGTAATCTGTTTGAATAAGAACTAAACCCAATTTAATTTATTATCAGACTATGATTAAAAATGGGGATTCAAAACTTAAAAGATTCTACGTCTGAAGTAGACGTATATAGGCAATTACAACAAACTCTTGATGAAATGCCAATTGGATTTCCACCAACAGAATCAGGCGTAGAAATACGTTTACTTAAACATCTGTTTACACCTGACGAGGCTAAAATCGCTGCAAAATTAAAATTTGCATGGAAACCTACAGAATCATTAGAGAAAATCTACGAGCGATTAAAACCAATGGGATACTCGAAAGAAGAATTAGAAAAATATCTAGATAACATGCTTAAGAAAGGGGCTATATTTGGTAGAAAAGAAGATAGTAAAAAATATTATGGATTAGCTTTGTTAGTTGTAGGAATTTATGAATATCAAGTAAATAAATTGACAAAAGAATTTCTTGAAACATTCCAGCAATATATCCAAGAAGCATGGGGAATGGAATTTATGAAAACAGGTATTCCCCAAATGCGTACAATTCCAATTGGGTTAGAAATTGACCATGAAATTGAAATAGCTAATTATGATAATATTAAACAACTTTTCGAAAATGTTGAGGGTCCATTTGTATTAATCAATTGTATATGTCGCCAAGAACGTGAATTAATGGGAGAATCTTGCCATGCTACATCACGACTAGAAGCGTGCATGGGATTTGGCGTTATGGCTCAAACATACATCGATTTGGGCTGGGGCCGTGAAATTTCTAGGCAGGAAGCCCTTGAAACCTTAAAAAAGAATGAGGAAGAAGGTTTAATTTTCCAACCAGGAAACGCTCAAAAGATAGACTTTGTGTGTTCATGTTGTAGTTGCTGTTGTGGTGGTTTAACTAGTTTAAAACAATTACCAAATCCAGCAGATTTTGTAACATCTAATTATTATGCTGAAATTGACCCTGACCTATGTACTGGATGTAAAACTTGTATAGAACGCTGTCAAATGGACGCAATTTCACCAATAAATGAAATTTCTGAAGTAAATCGTAGACGTTGTATTGGGTGTGGTAATTGTGTTTATGTCTGCCCTTCAGATGCAATCAAACTCAATAAAAAAGATAGGCATCATGTACCACCGATGACAGAAATAGATTTGTATAATGAGATCGCTCAAGTCAAAGCTAAAAGAATAGCTAAAGAACTAAGAAGGCAGAAAAGACGAGAAATAAGGAAATGAATTCATAGTCAGATTCAATTTCTTATTAAGTATTTTTTTTGATTTTCAGAATATGCCCAAAAATTATAGATATACTCTATTTTTAATTAAAAGAAGTTAATTAAATAATAAAAAGAATTATTAAATAGCAAATTATTTTTTCATTGCGGCAACCTTGATACTTTCTATTTTTAGATTGGAAAAAATTGCTCCAGTAGAATCTTTTATTTCAACGTCTTTAAATCCAGCACTTTCTATTTTTTTAAGGTATTCATCCTTTAAGATTGCCCCCGAGACACACGCTACATATGCATCAATAGAATTCTTAATATCTTCGGGTAGCTCCTCCTTAAGAACTATGTCAGATACCATTAATTTACCACCTGGTTTCAATACACGGTAAGCTTCTTGAAAAACCTTATCTTTATCCGGTGAAAGATTAATAACACAGTTTGAAATTATAAGATCTGCGGTATTATCGGCTACAGGTAAATTTTCAATCTCACCTAGTCTGAATTCTACATTCTCATAATTGCCTTTGTATGCATTTTCTCGTGCTGTATCAATCATCTGTGGCGTCATGTCTACACCAATTACTTTCCCTGTTTTTCCAACTTTATTTGCAGCTAAAAAACAGTCAAATCCTGCACCAGAACCTAGATCAACAACCGTTTCACCCTCCTTTATTGAAGCAAATGCCGTTGGGTTTCCACAACCTAAACCTAAATTCGAACCTTCGGGTACACTTTTTTGTTCTTCTTCTGTATACCCTATTCTAGAGCTATAATTTTGTGATAAACTCGTATCCCCACAACAAGAGCTTGAAGAATTTATTTCAGGTGTTGTAGAAGGACCACAACAGCTTGAACAGCTCGTTTCCGGGACCGTAGATGGGCTACAACAACTATAACCTTGTGAGCGTTCCGCAATTTTTGCATATCGTTCTCTCACGATCCCCCGTATTTTATCATCTTGCATTTTTACCATTTTCTTCCCTCCATTTCTTTTATTTTTTATAATTTAATTTCTTATTTCTTAATACCTTTGAATAGACAATACCCTAATTTGCCATCCAAGACTACCTTCACGAATTTTTGTTGATTTTTAAGTGCGATTTTTAATCCTTCCTCTCCATACTTTTGAGTTATATTGTTCATTAGAATTGCTAATTCGGACTGGGTATATATGTCTGAAAAATCTTTTACGTCTCGATCTTTTCGAATTTTCCAAAACATTTCTGGCTTTGACCATTCATCAAACTCAGTTTCAATCTCCTTCACGCCTGCTTTCTTTAACATATTAATCCATTCATCATATTCCAAGGGAGTAGTACCATACCTTTCAGAAATTTCGTCTTTTTCTTCATCTGAGAGTTTCTTACGCCAAGTTGATTCATGAATTACGATTATACCTCCTTTTTTGGTAACTCGCACCATCTCATCCAATACCTTCTGAGAGTCATCTGGTATACCTACAGCACATTCATTAATAGCTACATCAAAAGAATTATCTTCAAATGGTAAATCTTGCGAATCACCTATTTTAAATTCAGTTAAATCTTCAATATTCTCCCTCTTCGCATTTTCCATTGCTGATCCAACCATTTCTTCAGCTATATCTAGGCCAGTTACCTTAACACCATATTCTTTAGCATAAAAAATAGATTGTGTGCCTCTACCACTTGAGACATCCAAAATTTTCATCCCAGGTTGTAATTCCGCAAGTTCACCCGTTCGTTGCGTTAATGCCATCCCGCCGGGATGTAATGCTTCAATACCACTTATTTCGATTATATCTTCTATTGTTGGTTTATACAATCCTTTCCTTTTCATACCGATCTTCTTTTAGCTTTTCTAAGGATAATTAAAAATATGTTGATTAAGTATAAAATATAAATTTTCAGAAAAAATCTTTTGATCCTAAATAATCAATATAAATATATAAAGGTTCCGGATATTTCGGATCCGAACAATAATACAAAAATTAAAATTTAAATTTTCTATTCAAAACGACTAAAATTAATAGCATTTTTCCAATCCATCTAATTCAAACGAGTTTGAAAGTTTATTTAACAAACTGGTTAACTTTTCTAAATCTTCAGATGTGAAACCTTCACAACAATTCTTCAAAATGATCTTTAGTGGGGGTGTAGTGGATTTCATTTCCTTTCCTTTTTCAGTAAGCTTAACAAGAACACTTCGTCTATCTTCAGGATTATTCTCTCTATATACTAAATCATTCTTCTCCATGGTATCTATTATTCCTGTTATAGTTGAGGGGGAGCAGCAACATGCAGAAGCCAGCTCTTTAAACTGCTTCCCATCAGATTTCCATAATTCCAATAATATTGAGTATTGGGGAGGAGTAAGATTTTCACTTTTTACAACTCGACGTTGTAATTTCTCAAATTTTTTGTTTAAAAGATTAATCAATTGGAAGATTTCAGAAAAATTAAGAGTGTCCCGATTACTATTTTCCAATTTAGAATCACACATTTCAGACATTTAAATTTAATAAAATATTTAGGATCGAAATAATTTATATCCTTAATAAATAATTTTAAGTAATCATTATTATTCTTTTTGTTGATTATTTTTATTTCATAAGTATAAATATGATAAATCTAGACTCTAAAGATTTATATGTATGAAAGACATTAGAATATTTATATAAGACAGAATGTTGTATAATTTTAAAAAAATAACGACAAAAAATGGCTCCTGTCAATCCCCTGGATTTTTGTCTTTTGGTAGTGTAATTCGTTACACTTAAAAATTTACCTTCTCCTACTTAATGGATTTGACCTCGTATTGAGGTTCTTGGCAGGAGCCTCCCTTTATTATCAAACAATTTTAGTAATAGACTAATGTTTAAAAAGGCTCTTTAAAAAATCATAATAATAGAAAGAGTTCTAACAAGTACATGTCTAAATTTAAATCTTTTAACAATTCCATGTTGTTAAAAATATAACTATAAACGTTTTCTTCTCGAAAATATTTTAGGCATAAATTATCCCCTTTTACTTCTTTTAGTACATTAACAACTTGGGTAAGTAAATGTTTTAAACTATCGATAACCAATTCTTTATCACATTTAATAAGATTAATATCTACTATATCAAACCAAGATTCTTTTGAGAAAGAAATATTTTTCAATTCTGGTTTTTCCTTACATACTTCTTGTTCTTGATAGGATTCGTAAACTAAATCTATGTGGTCCAATATTTCATTTTTTGATTTACTGTACATCTTATTTTCAATGACATTTCTCAGCATAATGAAAATATTCTGAAATATTCCTAAGATATCAAAAAAATCTGCTGTTTGAGTTAGTGTTTCAACCTCCTCCCATTGCTTATAATAATCTTCAATTAGTTTTAGAAATGGGCGAAAAATGTTAATATCACCATCCCAATTATGTCCTTTCTTTTCCCAAACTGGATTAAATTCTTTTATAAACGCATTCTTAATGACTTCTAATCTAGTCTTTAAAGTATCTGTTTTCATCTCCTTTGTACCAGCTGCGACAAAGAGGAGATTGTATTTTGGTTCTACAATATATATCCATCTCAATCCACCCATTTCTATGGAATCAATGGATTGTTTGAATTCCATTATAGAAAATTGGTTAAATGCCGTAAGAAATCCAGAAACAATATCTTCATCGGCATCTGTTTTCAAAAATGATTTATATAACAGTTTTATCCCAGAGTCACTCTCAACGATCCAAATAATCATGGTTTTATTTTGAGAAATATTAAACTTTAAGAAAATTATTTTTTGTTTCTAAAAAATTATCTATAGTAATTTAATTTAACCTTTCAAGGGACTTTCTAACAAGATTTATAAAAACAATTAAAATCAGAGAGTTCTCATTATAATAATTTATGAGTTTTATTAAGGATGATAAATATAATCATATAGATTATGAATAATAAAAATCCTCTTCAAACTAAAGGCTTCCACCCCTATGGTGACTTAATTGGATTAATATTTGATAGGCTTGAAAAAGGCTTTTCTCAGTGTTCATTAAAAGTAGAAAGGAAATTAATGAACCCGCATGGATTTTTACATGGAGGCGTTTTGTATTCAATGGCAGATACAGGTATGGGAGCAGCATTATATTCATTATTGGAAGAAAATGAACTCTGTGCAACGGTTGAAGTTAAAATTGCTTATTTTAAGCCAGTTAAGGAAGGGACTTTAAAATGTGAAACAAAAGTAATTCATAAAGGAAAAAACATCAGCGTTCTTGAATCTGAAATTATGAATGGCGAAGATATTATTAGTAAAGCAATGGGGACTTTTTCTATATTCAAAATAAAATGATAAAATTTTGAATCCGAATAGAAAACATCATTTAAGTAATTTTTCAACAAATTCCCTCGCTTTAGAGAATGCTTCTTCTGATTCTGGTAAATCATATATTTGAAATTCATGTAAAGTATCATCCCAAGTTTGCAATGTAGCTTCTATACCCGCGTTTTTTGCTTTTTCGAAAAATTTCCTCGCATCATCAAAAAGCATTTCACTTGTACTTGCTTGAATTAAAATTGGTGGAAGAATTTTTAAATCCGCATATAGAGGAGAGACTTCTGGGCTAAAAGGATTCGCTCCTGCTAAATAACATTCCACCCACCAATATATTCCTAAGTCGGCAAGAATAGGATCAGTTGAAGAATTCGTTTTAAAAGAATCACTGGTCATTGCTAAATCAGTTGCTGGAGAAAAGACTATAGCACCTGCTGGTAAGGGAAGACCTCTATTTCGGAGTGTTATAAGTGTCATTAATGTATAATAACCCCCACCAGAATCTCCAGATATAATAATATTTTTTGGATCTAAACCTTTCGATAAAAGCCATTTATAAGAGGTTATGCAATCTTCTAGACCTTTAGGATATGGATGCTCAGGCGCGAGACGATAATCAATACTTAAAACACATATTTTCGTTGTCATTCCTAGTCTAACAGAAATCAATCGTGTAAAATTTGGAGATCCCATTATATAACCCCCACCATGAAAATATAAAATAACTTTATCCTCAGCAACTTCAGGGAAAATTTCCCATTCAGCAGGTACACCATTAGCATCTACAAGTTCAATATTTACTTCCTTCATAAATGATGCATGCTTTTGATGGTAGTTGGATCGGTATTCTACCACAAATCGATGTTGTTTTGCTATAAAGAGCATTTCCTCCATGGATAATAAACCTTGCGTATCTTCATCATTGAACCACCGAATGTTGCCCTCAGTAACTTTCTCCCAAAGGCTGGGAAAATTAATTACTTGATTTTTTTCATCATTGAAAAATTCAGTGGTTGCTTGATCACGTAATTTATCCCGTAATTGAAGAGCTTTTAAAATCTCAGGTCTTTGAATTTTTGATATGTCGAATATGGGCATTTTACAATATAATACTTATTAATATTAGTCTGTTGAATAGATATTTTTATATTCATTTCGCATTACTTTTTTATCGAGTTTCCCTACACTTGTTCTTGGAAGCGATTCGATAAATAAAATCTCATCAGGGAGCTGCCATTTAGCGAAGGTATTGGAAAGATGTTTACGGATCTCATCTTGGTCAACTGATTTATATCCTTCTCGTAATACAATTAATGCCAGAGGTCTCTCCTCCCATTTTGGGTGTGGAACTCCAACGACAGCAGCTTCAAGAACTCCTGGATGAGAGACCAATACGTTCTCCATATCGATTGAACTAATCCACTCACCACCACTTTTTATTACATCTTTTATCCTATCTGTTATTTTTAAGTATCCTTCTGGATCAAGAGTACCTGCATCACCAGTTCTGAAATATCCATCTTCCGTAAAACTATCTTTAGTTGAAGGCGCATTGTGATAATCCGTTAAAATCCAAGGCCCTCGTAGAAGAATCTCACCAGAAAATTTCCCATCATGCGATAATTCATTCCCAACTTCATCCACAATTTTTATATCAAGCCCAGAAACAATTGTTCCTTGTTTTTTCTTAAGATTCCATATTTCTTCCTCAGATAGTTCACTTTTAAGCCAAGGTTTGAAAAAATTCAATGTCGTGATTGCCATTGCCTCAGTGGAACCGTAAGAGTGAATTATTTCACCGCCAGTCTCATCCCATAAACCACGCATCAAAGCAATTGGAGGCTCTGAACCTCCACAAACTAATCGAGTACTTGAAAAATTTGGTTTTTGATCCATCTTTCGTATAATTTCGAGCATAGCCATAAACACAGCAGGAACACCCCCAGAAAGCGTAACTTTTTCCTGAACCATTAAGTTTGTTAGCTCTTCAAGGTCATCCAAAGTCCATCTTCCAGAAAAAACTATTTTAGAACCTGCGTAAGCTGATGCTTGTGGTTTAGACCATCCAAGAACATGAAACATTGGAACCAACTGAAAAACAACATCATTTACAGTCATCGATAATTGAGCCGTAAAAGCAAGTGATTGAAGATATACATAACGGTGTGAATAATAAACTCCTTTAGGCTTACCAGTTGTACCAGTTGTATAACAAGCAGCATACGCAGAATTTTCATCTAGATACGGCCATTCATAATAGGAAGAGGCATTGTTTAAAAGTTCTTCATAGCTGTAAATTGGTACCAATTTTGTTTCTATTTCACTTAAATCTTTATCAGTAATGATAATAAAACCTTTGAGCTTTTTACATGAGGGTAAAATTGATTCGGCCACATGTATTAGATCTTCATCAACAATTAAAAGTGAAGTATTTGAATGATTTACAACATATGATAAATCTTGAGGAGAAAGACGTAGATTTAGTGTGATCATTACTGCTCCCGTTCCAGGAAGCCCAAAATATATCTCAAAATGCTGATAATGGTTCCATGCTAAAACTCCTATTCTGTCACCTACTTTAACTCCAATAGATTTCAAAGCATTAGCTAGCTGCTGCATTCTTGTATAAGAATCTTTATATGTATAGCGAAACAAACTCCCATCCATTTTTCTGCTAACAATTTCTTGTCTAGAAAAATTCCTTATTGCATGTTTCATGATATTTATAGTGTTTAATTGGTAATTTCCTCGCTGATTTGTCATAAATCCTTTCACAATCTTCATGAACTTCACTTTATATTTTATTGTACTTTGAATCTTATTTGTATTAAAATTTATTATTTTTTAAATAGGTAATTTATACGTATATAAATTGCTACAGCAAATAAGTTAGGATTATTGGCTGAAAATCTGAAAAACAGTTTAATAGAATCTCAATCCGCTGAGTTTCCAGCCAAAAAACTGAAATCTAAAAAAAATAATCCCTTTTCATTTTAAATAAATTGAATTAATTTTAAGTACTAAATTAGAAGCAATAATTGCTAATATCGATAAGGTAAATTAGAATAAATTAGACTTAAAATTTTGAAAATTATTTCTTTTTTTCCACCAATGTGGAATTTCCACAGGCTTTATTTCACCATAATCTAAAAGGAGAATATGATCTTTTTCAATGGAAAATGCAAAACCCCCATTAAAGTTTACCCATCTCTCATCAGGAGGAAGAGCAAACCATCCAAATCTTAACGTCATTAAATGCCAATCATGAGTGACATGTATATCAATGCCATTTTCAGGAGCATCTTTGAGTTGATTCCAAATAAGATGAGCAGCATTTTGAGTGTATTGTATAAACGGCGTCCATTCTTTTGGAAGATAAAAACCTGATGCCCATCGGAGCAAAACTTCACTAAAGTGATATTTATTAATGTGTTCTAAAAAGGAATCATTATCTATTCCTATTTCATAGAGAGGTAAAAATTCTCCGATTAACTCACTCTTACCACCTATACTTTTAAATCCATTATGAATATTTTCGGCTGTTTCTTCGCATCGCCAGATAATACTATGAAATAATCTAATCGGTCTGCTTTTAGGTAAGCTTTCACCAAACTTCTTTGCAATTGCATGGCCTTTTGGTGTTAATCTTAATTTATGAACTTTTTCATTAATTCCCTGGGGTTCATTTCTATGAGAATGCCTTAAAACCAAAATTAACTTCGAATCTTCTGGAAATTTATTTAGGTTCTCTATAATAGCTCGAGCATGAGAAGTCCAGTTTTCTTCTTTCCAGATTTTTTCTACATCCATCGTAATTCTATCGAAAATGATTTGAATTAAAAAATTAAGAAATAGATTTGAATTTTTTTATTCTTAAATTAAATTTAAGAATTGAATATAGTAGGTAGAAATAAATTTTAGTTTTAATTAAATATTAATTTCAATCAAGGATATGGATTAGTAGCTTTAGGTTTTGGTTTCCTCATTTTAAGAAATTCTCCTGATTTCATTAGATCGCATGGTTTAAAATAGTCCTTTCCTGAATTTTTTGCTAACTCTTCTAACTTAACGCAGAGATTTCCATAAATCCTTTTACCTGTTATAAAAGGACCAGGCGATTGCTCTCTTGAACCAATATACATGATATCATCAATGGTTTGATACCCTGATATAACGCCTTCTTGTAAAAGTTTACAGCCTTCATTTATTTCAATAGCAATAATGGTTTCTAAATCAAGTAATCCCGCTTTTTTCGAACGATCCGTTTTTGGACGCCATTCCTTATTCCATTCAAAGAAGTACCTTCTCCCTTTAGGCCATTCGTAAAAACCCTTACCTGTTTTTGCTCCAAGTTCTCCTTTCTTAACCTTTTCCAGAAAAACTCCGCTTGTTATTGCAAAGTCTGGAGAAAGATATTCTTTTAAATAATTCATGCTGTCATATGCTACGTCTAGTCCAATGTAATCCCAAGTTTCACACAATCCCATAGAATCTTTATTTAAAACGATGTCAGCATCTAATTGTTCCCATGGAATATTTTTTTCAATTGCTTTATCGGCAACCCAACTAAAGTAAAGGCCCACTGCACAAAGTAATCTATTTAAAATGAAACCTGGACTCCATTTTTCAATACGTACTATAAAACGATCACCACTAACACAGGGTAGCTTTTCTCCTAAAGCAGAGCAAATACCCCACGTTTCATTTGAAGTTTTAAAACCTTTAGTTACTTCAATTACTCTACTAGAAATAATAGGAGGAATAAAATGCATTCCTACTACTTTTTCTGGTTTTCCCGAAGCCTCTCCTAATTTAGATATATCCATAAATGAGGTATTTGATGCTATAATTGTATTTTTTGGAGCATATTCACCTAATTTTCTATATATTTCCATTTTAAGATCCAATCTTTCTGGAACGGCTTCAATTATAAAATCTGCATTTTCTACAGCTTTTTTCAAATCTAATTCCTTAACCAATCTTGCCATCAGACTTTTTGTTGTAGTACCCTCAGGTAGTTTTCCCATTTCTTCACATTTTAAGAGTCCAATTTCAATTTGTTTTGCGGCATTATCTAGTGACTCTTTTTTAATATCATTTAGAATAATTTTATTAAAACCAGCTAGTAAAACAACATGAGCAATACCATATCCCATAAATCCAGTACCAACAACAGTAATATTTTTAATATTACTAATGTCTCTCATATTTATTGACTCTCTTTAAATTTTGAAATTAAAAATTTGCATTATTTTGATTACCTTATAAATTATTACCTAGTATTTAATTATTATTTTCGATTCTTGCTATAGAGGAATGTTAGGTAATAATAGAAATGCCAAGATCCTTTAACAACGGTGTTAGAAAGCTATTAAAGAAATCCTTAATCCCAAGTGTAGTGGCCAAATATAGGTCTAAAAAGCTCTGGATCTCATGATTAATTTTCTCGATCTCTATAAAATTATAATCTGGTTCAATTTTAATGTTATGTAAATCTAAGGGCTTCAAATGTTTCATGACTAAATAAAACATAAAGCGAATATAAGAAGTTTCTATAATATTTTCTTCTTCTTCGGATAATTCATGAACCTCATGAACAATAGTATTTCTTAATGCTCTTATATTTTCAATTAGTCTTTCCAGATCTTGAGGTAAATTTAACTCTAAAATTTTCTCTGTCATATCTTTATTTTTATAATCCTCAATCTGAGCATTGCAATAATCTTCTAAATTTGAATAAAATTGAATTAAGAATTTAAAGGCATCAAAATTTTTGTTATGCTTCCATTCTCGATACGGATTTCCCCAATTGAGAAAATTTATTTCATCTAACGCATTTTTAATTTTGTTTTTAATATTATCAACCTTCTGAATGAAATAATCTAGATAATCCATGTAGGGTTTCTCTTGAGGAGCAAAATTATATTTATAAGTCCTCCCAAATTCCTTAAAAGCGCCCAATTTTTTTATTAGGGATGGATCTTCCAATATTTCCTTTTTTCCAACTTCAGCAGCAAATTTGAGCATAAACCTACATTCGGGACAATAAGTTACCCATGATCCTTTAAGTGAAGAATATGGCTTAACAACAATTTGGTGTTTTTTATTCTGGAATTGCATTAGTTCACCCTTAGATTCAATTACATCATAATGAGTCTTCTCAATATGAAATGCTTCTGGGATGAATTCGAAATTACAAATAGGGCACTTAATTTTTTTATCTGAAGGAGCTTTATTCTTTACCATGAAGTATTACACATTTTGTTGTGTGTAGGTACAAAATTAATTAATTAGATAAGATGAAATCTTCATATATTAGGTTTATCGAAAATTCATAATTTCTTTACTAAAAAAAGTAAAAAAATATTAAAAAAAAGATATTAATGAAAATGTTAAATTAGAGCAAAAATCATACCCAGAATTGAGAGTACTGTAGCAATTACTAGAATTGGTATTGAAATTATATCAGGTTTTATCTCTTCCTTTCTGCCTTCTATCTCCTTAAGTATGGCAAATTCATGTTCCATCTTTTTATGATTAATACGTGTAATCATTGCACTTGCAAGAACCATGCTTATAGTGGTAAGAGAAACCCCTAATGAGATATAAGATGCCTTTGCTTCAAGGATGTTCGCTTTTTCTGACTTAAAATTTTTCTGATCTTGAATTTCCCTTATTTGGGTGTAAAGAAAATAGTCTAAGACGGACTCAATACCACCTCCTTCAAAAATAAAGATTTCTAGACTGGTATCGGGATCATGGGGTCGAAACTGAGGTGCTTTAAGTTGAATTAAAGGATAACTAAAATATAATCCGTAATAGTCATAAGCAGTCCAAATATAGACAGGGGACCCATATAAACTATTATAAGTCTGCCACATCTCATAAGTAATAAAGTAGTCATAACCATCAGCTTCCTCGAACGCGATCATAAAATCATCAGTAGAGATATTAAAGTGGCGATATAAATGGATAATTAGGAGTGTATTTTGCATACCTTGAGCGTATATTAATAACTCAACTATTTTTCTAATATAAACTTCTCTTTCATTTGGATTTAAACTAGTATTTAGTAGATCCAACTCATTATCAACTAGTGTAGCTTCAAAACGAATATCAATTGACTTATATGTATTTGCGATATCTCTATTAGTTAAAAAGAGAGCTTTAGCTTCCATCCTTTCGAGCGTATCTTGTAGATCAGCGACTTCTTGCTTAGCTAAGTTTGCTTCAGAAGTAAGATTCTCTTGTAATAACCCTGCAATAAAGGCAGTGCCAGAAATAAATAAAATTATTCCGTATGCTGCTAAATATTTTGTACGAAATTTCATAATTATCAACCATGCTTTTTTCTAGATTATATTTGAAATTCACAAAAGATAATTATTCTTTTAATTATTTTGAATTTGAACTTCAGTGTTAAACGAAAAATGCACTCTTTTTATGAAAAAGAAGAGATAAAATAGAGATTATTATATTTTTTAAAATTTCTTTATCTTAAAAATGTATATCCTTAAGCACCGTACTCTCGTCATTTGAACTTTTTTTCTTTTCAGCTTCTTTAGTTCTCAATAATTTCTCGTATGAATAGAGTCTAGGATGTTTTTTAACATCAATATATGCAAATATAAATAGTGTAATAGATAAAATCACATTTGTAGAGCCAATTAATTGATAAGAATTTAAGAATATAAAGCCAATGGTAAATCCACCAATCTGCAAAAACCAAGCTGCTATTAAGGGACTAAGAGTTTGAGAAATCGATTGAATGTTCGTAGTCCATCCACTAATTGTTCCTTGTTTAGCTGGTCCTACTGCTTTGGTGATATTGCTTGATATTAGTGGGTATATTGATGACATACATAAAGCATAAGGAACCATAAATACATACAACATCCAAAGCTCATTTAAATATGGATAAATCATAAAAACAATAATATATCCAATTATACTTGAAAAGAAAATGCGTTTCTCTCCAATTTTTCGAATAATTCGTTTCATAAGAAATAATCCATAAACCAAAAGAACAGTACCCGTTATCGACATAATTGTTCCAATAATTAAGGGTGTTGCCTGAAATCTTTCATTTAGAATATATGCAAAACTTGACCCAAATATGATAGCTATTAAAGATTGTATGAAAACTTGAGTAAAACGAATACCAACTTCTTTACTCCAAATCTTTTGATCAATATCAGAAGCGGATTTTCTCAACTGCCTTTTTTCTTTTAAATCCTTAATTCGTGCTTTTGGCATGCTCTCAACTAATACTGTAAGAGTAAGGATCATAGAGAGAATTGTAAGAAAATATGCAAATAACATAGGGAACCACCATTCAATATTACCCAAAATTCCCCCTAATAAGGGTCCTATTATCATACCTCCTGTGAATCCGACCATAATCTTACCCATTTGGGATGCTCGAGTTTGCGGGGTGGTTACATCCGAAATATATGCTCTTATAATAGGGAATTGCCCACTAAAAATTCCATCTAAAATACGCCCTGCAAAAATTATAGGAATCGAATTTGAAAATGCCAATAATAGAAATGCTGCCCCTGTACCCGCTTGGGAAATAATTAAAATCGGTTTTCGACCATATCTATCACTTAATTTTCCCCAAAGGGGTCCAAATATTAATATCGCAACAGCATTTGAAGAAATAATAAGGCCGTACGTTAGGGCAGTAGCACCAAGATTGGCTATGACTATTCTAGGTAATAATGGCATGACCATACTGAATCCAAACACATCAACAAGGATACTGAGAATAATTGTGAATAAAGCACGACTAGGATTTATTTGAAATTGCCCTAAATATTCTTTATGTTCTTCAGGACTAGGATAACTTTGAGTATTCATAATATTGTCTTAAAAAAGTAGAAAATTATGGATTAAAAAATAAAGGAACACATATAAAATTCATTAAAGTTATTTTTTGCTTTATTCTTTTTTAAGGAACCCTTTGCCATAAATGTCTAATTCAAAATTTTTTAATAATTGGCATATCGATAAATGAAGTATACTTCTTATTCATTTGAATGATATATGTTGGAGTACCTTCTGTGGGATATCCATCAAACGTATCTTTATCTGCTCCTGCGATAGCAACACGAATTTTATGACCTTTGCGAATCAAAACGGAAGTAGGTAAAAGGCCAAATGAAATTTCTGTAATTTCACCTGGAACCATAGGCATAACATCTTTCTCTCTGAATGAATGATATGGAACCATAATTTTATAGGGTCCTTCTTCTTCCAAGATTTTACGGTGAATTAAACGTAATTGTCCTTCGGTGATATATATTACTTTTCCTTTCTCATCCACATCTTCTAAGTAAGCAAAAATTGCACCATCTTCATGTGTAGAAGTTAAATACAAGGTAATTATTGCATGTCCTGTAATTTCAGTATCACATTCCAATGGTTCGGTTGTATATGTTAACAATTTCTTATCTATTTTTGCTCTATCTTTCATTTTCAACTTTTGATCATAGTGTACATGCCAACGATTTCCTTTTCCTGTTGAGACATTGAAATCTACAATATAATGGTCTTCACCTATCTCATTTTGAGGATTTATTTGAGATAATGAATTATTCTCAGATAGATACCATCTTTGTAAAGTATGACCTGAAGGAGGCCAATAATCTGTTTTTTTCCATTTTTCCTCTCCCATTGTGTAATAATACAAAACTTTTTCACTAAAATTGCCTTCTAAGCATAGATCAAAAAAATCTAAACGAGCATTCTGTTGAACCCTTTGACCAGGAAAGATTTTATATTTCTTATAAAAATATGGATTGGTTTTTCGATGGTTCTCATGATCCCAATCACCAATAATTGCTCTCATAGGATTTGAATATGTCATGAAACGTTTTATAATATGGTCGGCAACCGCAGCGTCTAACCAGCCTCCCCATAGACAGAACGGAACGTTAGATCTTTGAATCTTCTTTCTCTGAGTATAAACACTAGCTACATCAGCAACATCTCTATAATTAATATCAATATCACGTTCATTAGTTTCATGAACATATATATTGGATTTATGCTCGTTTAAAGCTTCTTTTAAAAGTTTCTTATCGCGATCTGACTCTACAGGTTTTACACCCTTTGTAAGGAAGAACATTACAGGTTGAAGAGTAAGAAAACTTTTGCTCCTATTTTGATCTAATTGCTTATCTAGTTCTCCCCAATCTCCCATGAAATAATAATTATATACGCCTCCTGGACAGGATACTTCTAAATAAACATCCCATTGATTGCTTATTGGGAGAATTCCTTTAACAGCAGGATGCTTTAATGAAGCTAAATATTCAGCAGCAGTTCCTAAATATGAAACGCCCATGGTAACAACATTACCATCTGACCATGATTGCTTGATTATCCAATCAACAATTTCACCTCCATCTTTAACCTCATTTGCCGACCAAGGCCATGGTCTAACCCCAAAAGAGGCTCCAGTACCTCTAACATCAACATATACGAACGCAAATCCACGATTTATGCCAATTTTATGTAAATACTTATTAAATCCAGTTGCATAATCTTTTATAAACCATTTAAATGGAATTCTAAATTCATAATCTCTCCAATAACGTGTCTGCAACAAAATCGTTGGAAGTCTATGTTCAGGTAAGATATTTTTTGGTAAGAAAACTTCTACAGCAATCTTCACACCATCCCTCATTGTAAGATAATAGGAGCTTTTTTTAATCCCCTTAAATGAAGTATCGCGACGTTTTAAATCTTCAAAGTAAAAAGGATTTGCCTCTAAAATACCAATCCCATTCTTATCTTTATATTTCATGAATATATAGCCCATTTTAACTTTTAGATAAATAGAATACAGAATAGTTATTAATAAAGATAGTAATTTTTGGGCTGGTTTAAAACCTTTAAATTATATATTTTGATAATTTAAAATTGAGACCATATTTTCATCATATTCCACATTTCCCGTTCTTTATTTAATGGATCTTCCCAAATTTTTATAATTAATTATTCTAGCAAATTATCTTCTTTTAATTCATCAGCCATTTGTTCAATTTGAGCTCTTTTTTTTCTTATAGCCTCTTTTTTTCTGCGTATTCTTTCATAAATATAAAGATTAGGATGATTTTTAATATCCAAATACCCAATTATTAAAAGGATAATAGCTAATATCACATTCAAAAATCCAATTAACTCATAAGAATCTAAATGTATGAAAGCGATAGTCAATCCTCCCATTTGTAAAAATGAAGTAGAGATTAATGGAGCGACCACTTGGGCAAAAGAACGAAGATTGAATGCTAGTCCACTTACTTCTCCTTGTCTGTTCGGAGAAACTGCTTTGGTGATATTAGTTGAGATTAGAGGTCTCATAAAGGATAACATGAAGGCAAATGCTAAAACGAAAGGAAAGACCATCCAAAAATCAAATAAATAAGGGTAAATTGCGAAAAGAACTATTGCTAATATAAAAGTAAGAATTAAAATACGTTTTTCTCCAAATTTTTTTAGCAAAGGTCTCATAATAATTAATCCATAAATTAAAAGACCTACTCCTGCAATGGCCATAACATATCCCCTTACAGAAGCGTCTGCTCCGTATCGTTTATCGAGCACTAATGCATAACTTGACATAAACATTGAGGAAATCAATGAGACTAAAAGTGTTTGTCCAAACCGACTAACGATTTCTTTATTCCAAATACTATCTTGTTTTCTTGAAGGTCCAAGATTTTTTAGAAGTTCGGCTTTAATCTCCTCTCTTCTTTCCTTAGGCATACTTTCAACGATGATTTTTATTGTCATAAAAATTGTAAGGATTGTTAATATACTAGCTGCAAAAAATGGAAGACGCCAATTAATTACTCCTAAACTACCACCTATTATCGGTCCTGCGATCATACCACCAGTGTATCCTACCATTATTTTTCCCATATTTGAAGCTCTAGTTTCTGGGGTTGTTACATCAGTAATATATGCCCTAATAGCGGGCATTTGACCTCCAAACATACCATCCAAAATTCTCCCGAAAATTATAAAATAAAAAGAATTCGATAATCCTAACAAGAAAAATGAAAAAGCGGTACCCGCTTGCGAAATCAATAAAATTGGTTTACGTCCATATTTATCGCTTAGTTTTCCCCAAATGGGTATAAAAATTAATGCAGAAAATGAATTTGATGACATGAGAACCCCTATCATCAGATCTGATGCTTGAAAAGCTCCCGCAATATCCGGTAATAAAGGTAAAACCATAGAATAGCCAAATGAGTCAAGAAGAATGCATAGAATTATAGTAAATAGAGCACGTTTCTGATTAATCTTAAAAGCTTCTAAATAATCAATATGCTCTTGTTTACTTCGAAAATTTGGAGATGACATTTAATGGTTATTCCTAAAAACATAAGATATATAGAACTGAAAATTATTCAACCAATTTAAGATTTCATTTAATGGAAATTTCATATAAATTATTACAATTTATATTCTCTCCATCCTAGAAAATAAATATCAAAATTATTCAAAAATAATAAAAATCTAATTTTCAATATAGACTGGTGAAATAATGTCTGAAAGAATTAGTTGGCATACGAAAGGCACATGGTATGAGGCTTGTGCTTCTGAAGGTCATTGCTCATTTTATTTCGGAAGAGACAGAGAGGAATCTTGTAAATCCTTTCAATTATTTGAATTCGACGAGGGGAATTTTGGGGACGTAGATATCAGTGGAGTATTAGCAATTTGCGTAATTGATTTATACTCTAATAAAGTTGCTGATTTGATGTTAAAGGGGGGAGAAGGAGGAGTGTATATAAGCGATAAGACTACAGAAGAACAGAGAAAATATTTAGAACCTTATTTTGTTAAAAATATCCCCGGGAATTCTATTCTTAGAAAAGTTCTCGGAGTCAGATATGTTGATATTGACTTCAAAAAAGAAGATGGGTCTTTTCATGTGACTATGTCTCATGGGGAAATGAAATTATCTTATTCCGTAGGACTCGACGGAAAAAATCCACAGAGACTTGAAAATTCTCCTTTTGGTGTGTTTTTTTCTGATATAAAAATCTGTAATACTCATTTCTGGAAATATAATGACTTTGGGAAAAACTGGGAATTTAAGAATCGAAGTGGAACCATCGCAAGTTTCGATGGAAAAGGAAGATCAAAAGATTTCTAAAAAGTAATTTTTTTTTTAAATTTTTACAATAATATGATGGATTTTTCTCTTACAAATTGGGGTCAAATTATAAATAAAATTCTGTCATATTGATTATATGAAATCTAATTTAAGAATAAAAACTTAAATATATTTTAAAATGTGAAAAAGTATGGAAATAATGGCAATAATTGATACAAAATCTGGAAAAGTCCAGGGTTATAGCGAAAAGGGCGTAGAAGTATACAAAGGTATTCCTTATGCTGAACCTCCGATTGGTGATTTAAGATTTCGTCCACCTATTGCGAAAGAACCTTGGGATGGGGTGCTTGATGCGACTAAATATGGCCATTTTGCATTTCAAGGATATATTCTATTTGAAGATTTGTTTGGAAAGCTTGGACCAGAGAGTGAAGATTGCTTGACTCTTAACATATGGACACCTGCAGCAGATGATAAAAAGCGTCCCGTAATGTTTTGGATACATGGAGGTGCTTTCATTAGTGGAGGAGGAACATGGGAACTTTATGATGGTTCAGCTTTAGCTAAACGAGGAAATGTTGTAGTAGTTACCATTAACTATAGGTTAGGGGCTTTGGGTTTTTCATACATTCCAGATATTACTATAAATGTAGGAATACTTGATCAGGCTCTCGCACTTAATTGGGTGCATGATAATATTGAAGAGTTTGGTGGAAACCCAGATAATATTACATTATTTGGGGAGTCAGCGGGAGGATATTCTGTCTTAACGTTACCAGTTATGTCACAAACTAAAGGAATGATTCGACGCGTAATTGCTCAAAGTGCTCCTAATATTGAACCTGAGGTAAGTTATAGAAATACTAGGGGTTTCATGCGAAAGTTAAAATTAAGAAAGGGAGATTTTGAAGCATTACGTACAATTCCTCCTGAAAGAATTATTGAAGCTCAGAATGAATTTATAGGAGCTGATCCAACTAGTCTAATGTCTTTTAGACCACTAGTTGATGGAGATACAATCCCTAAACATCCCTTAAAAGCATTCCGAGATGGAGATTTAAAAAATATTGATTTTATGATAGGAACCAATATGGACGAGTCAAAATTGTTTACTTATCAGGATCCAGGTATCAATGCAATGGTTAAAGCCCAAGGTGAAAATGCGATAATCGCTTTATTGGGTACAAGTGGGGTAGATGTTAACAAAAGCAGAGAAATTATAGAAATTTATAAAAATGCGAGAAAACAGAAGTATTCTATAGAACCAATGGATTTATTGGATGCTGTTGTATCTGATGGCATGTTTCGTGTCCCCACCATACGATTGCTTGAAGCTCAATTTCAACATCAACCTAATACGTTTACCTACATGTTTACCTTTCAATCTCCCAAATTCAATGGTGCGTACGGGTGCCCTCATTTTATAGATATCCCATTTGTATTTAACACATTTCACACCCCTGGTTTTCCTGAATTCGTCGGGAAAGGTCCTGATGTTGATAATCTTTGTGAAAAAGTAATGGATGCTTGGATTGCTTTTGCGCATACTGGAAATCCTAATCACGATGGACTTCCTGAATGGTCTTCGTATGATAATAAGAATCGATCAACAATGTTCCTCGGAAGAAAGTGCAAAATTGTTAATGCTCCTTTTGACAAAGAGAGAGAAGTCTGGGAGGGAGTCAACGAAATCTAAGATTTCTACTTAGTTAATTTTTTTTATCTTTTTTATATCTTAACTGGATTTCCATATTGGGGTATTTTTTAGAAATAAAATAAAAAAAAGTTATAATTATTATTTACCTTGAAATTTAGGAGTTCTCTTTTGTAAGAAGGCACTAACTCCTTCAATGACGTCTTTCGATGTAGTATTCAAAGCATACCCCCAGTGTTCAAATTGTAATCCTACATTTAGAGGAACTTGAGTTCCATATTGAACGCATTTTTTTATGACAAATAACGCATTTGTAGGGGCGTTTCCTAACCAAGAAGCTTTTTCATGGACAAATTCCTCAAATTTATCATCGTCTACCAAAAATGAAATGAAACCCCATTCATACATTTCACTGGCACTAAAATGCTCGCCAAAATACATCATCCTGTTAACTCTTGTTTTGCCTATTTGCCTAATCATGCGTTGAGTCCCCCCATTACCAGGAAAGATCCCTCTCTTAATTTCAGGAAATCCAAATTCTGATCTTTTTGATGCAATAACTATATCACAGACTAATACTAATTCTAAACCTCCTCCTAAAGCATATCCATCAACAGCAGCTATTAATGGTTTTGGGAATTCTTCAATTAAATCATAGGATTTGTGTCTTAAATACATTGCATGGCTACGATGCCTGATATTTTCAGGATCAAGTCGAGAATCTCCTCGAGCTGCAAGATCAGCACCAGCAGAGAATGCAGGTTTTTTAGTATATTCTTTAACTCCACGTAAAACCACACAGCGAACACTTTGATCAATCTCTATCATCTCTAAAGCCTCAGCAATTTCTCTTAAGGTTTGGTTTTGAAGTGCATTTAATCTATCAGGTCGAATTATTGATATAACAGCATAATTGCCTTCTTCAACTTTTTCTATCTTTACATGTTCAAACTTTTTTTCTGACATATTTTTAACCATTTATTCACGTAATTCATGATTGTTTAGTGTATTAATTAAGGAATTATTATGAAAAAGAGTTACTAAAAATAGAAAAAAAAAGAAGAAAATTATAAATTTTGGAGAGATTTAAAGAATACCATCCCACACTACTCTTTCATTTCCGTATGGGTCTTTTTCAATTGTGACCTGCTTATCAAAGAGTATTGTAGCTCTATTTTCTTTATCATAAGGAAGCAATTCTGGAATATTCTCATGATTTGGGTTGCCTGAACGAGCAAATGCAATCCAAGCATCCATCATTTGTTCTGATAATCTCTGGGTTTCTTCTGTTTTGCGGGGAAATATACCTACATCCCTATCGAGTAAAAGATTGAATACAAAAGGAAGATCAAGAGCATGCATTGCTCCATATTTTCCTCCACCTAAAGGACTCTGCCAGGTGAAAAGATACATATATGTGTTCTTTTGATATTTGGACTGTTCTTCAGCAAGGCGAATAGAAGGGATCCGAAACGTATAATCTGCTAATATCGCATCCACGATATCTCTTGGGGTTTTTCTTAATTCTCGATATCCTTCTATTATCTCCTTAGCTTTACTTTCCTTCTGTTTTGTGATTCGCATAATTTCATTTACAGTCTTATTTAATCGTTCTTCTGTAAGTTCGAAAGCCTTTGGGTTCTGCATTACAAATATTTTATTTTCATCCAAATTCGATCCTATGAATACATCGATATCTTTTGCAAATCCCTTAGAAATAGCATTTAATGGGTGATCTGGTAAAGTTTTTTTATCTACAACTGGTCCCACTCTTAATCCACGTGCTCGAAATCCAGTTCTATCAATCGGTGGAGCAATAAATTTCTCGGCTGGAAGTTCACGTAAGGCCTTTATATCTCCTTTTTTAATACCTAATTCTTGAATTAATTCTTCATAAACTTCAATCGCAGAGACAGGATTAAAACCGTATTTATTTGCAGCTCCAGATTGGAGGATTGCTCTATGAAACAAACCTTTAGCTGAAGGCATAGCAAGTAAGGCTGCAACTGCTACACTCCCCGCAGATTCCCCAAAAATAGTGACGTTTTTAGGATCTCCTCCAAACTTTGAGATATTTTTTTTTACCCATTCAAGTGCTGCAATCATATCAAGTAGTCCCACATTAGCAGTCGTATCATGCATATCTGGCATATAGAAAAAACCTAGATATCCAAGACGATAATTAATACTAACTACAACCACGTTCCCCCTAAGAACTAACCGCGCTCCATCATAAATAACAGCACTTCCTGTGATGAATCCTCCTCCATGGATCCAAAACATAACGGGTTTATTACCATTATCTAAGCCTTGGGTCCATATATTTAAAGTTAAACATTCAGCTTCACTCTGAGGCCTAGGTTCTCCGAATTCGAGGTTTGAGGGGGGCTGAATTGAAACAGGGCTATATTGGGTTGCATCAAGCACATCACTCCAAGGTTCAACTGGAGCTGGAGGTTTAAAACGTAGATTTCCGACAGGGGGTGCTGCATAAGGGATCCCTTTGAATTTAATGACCCCTCTTCTACTATATCCCCTTATCTTTCCATGTGTTGTTTCTACTATATTATTTTCTTCCATTTAAAACAACTTGATTTACTTTCTATTTTTTTTGCTTATTAAAATTAAGTATCCTATAAAATATCTTCCCAAACAATCCTCTCATCTCCATAAGGATCATTTTGAATAGTAACATTCTTGTCAAAAATTATTGTAGATCTTTTTTCTAAATCATAGGGAGGTAATTTAGGGATATTCTCATGATTTGGGTTCCCGGTACGGGCGAATGCAATCCAAGCGTCCATCATTTTTCTAGATAACTCTTGGGTTTCTTCAGTTTTGCGTGCAAATATTCCTACATCTCTATCTAATTGAATTCCAAACACAAATGAGAGATCAAGAGCGTGCATTGCACCGTATTTTCCTCCATCCAAAGGAGTTTTCCAAGAAAATAAATACATAAATGTATTCGGTTGGTGTTGGGATTGGGCTTCAGCAAGGCGAATACAGGGAATCCGAAAACTATAATCAGTATCAATAGCATCAAAAATGTCATTTGGATTTTGTCTTGTTTTGCTATATATTTCAATTAATTCTTTAGATTTGCTCTCAACCTGATTTACATTTCGCATTATAGCATTTACTCTTTTCCTTAATCCTTCCTCTGTAAGATTACTTTCTTCAGGAGTAAGCAGCGACCATAATTTAGTTTCATCTAAGTTTGAACCAACAAATAAGTCTATATCCTTAGCAAAACCGTTTCTAACAGCTTCGAGAGGGTGTTCAGGCAACGTTTTACTATCAGCCACAGGGCTAAAATTCTCAGTTCTGCGTCGTACTCTATCAAAACTAGTTAATTCTTTAAGAATTCGTTCAAAAGGAATATTTCTCAATGATTTAATATCTCCCTTTTTCAATCCTAAGTTCTTAATTAAAACTTCGTAAGCCTTTATCCCGGTTGTGGGATTACAATTATATTTGGTTACATAATCAGATTGTAAAATAGCTCTTTTAAACAATCCTTTTGCAGCTGGCATTGTAAGCAAACAAGCTACAGCGAACGCTCCTGCGGATTCGCCAAAAATAGTAATATTTTCAGGATTCCCTCCAAAAAAAGCAATGTTATCTCGCACCCATTTGAGTGCAGTAACCATATCAAGCAAACCCACATTCGCAGTCGCATCTGCTACATCCGGCATATAAAGAAAACCAAAAGGTCCAAGACGGTAATTGATACTTACAACTACTACATCACCCCTAAGAACTAAACGTGAACCATCCAAAGCTCGTCCACTACCAGTTAAAAAGGCACCGCCATGAATAAAAAACATAACTGGACGTTTGCCATCGTTTAGTTTTTGTGTCCATACGTTCAAGGTTAAAGAATCAGCTTCACTCTGAGGTAATGGGTCTGCAAACATATTTTCAAGTCCAGATGGAGGTTGAGGAAAAACGGGACTATAATTTGTTGCATCATATATATCATCCCAGGGGTCAACTGGGACTGGTGGTTTGAAACGCAAATTACCAATTGGTGGTTTAGCATATGGAATCCCCTTAAATTTTATTACACCTCTATTTTCATATCCTTGAATTTTACCTTTTGTAGTATTTATAATATATTTTTCTTCCATTTAACACAGCTTTAAAAATGAATTTGTTTTACATATTCTATTAACTTTAAATTTATTCCTTCCATAATAAAATCTTTTATTATTTTACTCAAATTTGTGTATTTTTCCTAATCTTACTTGTTCTAAACTCCTAGAAGAAATAGCAATAGGTTTAATTCGAGCAATTGAATTAATTGACAAGTTACAATCCTATTAATTCTGCAATAGCTATTCCAGATTCACCCGCTATAGAATACAATAAGAATGTTTTATCATTTTCTTCAAAAATTGCCGGATCACGTAATTGACAAACAGGTTCATTAATGGGTCCTCGAAAAGAGGGTTCGATTGGTAATTTTGCTCCTTCCCATTCTGTTTCTGGACGAAATATTTCAATTGGAGGACTTGCTTTCCATTTTAACCAATCATTTGAAAGATCAATTGTAGATAATAAAATTCTTTCAGGGGAATCACGCACTTGGGTCCAGAACACTTGTAGTTTATTTTTATACACTCTTAAAGCTGAATGACGCATATTTCTATTGAAAAGGATTGGACCTCTTTCAAAATTATCTAACCCGTTTAAGGACCTGTAGAATATTCCTGGCATACACATCCCATAATAATAATCATCGAACCTAAAAACTCGCAAATAAGAATATGAAATAATTTGTGGTTCTGCTTTAAAATGAATACCATCCTTAGAAAGTGCTATACGAGTCATTTGAGATCCATCTCTCTGCAAACCATGATAATACATTCGGATCTCTTTTGTCTCATGATAAACATGGACATCGGGAGAAGCTATATGTGGTTTTGTTTCATCAGATCCATGCTTAACAGCACCTTTAGCATAATTAGGTACTTGAATTGAAGGTTTTGTAGGAAATAATGATTCTTCCAGTTGAAGTGTTCCATTTTTAAATATCTGCCAAGGACCTTCGATATTATCAGAATAAGCTAAATAAATGTAAGAACCTTTATGACTCGCAAAATAAAGGTAGTATCGTCCAAGCGGATTTTTAATCCATTCAGGTACGCGAATTAACGAAGGACCATTTATATTGCGATCTAGGCTGTCATCCATCTCAGGGTAAATAATTGGGTTATTTTTTAAACGAGTTACTTTAAAATTTGGCACTAATAAGAATTTGTTTTACATTCAATATTAACTTTAGATTTATTCCCTCTATAATCGGATCTAAAATATTACTCTAATATATAAGAAATTAAAAAATAATAAATAAACTTGAAACGTAGAATTCATTAGAAACAAAAAAATATGAAAATTATGAAAAAAGATAAAAAAGTAATCGTTGTCGGTATGGACGCTCTTATGTTTCCACTTATGCGAACATTTGTCGATGAAGGTATTATGCCCAATTTCAAGAGAATGATCAAAGAGGGGTGTAGTTGTGAAGCACTTCCATGCATACCGGCATGGACACCAACTAATTGGGCTACTATAGCCACTGGGGCCTATGTTGGTACTAGTGGCACTTTTCTTTGGAGTAATAATCTCCCCATAGATCCCTTAGATAAACTTGCTCAATGGACATTCGACTCTCGTGGAGTAACAGCAGAATATATATGGGAAGCAGCTGACAGGGCCGGTAAAAAGACCATGTGTGTTTCCTATCCCGGTGCCTGGCCACCACGTGTAAAAGACAGTTATGTCATTGCACCATTAGATAGAGGTGTAATATCTAAGGCATTGGATCCTGGTAGAGAATATACAACCGACTCAACTAGACCTAATGTAGGTAAAGTACAATGGAGAGAAGCAAGCGGTTGGATCGGAATATCAGCTAACTGTCTCGAGACAGAGATATCCATAGGTTCAGGGATTACCCCGAGTGGGTTAGGTTGGGGGAAGGTTATCGACGGTATAGTGAAAGGTCCAAATGCTGTAGTCCCAGGTATATTTGAAGCAGCAGCAATAAAGCAAATAAGTCTCAACATGCTGGCAATTGACTCCAAAGGTCAAGGATGTGATCGTATTCTCATCTGTAATAGTAAGGATGCTTCTCAACCACTGGTTGATATTGGTGTTGGTGAGTGGAGCAACTGGATCTTTCTGGATTTTCCATATAATGGCGGGCAAATCACTGGTTCTCTACGATTTAAATTGCTTTCTCTTGGTCCGGATGGACAAAATTTCAGACTATTGCGCTCCATGGTTTATCCTGCTACTAATTGGGCATATCCAGAATCTCTAGAAAAGGAGCTTATCAAAGAAATAGGACCATACATTGAGTTCCCTTCCATCCCGATAAGAATTGCTTTTGGGGGTTTTGGTTTTGATGCAAGTGATAAGGGAAAGCTAGATACTTTGTTGTTAGATGCTTTTATAGATGAACTGCGAGAACAGGCTTTATGGCTCC
Source organism: Candidatus Hodarchaeota archaeon (assembly GCA_048886685.1). Lineage (GTDB taxonomy): Archaea > Asgardarchaeota > Lokiarchaeia > Sigyniarchaeales > SOKP01 > Loki-b32. Next base: position 89,525 of record JBHLKM010000008.1, read on the forward strand.
CCCGTGCAGCGAAATTTGTTCAGGATAAATACGGATGGGATATATATTACCAACACTGGCACTTTCCTGATGCCTTGAATCATGGTTTACTTTCCGATTTTGATCCTTCCTCACCTTTCTACAAAAAAGACACTGATGATTATTGGAATGTAGCAAGAAAAGTGTATATGATTGCTGACGAACAACTTGGTGCTTTCCTAGACATGGCTGATGAAAATACTTATGTTATTATGGTTACAGACCACGGAGCTACGCCAGATTCTAAAGGTGTAGTAAATATGTTTCAATTCCTCAAGGATAGCGGTTTTGCCATTTCAAAAGATGGTCAACTTGACTGGTCAAAAACTAAAGCGTTTTCACATGGCCTTTTAGGGGTAGAGATAAACCTTAAGGGCAGGAATCCACATGGTATCGTACCTCAAGAAGATTATGAAAAATTACAAGAAGAAATCATTGATGCACTTTACTCATGGAAAGACCCTGATACAGGCAAACGCCCGGTTGCTTTTGCTTTGAAGAAGAAGGATACCCAACTTATTGATTTATGGGGCCCGACAGCCGCAGATGTGGTTGTTCTCTTCAACGATGGATTTGCAATTGCCCCTACACAAAAAGGCAAAAGTACTGGTCCACCAAGAAACTACTCCGAACATTGGTGTAAGCTTCCAACTGATAGAACTGAGGTTAGTTCTAACCTAGCAATGTTCATGATCAAAGGACCCGGTATAAAAGCAGGCTATGAGCGTGATCCTGAAAGGTTAGGTCTCGTGCGCTTAGTAGATGTGGTACCCACTATTTGCCATTTACTAGGATTTAGACCGCCAAAGCATTGCCAGGGTGCAGTTCTCTGGGATATGATCGAATAGATGTAGTTAATGACAAACAAGATGGAATAATTATTTAAATACTTTTTATTTCTTTTGATTATTTTGATTTAAAGATGATAGAAGGTTTATATTGTTCATTAAATTGAAATCCCTCAGCCTTCACATTTTTACCATATTTTTGTTGTAATTCTTCCATCGGTCCTACGTCTAAAGCATACATCGGACAAGATTCAACACAAATAGTTTGTTTACCTCTCTCTAATCTCTCTAAACAGAGATTGCACTTTCTCATTTTTGCATTTTTATTATCTTTAAATTGAGGAGCGTCCCAAGGACACACTTTTAAACATTTTGCCCCACATTCACGTTTGCCTAAGCATAATTTTTCATCCATTACAACTATACCATCTTTATCTCTTTTTGATATTGCATTAACTGGACATGCTTTAATGCATGGTGGGTTACCACAATGATTGCAAGCCATCGCGAGATAACTAAGAGATAGGTTTGGAAACTTTCCTTTTTCAATTGGAATTATACGCATCCAATTTTCTGGTCCTGCTTCAATATCGTACCAGTCTTTACAAGCAACCGAGCAGGTATAACAACCAGTACATCTTGTTTGATCGAAATAAAATCCCAATTGTTTCATGACGCCCCCTCCGATTCTTTTTTAGAAAATAATTCCACTTGTACCAGAGCACTATTCATAGGAAAAGCACCACCAGGAGACCGTGAATCTTTGGTTAAAACATTTCCACAGCCTCCGAGGTCAACTCCTTTTTCATCAGGATTATACCATGCACCTTGATAAATAACAACTGCTCCAGGTATAACTCTTTCTGTAACTTTCGCAGGAATCCTTACCCGACCCCTGTCATTAAAAATATCAACTAAATCCCCATATTCAATGCTTCTTGATTCAGCATCTATGGGATTTATCCATACCATATGTGGTTCCACTTCCTCTAACCATGGAATCATACTTAAACTTGAATGGGTTCTCCTCTTATTATGAGGAGTCAGTAGTTGCAAAGGATATTTTTTGGCTAAAAAAGCATCATAATGTTCCTCATGACTTAAGTATTTAGGAATAGGAGGCATATTAGGGATGTCTAATTCTGCTATATGTTCACAATATATCTCAATTTTTCCCGATAAGGTAGGGAAGGGATTATTCTCTGGATCTACTATTTGCTCTCTAAATGCAACAAAAGGTTCCTCCACTTTTACTTTATAAAATCCATCTCTTTTCATCTCATCATAACTCTTTATATCCTTACGAGGGGAACTAAACATGCGTAAAATTTGATCTTCTGATAAATTTAATAAACCAGGATCAACACCCAATTTTGGTGCCAAAGCCTTACATATCTCTAAATCCGATTTTGAATCATATAGAGAACCAATTGCTTTATTTAAATAGATATAATAAGGGGATCCGAGCCAAGGTACAGCTATGTCATTACGTTCCATAAATGTATTTACTGGTAATAAAATGTCTGCAAACTTAGCAGTCGGAGTCATAAATTGTTCCAGAACTACAATGAACTCAAGAGACTTTAATGCTTTTACACCTTTATTAACATTGCAATATTGATTTAAACGATTTTCAGCGACAATGTACGCCATTTTTAAATCAGCGGGAAATCCACCTTTTTTCCCTTGCAATATTGCATCATAGTATTCATTAAAATGAATACGAGTACTTACAGGATTAGTTCCTCCTCTCAATTTATATAGCGCATCTTTACGAGGAGGTGCCCTGAAGTCTACTGGATTTCCTCTAGGAGTTTGTTTCTTCTCCATTTCATTCTTTTCTTCTTGTTTTATAGGTCCTGATTTTTTCCTACCCGCTGAACCCACACTCTCTCTACTATAATATGCACGCATGAAACCGGAAGCATATCCGCCATTAATACCGATATTTCCAGTAATAGCGCATAACACATTAGCAGCTCTGGAATATTGTTCTCCCAATGCGGTTCTAGCGGGACCCCATCCCGCCATAAGTGCAGCTGCCTTATTTGTAGCATACTCTCTTGCTAAGTTTATTATCATTTCTGCTGGTACTTTGGTAATCTCCTCCGCCCACTCTGGTGTTTTAGGAATCCCATCCTCATCTCCCATTATATAAGCCTTATATTTATCAAATCCGACTGTGTATTTGTCAATGAAGTCCTGATCTTGAAGATTCTTAGTGATAATTACATATGCCATTGCACTAAGCATTGCAGCGTCAGTACCTGGTCGAATTGGTATCCATTGTTCTGCTAGAACAGCAGCAGAATCAGTAAAGATTGGATCGATATTTATAATTTTTATACCTTTTTCTCTCGCTTTCGCTAACATTAAAGGTGTGCCTGGATCCCAAATAGTGCTAGCTGGATTCCAGCCCCACATGATGATGAGTTTAGAATTGAGTAAATCTTCACGAGCATTTCCAGTCATCATGGTTCCATAAGTTGCCATAGACGCAAAGAGGGCCCCTTCATAGGAGGGTGCGCCCCACATTCGAGTGTATCCTCCAAATTGATTAAGCATTAAACCTGAAGGTGTCACCCCATGGAGCATACCTTGATTTCCGGCACCGGGAACTAATAATATAGAAGAATTTCCATATTTCTCTTTAATTTCTTTCATTTTATTTGCTACTATATCCAATGCTTCATCCCATGATATTCTTTCAAATCTACCCTCACCACGTTCTCCAATACGACGCATGGGATATTTTAACCTATCTGGGTGATAAACTTTTTGTCTGTATGCCCTTCCACGTAGACAAGCTCGTAATTGGGGTTCTTCCCCATTATCTGTTTCAAAACGTATTATCTTGCCGTCCTTAACATGGGCTTTAAGAGTACAGCGACCTCCACAATCATGACAACAACCAGTATTAATTATTTTGATCTCGCTATCTTCTGATTTGATATTATTCTCACTCATATCTATTTCATTCTCTATAAAATATTAATTACACAAAAATTTGGTATTACTTTAATTGTTATCGAGAAATTTTAAAAACAAATTTTATAATTACTTTATAACATTTTTAAGACCCTATTAGATACATTAATCCTTCGGGGAGATGTTCTCGCCATGCAATATATTCATGTCCACCAGGATATTCTTCATAATAATGCTCATATCCTTTTGTCAGGAGCATTTCACGAAATCTTTGGACCGAAGGCATAGTTCGAGTTTCAAGATTTCCCACGTTTACATAGAACTTTAACGGCAACTTTTCACTTTTATAAAACTGCCTAATTATCCAATACGGTTCTTGTTCATCTTCCTTGTTCCACCATCGAACAAAATCATTTCCATAATAATAACGCATTCGCTGGAAAAATATATTTCCTGGAAACCAGCCATAAAATCCTGATTGTGATAAAATGTTTCTAAAAGTATTTGGGTATGAATATCCAATAAAAGCTGCTGCTAAGGCACCAGAACTACTTCCCATTAATACTGCTTTGTTAGGATCAGAGGAAATATGATAATTTTGTCTAGCCCATGATACCAGTTCTTTAGCAATAAAATCTGCGAAGGGGGGATAGCAGTCTAAATCCTTTCCTCTTTGGAAACCACTGTAATTATGAATGAAAACAGCCACTAGGGGGGGAATTTTATTTTGAGCTATTAAATTATCAAATATTATAGGGGATTGGGTAAAGTTAAGAAATGCCTTACCATCAAAAATTACTAAGAAATGATATTTTTCCTTAGTTTTTGTAAAATTAGGAGGAGTATATATCCAAATCTTACGAGTCATGTTTAATAATTTACTATAAATTTCAAGTTCCTCTACTCTTCCCGATGGTATATCATCGTTTTTTAACGTCCATATACGAGGTTTTGTATCTGGCATTTCTAAAACAGAATATTCAATTTCAATCCGTTTTCCTTCTCTGTTATATCTTTGATAAAAATTTTTAGGGTTGAAAGGATCAGGAGAACAGGTATGCCAATTAAGGATTATATTATCATAGAATCGATTATACCTTAGATTATTGTTCTTGCTGATACTATATATGGTACGAGTTCCATTAAGCACTTTAAAAGTCTTATAGAAAAGATTAGTGTTTTCAATTTGTTCACAGACGTTATTTGTCAATACATCATCTTGATTTGCTAATGCTGTTATTATTACTGCATTCTTAGTATCCTTTGATCCTTGAACAACAAAGGTTACAAGCTTGTAATTTTCATTATCTTCAAACGGCTCAATTATAGGTGTTCCCGTTTGTTTAATTTTTTCCCAAAATTCATTCAACGAGGATCTATTACCTTCAATTAAATCCTGTTCGAGTTTAGATATTATAGGGCTAGAAAAATAGTTTTTTCTTAACATTTTATCATACAATAAGAATTATAAAAACGAATAGTATAGAAATATAATTAGATTTCTTTAATTCAAGAAGAATGAAAAAGTTTTCTAATCGTAAGGTTAGATTTATGATGATATAAGAAGCTTTGATATAAAAATTAGATAATTATATCCAACTGAGGGTTTTTTTTTTTTTTTATTCTTTGAGCAAGAATTTTTTTGTTTAGTAAAATTTTTTTTCTTAATTTATTTTTGTATTCTAACTATTAATCAATCAATTTATTTCTAAGGAAAAGAAATTATAGAATTTCATACTTCTCAAATAATCCTACCAATTATGATAAAAACAATTCCAGATAAAATTCCTGAGCCGATAGTGGCAAACTTAGAAAAAGGAATTTATGACAAGATTATTTTATTCGCCCTAGCGGTTTTTGGATCTCATAAATTAAAGGAACTTATAAATGATCCTAGCAAATCTATAGAAAATAGGATGGATAATACAATCTTCTATCAGTGGGCAGAAAAATTAAAAGAGGAGCAGTTTATAGAAGAGTTTGACTTAGATGGCGAGTCAAATTTTCGAATCACTTCTAAAGGTGAAGATGAATTACTAAACTATGTAGAAAAATTAGGGATTTTAAAAATACTTGAGGAGACTATTGGTCCAATTGAAAAAGATAAAGAATTGTCTTCTAAATCTATTTCTGGTTATAGAATTACATATAAAGATTATATTTTTGGCTTACTATCATTATTTTGGCGTATAGATTCATTTTTTATTGAAAAGGAATTCGAAAAAATAGGACCAGATAAAAAAGTGTCTCTTGGAAAGTGTTTAGAGCGAAATGCAATAAAATTTCCAAATAACAAAGCTCTTCTCTATGAGGAACAAGAATATACATATAAAGAACTAAATGAATGGATCAATCGATATGCGAACTATTTTCTCTCTTTAGGTGTAAAAAAAGGAGAAGTAATTAATATCTTCTTAGAAAATAGACCTGAATTGATGTTTTTAATGGCAGCAATGTCAAAAATAGGTACAATAGGTTCTTTAATAAATACAAGACAACGGGCAGTAACACTTCGGCATAGTTTGAAACTAAATCAAGTGAGAATTTATGTTATCGGAGAGGAACTTATAGATGCTTTTGAAGAAGTAAAGGGGGATCTGGAATTATCACCAGAAGATAAGCTTTATTATGTTATGGATAAAGGTCAAAGAGATATACCAGAAGGATATATTGACTTTAAAGCTCAAATAAAGAATCAAACCGTTTTAAATCCTCTAACCACAGCCAATATATTAGGAAAAGATACTTATGTATTTATATTCACTTCAGGTACCACAGGTCTCCCGAAAGCAGCTCATATCCGAAATGTTCACACTGTTGGAGCAATATTGGGGTGGGGAAAAATGGCTTTAAACATGCAACCAGATGATATATACTATATTTCTCTTCCAATATACCATAGCAATGCTTTACATCTTGGATGGTCTGCTGCAATTGCTAATGGTTCAGCAGTCGCATTAGCTCGAAGATTCAGTGTGCGTAATTTTTGGAAAGATATAAATAAATTTAAAGCCACATGCTTTAATTATATCGGGGAAATTTGCCGATACCTTTATAATCAACCACCTAGTTCTAATGATAGGAAGCATACAGTCTATAAAATTGCCGGAAATGGACTCAAACCGGAGATGTGGAAGGATTTTAAAGAGAGATTTGGAATAAAAGAAGTATACGAACACTATGGAATGACAGAAATGCGGGGGATGTTTTGCAATTATCTCAATTTGGACTGCACAATTGGAATTTGTTTAAGTGAGCATGCTATTGTAAAATACGATATTGAAAATGATGAGCCAATTCGTGGAGAGGATGGATTTCTTCAAATGGTTGGGGAGGGTGAAGCGGGATTATTTCTTATGAAAATTCAAGATCCTTATACATTTGCGGGATATACTAGTAAATCAGCAAGTAAACAAAAGATAATTGAAAATGTTTTTGAAAAAGGTGATAAATGGATGTATTCCGGTGATTTAATAAGACCTATAGGATATGGTCATGCCCAATTTGTAGATCGGCTTGGTGATACCTTTCGTTGGAAAGGGGAGAATGTATCCACATCTGAAGTTGAAGATGTCATATCTTCTTTTGAAGAAGTTGAGCATTCATCAGTTTATGGCGTTCATGTACCTAACACCGAGGGTAGAGCCGGAATGGCATCAATTTTCACTAAGAATAAACATGAATTATTTAATTTTGAGGGATTTTCAAAATTATTAAATGAAAATTTACCTAAGTATGCAATACCTCTTTTTGTACGTTTCTTGTCAGCATTATCTACAACAAATACTTACAAAATCCCAAAATCAGATATGAAAAAAGTTGGTTTCGATATTAGTAAAACGGAAGACCCAATTTACGTTCTCTTGCCAGATACTTCAGATTATACTTTCCTAACTGAAGAAATTCATTCAAATATTATGAATGAGAAATATAGATTTTAAGGAAGATATTAAATATCTTAACGAGAAATTTTAAAATTACAATTAGATTTTATTATATAACAAAATTGAAGTGAATTAATAAAATATTGATGAAAAATGTCAAAAGCTATAGATGAAAAATATAGGAATGCTGTTCAAGTAATCAATACCGCAGGTGGTAGTCCAATTCCTGTAACTGACACTACTATTGCAATATTAAAGCATATTGTTTCGGAAGAGTATATAGACTTCATAATAGCATTTAAAGGTCGAAGATCTCAATCTATGGAACAATTAAAAGAGAGTACTGGGTTAACTGAGGAAGAAATCAATGAAAAAGTAAAATTGTTAGCCGCAAAAGGCTTAATAATGAACCAACCGAGTCGTACTGGTTTAATGGTCTTTCGATTAATGCCATTTATCAATGTGGGGGTATTTGAATATACATTTATGAAAAAACTTGAATACAATGATTGGGAAAAAGAATTAGCGCAATTATTTGGGAAGCTTAATCAAGAGTCCAGAGGTAGAATGCTTGCTAATTATGACTATGTAGTTAAAAATATTCTTCCAAATATACGTCCAATTGACAGGACAGTACCTTATACTGAAAATTTTGAAACTGGAAAAGAAATTAATATCACCATTGATAAAGAATTGGAAGCACCAGAAGAAAAAATAATTTCTACTCAAAAAGTTGAAGATATAATTCAAAAATTTGATGATATTGCTGTAGGACATTGTTATTGCCGTCATCACCGTGATCTATTAGGAGAACCATGTAAACAAACTGATATGCGAGAAAATTGTTTTACATTTGGAAAATCTGCTCGCTATACTACTGAACAAGGCTTTGCTAGAATGATTTCTAAAGAAGAAGCACTTGAGATATTAAAAAAATCTGAAGAAGATGGATTGGTACATAAAGCATATCATCCCAATATGGATTTCAAGCGAGAAGAAGATAGTATATGCAATTGTTGCTCAGATTGTTGTGGTCAAGCAAGAGGTATAACAGTTAATTTTACAGATCATATAGCGCGAGTAGATCATGACCTTTGTGCTGGATGTGGGACATGTGTCGAAAAATGCTATTCAGGTGCTAAAAGTTTAAACGATGAAGGAAAAGCTGAAACTGATGAAGAACTTTGTATAGGGTGTGGTATATGTGCCGCATTCTGCCCTGAAGGTGCTATCTCCTTAGTTGAAAAACAGAGAGTTGTAAGGTTTGCTCCTCCTCGTCCCAGCTAAAATATCATTATTTTTTACTTTACAATCTTTATTTTTATTACCTTATAATGTACATTCTATCAACGTCATAAATATTTAATACATATCAATTGAAAAATTATATTATGAAAATCAAAAAAGTTGATCCAAATCTTAGTTGTATAAACTTGGATAATTTTTTAAATATATGGGTGTACTTCGATGAGGATATTTGTTTTTTGGTAGATCCAGGACCCACTGTAACTATCAATTTATTAAAGAAGTGCCTAGATCAATTAAATATTAAAAAAGATGATCTAAATTATATTCTTATCACGCATCCTCATATTGATCACGCTGGCGGGGCAGGAAAATTACTCCGTTTTTTCCCTCAAGCTAAAATTATATGTCACCCAAGAGGTATAAAACATCTCATAAATCCTAATAAACTTTGGGAAGCAAGTCTTAGGGTTTTGGGTAAAGCTGCAGAATTTTATGGAAAAATTGAACCTGTTCCTGAAGATCGTATAGAGTATCAAGAAAAATTGGAAAATGGTCTAATAAAAATAATAGAAACTTTAGGACATTCACCTCACCATCAATCTTACCTTTTTAAAAACATCTTATTTGTTGGAGAAGCATGTGGTCATCATTATCCAACAGATGAAATTATTTATATTCGTCCAGCGACACCACCTATCTTTGATTTTGATATTTATGTTTCTTCACTTCAAAAATTGATCAAATTAAAATTGGATAGTTTCAAAATATGTTTTCCTCACTGGGGACTGAGAGACAAAGCTGTTCTAATGATACAGATCGCTCATGATCAAATTAATACTTGGTTTAAGGTAATCGAATCTCTTTACGACAAAAGAAAACAGCCCAATTTTATGGAAATCATTTTTATGGAATTAAAGAAAGCTGATAATATTTTTGCGAATTTAGAATTACTAAGTAAAGAAATCCAATCTAGAGAGCCTTATACTATAAGACAGAGTGTTGCTGGAATCTTAGGGTATATTGAGAAAAAAAAGGAAGAAAAAATGTAATTCAATTCATATTTTTTAAGAGTATGGAATTTTTTTTTAGGGTTTTAAACCTAATTCAAAAGTGTTTTACATCTTTCTTTTTCGCTCTCTTACAATATTTTACGGTGGTGTTTTTACCCGAAAGTGAATATATTATTTCTTCTAATATTAATTATAATAATTAGATTATAAAAAAAAAAGTAAATCAAAATCTTTATTTGATTTCAATTTTTTTCTTTTCTGGGACTACAGGTTCAACCTTGGGGATCGTTACTGTCAATATCCCCTTATCGAGACTAGCGTCAATCTTATCCTCATCGATGTTATCAGGTAAGGAAAAAGCCCGATAATAACTTGAAGAACGATATTCTCTCCTGACTAATTCTCCTTCCTTCTCTTCTTTCTTTTCTTCTTTTACTTCTCCTTTGATCTCTAAATTCCCGTCTTGGATAGTAATTTCAATATCACTCTTTTCTAATCCCGGTAATTCCGCACTAATAGAAAAGGCATCGTCTCCTTCGGTAATGTTTGCTAAAGGTGTTCTAAAAATTGGCTCATCTTCTCTTATAATCAATGAAAATGGTCGTCTCCGTTGCCTTCCAAACGGCCAAAACCAATCGTCAAAGAAATTTCGTTGCATATCATTAAACATTTTATCCATCTCTTGAAATAACGAAAATGGACTTTCTCTTCTTACTGTTATTTCTCTTGATTTTTGATCTTCCCGTTTTTCTTCCTTACTCTTTTCTTTCTTTTTCACTTCAATTTTATTTTTTTCACTCATTTAATTCACCTCAATATTTTTTATTTTTATACTTATGTCAAGGAAAGGTTTACAACTCTTGATTACAATATATTAACTGACATATTTAAATATTTCGTTTTTTTTCCTTTGAAGAATCAGTGCTCGTCTTATGAAGACTTCATTCTATTAGACTTTATATAAAGAAGTATATGTCATAAAAATAAAAAATAAGCGTATAAAATGGTCCTTTTTTTCCTAATTTGTAATTTAGATTTTTTTCTCTAAATAACTTTGTAAGACATCAAAACCGCTTAGTATCCATTTATAACGATTTTCAATTCCTTGTTTCATATCCATTTCTGTAAATATATAAAAAATATCGTTTTCAATCGCATTGAATGTCATATCTGCCACTAAATCTGGAGACATTGAACCACGATATCTATTTCTTATCTCCTCTAATCTCTCATTTATTTTCTCCCGATTTGTTGAGCCTTTACTGGGATTTTTTAGATCTTTCGGTCGATTTCTGTTGCTATCAACTATAGCTGTATCTACAATTCCAGGAACCAATAAAGAGACACTTACATTTGAATCTATTTTCTTTAATTCGATTCTCATTAACTCTGATAAGGCTGTTACTCCGTATTTCGTGATATCATAAGCTCCATTTCCAGGAGAGAAAGCACTTCCTGAAGATGTGTTTACAATATGAGATTCTTCATTTTGTTCAAACATAATTGGTAGAAAAGTTATAACTCCGTAGATTACACCCCATAGATTAACAGCTATTACCCATTGAAAATCCTTTAAAGTATTTTGAAGAATATTTGTTCCAGGTATTACCCCTGCATTGTTAAAAAGTAAATTAACCTTTCCATATGCTTTTAAAGTCTGATCAGCAAGATTTTTTATATCTTCCAATGAAGAAACATCACAAACAACTGCAAGCGCATCCCCACCAGTGTTCTTCAGTTCGTTTGTTACTTTTAAAAGTAAGTCTTCTTCAATATCTGATAAAACAGTTTTTATCCCTAGCTTTACGCAATGCTTCGCAATCCCTAATCCAATCCCACTGGCAGCTCCTGTAATTACTGCTACCTTATTTTTGAAATCTTTCATTATTGTTAAAAAAGAAAAGTAAATATTAATTTAGACATACAATCATATAAAATTATTCAAATATTTTAAAAATTAAGAAGATATGTATCGATTTAAAATGGACTATAAATTCATAACTCTTGACAATAAGGATCACTTAACAAATATTTGTCTTAACCGACCAAAAGTACTAAATGCTATTAATGCTCATGTAAGTTTTGAGCTTGAAAATGCTCAAAGGCAAATACTACAATATTCCCACTATATAGAAAATTTACTCAATCTCATGATTTTATTGAAGTTCCAAGAGCTTTCTCAGAAAAAAGAAAACCTATTTGGAAAGGAATCTAAATAAAAAGATATTAAAGATATAGGATGAATAAAAATGGATTATAAATATATTATTGTTGAAAAGAAAGAACATCTTTTAATTATTCGTCTTAATAGACCAGAAGTAAGAAATGCTATCAATCCATATGTAAGCATCGAGTTAGAAGATGTGTTTAATGAATTTGAAAATGACCCAGATTCATGGATTGCAATCGTGACAGGAGTAGGTGATAAAGCATTTTCGGCAGGATTTGATTTAAAATGGGGTGCCACTGCTAGTCCCGAAGAACAAAGAGAAGCTTTTAGCAAACTCAAATACAGAGCTGTTACTGGAGGATTAACCTTTAATCCCAATATTACTAAACCTGTTATTGCTGCGGTAAATGGTTTTGCTTTTGGTGGAGGATTCGAACTTGCGTTAGGCAGTGATCTCATCATTGCGGCTGAAAATGCTGTTTTTTCTCTGCCTGAGCCATTAGTGGGACGAGTACCTACTGAAGGGGGAGTTCATAGATTAGTAAGATATCTCCCTTATCATCTAGCAATGGAAATACTCTTTACACACAAGCGTATTTCTGCTCAAGAAGGACTAGAACTTGGTTTTGTGAATAAAGTTGTCCCATTAGACCAATTAATGCCTGAAGCAGAAAAAATGGCAAATATCATAATGGAGGGTTCTCCTTTAGCAATCCGTGCAATTAAACAAATGGCAAATGATGGACTCGAAATGACATTGAGAAAAGCAAATACTACAATATTCCCTCTATATAGACAATTTACCCAGTCTCATGATTTCATTGAAGGACCAAGAGCCTTCTCTGAAAAAAGAAAACCTATTTGGAAAGGAGTTTAAAATATTAAGAATTCAAAAATTTGGAAATGATATATTATGAAATATGAATACATAATTGTAGAAAAGAAAGAACATATAACAATTGTTACCCTAAATCGACCAGAAGTATTGAATGCGCTTCATCCTTATATACAATTAGAACTTGGACATGCAATTAATGAATTTGAGGATGAACCTAATGCGTGGGTTGCAATTTTAACAGGTGTAGGAGAAAAAGCGTTTTCTGCTGGCGCCGATTTAAAGTGGGCAGCAACAACGAGTGTTGAAGAACAGAGAAAAGCTTATGAAAAAGTAAGAAGTCAATCAGCTTCGCTTATAAGAAATTTTAGAATTACTAAACCATTAATTGCAGCAGTTAATGGTCTTGCCTTTGGAGGGGGCTTCGAACTTGCCTTAAGCTGTGATCTTATTATTGCTGCTGAACACGCTACATTTTGCCTACCAGAACCTGTTGTAGGGAGAATTCCTTCAGGAGGTGGAATTCATCGTTTAGTAAGATATCTTCCATATCATTTAGCAATGGACATTCTCCTTACCCGTAAACGCATAACTGCGCAAGAAGGGGTACAATATGGTTTTGTAAAAAAAGTAGTTCCATTCGATCAACTGTTAAATGAAGCAGAGAAAACAGCAAACATTATAATGGAAGGTTCACCCCTTGCTATTCGAACAATAAAGCAAATGGCTATTGATGGACTTCAGATGACATTAAAAGAAGCCCTTTTTGCAAATTTTCCACTATATACGAAATTTCTCCGCTCTCATGATTTTAGAGAAGGTCCAAAAGCATTTAGTGAAAAAAGAAAACCTGTTTGGAAAGGAGAATAATTATTGCATTTAAGAAAGAAGAGAGTAAAAAAATTTTTAGTTCTTATTTTTTTGGGCTAGGAAAGTACACATCCCATCACGGGGCATTTCTTGAGTTTGACTTACCTCAACATCATCCATCTTAAGAATGTTAAAAATTGTTTTCCAAATAGTTAAACAACCATTTTTGCATGGTAATATTTTCAAATCTTCTTCAGGTAATGCTTCTTTTAGTTTGTTGTGAACTGTACATGTATCCTCTACAATTGAAAAGCTCAATTCTTTATTATATGCAGTTTGGATTAACACAACACTCATCAAATGAATTGACAAACAGGTAATTTCAATAAATCGTTGGGCTTCATGCGGAAATCTAATTTCTCCCGTCTTTTCAGCTGATAGTTTGATCATTTCGTACATGTGATCAATATTCTCGGGTTTAATTCCTAACTCATAAGTTCTTTCCATCAGATTTTTTCCCCATTCCTCAAAAACTGAAGCATCTTTCGATTCAAGGTATTTCTTGGCAATTTTGGCTCCACCAAATTCCTCTTCAATAGTCTTGAAGAGTTCTTCTCTGATATTATAATCATATCGTGGTTGCATCATAATTTTTTCAACCCCTTATACGTAGAATCTAACTTTTCAATTCGTTTTTGATTTTCCATTGCAACTTCTAGTGATTCGAATGGATGTTTATATGGATTCTCTCCCTCTTTTACCTCAGGAAGTGTAATTTCAATAGTTATTGCATCTTCTGGACAATTATTGGTGCATTCCATACAGCCAATGCATTTTGGGGCGGCCGATCCTGCTACTAAATAATTCTTAGGTTTGTTAGGATCTGGTTTCATATAAGCACCTGAAACTTTTGGGTAGGAGTGGACATGAAAAACTCCTTGGGGGCATTTTGTATAACATTTATAGTTGCATATCATGGGTAATTGACATTTTTCTCTATCTACTTTAATTCTTATAACCGGTATATCCAAATTTTTTATTTGTATTGCCATATAATCACCTCTTACCAATCATATCTTAGAATAGGGAAATCCCGCCTATTTTTCAGTTCAATCGCATCAAATTCGCAAACACTATCACAAAGACCGCATCCAAAACACATCTGAGCGTCAATTTGTACCCTTTTTTGTCTAATGTCAGCAGCTATAGCCCCAAATTGACATCTTTGAACACATTTAAAGCATCCAGTACATTTTTCCATATTATGGATTGCAACTCTTTCACCTTTTATTAGCTGTTTTTCACCATAACGCAACCTATTCTCGATCGATGCACAATCTGGTCGTGAACAATTACAAAGACCTCCGATATAGGGCCCTCCATTCCTCTCTCCAAAATTCATCAAATTTTGAACCAGTCCTTTCTTATTCCATTTAATTACCCACTCTCGTGCTTCATCGTGATCCACCCATTCTGCTCCTGCTACATATCGTGCAGGAGTTCTTTCCCATCTATACATTCCAATCCCGAGACCTAAGCAAGTCATTTTGGAGCGATCTCTCTCCACATAGCCAAATTTGAATTTCCTACATTCGCAATGAATAAAACAGATTGGTGAACTTATATCTATAAGGTCTAATGCATCTTGAAGAGTAAGTACTTGAGCACCTTGAACCTTAGTATGCAACCGATTTGCAGCTCGCATAAGATCAGGAAATCTCTCATCTTTAAGATTATATGCATCTATTGCCTGAGCAACAAGCGGACCTGCAGCTGCCTCAATAGCCGCAGTTCCACCTTTTATACGTTTTATATTCTTTTTTGTTTGGTCTACACGATTCCGATGATACATGAATCGAGCGTATCGCTTTGCATCTTTAAACCAAATTTTTGCACTTTCATTATGGGTGAAACATATGTCGCACATTTCTTTCTTCCCCTTTCTTTTCAATATAAAATTTTGCTAATTTTTATTAAATCATATTTAATTTTGGTAAAATATAATACTTTTGATTTACCTTAATATCAATTCCCTTTATATTATTCACGCGAAAAATCATCCTAATAATTTTAAGAAAATTTAGCATTAAATGTTTAAATATTTTGGGAGATAAAATCAGTTAATAAAACAAAAAAAATACATAAAAAAGGTGAGAAGAAAATTTCATTTGAAACAGTTCTTTATGAAAGCAATAAGGAAACTAAAGTGGGGTATATAACTTTAAACAGACCTGAAAAACATAATGCATTAAGTTATCAACTACTTGACGATATAGATGCCGTTTTTGATCATGCGGAAGCAGATAACAATGTAAATGTTATCGTACTAAAAGGTGCAGGCAAAAGTTTTTGTTCTGGCTTTGATACAAAGGGGTCATATTATATAACGCCTCCTGAAGGTGGTTGGAAATATAAGAATTCTTACGATATACTACGTAAAAAAATTTATGCGAAGTATCCGCGTATATTTAATTTCCCTAAGGTAACAATCGCTCAAATTCATGGGCATTGTACTGATGCGGGATGTTATCTTCAACTTTGCTGTGATATTTCAGTTGCCGCTGAAGATGCTGTATTAGGACATCCTGCTCAATTATGGGGTGGTTCACAAAGCTTACCGCTATGGCAGTTTTACTTAGGCGTTAAAAAAGCACGATATCTTTTAATGAGTGGGAGAAGAATTTCAGGAAAGGAAGCTGCAGAAATGGGGCTTGTGAGTATAAGTGTCCCACGAGATAAACTCGATGAAGAAGTAAATAAATTAGCGGGAGAAATTGCCAAGATACCACCTTGGGGAGCTTTGCACAATAAACTTGCGATGAATACTGATCTTAAAATTCGAGGTATTGATGCCTTATTTGAATACTATGGTCAGATGAATAGATTCGGTAGATTTGTTCCGGGAAGATCACGTTGAGACTAAATATCACCTGATAACTATAATAAAATTATTTTTAACCAATTTTTTTAAAAGATATTATAATTTAAATTATTATTAGTAGAAAAGGAGGTTTTTATAGAAAATGGAATATGAACAAATAATTTTTGAAACTTCAGAGGAGATTGCTACGATTACTCTAAATAGACCAGAACGTTTGAATGCATGGACGTGGCAGATGGGCATGGAGGTGTGGGATGCACTGATGAAAGTGGAAGATGACCCTAATCTACGTGTTACAATTCTAACTGGAGCAGGGAGGGGTTTTTGTGCAGGTGCAGATTTATCAGGAGGTGGTTCTACCTTTGATCCCTCAAAGCGTTCACGTGAAGAGCAAGAACAAAGAGATAGGCGTGGAATAGCAATAAGTAGGTATTTTTCATTAAAGAAACCTGTAATAGTTGCGATTAATGGCCCAACTGTCGGGGTAGGTGTCACATTTATTCTACCTTTTGACATCAGAATCGCATCTGAGAGTGCTCGTATAGGAATTGTCTTTAATCGACGTGGTGTTATACCTGAAATCGCCTGTCCTTGGATATTACCTCGTATCGTTGGGCTAAGTCGTGCTGCTGAACTAATGTATACTGGGAGAATATTAAATGCTCAAGAATCTTTAGAATTTGGACTCGTTAGTCGAGTTGTACCAGATGATAAATTAATGGAGACCGCCCAAGAAATCGCTGATGAAATATTATTAAATGCACCTGTGAGTGTTGCTCTTACAAAAGTGATGTTATATCAATTTCTTACTGAACCAGACGCAGAGAAGGCAGAGAGGATTAACCACCGATATTTTACATGGACGGGATTGCAGCCAGATGCGCGTGAAGGAGTGATGTCTTTCCTTCAAAAGAGAAGACCTGAATGGAAATTAAAAGTACCTGGAGACTTACCTGATTTTTTCCCATTAGAGTGAAATTAAAATGTGTGCAAAGTTTAGGGGTATCCCCGCATTAATATATTCAGGACTATGGAGACGGCAAATATTTGGGAAATTAAAAAATGATTTTCCAGAACGAATTGAATTCGTGGTGTTTATAAAAGATCAACCCCCTGCCGTTTTGATTAAAATTGACAATGGAAATTTCGAGATGGAAAAATTAGAGGGAGTTAAGGAGATTTCAGAGTTAGAAAAAATGGAATGTGATGGATACTTTGCCGCATCTCAGAAATATGTTTTTGGAGGTCCTATTGCTTTACAGAAAGGGATTGAGGAGGGAAAAGTTAAAATGAAAAATGAAGCAATTATCTTTTCAATATTACTTAGAATTAGAACTTAGATAGGGGTGTTAAATTGTGATTAAAGTTCAAAAAATGTCAGCTCTTGAAAGAATAACAACAGTTCTAGAGGGAAAAATACCAGATAGAGTTCCCAGCTTTATCTTAGGTGGTGATTGTGATTTTGTATACAGATTTATGAATTCACCTTATAAACTTACAGAAGAGGATATGAAACTATTAGATAATGATCGGATTTCTTTTATGATTCCTTTTATCCATTCAATAGTTGCTAAATTTTCTCCTCCTGATATTTTTCCTGGAGGTCTCGATGCTAAAATTGATATGTGTTGGAGTACGACTGGTGGGGGATTCATACAATTAAGCTTCACCGATCAAGTCTTAACTAATAATGGTGGCACGTTTGATGCGGTTGTAAAAGAAGATGGAATACCACACTTCTGGTTTACGGGACCGGCACTATTAAAAAAAGAATATATAGAAGAATATTGGGAAAGGGAAAAAAATTTGAAACCAAATCCCGCAGCCTTTCAAAATTTATCTAGAATTAGGAAAACTATGTTAGAGAAATATGATATTGTAGTTTCTCAGGGAATAACTGGTCCATTTGAGAACTGTGTGTTTGGGATAGGACATGCAAATTTCGCTCGTTTTGCGAGGAAAGATCCAAGTTTCCTTCAACAACATATGGATTTCCAATGGGAAACGATTGAAGAACCCTCTTTGAAGTTGTTAATGAAGCAAAAACCTGATGTGGTAATGTGTGGAGATGACTATGGTTTTAATGCAGGATTACAAATGAATGTTAAAAACTGGCGTAAATTTATTAAACCAAAATTAGCAGAATATGTTAAATATGCTCATGATGGTGCTGCTAAGTTTGTTATACATAGTTGTGGTAATATAGCTGAGATATTCCCTGATTTTGTTGAAATTGGAATTGATGGGGTAGAATCTTTAAAACCAAAAAATAACGATTTAAAAATGTATAGAGAAAAATATCCTGAAATTACATTGATTGGTACTGTTGATGATT
Source organism: Candidatus Hodarchaeota archaeon (assembly GCA_048886685.1). Taxonomy (GTDB): domain Archaea; phylum Asgardarchaeota; class Lokiarchaeia; order Sigyniarchaeales; family SOKP01; genus Loki-b32. Next base: position 108,432 of record JBHLKM010000008.1, read on the forward strand.
CAGAAATGTTAAAATATGAATCACCTGGATTTATTAGAAATTCAATTCGAGATGATATTCAAACTTTAGGAAAGAAAGGTGGCTATATACCGGGTCCAACAAATTTCTTATTGGATCAACCCCCTGAAAACATAGTTGCTCTATTTAAAGCGATACAGGATTACGGAAAAATATATTAAGTATAAGTTTTTTTTTAATAGAATATAATTATAATCACTTATAAGTATCAAAATAACTAGATGAATTTTAATGGTTATTGAGACGAATATAACTAAGATGCTTGGAATTAAGCATCCTATAATTTCAGCTCCAATGGGTCCATTTTTTACGACTGAACTAACTATAGCTGTTTCAGAAGCTGGAGGTCTTGGAGTATTGAGTCATACTGGTTTACTCAGCGAATTTCAAGCTCGTAGATTTCCTACAGAGATAATGAAAGAGAATATGCTTAATGTGATTGAACATACTGATAAACCTTTTGGTTTTAATATCAGAACTTCCCGAACTGAGCAAAGTGGGGCGAGAATTTGTAAAGAAATTCCAAAATTCCTATTAGAAAATCAAAGGGTTCGAGAACAATGCGTATATGTTGTAACTAGTGCAGGGTCTTCAAGAATCTTGCCTGAATCAAAATCTTTCCAAAAATTGAGGGAAAACGGTTCAAGTATCAAACATTTTCATGTTGCCCCTGCACTTTGGCTTGCAGATAAATGTGTTGCTACAGGTGTGGATGGTTTGGTGATTACTGGTGGTGAAGGAGGGGGACATCAATCATATGAAAGAGTAAGTACTCTTGTTTTGTTGCAACAGGTTATACAGAAATATCCAGATTATCCTGTTGTGGCATGCGGTGGATTTGCAACGGGGCAAGGTCTTGCGTCTGCTTTAGCCATGGGTGCTGGGGCTGTTGCGATGGGCTCACGGTTTATTGCATCTAATGAAAGTGAATTTCATGATACCTATAAGAATATAGTTCCTCCCGCAAAAGCTCAAGATACAATACTAACTACTGGTGCATTAGGGCTTATTCGCTTATGGAAAAATGAATATTCACTCCATCATGAACTTGTTGCAAATAAAGAAGAAAAATTGGCTCAAGAAGCAGCAATTACTCCAGAAGAAGCAACTGAAATAGCAGAAAAATACGAATTAGCCTACCGAGGCAATATCAACGACGGTGCGGTGCCTCTAGGACAAAGCATTGGAGCTATTGATAAAATTGAAGATGTATCTAGTATTATTGATAGGATAATTAAGCATGCGGAAAAAAACTTGAGAAAAGTCTATTCTTATTTAAAGTAAATTTTATTTTTTCTTTTTTAGCTTTTTTTAAAGAACTACCTTGAAGTGAATACTTTAAAATTAATAACTGAAGGATTCTAGAATAACTTTAATAAAACTATATATTTACAAAAAACAAAATAAATTCTAAAAAATCTAAAATTATCAATATTCTATTGGTAGATAATATGGTAAGTCAAGAAATAGATGATGAAGGAGTAAAAATTGTAAAAACTACTTCTGCCTTTGATTGCGGAGGTCGGTGTCTCTTAAGGTTTCATGTTAAGGATGGAAAGGTTATAAGAGTAGAAGGTGATGATTTTCCTGATCCTGACCAACAGCTAAGAGCATGTTTAAGGTGTAGGTCAATCAGACAGTATATTTATCATCCAGAAAGATTAAGATATCCCTTAAAAAGAGCTGGTCCAAAGGGTTCCGGCAAGTTTGAAAGGATTTCATGGGATGAAGCATTAGACACTATCGCAGAGAAATTAAAAGAAACTATAGAGAAATATGGAAATCAAAGCATCCTATATATTACTGGAGGAGGTTATTTAGGAGCTTTACATAGTGCCGGAGCGGCTTATGCAAGATTATTAAATGCACTTGGAGGATTTTCAAGCTCATACGGTAATATTTCTTCTCAAGGAGCTATTTTTGGAACTCAAGCGTCATACGGTTTTGGTCAGATTTTTGTTGGTAATAGTCGAGAAGACTGGTTGAATACCAAATTGATCATCTGTTGGGGCTGGGATCCCGCACGCCAGATTTCAGGGACAAATACGTTATGGTGGCTAATTAAAGCTAAAGAAAATGGGGCTAAAGTTATTGTAATTGACCCACGTTATTCAGATACAGCTTTAGTGGTAGCAGATCAATGGATTCCTATCATTCCTGGAACAGATACAGCTATGATGGCAGCCATGGCAAATGTTATGCTTCGAGAAAATTTATATGATCAGGAGTTTCTCGATAAATACACTCATGGTTTTGATAAATACAGAGATTATGTCTTGGGTGATGAAGATGGAATTCCAAAAACTCCCGAATGGGCTGAAAAAATTTGTGGCGTACCAGCTTCAACCATTGAGAATTTAGCTCGAGAATACGCCACAACTAAACCTGCAGCGTTAGAAGATTGCCAGGGCCCTGCTCGCTCAGCAATGGGTGGTCAATACACACGAGGAGCTATTACACTTTCTGCAATGACAGGAAATATCGGAAAACCTGGCGGAAGTGCTTGTGGTGGACTCCATGGGATTCCTTATGGTCATATGTTTAGGGGAATTATAATTCCTCCAGGTGCTAATAAAGCATGGCCAAAAGGAAAATCCCTGAGAGGAAATATTAACCCAAGAGATCGTTTAGACACTCGAGTCCATGTAAATAAGATCTTTGATGCCATTCTTAACGGTAAAGCAGGTGGATTTCCTATGGACGTTAAATTTGCTTGGTTCTGTGTATGTGATTTCTTAAACCAGATAGGAAATGCGAATAAATCCGCAAAAGCTTTAAGTCGCGAAGATTTGTTTACTGTTGTTCCAGAATTATGGTTAACTCCTACTGCTCAATATGCTGATATCGTTCTTCCTGTAACTGGATTTCCGACAAGGAGTGAGCTTACAAGACCATGGCCCTCAGGACCTTATTTTGGTCATATGAATAAAGCTATTGAACCTATCGGTGAATGTAAGGACGATATCGAAATAGCGGAATTATTAGCTGAGAGACTAGGTATTAAAAATTTTAAAAGAGAGGAACTTCTTGAACTATATTTAAAGAATCCCCAACTCGCTCCTGCGAAACCCCTTATAGATCAATATGTTGATATCAATGATAAATGGCTTCGCTTGCTCTCTCTCATGGCACAAGATGTTCGGGAAAATATAAAAGATTATGATAAATATAAAAGAGAAGGAATCCATCGAGTCGAACTAAAAGAACCATATGTAGCATTTAAAAAGAATATAGATGATATTGAAAAAAATCCATTCCCAACGCCTTCTGGGAAGATTGAGATATATTCCGATCAAATTGCAAGCTGGAATCGTCCTAATTGTCCACCTATTGCGAAATATGTACCAACATGGGAAAATCGGGATGATCCCTTAGCAGAAAAATATCCACTTCAATTAATATCACCGCATCCAAGGCAACGGGTACATTCAGAACTCTATAAAATCGAATGGCTCATGGAAGCAATACCTCATCGTATGTGGATAAATCCTGCTGATGCAGAACCTAGAGGTATTAGAAATGGTGATATGTGTTTAGTCTTTAACGATAGAGGTACAGTAGCAATTGAAGCGTTTGTCACAAGAAGAATTATGACAGGTGTAGTTTGTATTTATGAAGGTGCCTGGTACAATCCTGATGAGAATGGAATAGACAGGGGTGCTTGTGCAAATACCCTAACAAAGGATGAAATGGCTGAAGGTGGTGCGGCTGCGTTGAAAACATGTTTAGTTCAAGTAAAATTGGAGAAGGGAGGTGAATAAAGATGCAGGTAGGATTTTATTTTGATCAAACAAGATGTGCAGGTTGTAATGCTTGCAGAGTGGCATGTAAAGATTGGCATGACCAACCATCAGGTCCAGCATCATGGATGAGAATAAATTACTTTGAAGAAAGGCCATTTCCGAACGTTTTTGCTTGCTATCTTATATCGAATTGCTATCACTGTGAGGAACCTGTTTGTTCTTATATTTGTCCGAATGAGGCAGTAAGTAAAAGAGAGGAAGATGGGATTGTTGTGGTAGACAAAGACAAATGTAGAGAAGAAGTTCCATGTGGCATAATTTCAAAAGAAAAAATGGGTCCTAATTATTTATATGGTGAATCTCAAGCTCCTTGTCAAACCGCATGTCCAGTTCATCTCCATATTCCCGCTTATACTGCTTTAATAGCGAAAGGTAAGTTTAAAGAATCCTTGGATTTAATAAGACGAAGGATGCCATTACCTTCTGTATGTGGTCGCGTTTGTCTTCATCCATGTGAAGAAGTTTGTGCTCGAAAAGAAGTGGATCAGGCAATCGCAATAGAAGCGTTAAAAGGATTCGTAGCAGATAATGTATCTGAAGAGCCACCAAAACGCATAGAGCAAACTCAAACAGAAAAAGTTGCGATAATTGGGTCCGGTCCTGCGGGTTTGGCAGCAGCGTATGACCTTATAAGATTAGGTTATGATGTTACAATCTTTGAAGCATTGTCCAATGCTGGAGGTATGCTGACCGTAGGAATTCCAGAACACAGGTTACCACGTGATATACTCAACAGGGATATTAACTACATTAAAGCACTTGGGGTAGATATCAAGACTAATACTACAATAGATCTAAATCAAGGTTTAAGTGATCTTTTAAAACAAGGATATGGAGCGGTACTGGTTGCAATTGGGGCTCATAAAGGGAAGAAACTCGATATACCGGGAGCTGATTTAGATGGGGTATTAGTAGGAACCTCATTCATGCGAGATATTAATCTTGGTAAAGATGTTAATCTTGGTAATAAAGTAATAGTTATAGGTGGAGGAAATGTTGCTATGGATTGTGCGCGTGCTGCCCGTCGTCTTGGTGTTGAAAAGGTAGGTGTATCTTGTCTCGAATGTTGTGATGATATGCCAGCTGATGTATTAGAAGTGGAGCAAGCTCGTGAAGAAGGAATTGAGATCTATGATTCTCGTACATTCACAAAAATTGTAAGTAACAATGGAAAAGTTTCTGGAGTAGGATGTCTTGAGATTACAGGATGTACTTTTGATGATGATGGAGAAGCCCATTTTGATGTGGTAAGTGATGAAGAACACACTTTAGAGGCTGATACAGTTATTTTTGCTATTGGTCAAGTTCCTGAAGTAAATAATTCTGGGATAATAAAAACCAGCAAGATGGGTACTATCACCGCAGATCCTGAGACTTTAATGCTTGAAACTGAAGGAATATTTGTTGCTGGAGATTGTTTTAGCGGCGTGGCAAGTATTATTGATGCTATAGCAAGTGGTCAAAAATCCGCATCGAAAATCCATCGTTATCTTCAGGGCGATATACTTAGAGTTAGACCCATTCCAGAAATTCCAGCAACCGATATAAAAGTTGATATTCCTTCAGACACAGAGAAAAAAGAGCGTCAACCGATGCCAGTTCTATCAGCATCCGAAAGAGTTAACAATTTCAAGGAGGTCACCTTAGGATTCAGTGAAGAAGCTGCTATAGCTGAAGCCGAGAGATGTCTTAATTGTGCAGGCCACTTATGTAAAGATGCTTGTCCCTATTCTGCTCCTCAATTTGTTGAGGAAGAAAAAGCAAGGATGCAAAAATGTAATTATTGTGTTGATAGATTTGATATTGGAAAACAACCTATATGTGTTGAGGCTTGTTATGCACGTGCTTTAGATTCTGGTACATTAGAGGAATTAAGGTCAAAATATGGAGATATTAAAGAATCACCGGGTTTTTCTTATTCAACAAGTGCTAAACCAGCAATTATTTTTAAACCAAAAAAGAAATAAGCAAACCAATTCTTTTTATTTTTTTTTCTTTTTTATTAATTATTATATTTTTAATATTTTAGGGGACTATTTAGATATGGATGAAGAAATCGAAATTCATGGTTTTTGTGATGAGAGGTTAACGGCTGTAAAAGAAGCCTTTACCAAAAATTTCAAAGTAGATGGAGATGTTGGAGCTAGTTTTGCAGCTACTCTAAATGGGAAGTTTATTATTGATATATGGGGTGGTTATACTGATGAGGCTAAATCGAGACCTTGGGAAGAAAACACCATAATAAATGTATATTCAACAACCAAAGTGATGACTATAATATGCGCACTCATGTTAGTCGATCGAGGATTACTCGATCTTGATGCTCCCGTAGCTACGTACTGGCCAGAATTCGCGCGAAACGGAAAAGAGAAAATTTTAGTTAGACAAATTTTCAGTCATTCTTCTGGTTTAGCTGGATGGGAAGAAAAAATTAGTGTCGAAGATCTTTACAATTGGGATAAAGTTGTTAACTTACTAGCTGCTCAAAAACCATGGTGGGAACCAGGAACCAAGAGTGGGTATCATGGTATTACACATGGTTATCTTTTAGGGGAGTTAGTTAGGCGTATAACTGGTAAATCTTTAGGTACTTTTTTTAAAGAAGAAGTAGCTGATCCACTCAATGCGGATTTCCATATTGGTTTTGGCAAAGAACATGATAAAAGAGTAGCCGATTTAATACCTTTTAAAGCCCCTCAAGAGGGTGATCTAGGTTTTGGAGATACCGATCCTAATTCTATTTTTAATCGTGTTTTTTCTAATCCTGAGTTAACGACAGAACATATAAAAACGAGAGAATGGCGTGCTGCTGAAATTCCTGCAGCAGGAGGACACGGAAACGCAAGATCCATAGCAAGAATCGCATCAACTATTGCATGTGGTGGTGAAGTGGATGGTGTTCGAATTTTAAAAACGGAAACAATTAAAAAAGCAATGGAAGAGCAAAATTATATGAAAGATCTTGTTTTGTTAATGCCAATTCGATGGGGTCTTGGTTTTGGAATTCCAAGTAAAGAGATACCTTACCCATCCCAAAATACAGTATGGTGGGGTGGAGCAGGAGGAAGTCTAGTCGTGATGGACTTGGATAATAAAATAAGTCTCTCTTATGTAATGAACCAAATGAAAATGACGACAATGGGAGACAGGCGAACTGCTAGATTAATAATGTCTCTGTATGCTGGCTTGAATAAAATATAAAATTTATTATTTATATATTTGCTAATTGATTACTTAAATCTATAAGACCCATAGCAATCTTAGCTGTTTTATTAATATCCACAGCATGGGGCCACCGATCATTAGGATGATGGAAGAATTGATGGTTTGTATCAATAATTGAAAAATATTCACCTCCTCCTTCAAAAATGTTTTGAGCTTCTCCCCATGGCCTCCTTTGTCCAGGGACGCTCCATTTTGGAATGATTCTAAATTTTTTCAACGCTTCAAGAGCCAAATTTTCAATTTCTGAATTAGAAGACTGAATTATAACAGTGGGGATAAGAACTCCGTCCTGATCTATTTGGGGTAAGGTTGATAAGTTCGCTCCTAGGTGTATCCAACATGAAACATTTTTTATCAAACTTGAATTTTTTTCCAGATAGTTATCAAGTCCCAGATGTCCTAATTCATGACCTGAAGTAGCCAAAAAAATAATATCTCTTTTTGGTAAATTAAAGTAGAAGTTACGCAATATTTCTAAAAAAATTGCTATTCCTCCAGCTCTTTCTGACGCACAATTCCACCATCCGCTTCGTGGGGTCATTATTACCATTGGATTTAATTTAGAATCTTTTCCGTTCAATCGAGAGACTATATTGAATGCTTTTGTATTCGTTTTCTTAATTTTAAAATTTAAAATTGCTTCATTTCCTAAATTTGAGGTTATCCATTCCAAATACCTACCTGAAATCTGTAAAGTTGGTGGTCCAAAAGGTTCTTGGAAATTTACAGCATTAATAAGCGAAAGTCCAGGAGTATTTCCCTCAGTTACAAGGACCAATCCTAAATGTCTATTAATCTTTCTTATCTTGTCTAACTTTCTTATTGTGTTATTATTTACACGTGAAATGCCAATAGTATTCTCATTTTCAATTTTTCCTAATTTACCCTTGATAAACTCTTCATTTGGGACTATACAATCAAAAAGAGGTACACCATCTATTTTTTTATTATTAATCTCTAATGAAGCTTCATTAATATCAATTCTATTGAATATAAATTCCTCCATCTTAGGCTTAAGTCCTATTTTTTTTATTTCATCACATAACCAATAAGCGCTATCAGAATCAACTTTGGTTCCTGTACGATGGATTCCTTGATTATCATAATCTTTAATAATTCTATTTATACGTTCTTTTAATTCTTGGATTTTATTAGATTTATTAGACATAATTAAAGACTTTACCTTTACTATTGGGTATTATTTCACAAAGAAATAAAAAAATATAAAAAAAAATTTAAGATATTTTCTATAAATTAAAGAGCTTCAACTACAGAAGCAATGCCTACGCCGAAACCGCCACACATTAATTGTACGCCATATTTTTTATTGTAATTCTTCATGTAATGCACCATTTCAGTAAAGTAGATTACTCCACTTGCACCGATAGGATGGCCTATAGCAATTGCACCTCCAGTAGGATTAACTCTCGGATCATCAAATTCATATCCAAAATTTTTTGCAAAAGCCAAACATGGGCTTGCGAAGGCTTCATTAGGTTCGATTACATCCATATCATCTACTGTTAGTTCTGCTCGATCCAATGCTTTTCTCATCGCAGGAATTGGTGCGAGCAACATGATGATTGGTTCTCCTCCAGCAACGGCAGTAGAAAGTATTCGTGCCATTGGTTTTAACCCAAGCTCATCTGCTTTCTCTCGGGACATTAGTAATGTTGCAGCTGCTCCATCAACTATTTGTGAAGAATTTCCTGCAGTGGTTTTACCTCCTTTCTCAGCAGGTCTGAATACTGGTTTCAGCGATTTAATCATCTCCCATCCTTTTTCTGGATCATCTAAATAAATAGGTCGCACAGTCTGGTCTTCGGAAATCGTAACCTCCTCAACTTTTTGCTTCCCAGTGTTTTCATCCATAATTGGTTTCATATTTTCATCTATATATCTTCTCAGATAAGTTACTGGTATCACACGGTTGAAATACTCTTCTTTATTGCGCATTGCCTTAGTAGCTTTCTGATGACTCCACATACCAAATTGATCTAATTCTTCCCTTGTAAAACCATATCTATCATTAATCATCTCTGAAGAAACCCCTTGAGGGACGATACTTCTCATAGGTTCATTAGCCCATCTTGGAGACGTTATCATGGGATAGTTTGGGATCATTCTAGTTATTTGCATATCTGAACCCATCGCATAATGCGTCATTGACTCAACACCCGCTGCTATACAAATATCACCATCACCCACTTTAATCGCGTTAGTTACAGTGTTAACAGCTTGAAGTCCCGCATTACAGTATCGATTGACAGTTGCTCCCGCTACTTCTTGTGGCAATCCTGCTAGCATTACTGCTATTCTAGCGATATTTCCTCCTTGTTCACCTAATTGGGATAAACATCCTACATGGCAATCCTCAATTTCTTTTGGATCAAATTCTGGACACTTTTCTTTTGTTCTATCTACAACTGCTCTTAAAACTGTTACCAATAAATCTTGAGCAGAACATTCCCGAAATGCTCCTCCGAGCTTTCTCATTTGGGCTCTACCCGATTTTCCAACCGGTGTTCGAACAGCATCAATAACTACACATTCTTTTAATTCTGTCATTTTTAATCACTCTATTATAATATTTTCTTCTTTTTTTACTTTATTTGGTAAATTTAAAATTATTTCTTCTGCTTCAGTCATTATACTTTGAATTAAATCATGAACCGTTGGTATTGAGTGAATTCTACCAGTAACAACACCTGCGTTCATAAGACTTTCATTTTCATCCTCATCTACTAGTTTTCTGAAACCCTGCTCTTCTAAAATACGGATTTCATTAGTAGATGGGCAAGGTTTTCCACGATAAAGATCTGAAGCTCCCTTTATTGTTTCATCTACAACTTCGAGAGAGGCTTGGTTAATTAAGAACCTCATAGGACCAAATATTCCCCTCCCAACAATCGTGTCGAATTCTGTAGCTTTTACAAGCTGTTCTTTCCACATTTGCTCAAAATCTCCTTCTTGAGTAGCGATAAACCTCGTTCCCATTTGAATCCCTATAGCTCCTAAAGCTAGTGCTGCAGCTAAGGATGCTCCATCAGCAAAACCTCCGGCACCAACAACAGGTAAATTAACAGTTCTAACTACCTCTGGGAGTAGAACCATCGAAGACGTGTCTCTCCAAGCGCAATGAGCTCCGCCTTCCCTTCCTGATGCAATAATTATATCTACACCAGATCTTTCAGCCCTTTTTGCTCCCCGAACATTTGGGCAGACTTGACACCATATTATTGAAGGTAATTCATTCTTAATTTCAAAGAATGCTCTTTTTGAACCCTTTTCTCTCGCATTTATAGCCCAAGGAAGGGGATCACCAGCGGAAGTCACCATAACTTTTAATTTTTTCTTCACTTCAGGGTTTTCTTCAAATATTTCTTTAACTGCGAACATGAATTGTCTTGAGACCATAGTAAATTCTTTAGCAATTGGGATGTTAACACCAAATACTGCCTCTGGATAATCTTGGAGTTTTTCATAAACGTATCTTATCGTCTGTTTGAGGACATTTTTAGCACTTCCTCCTTCCCCAAAATTGAGTTTTCGGTCTTCTTCAGGTATAAAGTTCACATCTGGTCCCGCCATACCAATTGTTGAGATTAAACCTAATCCCCCTTCTTTAGCTACAGCGATACATAGTTTTGTTGTTGCGTAGGGCCCCATTCCTGCCTGTATAATAGGATATTTCGTCCCAATTATTTCTTGGAATTTTGTTAGTATCATTTTTATTCATAAATTTAGTTTTTTCAAAAAATTATCAATTCAAAATGTATTTAATTAAATAAATTTTATACTGTTTCTGTATAAAAACTTTAAACTTGTGATGACTATATTAATCCTAAAAATTTTTAATCTAGTCTCTTGAACTTTAACTCACTGTATAGAATTTCCATTTAAAAAAATAAGAAATTTAATAAAAAATACGATTCAAAATGTAATTATATAAATCTTGCTTATAAAAAAGCATAGTTTATACAAATAGTGACTAAATTTCATGGTATTAGAATCTAAAAAATTAAAATTCTATGCTGATGTTTTTGCCTGGTTTCCTAATAGGCAAATCAAGAAAATCTCAACAGGAAATGGGATTTATTATCAACCTTGTATTCATCCTAAAGGAACACATGTGTTATATAGTGGAAATTCATCGGGAGTACCGCGAATATGGAAAGGAAATCTCATTACTGGAGAAGTTTCTCCTCTATCTCCAGCAAATTCGGGAGCACGTCATCCAGTTTTTTCATGGGACGGAAAAAAAATAGCCTTTGCATCAGATAGAGCTTCAGATCAAAATCCTGAGCAAGTGAAAGATATGGGTCCTGATGGAGCTCCACCTCGAGATTTAACTTTAAATATCTTCATAATGGATGCTGATGGTACAAATGTTACTCAATTAACTTCTGGCTCATATCAAGATCAACGTCCATGTTTTAGTCCCGATGGTAAAAAAATTGCATTTGTGTCTACTCGTTCAGGCCCATATCCAGACCTTTGGGTGATTCCAAGTGATGGAAATACAGAACCTCAAAAATTATTAAAGCAGGGATGGGGTTATCGTCCTTGGTATTCAATTAATGGAAAATTAATATATTTCTTCACAGGCATTAACAATAGGCATCAAATCTGTCAAATATCTTCTGAAGGAGGAACTCCTATACCACTAGTCAATGACGACCAGGGAAAAAGTCATGGTCCTTTCTCAGATCCCGGTGGTGAATATCTTTTGATGCATTCTACTCGCGGAGGAAGCTGGGGAATATGGGAATTACCCCTTGATGGAAGCCCACCTCGTTCTCTTCAACCTCCTGGATTTCAGAACGCTACACACCCAACTAAAGCGAAGAATGGTAATATTACTTTTGATGTTGTGAGGTATAAGAAATAATAAAGTGGTTTAAAACCTATTATTGTTTAATTATGACTCTATTACTAGCTTTCTCTTGTACCACTTTTTCTCCAATGATAGCTATCCTCCTTGATAATTCAGAGATTTTCCATCTTTCATGGTCTTTCACATATGTACAAAAAGTGTCCTGCAAAGGATCTTTCCATTTTCCAGGAATTTTATCAGCTCCATATATGACACCCATAAGTGCTCCGATATTACCACAATTACAATCAGTATCATAACCCATCATTGCTGCAATACAAATAGAGCGACCAAACGGATCCTCCTTATCTTGAGCCCCAAATAGAAGTGAAAGTATTATTATTCCGATATTTGGTAATGTATGAATCATTGCTAAACCTGTATTTAGGATGATACGCCTTACTAAATCCCTTTGGAAAACTAAAGATGAATCAAGCGTTTTATTTACCATTTCTTCAATCCAATATTCCTTAGTTAAAATCTGTCTTGCCGCCCTAAAATCGGTCTTATTATTCTCATAAATATCGATTGCCTTCATTACCATTTGAGTATATAAACTATCCTTTTCAGGAGGGATGTATTTAAGGGCATTATTGATGTTCTTCCTTATATCTGATTCAAAAAAAGCTTGAGATATCAAAACAGCAAGAAAGACCTCTCCTTCTATCCCAATTCCCGCGTGAGAAATACAGCCATCAATTTCAGCGTATTCTTTAGCTATTTCTGGGCATCCTGGAGTAATTTGTCCCCAAATATCGGCTCGCATCTGAGCTCCTATAAAATCATAATAGAAATTATTAAGGATTCCAGATTTAGGTGGCAAGATTCCAGCTTCAAGATTATCATATGCAATTTTTTCGGCAGTAAAGATATTATCTCTTCTACTGAGAAGGTTTAACCATTCTTGACCAATTTGCTGCGAAGTAATATTAATGCCATACTTTTCCATAGCGAGTAAAGCAACAATTTCATACATCTCGTCATCGTTTACATGATTTAAATCTATTGGTTCAGGATAATCTGTTATATCCCCATATTTACCCAAAATTTCTTCGTAACCTTTTCCCTCTACTGGTGCACCAACAAAATCCCCAGTAACTCTACCAATCCAGGACCCTAAAACTCTATTATAATATTCATTCGAACTTAATTCCATCATAAAACAATCATCTATTCTTTTTATTCTTCATATCCTTCATTATTATTGTTTGTCATATAATTAAGGCGCAAAGCTTGAGCGCATCTTTATACCCCAATGCCCTTCTTGATTAGTAATAATCCAAAGGGAAGGAAAAACACCTATTTTACTACCATCATTTCTGTATCGTGAGAATTGAATTTGGAGATGTACTTTATTTGGATCGCTTTGAATCACACGACGATAATCCCAACAACTGTGATTCCACCCATATTCATTTATGAACCATTCGAAAAAATTTTCGTTTGAGATTGGGGGTTTTTCAGTAACGATTAATTTTCCCCCTTTCCCGACACGAGCGTGAGGGAAATTGCACGCATCTGAACAGCCATTGTTATCTTGGTTATTAAAATTATTCATGAAAGATATAGCAGTTTCAACTGCCTTCTCTTCAAACTCATTGTTCACGACTGTTAAAACTTTTGTTGTTTCAAGACAATCCTCTGTTATTTTTTCTATAGTGATTAGTTCTTTAGGATATTGATTATTATTCTTTTCATGGCTCAATTTTATTCACTAATTTATTATATAAATATAATCTATAGTTCCCCCTTGTTTTTGAGAAATTCCTTATCTTTATCAATGTAGTATACCCAAGCATTACGAGACATTAAACAGGAATCTTCAGCACCTAGATTTTTTAACAGTTCAATACGTAATTTCCGTGATTCAATATTTTCTGGAGATGCTTGTATTAACACATCTAAGACTTCTAGCGCTAATTGTACTTGATCTTGATCAAAGAGTTCTTGTGCTCTCTTTAAAATTTTATCTGAATCTCCTATAAGATTGTACAGTTCCCCCATGACCTCTTTCTCTGGTCTTGGAAGGAGATGCGCAGGGTTATCATCAAAATAACCATGATACCAGCGATATACATTAAACACAAAAAACTCTACCCTTGAATAATATGGTCCCAAGTAGGGTGTTTTTGCGAGGTGATCTGGAAGCTTAATTTTATGGATCATTTCTGTTATATGTGTTCCCTTATTAATATGATCAACCACTTGGTCGTGGAGGGAGTGGATAGCTTCAATATTATAATCTAAAATTGTACGTGCTTTAGTTCCCTTATAGAAATAACCGGCGCCATTACAAAATATATATTTCGGATTCTCAGCTCGTACTGCTTCTAATGCTTTTGCCCAATCTAATGCAAACCGGGTAGGTTTCCATGGATTGCCAATATTTGGTAGTCCATAGATAATAAGATCTCCTATAAACGCAGCTTTTAATTCTGGTACATATACCCATACCGCATCATCTGTTTCAGCTCTAACAGCATGAAGTTCAAAGGTTTTATCCCCAAGTGTTATGGTCATATCTCCTAAAAAGGTTTTAGTGGGGTACACAAATTCCCGAGGTCTAACAATTTCTGGAATATTGAATTGTACTGCTGATGTATGAGCTCTGTGGGGAGCAAGCATTTTATATTTCTCAAATCGATCTGGTAAATATTTGCTAGCGATAATTTCTGGATTATCTTTTAAATACGCTGCAGTCCCTCCAGTATGATCACCGTGTCCATGGGTATAAATGATATATTTAATTGTTCCTTTAATTCTTTTGAAGACTTCCTTTGCGACATTAACTCTTGCTATTGTATCAATTAATACAACTCCTTCAGTAGTTTCTACCCACGCACAACCGGCTATTGGTAGTCGAGCAATATGAACATCCTTTATAGGATCCTCAAATTCAGCATTTGGGGCACCCAAAATCCGTCTAGGTTTAATTTCATTCATTTTTAATATCCCCTTTAATAGAGTTTAATAATATATATTGGTCTAAATTTAATATTATTTTTTATTTAGTCCTTCATTAATCCTTTCCCATACAACCTCAATTGGTAGTGGTTGATAAGGAACCTTTTTAAATTGCTCTTTACAAAGTTTATAGATCATTCTATTATAAGGAATCTCAATTTGTAATGAATCTGCCAATTTTATCAAATATCCAGTTAAGGATTCAAGCTCAGATTGGTTTTTCTTTCGATGGATCATATCTTGAGCCATACTATTAAACCATGAGTATTTAAGGTTTCGACCAAAATTCTTAATTGCTGTTACTTTATCGAGATTTCTACCTAATTCCATTATGTTCCAAGAAGGTAGTCCCTTTAATTCAAACTCTTTATATCCGGCAGCTTTTACAACCTTCACTCCCTCAAGGTATACATTCATAAAAATTTTCCACAGCGTAAAAATCGCATCATCATCTTTAAGTTCTGAACTTATTAGTGTAAAAGTTGCATTTGAAAGGTTTATTATTAATTTTGAATGAGCTGCATCTTGAAATTGTTGTGTTGTTCTTGTTGGTATTCCAAGATTTAAAATTTGTGCAATTTTATTTATAAGTTCCGGATTTTCATTTTCAGGAGTTCCAAGAGTGAGGTATCCTTTACCTCGAGTTCTAAATATCCCTGGTTCTTCCCGCCAACCAGACTGCACGACAACAGCATAAACAATTTTCGTAAAGTATTTAGGTAAAACTCGTTGGTTCTCGAATCCATTTTGTAATCCCACGATAATTGGTTTATCTCCTAATTTTTCGAAAATATCTTTGGCTACTACCTCTAAATCATAGTTTTTAACTGTGATTACTACAATATCAATATTAGTAATTTCATTTAAATCTTCTATAACTTTAACTTTTATGGGTTCGGGATTGTCCTTTCCCCTTTCATTAAGAATTAAACCATTAGTTTTAAGCGCTTTCGCATTGTCACCCCTCGCTAATAAGTAAATATTTTCATATCCTTGCGTTAGCCATCCTCCAAGGGTCGCACCAATTCCACCAATTCCGTAAATAACTAATTTTAATGAATTAATTGTGTTCACTTCAGATATTATTCCATTTATATAAAATTGAATAATGAAGAAATAGATTAAAACTTACGGAACTAAAGTATTAATTGAAAATCTCTAACTTTAATACATTTTCTTAATTATTTTAATCAATATTAAATAGTTATTTGTGAGGTAAAAATGGTATTAGAAACAAATATAACCAAAATGTTAGGGATTAAACACCCTATTATTGCCGCTCCAATGGGACCTTTCTATACAACTGAGCTGACAATTGCAATTTCAGAAGCAGGTGGACTTGGTGTCTTAAGTCATAGTGCTTTGTTAAGTGATTATCAGAAAGGAAGAAATCCCATCGAGATTATGAAAGAAAATATGTTACGGGTAGTTGAGCATACCGATAAGCCTTTTGGATTTAATGTAAGGACTTCACGTAGGGAAATAGCTGCCCCACAATTAGTTACAGAAATTCCAAGATTTATTATGGAAAATCAGAGGGTAAAAGAACAATGTGTTTATGCCATTACTAGCGCAGGGTCTTCAAAAACATTACCAATGTCAAAAGATTACCAAAAATTAAAGGAAACTGGATCACAAATTAAACATTTTCATGTTGCTCCTGCATTATGGCTTGCTGAAAAGTGTGTTGCTTCAGGAGTAGATGGAATGGTAGTCACTGGGGGTGAAGGTGGAGGTCACCAATCGTATGAAAAAGTGAGTACCTTAGTCTTGTTGCAACAAATTATGCAGAAGTATCCAGACTTTCCTGTAGTAGCATGTGGAGGATTTGCCACAGGTGAAGGACTAGCAGCTGCTCTAGCAATGGGAGCAGGCGCTATTGCAATGGGTTCACGTTTTATAGCTTCAGATGATAGTGAATTTAGTAATGAGTATAAAAATATTGTTCCTCCAGCAAAGGCTCAAGATACTATATTGGTAACAGGATCTTTAGGACCAATTCGTTTATGGAAAAACGAATATTCGTTGCATCACGGCCTAGTAGCTGATAAAGATGCGAAAATAGCTCAAGAACAAGCCATGTCACAAGCAGACTTAGTTGAAGAAATGAAGGCATACGAAGCAGCTTATAAGGGGGATACTACAGGAGCTGTTCTCTTAGGACAGAGTATTGGACTAATTCATAGCGTGGAAAATGTCAAGAAAATTGTTGATGAAATAGTTGATGATGCAGAAAAACGTTTGAGAAATGCTTATGGATTTTTAAAATAAGCAAAATACTAGTTCTATAATTTTTTTTTTTTTTTAATTAAATTATGAAAATGAAGGTGTTAACTTAAGATGGTAGATGTTAAAAATATTGTAGTAATCGGTGTCGGCTTAATGGGTAATGGAATTGCCCAAATATCAATGATGGCAGGATACACCACAACACTTGTCGATATTTCTCAAGAAATCATTGATAAAGCTGTTGCTGGTATTGAAGGTGGACTAAATAAACTTGAATCTAAAGGAATATTAAAAGTTGCAGAAGTTTTGATACGAATGAAAACGAGTTTAGATCTAGCTTCAGCGGTAAAGGATGCAGATTTAATTATAGAAGCAGTAGTAGAAGATATGGATGTGAAGAAAAAGATCTTTAAAACCTGTGATGATAATGCCCCTCCTCATGCAGTAATTGCTTCAAACACATCAACAATGTCTATAACTGAAATGGCAACTGCTACTAATAGACCAGATAAATGTATTGGTATGCATTTTTTCAATCCGGCACCATTAATGCGATTAATAGAAGTTATTGCTGGTGAAAAATCTTCTGATGAAGCAATGGAAATTGGTATGAAGGTCAGCGAAAGTTTGCCATGCCTAAGAGGAGACCGATACGTTGCAAAAGTTTTAAAGGACCGACCTGGTTTCATTGTCAATAGGTTGAATGCTCCAGGCGGGATCTATATGAATTATCTTCTTGACACTTGCTTAGAAAAAGGAATTCCTTTTGAATCTCTAGATGCTGATTTTGGAAGTCGCGGTCCAATGTCTCCACTGGTTCTTTCAGACTATACAGGTATTGATACAGGGTATCATGTTCGTAATTATTATGCAGATACTTTACATGAAGACTTTAGACCTGGAAAAGTAATAACCAAAATGTTTAATGAAGCAAAATTTGGCAGAAAAACGGGGCAAGGATTTTATGATTGGACTAATGGAAGACCACAGCCAGATTTCTCTAAAATCGAAAAAGCTGGATTAGTAGATTCTAGAATTGGCCTTGCTATCCGTCTAAATGAAGGATGTAGAATATTAGAAGAAGGAATTGCTTCTGGTTGGAAAGTAATAGATGATGCAAATATGGCAGGTATGAATGCACCAGGACCTTTTGAATACGGAATTAAAAATTGGCAAGAACTTGTTAAAGTTTTAGAAGAATTTGCTGAAGAAATTGGTAGTGAATATCTTAAACCATGTGAACTGTTTAAAAGCGGAAAATTTATAGATATGAAATAATTTCCCCTTTTTATTTTTTTTTAACTTTTGATCTAAAAAATGGTGAGGAAATAATGTCAGAAAATTTCAACAATCAGGAAGAGATAGTGAATCGAATTGATGTACTTGCACCCAATGTCGTTTATGAGAATCCTATTAAGGATGTTCATACAGTTAGGGCTCCATTATCAAGTTGTGGGTGGATTCAAACAACCGATGGGGTAGTGTTGATTGACACCTTACTATCTAGAACATGGTCTAAAATGGTTCGAGAACGAATTAAAGATAAAATTAAATATATAATTTATACACATGGACATCTTGATCACGTGCGTGGAACCAATGTTTTCATGGATGATCAACCTGAAATTATAGCAAGTAAATACTTACCTGATCGATTGGATAAATATAAGATGTTAGCTCAATATAAATCTAGGAAGGATGCACAACAATTTGGTTTCCCGGAGGTTATTCCAAAACTAGATGTAATTTATCCAACCAAAACATTTCTTGGGGACATGACAATTTTACTCGGTGATAAAACATTCGAACTTCATACAGCACGAGCAGAAACGGATGATGCGCTATGGGTGTATGTTCCTGAACTTAAGGCTGCATTTATAGGAGATTTAATTATTAGAAGCTTTCCAAATATTGGTAATCCATGGAAACCTACTAGATTTGCGTTAGATTGGGCAAAAGAATTAGAAAGGATAAAAGAATTAAAGCCTGAATACATTTTTTATGGTGGTGGGGGAATAATGGCTAAAGGTAAAACCGCTATGAAAGCAATAAATGATAATATCGAGGTGATTCGTTCTTTACATGACCAAGTTGTTGATTATATAAATCAAGATGTTCATATAACCGAAATGATTCATAAAGTAAAAATTCCTGATCACCTAAAAGAAAGCCCTTTTCTTCAGGCAAGCTATTCTAGATCTGAATTTTTTACTTTTAATGTATACCGTTGGTATCATGGTTACTTTGATGGTAATCCGGCCCACCTTTTACCAAGACCAGAAAAAGAGGTTATGGGGGAACTGTACAATCTTATAGGAGATTCATACAAAATTTTAAAAAGAGCACAAGACCTTTTAGATAAAAATCGGGCCCAACTTGCATTAGAAGTTTTAGATGTCTTAATTCAAGCAGATCCAGAAAATCTTGATGCTAGAAAGATGAGAATTAAACTTTTAGAGAAGATTGGAAAAGATGATTATTGTTTAATGTCTCGAAATGCGTGGGTTTATTTTATTAAAAAGGATAAAGAGTTTATCAAGTCAAAGAAAAAGTAATAGAATAATTTATTTTCTTTTTTTTTTCTAAGTATTTTAAATCCAGTTTTAACTTTAGATCAATAAAAAGAATAAAGTGCTATTCTACTGTTTTCAAATCTAGACCATAACTTTCTGGTATATAGACTAGAACAAGTGGAATTATTGGGAACATAAAGCATGTCAAAACGAGAGCTATGAACTGAATCCCGAATATTGGAAACAATGGAGCAGTAAAAACTCCTAGAAGTAACCCTGTTATGCTCATCACTAAAACCAACAGTCCGTTCCCAATCCCTCTTACATCTGTCGGAATAACCTCAATCGAAATTATCATCATTAAAGTCCATAATCCTGCTCTTGTTGACATTCCAAGTATTTTCAATATTATCATTACCATAAATCTCGTTTGTTCAGAGGGAATATGAGCCCCCCAAGTAAATTGTAAAATTACTGAAATAGGATATAAGAAACTATAAACGATTAACAAAACTTTTCTACCAGAGCGATCTGCTATTTTTCCTGTGATGATATAAAAAATTATGAGACCGAAAAGTCCGATCATTGAGATCATACTGAATTCTTCAGAACTCATTAAGGAATAATTCATGAAATAAGGTTCTAATAAATTACCTGAACCAACCGCAATGGTAAATAAAACTGAAATTATTATTAATACAATATAACCTTTCTTTCTCCCTCTCCCAAAAATTACTTCAATACTCTCCCTAAAAGAATATTTAATCTCGGATTCCTCATTTAATTCTAAATCTCCACCTTTCTTTTTAAACAAATAAGCAGAAGTTTCCTTGATAGTAAAAATTATCAATAAGGTAGTGAATAAACCAGTTATTACTGAAAAATATAATACGCCTTTCCAGTGAGAAATAGTATATTCTTTATCATTAGTAATAAAAATTGAACGATTTATGTAAAAAGTTATTGGCCCAATTATCCCTATAAGTAAAATAATCGTTGACCATATCGCATTTTTCCCTTTTGGAGATTCTTCGTTTACATAAATCATCCATACATTCACATTTGCCGCTACAGTTAAAAAAAAAGTTGTTATTGTAAAAATAAGAAGAGAAGTCGTTAAAATTTGAATTAATGGCATTATTGTTAAAGTTACTCCGGATAAAATCAAAATAGGTTTTCTCCCCACTTTATCGGCAAATTTTTGGATAAAAATAGAGAAAAAACTCCCCAATCCAGCAATAATCCCAACATAAGAAAGATAAGTCAAGCCGGTTTCGAAATCCAAATTCGGGAAAAAATACCAGACAAGAGCAGTTGTTTTTCCTCCTTCTAGTGTGTATGCACGAAAGGCTACAAAAAGAGATAAAATCCCTAACAAATAATATAGATAATGCTTTGAACGTGAAGCTTTAGAAGGAATACTAGTGGTTATATCGGTTTTTGTGGGTTTGTTAGTCGTCAAAATAATAGAAAAGAGAATTTTTTTGGTTAAAATTTTAAACCTTTAATTGTTTACTTTTTCGCAATTCCAACACTTACAGCTCCCTGCTCTAATAAAAATTTTTCAACTTCTTCATTTAGATTAATGCTTTTATCACCAGATTATCCCCGTTAAAAAAGCATTTAATACTAATCATTTTTGATTGTAAAAAACTTTTTCATTATTTTATGAAATGTAAACCTTTCTTGGCATTCATGAGATAAAATCATAAACTTAAGATAATATTAAGTTTTTCTCTAAATATCGTTGCAGGTGATCATTATAAAACCTATTAACAAATTTAAAACTTATAAGTTTGATGCGGCACCCTTCTTCTTTTTTATCGACATTTTTCCTCCTGACTATCCTTTCGTAGATAAACCAGATTTTGCGAATTTAATCAATTCTATTGGAACAAATCCAATTATGCCCTTACCAATGAGAGTTGATCGAGTATTCAATGGTGAAAAATCGGTTTTAATACGACCAAGAGAACCAATTTCTTTTCCAATAACCGAGGATTTTACAGCATTAATTAATCCTTCCCAGTTTCTTAAATTCGGTTTTGAAAAATTGTTGTATTATACTGAAATTCGATCTCGTGAGGCATTCTTTGTATCTCTTTCTCAAGAAAGAGTCTCGAAATGGTGGGCTTCTACTAAGTATCTTTATGGAAATCTAACTGCTATGGAAGAAGATTTCTCTGCTTTCTTAAGAGCTTATTTACATACAATTATTAAAGCAAAAGTGCTTGAGGAAGATCTCATAGATGCTGCACTTAATTATTGTCAATTAGTATCAGATCTTTGTAGAAAACGATTAGAACAAAATACAATTCTCGTTGAAGTAGATGGAAAGCAAGAAAATGTGAAAATGTATAAAGTGAAAGAAGCTACATACTATAGAAAATTAAAAAAGTCTACAGAAACTGAATATCATCCAGAGTTAATAGACATTGAAATATATGATCTCACAGACTTAGGTTTCTCAAATGAAAAAGATGATCGAGCTAGCCAATTGATTGGATTAAAAAAAAAATTGATAAAATATATCCCGCTTCTCTTTTATGATGATTTACTTGAATGCATGCTTCAAAATAAAAAAAGGCTCGAAGAAGATAAAAAAGATATTATAGATCCTTCTTTTCTTTTAGATAAAGGAATTATTGCTACTAAAAACTCAAAAGATCTAGAGGAAATGAACATGGATGATTTCTCATGGTGGAAAAGTTTTGATACTATTAATTTTACCCCAATTTTGGAATCTATTAGAAAAACTCAACGAGAATTTCTCCTTACCTTTGAATTTGAGAAATAATTAATTGTAAATCGATCTAAGATTAATCTTAATATCTCTTTCTACTAATTTAACGTAGTTAATTAAAAACTAACTTTAAAGTTAGTATATATTTAACTCGTTAATAAACAATCTTAAAAGAGATAATAATCTATTTATGTTTTAAGAATGTATGAGAAGCTTACCACATTTTTGTAAATGTTGTACAAGAAAGAAAGACCAGCAATTTTAATGCTTAAAAGTGGGAAATACTTCGAGGGTGTAGGATTCGGAGCGATAAAACAAGTTACTGGAGAACTGGTTTTTAATACAATGACAGGTGCTGGTTATAACGAGACTTTAACGGATCCCTCATATCAAGGTCAAATTGTTACAATGACCCATCCTCTCATAGGAAATTATGGTGTTCCCCCTTGGGAGAAGGATAAATATGGTATTTTAAAACATTTTGAATCAGATTCCATAAAAGTGTCAGGTTTTATCGTGAATGAATGTTGTAAAAAACCCAGCCATTATGAGAGTATAAAAACTTTAGATGATTTCCTTCGCGAGGAAGATATCCCTGGAATCGAATGGGTAGATACTAGGGCGATAACAAAACTATTAAGAGAAGAGGGTGTTCAAGTAGGATTACTCTCTGTATTAAACTCAGGAGAAAAACCTGATTTTGAACAATTAAAAGAGGATGTTATAAAAGCAGAAGATCCTAATCTACGACATTTAGCAAGTGAAGTTTCAACAAAAGAAGTAAAAATTTATAGTCAACCTAACCCGATCGGAAAAGTTGTTGTCTTAGATATGGGAGTAAAATTGAATATCTTACGAAATTTTGCAGAAAGAAGATTAGAAATTATAGTTGTCCCATATGATTATTCCTATGATCAAATTATGGATTTTCAGCCAAATGGAGTTTTTATATCAAATGGTCCAGGAGACCCTGCATTGTATAAGGGCGCTATTAATGTTTGTAAGAAATTAATAGAAAATAATATCCCAACATTTGGAATTTGTTTAGGAAATCAAATTATAGGATTAGCTGCAGGAGGATCATCTTATAAACTGAAATACGGGCATAGAGGGGGGAACAAGACAGTTATAAATACTGAGACAAACCACTGTTATATTACTTCTCAAAATCATGGTTTTTGTGTAAAAGATTTTGAAATTGGCGGTTTTAGGGAGTTTTTAAAAAATATTGATGATAAATCCAACGAAGGATTAGTTCATGAACATAAACCTATTTTTGCTGTACAATTCCACCCTGAAGCTTGTCCTGGCCCCCTAGACTCTTTATATCTATTTGATAAATTTATGGAAGTAATGGAGCTAAAATAAAATGCCATTAGATAAGAGTATAAAAAAAGCATTGGTGCTTGGATCTGGTGGTATTCGAATTGGGCAGGCAGGTGAATTCGATTATAGCGGGTCGCAAGTTCTGAAAGCTTTACAGGAAGAAGGAATAGAGACGATTTTGATTAACCCTAATATAGCAACAATCCAGACTGATCCTCAAATGTCGGATCGCGTCTATTTATTACCTCTAAATATTAAATATGTAGAAGAAGTCATTAAAAAGGAGATGCCTGATGGTTTATTATTATCTTTTGGTGGTCAAACAGCATTAAATGTCGGAGTTGAATTAAGTGAAGAAGGTATATTAGATAAATATAAATTAAGAGTATTAGGAACGCCAATAGAAGCTATTGAAGCAACAGAAGACCGAGATCTATTTGTTAAAGCAATGGAGCGATCTAATGTTAAAGTATGTAAAAGCCAAGCGGTAAACTCATATTCAGAAGCGTTAAAGGCTGTTGAAGAAATTGGATTTCCTTGCATGATTCGAGTAGCATATACTTTAGGTGGAAGAGGATCTGGTATTGTTAATAATATGAAAGAATTCGAAAGAATGGCTAAGAAAGCTTTAGCTCAATCAAGGATTAATCAAATTCTTATTGAAGAGAGTATATGGGGCTGGAAGGAAATTGAATACGAAGTTGTAAGAGATTCTGAAGATAACTGTTTTATTAATTGTAACATGGAGAACTTTGATCCAGTGGGACTCCACACAGGTGAATCTTTTGTTGTAAGCCCTAGTCAAACACTTACCAATGAAGAATACCAGATGCTTCGTTCTGCATCAATTAGAGTTATTCGAAATCTTGGCATTATTGGGGAGTGTAATATTCAATATGGGTTAGATCCATTTTCAAAAGAATTTCGAGCAATAGAGGTAAATGCTAGACTTTCAAGATCGTCAGCATTAGCCTCAAAAGCGACGGGGTATCCTTTAGCATATATAGCAGCAAAACTAGCAATAGGCTATACCTTACCCGAATTAAAAAACAAAATTACTGGAATTACCACCGCATGTTTTGAACCCGCATTAGATTATCTAGTGTTAAAGATTCCAAGATGGGATCTCACTAAATTTAAAAAAGTTGACCGAAGATTAGGTTCCCAAATGAAAAGTGTGGGAGAAGTAATGGCAATTGGTAGAACATTTGAAGAAGTGCTTCAGAAAGCTATTCGGATGTTAGACATTGGTATGAAAGGATTTGTAGCCAATGATTTAGAACCCATTGATGACATCAATGAATTAAAGTATGCTTTAAGAAATCCGACCGACTTAAGAGTGTTCAGAATTGCTGAAGCAATTAAAAGAGGAATTTCTATCGATGAAATTTATCGCCTATCAAGAGTAGATACATGGTTTCTTCATAAATTAGAAAATATAATTGATATTGAACGTAATTTAAAAAATCTGGACTTACTAGAGACCTCAGATAATGAAAAAAATTACTGGCTAGAAAGGGCAAAAAGGTATGGCTATTCTGATGGACAAATTGCCAAAATAATGGGAGTAGATACAATATTTATAAGACAATTGAGAAGAAAATTAGGAATTCATCCTTTTGTTAAAAGGATTGACACTTTAGCTGCCGAGTGGCCAGCAGTAACAAATTATTTATATCTCACGTATAATGCATCCGAACATGATATAGATTTTGAACAGGAAAATAAATCAAATCTTAGAAAAGTAATTGTTCTAGGCTCAGGTACTTATCGTATTGGAGCATCTGTCGAGTTCGATTGGGGATCTGTTAATTGCTTATGGGGTTTAAAAAAATTAGGCATTGATCAAGCAATTATGATTAATTATAACCCTGAAACGGTATCTACTGATTACGATATATCTGATAAATTATACTTCGAAGAAATCTCTGGTGAAAGAGTACTTGATATTTGTGAACTGGAAAAAGCAACTGGTATAGTAGTATCTGCTGGAGGTCAGATAGCAAATAATTTAGCTGCAAAAATCACAAAATATTCTGAATTCTTTAGAAAAACTAATTTGAAGATCCTTGGTACCCATGGTACAAGAATAGATATGGCAGAAGATAGAAGTAAGTTTAGCGCGTTATTGGACCAGTTGAATATAAAACAACCAGATTGGAATGCATTAATAGAGAAAGATGAGGCAATAAAATTTGCCAAAGAAGTTGGTTATCCTGTGTTAGTTAGGCCATCTTATGTGTTAAGTGGAGCTGCTATGAGAGTGTGTTATGATGAAAAAACGCTCAGGGACACTCTTGATCTTGCTGCTTCTGTTTCAAGAGAATATCCGGTTGTAATTACTAAATTTTTCATCAATGCAAGGGAGATTGAATGTGATGGAATTTGCGATGGAGATAATGTACTAATCGGCGCCATAGTAGAGCATATAGAAAATGCTGGAATTCATTCGGGAGACGCTACTATGTCCATTGGTTTTTATACTATTTCAGACGAAGTTATTAAGGAAATTGAGGGTAATACCAAAAAGATTGCACTTGCATTAAAAATCCAAGGACCTTTTAATGTTCAATATATGATTAAGAACGGAGATGTTTATGTAATTGAGTGTAATTTACGTAGTTCAAGATCTATGCCATATGTCTCGAAAACTCGAGGGATTAACTTAATGAGATTAGCAGCAGAGGTAATAATGGGCAACGAAATTCCTAAAAGACTCCTAAATCTACCTTATGGAAACTATGTTGGAATTAAAGCCCCAATGTTTTCTTTTCTAAGATTAGATAAAGCCGATTTTCGACTTGGGGTTGAAATGGCATCTACAGGGGAGATTGGAATAATAGGAGACGATTTTCAAGATGCGTTAATAAAAGCTTTAGAAGCTACTGAAATGCGTATCCCTGTGGAGGGCGGGAATGTATTAATTTCAGTAGGTGGAGAAGAACTAAAGAAACAAATAATTCCTCTTGCCAAAAAATTAAAGAGTTTAGGCTTTACAATATTTGCTACAGAAGATACGGCATTGGCATTAAAAAACAGTGGAATTTATGCTGTAAAACTCTACAAAATTCAAGAGGCTGGGATGGAACCAAATATTATGGGTTGTCTTCAAAATGGAGCAATTGACTTAGTAATTAATATTCCTCTACCAACTACAGTAGAGGAAAAATTTGCCAAAATAATAGAGGATGAATACAAAATTAGAAGGATGGCGGTCGATTATAATATTCCAGTGATAATAAATTTACAACTTGCAAGAGCAGTTGTAGATGCGATAGGAAATGTTCGGAAAAAAAAAGTTGAGATAAAGTCTCTTAACGAGTATCATCAGAATTTAAAAGAAGTTTATTGGTAATTCTTCTTTTTTCTGTGCTATCTTTTATTAATGAAACTATTAATGACAGTAAGAAATTTAGTGATACTAAAGGGTTTAAGTTCTTAGCTATAGTTGTTCTTAGTATAATATTTAAAAGTTAATTAATAGAAATCTTGAAAAATCTTGAAAATATATCACAATTTATTATTTATTTAATATCTGAAGATTTAACTTAGGTGTCAATTAGATTTATTTTCGTGGTTACATTTTAATTCGATTGAAAATCATCGGGACTCAATGGAAAGTTGCAGAAAAACTAAAAGGTCTAAAACCTAAAAACTCAAAAGAAGATTGGGAAATAACATACGCTACACCTATTTATGGGGGATGGGATTTAATGGTTGAGTGTAGCTTTAACGATTTGGATGACTTAGAAAAAATTGTTACTTTTTGTCGAACTGATGAGGAATTATCTGAATGGATAGAAGCAACTACAACCCTAATTAGTACAAAGAGGAATTATCCCCCTTAAACGGGTATACTATAGTTTGAGATATTTTAAATTCTTACTCTGAAAGGTAAAACTCTATTAATCATCAAATATTTCAAATAAAATAATTTAGATACATTTTTTCTGTTAAATAAGACAATTAATAAGGATGAAGAAACGTAAAAGCAATACGATTCAAAAACGTATTGTTGAGTTCTCTCCGGAAGGTTCGGATCCGTTTGAAAAAGCCCGTCATAAAGGTTCACGGAGTTGGATTTATTCACATTTATTTTATAAATCCAATAAGTACCTAATTATAATCGTATTATTTACAACAATTTTAACGTCCAATTTATGGTCTATAACTTCTATTCTTATTGGTAATGCCATTACAGATTTCTTCTTAGGGAAGACTGATTCGTTATTATATTATACTGTTTTTATTTTATTGTTAAACGTTGGTTCTCCATTTTTGAGGATGTTAAGCTTCGCACTAAGAGAAGTCTTAGCTCATAGAATGGAAAGAGATTGTAGAAGAGAATTTTATTCTAATCTTTTAGGGAAGAGTCAATCTTTCCATGAACAGCAGCAAATTGGGACACTTATGGCATTAGCAACCAATGACGTTCGTATGCTTAATTTTCTTATCAGTCCTGCGATTTCTTTAATATTCGAATCTTTCACAGCTTTGGTAATTCCTTTAATATATGTTATAATTTTTTATCCAGTTCAATTAATATTAGCTCCCTCTGTTTTTGCAGTATTATTTATAATTTCTTTAAGGTCTTATGTTAACAAAATAGCTCCAATATCTTGGAAACTGAGAGGTTTCTTTGGTAGCATGAATACTACTTTAAATGAGACTCTTACTGGCATTGAGGTTGTTAAAGCTACTGTTCAAGAGGCAGGTGAATTAGAAAAATATGTTTTAAATGCAAGTGGATATCGAGATGCTTTTATTGAACAAGGTCATGTTCAAGCAAGGTATCTCCCTTTTTTAATATTAGCTTTAACTATTACTTTTGGTCTAACTCATGCAATTATTCTACATTTAACACTTGGGGAGCTTATATTCCCGATCGGTTTTATTGTCGGTTATATGGCATTATTAGGGCAATTAGGTTTTCCAACACAAATTTCTATATTTGTGTTTGCCATTGTTCGGGTAGCAATTACGAGTGCTCAAAGGCTCCTTAATACAATGAATTTAGAAACTGAGATTGATGAAAATATTTCAGGAATTTCAAAACCATTAAAAGGGGGAATAACGTTTGAAAATGTCTCTTTCTCTTATCCCGGAAGTGATAAACCTGTACTTAATAATATTAATTTACAGGTGAGGCCGGGACAGACAGTAGCTATTGTAGGTACAACAGGTTCAGGAAAAACAACCCTTACTAAATTGATATCTCGTCTATATGATGTTGATAAAGGTAAAATTTTAGTTGATAATGTTGATATTCGTGATTATGCTCTAAAATCATTGAGGAGTCAAATATCTTATATAGAACAAGATGTTTTTTTGTTTTCAGATTCAGTGTTTAACAACATCTCATTTGGAAGAACATCATCAGAAGAAGAAATAATAAAAGTTGCAAAAGAAGCGCAAGCTCATGAATTTATCTGTGAATTACCTGATCAATACGAATCTGAAGTTGGAGAAAGAGGAGTTCAATTAAGTGGTGGAGAACGACAAAGAATAGCGATAGCTCGAGCTTTTCTGTCTGATCCAAGAATTCTGATCTTAGATGATTCAACGTCCTCAATAGATTCGAATACAGAAGATAAAATACAAAGAGCAATTCGGAATATCCTCAAAGATAGAACCACACTTCTTATAACTCATAGACTTTCACAAATTAGATGGGCTGACCTAATAGTTGTCTTAAAAAAAGGAGAGATAGCAGCAATGGGAACACATGATGAACTTTTATCTACTTCGGAAGAATATAGAAAGATTTTCGTTAAAAAGTTTGATATCGATATAGAAAAACTTATAATACAAGATACGGGTACTTGAAAAATGTGGGTTGGATTAGAAAGCGAAGAATATGATAGAATTTACAAGGATAGAGTTTTGGTAAAAAG
This sequence comes from Candidatus Hodarchaeota archaeon, assembly GCA_048886685.1. Lineage (GTDB taxonomy): Archaea > Asgardarchaeota > Lokiarchaeia > Sigyniarchaeales > SOKP01 > Loki-b32. Next base: position 138,023 of record JBHLKM010000008.1, read on the forward strand.
GATTATTCAATACTTTAGCCCCTATAAAAAATCTATGTCTTTTGTAGTTTTTCTTTTAACTCTTTCTTCATTATTTAGTTCTTTGGTCCCAATTCTAACTACTATGGTATTAAATAATTTAGAGACCCATAAAGATATTATTTATCTTGTATTCATAATATCATTGACGTTTGGTCTAAATATATTTGGATGGGTTTTTAATTATTTTAGGCGTCGTAAAATTTCTAAAATCATTGGAGATGTTGTATTAGATTTAAGAAGGGATGCCGGTGAAGCTGTTTTAAATCATGATTTATCTTTTTTTGATAGAAATCCAATTGGTAAAATTGTGAGTCGTATTAATACAGATTCCAGAGATTTAGGTCAAGTTGTTGAGCTCTCTTTAGATCTTGTATCCTCCTTTTTTATCGTAGCCATTATATTAGTAGCTATGGCATTTATGAATCTTACTTTATTTTTCATCACATTAATTACATTTCCTTTATTTTTTATTCTAGCACTTTCTTATCGTAAAGTTGCCAGGAAAAGAGCTTTATTGGGACAACGAGCTCTCGCTTCTGTTAATGCATATATTAAAGAGAGTTTCTCGGGAATTCAGATTGCTAAAACTTTCCGACAGGAACAAAAATTATATGAGACTTTTAATGATGTAAATGATACATCTTACAAGGTTAATCTCAAAAGAGGATTTACTTTTAGTATAGTATGGCCTGCTTTAAGCATGGTTCAAGGAATAGTATTATCTTTAATTGTATTTCTCGGAGGAGCCAAAGTATTAGATGGGTCTTTAAGTGTAGGTGATTTAAATTTGTTTTTGTCAGGATTAAACTTTCTCTTCTTTCCCCTGATATCTATTGCTTCCTTTTGGCCAGTATTTCAGACAGGTATGGCAGCATCAGAGCGTATTTTTGCTTTAATAGATACAATCCCGTTAGTTATTCAAAATGATTATATAAAACCACCAAAACTAAGAGGTGAAATTATATTTAAGGATATCACCTTTAGATATGAAGCATCAAAGGAAGTTTTCCAGAATTTCAATTTAAAAATTAAACCTGGAGAATCAATAGCCATTGTTGGTCATACAGGTGCAGGAAAGTCAAGTCTTGCGAAACTAATAGCCAGATTTTATGAATTTCAGGAGGGAGATATTTTGGTTGACGCACAAAGCATAAGAAATTACGATTTAAAAGAATATAGAAGACAAATTGGAATAATACCACAAACTCCTTTTCTATGGGCTGATTCTCTTGAAAATAACATCAAGTACTGCTGTAAAAATGCTACAGATGAAGCTGTCTTTAATGCTCTTGATGATTCTAGTGGATTTGATTGGATTGAAGATCTGCCATATGGCTTAAAAACTTATACAGGTGAACGAGGGAGTCTTCTCTCAATGGGACAGCGTCAATTAGTTGTTTTTGCCCGGGTTTTATTGGAAAATCCCTCAATTCTAATATTAGATGAAGCAACGGCATCTGTCGATCCTTTTACTGAAACAAGAATTCAAGATGCTTTTCAAAAAACAATTGAAGGACGTACCTCGATAATTATCGCTCATAGACTCACCACAGTAAAACATGTTGATAGGATAATCGTTATGGATCATGGAAAAATTGTCGAAGAAGGTAATCATGAGGAGCTAATGGCTAAGGGAGGAACTTATGCTGAGCTTTACAACACTTATTTCAGGCATCAGAGTCTTGAATATATCGAAAAGATGAGAGAAATTGTGGAAAATAAGACTTAATACCTGTCATTTTAAATATCATATAGAATATTATTCACTTACACTTACCTATTTTAACTCTAATAATAACTCCATATTCATTTCATTTCTTCATAAAGATACCCTTTAATAGACCTATGGGCAGTTACATATTCAATAAAACACATTTATATTTCTCTATTTTTATTATTAGTGTAATTCTTGAATTTTATTTTGACAACAATGAAAATTAGCGAGGATTGTCTTTTTTTTTTTGGTTTTTCTCCTGAAACTACGAAGTTTAGTCAAGTTTATAATGCAATCTCTGATTTTATGGAGAATAAGCATAAAATTGATCCTTCTGGGAGATTTAATTTTATCCTATTTCTTCATGATGGACCAAATTATTTAAATCATTTTACTCTCGACTCAGAATATGTTTTAAAGACCTTAAAATTATTAAAGAATGATATTATAAAGACTAATACTTTTAGGGGTTTTTTAATTGCTCTTTCTCTACTTATTGAAAACTTTAAAAGAACTTCAGAAAAAATATATCGATTGCTAGTTCTATTAGATGAAAATGCTTATAAAATTCCCCTCGATGAATTTCCCTTAATAGAAAAATTGGCTAAAGATGTCAGGAATCTGCCATTTTATATAGATATAATACGTATAGGAACAAATGAAAATGAAGAGAATCAATTCTTAAAAAGAATAGCAACTTCCGTTAATGGAGAATTTAATCAAATAAAAAATGTTCAAGAACTGAAACCATTATTAAATAAACTCGCAGTAAAAACCTTTAAAATGGAATATCTATACTCAAAATATAAATTAAATATATATCAGAAAGAAACCTACGAATTTTTTATCAGCCTGGCGGATAAACCTAAGGTTTTTAATGAACTTACATCTTGCTCAATTTGTTTTCAGGATGATATTGAAGGTATTGTGCAATGTCCTTCATGTGGAACATTGGTACATAAAATATGTTGGGCACAATGGGCTATAAACTCAGTTCAAAAGTACCACATGTTTATAGGTGCCATAACTGCTATTATTTATTGAAACTTGATCAGAATTTTGTATTTGATGTTCAAATCGGGACAATTCCTCTAATTTCAAAATTAAATAACATAAAAAAAAAAATTCCAATGATTATTTAATAAAATTGGAATCTAAAATTGATCTTCAGATTATAAAAGCTGAGGATCCAATGGTTTCAGAAATTAGAACGATAATTGAATCAAAAAAGAGTAATTCAGAAAGTATTGAGAATGACGAAATTATAACAGTTCAAATCTGCCCTATTTGCAATGATGTCGTATATGGTAAAAGAAAAAATTGTCAAGTTTGTGGTTTTCTTTTATCATGAGTAAAATCATATGATTTTCTATGGCTAAAGGAGGGACTTATGCTGAGCTATACAACAATTATTTCAGGCACCAGAGTCTTGAATACATCGAAAAAATGAAAGAAATTGTACAAAACAAGACTTAATAAGAAAAAAGAAAAATGAAAATAAATGAGTTTATCTGCTAGTCCTCATTAAAATACCCATTTCAAGTTCTATGTATGCTTGTTCTAAAGCTATTGGCTTCTACAAGAAGATTTTTCAGACCATAATGTAAGACAAATGAGCCAAATGCTATAAAGAAAATAAAGAGTCCTGGCCAGATCGTTGCCCAAGGAGCATCATATAAGTGTGATCTCGCTATATCAACATCTTTACCTAATCCAAAAGAATCAGAGAATCCTAAAAATCCAAATGATTCATAAATTAAAACGAATATACCAAATGCTAATGGAATATAGATAACTATATTCTTCAAAGAGGTTAAAATATTTTTTTTACTTAATGGAACATTAGCGATTCCTCGAGTAAACAGAGGAATTAGTAAAATCCCTGAAAGAATCGTGATTACATCGATAATATGACCAACAATATTAATAAATAAAGGAATAACCATTATTATGGGAATAATAAAAATAATAATCAATATTACCTCAATCGCTCTGTTAACGTATCTATGTAAGCTAGAAATAAATCCAAATATTATTCCCCCAGCTAAACCTATAATAATAGCTCCAAATCCGTATAACAATACACCACGAAGACCATATAACACCCTTGCAAACACATCACGTCCCAATTCTGTTTGTCCAAGAACATGGGCATCTGATGGGAGATTCCATGCATCAGCGAATACATCATTAGCTTCTTCAATAGTGAACCCTGAGATTGGCCCAGCAAAGATTGCACAAACCACAATACCTATCGTGACTATCAAGCCAAGTAGGATTAATGGGTTTTTAATAAGGTAAAGGGGAGAATATTTTAGGAATTTTTTTAAATCCCTTCTAGAGGTAGTTCCCCGATTATCTTCACTTGGATTTGATTCTTCATTTTGTAATGTAGGGGAATTTTGTTCAGTAGCATGTTGTCTATCGAATTTTAAGAATGAAACAATACTATAAATTATGCTTGAAATAAATGTTAATACTACCAAAAATATCAGAAATACGAATATTACTCCTCTTATTACATTTGGATCACTATTCATTATACCCCTGAGAAAAACCTCACTTAATAAATGTAAATTAAAAGTAATTTCTATTAAGGAGTAAAAGATCATAATGAAATTAAAAATCATCATGGTTTTCATAGTGTGTGAAAGAATAGATTTTTCGTTTAGTTTTCGCTCCATATTAGACCGAGTTTGCCAAGCCACGAATGCGATAATTGCAGGAGTTATCGTAACGGTAGGCAGGATAAGGTGTTCAATCCTATCTAGGGCTAAGTAGATTTGTCCGGATAATCTAGCATCCAATATCGGAAATCCTGTTATTTCTGCTGGATCTGGATACCCAGGATTCTTAAATCCAATAGCAGGGAATCTACCTAAGAAGAGCATTAAACTACTGTGGGTTTCCCCCCCGATAAAACTATTATATTGGAAAATCATTCCAAGGAAAAATATTGGAAATGCAATGCCAAGAGCAATAGACAATTGAATCAATTTATTTTTACATGTCCCCCTTAATTTAAATGAGGTTCTTCCAAGAGCAATTCCGCCTATTAATCCTAATAGAATTGGAACCCAAAGAAATTCAATCGTTCGAAAAAGTCGAAAAGAGCCAACAAGCTCAGTGACGGGCATTCCTGCATAAATACTCGACGAAACACCCCAATCATCTGAAAAAAAATCACCCAAATAATCTAAGAATGTTAAATCGGGAGTATTTGCAATCTGAATAAAAAATGCATAGCTAATTAATAATCCAACGAATAAGAGAGTAATCGCTATTACGAAGCAGGCAATTATATTTATGAGAAATTGCATTTGTTTTCTATTAGAACTAAATATCATTATTTTGGTTCAAACCTCATATAATTTTAAAAACTATTTTTTAGAGATTTCTGATGTTATTAATTTATTACAGTAGATTGAAACTATAAAAATGTTTTCACTAATCAAAATTGTTTCAAATTTATCATGAATCAACAAAATTTTAAATTTTAATTAAAATAAATTAAGATAAGTTAGACCCAAATTAAAAAAAATGAGGAATTTAAATTGGTTGAATTTATTAAAGGAAAATTATTAGCGGCGCTATTATTAGCTCTTGTCGGTTCTGTATTATTAGTAATTGGTGGTATTCTTGGAATTTCTCTACCTGAAATGGAACCTATTTTGGAAGAAGAACCTATCCTCTTTATGACATTCATTTTACCCATAATTTTAGGCCTTATTGGTATTGCTGGTGCTGCTTTAACGATAATTGAAAAAAATGATTTGAACTATATTATAATAATCGTTGGATTAATTGCGGTTATAGGAATATTCATACCTCTTATAGATGAATACCCATTGGTGATGACCCTCCTTTATATTGATCCATTTCTGATTTTAATCGGGGGAATCCTCAGTGTAGTAATTAATGAATAATACGCCTAGCCACATTTTTTTATCTAATTTTTTAGAAAATATAAAAGAAATTATGAAAAACAAGATATAACAAGAGAAATAAGAATAAAATTTTATTCCTTTTAATCACAATTTGAGATTTCTAATCAAGGATCTATAGCCGAATATAGCGTTCTCTTTCCCAATCACTCACAACAACTCTATAAGCATCAAATTCCTCTAATTTAGCATAGTAGTAATTCTTAAATGCTGTTTCACCAAATATTTCTTTCATTGATTCAGATTCTTTAAACTCCAATAACGCTTCATGTAAACTACCGGGTAGAGATACAATACCTTCCTTTTCCATTTCTTTACTGGAAAGATGGTAAACATTTCTATCTGTTGGTTCAGATATTTCAATGTCATCTGATAATACACCTTCCAAACCTGTAGTTAAAAGCACGGCAAACTGAAGATATGGATTTCCAGACGGATCTGGGCATCGAATTTCACATCGAGCGGCATTAGGTCTACCGTGAAAATCAGGTACCCTAATCAGAGGTGACCTGTTACGAAATCCCCAAGCAAGATATACAGGGGCCTCATAACCTGGGACGAGTCTTTTATATGAATTTGGCCAGCTACTTAGAACAGCACACATGGCTCTTGAATGTTTTAATTGACCTGCTATCCATTTCTTCATTGTTAGTGATATATTATCTTGATCGTTTTCATCATAAAATGCATTATTACCATTTTTCCATAATGACTGATGTACATGCATACCTGAACCATTAATTCCATGAAAGGGTTTTGCCATGAAAGTTCCAGTAAGATTGTGGTTTGCTGCAACCGTTTTGACTATTGTTTTAATAGTTATTGTATTGTCAGCGGTATTCACAGCCTCATCATAACGAAAATCAATCTCATGTTGACCATAAGCAACTTCATGATGAATACACTCAACATTAATTCCCATTGCATCACTATATTCTGCAATTGTATATCTTATCATCTCATTTTTATCATATGGATCATAATCGAAATATCCTCTCATATCTGATGGTTTAAATTCTGCTTTAGTATCTGGAGTTAGTATAAAAAATTCCATTTCAGGTGCACAAAAATATTTATAACCATGTTCTTTTGCCTTATTTGTAGCACGCTGTAAAATATAACGAGGATCCCCCTCATATCGTTCACCATCAGGTTTATAAATATCACAAATAACTCGAGCAACCTTGTTTTCTTTTCGCCATGGTAAGAGGTAAAAAGTGCTCGGATCAGGAAGTGCAACTTTATCAGATTCCTCAATAGCTCCATATCCTGTTATCGAACTTCCATCAAAATTTTCTCCTACTTCAAAAATATCTTCAATTCTCTTAGAATTAATCTCAAATGATTTAATAATTCCATGAATATCTGTAAATTGAAGATAGATAAATTTAATCCCTTCCTCCTTAATCCTCTCTATCACAGCATCACACATTTCTTTCCTTTTTGGATTATCTTTTTCAATCATTTTTTATAACTCTTTTAGTTGTTATTTTATTCATAAATTAGAGATGAATCTTTTTTACTCCTCATAAACGTGGAAAAATCTTTTATGGTTAATGCTTTTCGAATGTTTTCTGAATTCAAATTTAACTTATTATTAGGTTCACAATTCCAGTCGTAGGATGCTCTTTCGTGAATTGCAAAATTATTGGGTTCTGGAGTTAAATCTTTAATTAGTTCACAAGTTTTACTTGTTTTAAACGCAATTGTATCAATACCTAAAAAAATTGAACAATTCCATTTATTATTGTCTCGACCTCCAAAATCTGTTAATCCACTAGATATAGAATAATCTTCACACTCCTGACAGATTTTACTATCATAACGGTACTTTTTTCCACAAACAGGACATTTTATTTCCATTTTTTCATATTCTCTCTCATTTAATTTTTGATTTAATTAATTTTTCAAAAAGAAATATACGTATATTGCCAAATTAAATCAATTTTTATTTTTATATGGGATTTAAACCCCATTTTTTATCCTTTAACAATAAATGTGATCGTATATATAAAAATCTTTTGATCAATTATCTCAAATATTCATTTCTTGATAAAAATGTTAACAATATATTTAATAATCATTGAATAAAGTGACCGATTGATTATTTAGAAATTTTTTGTCGTTATAGAGAATGATCATTTGAATATTTTTTATTGCTTTATTTAATCAAATGCATACTTTTATAATTATTTCATAACTATCTATTAATATGGTTGTTAATTCTAAGATAGTTAACTTATCTGATTTGGATAAGAAGATCCTAACTAAACTAGACGAAGATGGAAGATTATCATTTCGTCATCTTGCTAAAGACTTAGAAGTAGGTTCACCTGTAACCATTAAAAATCATGTTGAGAATTTAGAAGAAAAGGGTGTTATTAAAAATTATGGAGTACAGATTGATTATGAAAAACTAGGGTATGATATTATCGCTCTTATTGAATTAACGGTTTCAAAAGGTAAAATGCTTGAAGTTGAAAATAAATTAGCCCAGAACCCAAACATTTTTGCTGTGTATGATATTACAGGAACATATGATGCTCTTATTCTTGCGAGATTTAAAACTAGGGCGGAGCTAAGCGAAATGATAAAAGAAGAAATACATACTTCTCCCTATGTTGAACGAACTAATACTCATATAGTTTTAAATATTATTAAAGAGGAATTTTCTTTTAAAAATTTGATAGAAAAAGAAGGAATAGAACTTCAATAGCAATCTAAAGCGAGGATACTGAAAACGTTCAACAAAAATCATTAATTATTAATACTAGGATTGAATCCAAAGATAAATGTTCACTGAAATAAATCTTTATGTTTAAAATGTTCACAAAATCGAATATTCTGTAGACTATTTACTATTTTTAATATGAAAAAATATAAAATGTTCAATAACCTTACACAAAACTTAAATAGAAGAAGATTTTCACTGAATAATTTTCATAAGAAACGTATAATATTAATAGATCTTTCATTTATATTTAACTATTCTTGTCGAAAGGTTTAGAAAAATTATGAAAAGACATAATTTCTTTCAATAAATTATAAATAGAAGTTCTCCTTTAGTAATAAATAAGGGAACTTGTTCCCACAAATAAAAAAATAAGACATAAAAGAGGTAAAAAAAAATAAAAAAATTTTTTGAAAGGAGGTTTTAAAAATAACAGTTCAAGAGTATTTTCGAACATGGGAAGAAATTTGCTTGGAAAAACTAAAAGAAATAGGAAGATGCTCAGCAGCCGAATGGGCTAGGGCAATGGGATATGGAGATAATCGTAATGGTGTGACAACAGTAATAAAACGAATAAAAAAAACTATGCCTGAAAGGTTAACGGTTTATTATAACACCAGGCCACGATTATATGAAGCTGTATAAACAGAATATTAAAGTAGAGTGTGAATTAAGATGCCATTAAAATGCCAAATTTGTGGAAAAGAATATTTATATGATGGAAAGATATGCCATAGCTGCGAAGAGAGTGCCATTACAAGTGGTTTGACATCTCGAGAGGGATATGAACATAAGTGGAGATGTGATAATTTTATTGAACCGAATGGTTTAGTATTTGGAAGCAATTTAAATAAGAGAAGAGAGTTTACATTAAAATTAATTGAATGTCCTGAATGTGGAGAAAAGTATTCCTATGGCAGAAAAATCTGTCATGTCTGTGAAGGTAATTTATTGCCGTTTGGAACGTTATTCGATTCAGATCGCAAGGCACGTAGGTGGAATTGTGAAACAGTATTAGCTTGTATAGAGATATTGTCATCTAATTTAGATACTACTGAGACCATTGTAAAAGATGTACCCCATTTAGAAAAACTCGAGAAAACTGATTATAAATGGAATCAAGTTTCGACTATAAAATATAATAATGAACAAATAGATGGGAAGAACAAGCTTCTGATCTATGAATAAATATCATTTTTTAAATTCAAGATTATTAAAAAAAAGTAAAAATAATGAATATAACTCAGGTTAAAATTATGAGCATTGTAGTAGTAAAGAAGGTAGCTTATACATCTAATTAAAATTAAGTTATTTCTTTATGGTTTTACTTAATATTTTCATTTTATTTTAAAGTAACTTAATGTAATTAAAGAGGTTAAAAAAAATTCAACAAGAGATAATGTTATTTCCAGGATGCGTGATAGTAAATAGATTTCCCTTTATTGAAGTCTCAATAAGGAAAGTATTTGATCATCTGGGAATATCTTTTACTGAAAATCCCAAATTTTCTTGTTGTCCAGATCCAAATGGCATTAAAAATTCTAATAAGTTATTATATTCTATTACCGCAGCTCGCAATATTGCTCTTGCTGAGTTAGAAAATAAAGCAATATTAACACCCTGTAACGGATGCTTTAGCACATTAAAAAAAGTCAAAAGTGAAATCGATACAGATCACCATTTCAAAAGGAAAATCAATAGTTATTTAGATAAGATTGATATCAAGGTTGAGGGAAAGACTGAAGTATTCCATATGGTTGATTTCATTTTCAAATTTAAGAGAGACACTATCAGGGATAATTTAATATATCCACTGACGGGATTAAGAGTTGCTGTGCATTATGGATGTCATTTTCTTAGACCAAGCAATAAAGTTCAGATAGATGATCCCTTGGAACCAGCAATCTTTGATGACTTAATTAAGGATTTAGGTGCTGAAAGTATAGATTATAATCTTAAAATGGATTGTTGTGGGGGAATTCTCGAGAGAGCTGGAAATTCAAGTTTATCATTAGAAATTATTAAAGCAAAATTAGAAAGCATGAAAGAAAAAGATGTGGATTGCATTGTTGTTTGCTGTCCTCAATGTTATATGCAATTTGATCATTTACAACAGGAAATGAAAAAATTTGACTTTAATTATGACATTCCTGTGCTATATTATTCAGAATTATTATCTCTCGCATTAGGGCTAGATCTCCGAGATATTATTAAAAAGCATCATAGAACCCAAGTTGATTCACTTTTTGAAAAGATCGATCTCATCCAAGAGAAAAATAAGGAGATAAGAAAATTCTTCGATCTTACCTTTTTACTTAAATGCTATTCATGTGGGGCATGCGATGACGATTGTATTATCTCAAAGATGACCGAATTTAGTCCGAAGGCACTCATAGGCAATATTATCAAAGGAAAAATTGATCAGGTAATCTCAGATCCTTCTATTTGGATGTGTCTCGACTGTTATTTGTGTTATGAGCTTTGTCCGATGGGAATTGGCCTAATTGAAATTTTTACTATATTACGAAATTTAGCAAAAGAAAGAGGTTTTATCACTAAAGGATTTGAAAAGGAATTTAACGCTTTTTACAAAAAAGGAATAGTAGGAATGCCTTCGAAGGCAGCACGATCTAGAGTTGGATTACCATCACATATACCGGATGTTGGAGATTTGAAAGATTTGTTTAATGTAGTAGAAAGAGAGAATACAAAACTAGAGGAATAATTTATGAGATGGGAAAATTATACCTCATTACCAGAGCAGTATAGGAATCAGAGAGTATTCGATGGATGTGGGATTTCTGGATTTATAAATGTTGATGGGAGTAGGGTTAGAGGGGATAAAGTCATTGATATGCTATGTATTTTAAAGGAGAGGGAAAATGGATTAGGAGCTGGGTTTGCGGCTTATGGTATTTATCCAAAATATAAAAATTATTATGCATTTCATTTTCTCTTTGATAATATTTCTGCTAAAACAAAAGTTTTAGATTATTTAGATAATAAAGGTACAATTATCGCATCTGAACCAATTCCAACTAATACTCCTTTAAATGTTGATAATCCACCGATTATTTGGAGAGCTTTCTTCGATCCTAATAAAAGTGGAAGTCTGGAACCAGACGAAAAAGTCGTACAGATTGTAATGGAAATAAATGCGAACATAGAAAATGCTTTTGTTATGTCTTCCGGTAAAAACATGGGTGTGTTTAAAGGAAATGGGTGGTCACATGAAATTGCCAATTTTTACAAAATTTCAGATTATGACGCTTTTATGTGGTTAGCGCATTCTAGGTTTCCTACCAATACTCCTGGATGGTGGGGAGGTGCTCACCCCTTTAATTTATTAAATTGTTCAGTTGTTCATAATGGAGAAATAACATCCTATGGAACAAATAGAAGGTACTTAGACTCGTTTGGATATAAATGCACTCTCTTCACCGACACAGAAGTCATTGCATATTTATTTGATTTATTATGTCGTAAGCATCAAATACCCTTATCTATCGCCACAATTGCTCTAGCACCACCATTATTTGGTGAGATCGAAAAGTTAAGCAGGAGAGAGCAACTAGTGCTTAAAAGTATAAGAGCAACTTATCGGAGCGCGATGTTAAATGGACCATTTTCAATTGTGGTTGGTTTTTCAAATCCAATTCCTACAATGATCGGATTATCTGATAGAAAAAAATTAAGACCCCTTGTAATTGGAATTTCAGATGATGAAAACACTATATATATGAGTAGTGAGGAAGCATCTTTCAAACGATTGACGTTATCTAATAGAAATTTCTCAATGAAAGAAATATGGCATCCCAAAAGTGGGTCAGCAACGATTGTCATGCTTGGTAAAGGATTGATAACAAATGGCCTTGAAACACCAATAAAAAATTTAAAATTAACAATGATGGAGGCTTAAATAATGGCAATCGCGCATGAAATTATTAATTATTTTAAAGTTGATATAAATAGAGAAGATTGTAAAAAATGTAAACGATGCATTAATCACTGTTCATTTGGAGTTTTGTCTTTTAATGGGGAACAAATAATTGCTGAGGATCATAAATGTGTTGCCTGTCAACGGTGTGCAGTTATGTGTCCTGGAAATGCGATAAGAATTGTTCAAAATGAGTCATTTTTGCCACCTCATGGACATTATACAAGAAAAATTCGAAATATAATCTGGGCTCAATCTGGGAATGGAGGTGTTCTACTATCCGCAACTGGTAATGATAGACCAATCCGTTCAATATTCGATGATTTACTTCTAGATGCGTGCCAAGTTACTAATCCCTCTATCGATCCCTTAAGAGAAACAATTGAAACTAAGATAATTTTTGGGAGAAAACCAAAGAAATTAACTTTCATCTCTCATCCGGATGATTTAGAAAAAATTTCTTTAAAAACCAACTTGATGCCGAATTTTGAGATTGATATGCCAATCATGGTAGGTCATATGTCTTTGGGTTCAATTAGTTATAATGCATGTCAGGCAATTTACCAAGCAGCAACTGAATTAAATATTGTAGCAGGATCAGGTGAAGGGGGTTTACATCCAGATTTCTATGAATATGCTCCGAATATAATTACAGAAGTTGCTTCTGGAAGATTTGGAGTGGATATTAATTATCTTAGCAATGCTGCGGCGTTAGAAATAAAGATCGGGCAAGGAGCTAAACCAGGGCATGGTGGTCACTTACCAGGTGAAAAAGTTAGCAGTTTAATCTCGCAAACCCGAATGATTCCAAAAGGAAGCGATGCGTTATCACCTTATCCCCATCATGATATTTATTCAATAGAAGATTTAGCTCAATTGATAGCTGCCTTAAAAGAAGCAACAAGATATAAAGTTCCTGTAGGAGTAAAAATAGCGGCAGTTCATAATTCTGCTCCGATTGCAGTTGGAATTGTTAGAGGAAGTGCTGATTTTCTTACTTTAGACGGATTCCGTGGTGGAACTGGTGCTGCTCCAAGAATTATTCGGGATCATGCAGGAATCCCCATTGAATTAGCCATAGCTGCCGTTGATGAAAGATTAAGACAAGAAAATTTACGTGAAGAAGTAACTTTAATAGCTGGCGGTTCAATTCGATATTCTGCTGATTTAATTAAGGCTATTGCTCTAGGCGCTGATGTAGCAATGTGTTGTATGCCAGTTTTAATTTCAATGGGATGTAGAGTTTGTCAGCAATGCTTCAGGGGACTATGTCCCTGGGGAATTGCAACTCAACAAGAATATTTGGTAAAACGATTAGATGTTGATGTTGCGAAAAATAGAATAATTAATTTATTTCATTCTTGGAATGAAGAATTAAAGGAAGTTTTAGGAGCGATGGGAATTGATTCTATAGAATCGCTCCGCTCAAACCGAGACCGATTAAGATATATAGGTCCAAATCCGCGTATTGCGGACATTTTAGGAGTAAAACATGCAGGTGAATAAAATTACTATAGTTAATGATATTGAAACAAAAGATTTTGGAATTGGAATTGAAGAACCATTAGAGATAGATGCTGCTCCAAATGGAGATCCTCTCGATTATAGAGAATTAAATTCCATGATTCATAATGCTGTTAATAATAATTGTAAGAAAATTGTGTTAAACAATGTTTGTGGGCAAAGATTTATAGGTGCTGCTTTACAAGGAGATGTAGAAATAAGTATTAATGGGGTTCCTGGTAATGATTTAGGGATTTTTATGGATGGTCCAAGAATTAGTGTTTTTGGGAATTGTGAGGACCAATCTGGTAATACCATGAATCAAGGAACAATGATAATTGATGGGGATGGAGGAGATGTTATAGGCTTATCTTCAAGAGGCGGGAAGATTTATATCAAAGGTGATGTTGGATATAGAGTTGGTATTCACATGAAAGAATATGAAGACCATTTTCCAATATTAATAGTCGGTGGCACAGCTAAAGACTTTTTAGGTGAATATATGGCTGGTGGTAAAATTATTGTACTTGGTTTAAAAATTTCCTCAAATAGTAGTATTTCTGAGAGTCCACAGTCAATTTGTGGTACGGAATTAGGAACAGGGATTCATAGGGGTGCTATTTATCTTCGAACAGAAGAAAATGTAGAGGATAGGTTAGGTGTTGGAGCAAAAGTTTTCAATCTTTCAAAAGATGAACAAGAAGAAATTGATACTTACGTAGAAGATTTCTGTAAAACATTTAATGTTCCCCTAAGTGCTGTTGATAATAAACCTTTTAAAGTTATTAAACCAATTTCAAAAAGACCTTTTGGTGGAAATTATTGTAGCCAATTAATCTAATTTTTTCCCCTTTTTTTGAATTTGTTCATTTATAAACATTAAGCTTTAATATATGAATAACAACCCTTAAACATTGTTCAATTATATTCATTTTTTCTAAAAAATATTGAAAAATTCTTATATTAATTTTTAAGATTATCGGATTTTTTAATTAAATATTAATAAATTGTTTAATTTCGATCCTAATATTTATTAATAATAAAACCTAATTTATTATAAAAAATGGGAATACAAACCCACTATTTTTTTGAATACATTTGAAAAGTAGATTATTTATGACAAAATTTTCAATGGATACTCATCAATCAAGCATGATAGGGTCTAGAACCAGAGTTGAGGATTCTTGTGAATCTGGTTTGTGCCCAATTTGTGTAGCAGATTGCCCTGTTTTCTGCGAAGTTTCAAAATCTGCTTTGCGCGGTCGCGAAGTGTTATATCCACGTAGAGAATTTTTTGGTAATTCTACAGCTGGTTCACCAAAAGATTTTGGGTTCTCTTATAGTGACTTTCAAATTCAATTTGAATGTCGAGGAGCTCAGGGAATTGAAGAAGATGAAGATAAAGTAATATTTCCTAATGTTAATATTAAAACTAAGTGGGGAAATATTGAACAAAAAAATCCATTTGTAATTGCTGGTTTAGGAAGCACTTACGTTGCAAAACGTAACTGGGATGGTTTAGCAATAGGAGCTGCATTATCAGGAGTAAGTACTACTGTAGGAGAGAATGTAGTTGGAATGGATCCTTATGCTAAATTCGCAAACCATGCCGTATATCCTAAAGTAGTTGATACACAGGATATGAAATATCGGGTTGAAAAATACAGAGAATTTTGGGATGGGAAGCATGGAGATATTATTGTACAAAAAAATGTAGAGGATACAAGATTAGGTGTTTTTGATTATGTTATGTCTAATTTAGAAGTAAACTCACTTGAAATAAAATTTGGTCAAGGTGCAAAAGCAATTGGAGGCGAAGTCAGGTTAGAATCATTGGAGCGTGCCCAATTACTGCAGGAAAGAGGGTACCTTGTCTTTCCTGATCCTTCAGATCCAGTTATTATTGAACAGTGGAAAGAAGGATTAATTCCAGACTTTGAAAGACATAGTCGGGTAGGACTATCTTCTACTGAGGATGTTTTAGAAGAAATTGATCAAGTACGCTCAAGCGGCGCAAAAAATATTTTCATAAAAACTGGAGCATACAGACCAGCAGCAACAGCTTGGATAATAAGATTAGGTATTGAAGGAAAAGTAGATGGAATGACTTTTGATGGTGCTGGTGGAGGTACTGGTATGAGTCCAGTAAGTATGATGAATGAAGGATCAATTCCAACAGCCTATTTAGAAGCACTAGTAGTTGGATGTCTTGATATGATTAAAAAGAAAAATCCGAATGTATCTATACCCTCTATTGCAATAGCAGGTGGTATTGCTAATGAAACACAGATTTTTAAAGCACTTGCTATGGGTGCTCCTTATGTAAATTGCATTGCGATGGCAAGAGCCCCAATTACCGCAGCTATGAAAGCAAAATTCATTGGAGAGGTTATTAATAAAAAGGAAGCCACACCTGCAATGCTTCGCAATTTGGGTTTCTATAAGGACAAAGATCCTAAAAGTTTGACATTAAGTGAAGCTTTTGTTGAGTATGATAATTTGAATAGAATTTATAACGGAAATCGTATTCCTCCTTCGGCGATTGGAGTTTACACTTATTTTACTAGCAAATTAGGTATAGGACTCCAACAACTATTAGCTGGAGTTCGAAAATTTAAGGCGAATTTAATATGTCGAAATGATATTGCTTATATTTCTCAAAGAGCTAAAGAAGTATGTAAAAAATGGAATCTTGGAATTAAATCTCAAGAATCACTCGATTATGAGTTAGTAAAAAATGAGATTTATTCTGGGAATTATGATTAAATAAATTTTCTTCTTTTTACTAAAAAAAAAATAGAAATAGCAAAGTCTAAAGATTAGTTCATAAGACTTTCTAATTGATTAACAAAATCTTCATACTGTTTTATCCCGAGTACCCAAAAGTCTTTCTTTGTTACATCTAATCCTACAATCATTCCTAATTCTACCGGAGAAATGCTGCCACCTGCAGCGAGAAGCTTCTTAAATTTGGGAACAAAGTCTTTACCCTCTTTTTTATAAGCTTGATAAAGTGCATAAACAAAAAGTTGAGCATAGACATAGGGGTAATTATAGAAGCGAAAATTTGGGATGAAGTAATGTTGCTTCATAGTCCATTCCCAATCCATCTCCTCAAACCATTCTACAGAATCTCCGTATATTTTATCTCTACCAGCGCACCAATATTTCGATATAGTCTTACCATCTAGATTTTCACCTTTTTCTATCGCTTTATATAAATCATGTTCAAACCAATATCTCGCACTTACTTGAAATGCAGCTTGTCCCGCATCGTCAAGTACATAGGCTAGTATTGCCATTTTTTCTTCTTTTGATTCGGCTACTTCAAGAAGTAAATCGGTTAATAAAAGTTCTCCAAATATTGAAGCAGTCTCTGCTACACTATACCCTGGATGAATATTAAAGTATGTTTGTGCTTGGATGGCTAAATAATCATGGATTGCATGACCAAGCTCATGAATAAGTGTAAAAATTTCATTCATTTCTCCAGTATACGTCATAAGAATAAATGCAGATTTTCCTTTATACCAAGAAGCGCAATTAGCTCCATTTCTTTTACCGTTTCTAGGACTTGCGTCAATATGATTTCGATTGAACATATCATTAAGATACTCCGCAAATTCCTTATCAAATTTTTCATTTGCTTGAATTACGAGTTCTTTAGCTTTTTCCCATAAATATTTTTTATGTGGGGCAATCGGAAGTGGAGCTCGAACATCAGCACAATTTAACTTGGGAAAACCTAGGATCTTTGCTTTAAGATTCATATATCTACGATAAACATCAACACCTTCTTCTATTGCCCTCATCAAATTATCAATTATTTCTTGAGTTGTATCATTTACAATAAGGCTATCATGCATTGGGTTATCATATTTTCTTCTCTTCGAATTATTCACCCAATTTCCGCATATACTTCTCAAAGCCGTAGAAAAGATATACTCATCTTCTCCTAGCAAACCATAAATAGACTTATTTGCTGAAATTCTGGTATTCCTATCTGGGTGGTTGAGTAAAGCATTAGCCTCCCCATAAGATAGTTCTTTTTTCTCACCCTCAAATTCTACTACAATTTTTCTTGTATTCAACCATTTAGACTGTAGGGTGCTCCATGCCCTTACCCCATATTGATCTTTTTCAAGAATTATTTGTTCTTCTATTTCAGAAAGATCATGAGGAAATTTTCTTTTAATTATCTCTAGAAGATGTTTATAATTAGATAGAATCGGTTCATTGATTATGTCAGCATTGTTATAAACAAATTTGGCAATATCTAAGTCCAAAAAGGCTAGATCTTTAGCTATTTTTGTTGTAAAATCATCAATACGATTCTTTAAAGCCTCACTTTCTGGAATAGTCATATTAGCACTGAATAATCTATCCTTATAAAGATCTAATTCACCAAGTTCAGCTCCAAATTCTTCTTGTATTTTAAATAGTTCTAACAATTTCTTAGGTGTAAATTCAGGAGAATTAATTTTCCCTTTATAATTATTAACAAGTTCAGTAGCCTTACTAGAGAGGGTATCCATCCTTTCAGTGATTTTAGGGTCATCATGACCAACGAAAATTTCTGTTAAATCCCACGCGATTTCTTTTTCAGTCATAATAATAAATACCTTAAAAATTGGAAAATTTAAAAACCTTTACTACAGATTTAATTTAATACTTAAAGTCGGGGATGGAAAAAAGAAATAGAAATTATGTCTATGAAATGATCTAGGATTATTTAATTATTTTATATTAAAATCAGTTAAAGTTAGATTTATTCATATTCTATCGTTCCAGGGGGTTTATTGGTGATATCATATACGACTCTATTTATTCCCCTAACCTCATTAATAATTCTTGTTCCTATTTTCTCTAATAAATCCCAGTTTAACTTAGCAAAATTGGCGGTCATGACATCAAGAGATTCAACAGCTCTAATCGCACAAATATATTCATATGTGCGGTAATCTCCCATGACACCAACAGTTTTTAGTGGTAAAAAAACACAAAAAGCTTGCCATAAAGCTTCATATACTCCTCCTTTTTTAATTTCTTCAATTAAAATCTCGTCGGCTTCTCTTAAGATATTAAGCTTTTCTTTATTTATAGGACCTACAATTCTTACAGCCAAACCAGGTCCTGGAAAGGGATGTCTTGAGATTATTTCCTCTGGGATTCCGAGTTTTATTCCAATTTTTCTAACCTCGTCTTTATACAAGTTTTTTAATGGCTCGATCACTTCTAGCATCATATTTTCTGGTAATGCTACATTATGATGTGATTTAATTCTTGCTGACGCCTTACTTGTTGCGCTTGTTTCCACTCGATCGGGATAAATTGTTCCTTGGGCAAGGTATTTTATATCTGGATTTTCTTTTTCTAGTTCAATAGTTTTATTTTCAAATACCTCAATAAATGTATGACTAATTATCTTACGCTTTTCTTCTGGATCCCCAATATTTTCAAGTCTATTTAAGAATAGTTCTTCAGCATCTACATAATGAAAATTTTTAAATTTCAATTTATCCTTGAATGTCTTTTGGACTTCCATTTCTTCATTCTTCCTCAATAAACCATTATTTACAAACACGCTATGTAAGCGATCACCGATAGCTCTATGAATTAAAACAGCTGTTACAGAAGAATCTACTCCCCCACTTAACCCTAAAATCACTTTATTATTTGGGCCTATTTCGCTTTTAATTTCTTCAATAATACTTTCGATTAAACCTTCAACTTTCCATTCTTTTTTGCATTGAGCTATTTTAAATACAAAATTCTCTAAAATCTTATTACCTTTAGGAGTATTAACTACTTCGGGATGAAATTGAACACCAAATAATAATTGTTCTTCATTTGAATAAGAAGCTACGGGGCAGGTTTCTGTTTTAGCTAAAGTTTTAAAACCCTTAGGTAAGGAAGTAACTTGATCACCATGAGACATCCATACTATTTCTTCTCTATTTAATGAGTCGAAAAGAAGGTTTTTCTTTACAATAATAATATTTGTTTTACCATATTCCTTTGATTCTTTGGATTCCACCTTTCCTTTATGTTTATGTATAATTAAATGATGTCCATAGCAGATTCCTAAAATAGGGATTTTTTTTTCAGAAGTAAATTGAAATAATTCATCACTTATAGTTGGACTATCTTTTTCATAGATACTATTCGGTCCTCCAGAAAATATTATAGCTTTAGGCATGATGCTTCTAATTTTGTCTAGACCAACATCATAGGGAAAAATCTCTGAATATACTCCAAAATCCCGAATCCTCCTGGTGATTAAATGTGCATATTGCCCACCAAAATCCAAAACAATAACACAATCCATTATTGAGAAACTCTTAACTTAGAATTGAAATATATCTTGAATTAATATTTTTTATGTTGAAATCGTTTCTTAATTATTTTTTAATAAGTTAAATAATCAAATTAATTTTTCCAATTAGTCGTAGATTTTTTCTAACTTAAAATTATTTATTAAATAGATATTCAAAAAACCATTATAGCAAAAGAAATGATTGTAAATTAGATTTTCTTAAGAAATAATTATTAAAATAGGGGAAAAAATTCCCATAAACAGAGTGATTTACGATATATTTTTTTTAGGTCGAATTATTCTTCAATTAGGAGGAACAAAATTATTTTCGAATTGAATCTTCAAATAAATCTTGAATATAATAAGAATCGCAATGCCTTTTAAAATTTTAAAAAAAATCCAACTTGGAAAAAGTGGTACATTATTTGAAATTGATATTTACGCCCCGCTAATAGCTAAGAAAGCATTTGCAGGTAACTTTATACTTCTTAGAATTAATGAAACAGGGGAGCGAATTCCCTTAACAATTGCTGATTATGATACTGATAACGGAACATTAACTATCGTTTTTCAAGTAATTGGAAAAAGTACAAAACTTCTTTCTACTCTGAATGTAGAAGATGAAATTTTAGATGTTGTTGGACCATTAGGTAATAGAATTCATACTGAAAAATATGAAAATTCTGTTGTTATTGTTGGGGGTGGTGTTGGTATAGCAGAATGTTATCCCCAAGCAAAGGAATTGAAAAACATAGGAAATAACATTATATCGATAATAGGAGCAAGGACGAAAGATTTAATATTTTGGAAAGATAAAATGGCTGCTGTAACTGATACATTAATTATATGCACTGATGATGGAAGTGAAGGAATAGAGGGATTTGTAACAGATCCACTTAAAAAGCTACTCAAAACTGAGAAAATAAGTGTTGTGATAGCGATTGGACCATTAATCATGATGAAGAACGTTTCTCTTTTAACAAATGGATTGAATAATTTGCCTAAAGTAAGAACCTATGTATCTTTAAATACAATAATGATTGATGGTACTGGAATGTGTGGGGGATGTCGATTCTCAACTCATGATGGTAACATATATTTTGCATGTGTTGAAGGACCTGATGTAGATGGGCATATAGTTGATTTTGATAATCTTTTAAATCGTTCTAAAAGATTTATTAAACAAGAACAGGAATCTTTAGAAAATTTTGAACATGAATGTAAAGCTCTAGAAAAAACAGGGGGAAATGCATCTTAGAATGGAGTTCCAAACACCATTAATAAAAGTTTTGCTTGAGAATAAGGCTAAGATTTTAGAGGCAAAAAGATATGGCACTGAATCTGAATTTCAAAACTTCCTTAATTTAATAATTAATGCAGAAAAACAACGACAAGCTGTTTTAAAAGGGATAAAAGAAATAGGCTCTATAAATATCCAAAAATTAAAGAATAATTTGGGCATAACAGAAGAAGCCCTGATTTATAATGTAGAGTATTTAAAAGAATTAGGTTCTTTGGAATTTATTGGGGAAAAATCAAGATTTTTTCAAAAAATAATTGAAAAAAATGGTTATACTGGCTTATTTCCAAATGTTTCAATAATAAGAGACAGAAATCTATGTTGTGGTTGTGGTTTATGTGATTCTATCTGCCCTGTAAAAGCAATAAACTATACAGGTAATACTTTTGAGCTAAAGGAAGAAGTTTGTTTCAACTGTGGGTTGTGTTTTTCATGTTGTCCAAGATCTTTCTTCCCAAAAACATTGAAAAGAATTAAAAAAAATACTCATTTAAATTCCAAATTTTCAGAACCATTGAATTATTATTATGAAATACATTCTGCTTCCACTAATGATGATCGTATAAGAGCTGTAGCTCAGAATGGAGGAATTGTTACCAGTTTGCTTAAAGCAGCTTTTCAAGAGAATTTTATTGATGCTGCTATAGCAGTAAGTGTGTCTGATGAGCCGCATAAATCTCTACCTATAATAATTGATAGTGAGGAAGGATTATTAAGAACTGCAAGCACAAAATATACAAATTCGCCCTCTTTGAAGTTATTACGCATATCTCAAGATTATAAAAGGATTGCTGTAGTTGGTACACCTTGTATGATGAAGGCACTTAAAAAAGTCTCCTTTTATCCTCTTAATAAACCTTTTTATGAAAATATCGTCATAAAAATCGGATTATTTTGTATGGACTCATTTAATTATGATCAAATTAAATCTGTATTGAAAAAAGAGTTTCATATAACTCCAAAAGAAGTAAAAAAAATGGATATTGACAAGGGACGATTTTATGTTTTTCATCAAGACGGTTCTATTTTTACTATGCCTGTAAAAGATCTTGTTAAATTTAGTAGACTTGAATGTTTCTTCTGTGATGATCTCACCTCAGAACAAGCCGATATTTCTGTAGGCTCTATAGGATCTGAACCTGGCTGGTCTACAGTGCTTGTAAGGACTAAAAAAGGAGTTCAATTATTTCAGAAGGCTTTAAGTCTTGGATTAATTGAAAAAAAAGAAATATTAGAGGATAGTAAAGATTTTATTACTCTAAGCAGAATTGCTAAATCTAAACAAAAGGTTTATAAGGACATATATCGACCAAAAATGATAGAACAGGACCCAAATATAAGAATTACTAATTTTCAAGAAGTAGCTAAAGGTTTAACATTAGATATGGTAAAATTAGAATCTACAAGGTGTTTACAATGTGGAAAACCGCTTTGTATTGAAGGTTGTCCAGTAAATATAGATATTCCTCAATTCATTAGATTATTGAGGGAAGAAAAATTAATTGATGCACTAAGAGTGATGAAAGATTATAATTTATTACCGGCCATATGTGGAAGAGTGTGTCCTCAAGAAATACAATGTGAAAAAACATGTTTACTAAATAATTTAGAAGAACCAATCAGTATTGGTTATTTAGAAAGATTTATTGCTGATTGGGAAAGAATGAATGAACTCAAAGAATGTCCAGATTGTCAATCCCCAAACAATATTAAAGTTGCGATTATAGGTTCAGGACCAGCAGGATTAACATGTGCTGCAGAACTTGCTAAATTGGGTTATGATGTCACTATCTTTGAAGCATTACATGATGGAGGAGGCGTATTAACTTATGGTATTCCTGAATTTAGATTACCAAAAGAGATCGTTAAAGACGAAATTGATACCTTAAAATTACTTGATGTAAAGATTCAATATAATACGATTATAGGCAAAACGTTAACAATACAGGATTTGAAGGATCAAGGATACAAGGCTATTTTCATAGGTGTAGGCGCAGGACTCCCGATATTCCCTAAAATAAATGGCTTAAACCTAAATGGTGTTTTAACAGCAAATGAATTTCTTACAAGAGCGAACCTAATGAAAGCTTATAAATTTCCTGAATATGACACTCCAATTAAAGTGGGAGATATTGTTACTGTTATTGGAGGAGGAAATACGGCTCTTGATGCTTCTAGAGTTGCCAAACGATTAGGGGCCAAAAAAGTAATGGTTATTTATAGGAGATCCGAAGCAGAGATACCCGCAAGAAAAGAAGAATTTCATCATGCTATTGAAGAAGGAATCGAATTCCAGTTTTTAACTAATCCTTTAGAGTTTATAGGTGATGAAAATGACAATGTAAAACAAATTCAGGTTATTAAAATGAAATTAGGTGAACTTGATGAATCTGGCCGACGTAGACCAATCCCAATCGAAAATTCTGAATTTTCCATATATGCTGACACTGTTATATTAGCAATTGGTACAATAGCTAATCCAATATTAATTAAATCGCTTCCAGAATTAAAACTTGATAAATGGGGTTATATCGAAACTGATGAAAATAGTAGAACTAATTTAGAAGGAATTTATGCAGGGGGAGATATAGTTTCAGGCTCTGCAACCGTTATATCTGCCATGGGTGGTGGAAAAAAAGCTGCTCACGCCATAGATGAGTATTTAAGAAATCTATTATTATAATGTTTCACCCCTTTCCCAGATTTTTCCCATAGCAAACTTTTATTGCGTTTATTTTAATATAATTAATTATTATTCAAATTAAATATAAAAAAAAGCAATTCTATTCAAGAAATTTCTAATTATTGGAGATTAATTGAACAACATTCATTCTAGCATAAAATAATAAAAAAAATTGATTAAAATGAATGAGAATTTAGATCCTTTTTCAATTGCTCAACAACAACTTTATGATGCGTGTAAAATAAGTGGGTATGATTCAGAAATCTATAATGCGTTAAGCGAGCCAGAACGATTCGTTCAAATTAAAATCACAATGAAAATGGATGATGGGTCGCTAAAGACTTTCCAAGGTTTCAGAAGCCAATATAATTCTGCTAGAGGACCAATGAAAGGTGGTATTCGGTGGCATCCTGATGAATCAGCTTCTCTTGTAAAAGCATTATCTGCATGGATGACATGGAAGACTGCTTGTGTTGATATCCCCTTAGGTGGTGCAAAAGGAGGAATTATATGTAATCCTAAAGAGATGAGTAATCGGGAAATTGAAACTTTAGCGAGAAGTTATATAAGGCAGCTCGCAGACTTTATTGGACCTAATATCGATGTACCTGCCCCAGATGTTTATACAAATCCACAAATTATGGCATACATGCAAGATGAATATGAAAAAATAGTACGCCATCATGCACCCTCAGTTATTACTGGCAAGCCTTTACCTTTGGGTGGTAGTGCTGGAAGGTCAATAGCAACAGCTAAAGGGGGAGTTTATACAGTTAGAGAGGCTGCAAAAGACATAGGATTGAACTTAAATGGTGCAACTGTAGCAATTCAAGGATATGGTAATGCTGGATCATGGGCAGCTAAAATTCTACATGATGATTTCAATTGTAAAATCATAGCTGTATCAGATTCTAGAGGTGGCATTTATAATGAAGATGGTTTAAACCCTTACGCTGCAGGTGAGCATAAAGAAAAAACAAGATCAGTAGTAGGAACTAAGGGTTCAAAAGAAATTTCAAACGAAGAATTATTGGAGTTAGAATGTGATGTTTTAATACCTGCGGCATTAGAAAATGTTATAACTAGAAATAACGCAGATAATATAAATACCAAAATTATTGCGGAATTGGCAAATGGCCCAACAACACCTGATGCAGATACTATACTTTTTGAAAAAGGAGTTCTTGTTATACCTGATTTTTTGTGTAATGCTGGTGGGGTTACTGTATCATATTTCGAAATGGTGCAAGGTTATTACCGATATTTCTGGACAGAAACAGAAGTTTTTGAAGCATTGGATAGAGTTATGACGAGAGCTTATCGTTCTACAGTTGATCAATCAGAGAGATTCAATACCCATAATAGAATGGGGGCATATATTATCTCTTTAGAGCGTGTGATATCTGCAATGAGACTTAGAGGGTGGATTTGATTCAGATTTGATTTAAGGAATTTTTTCTTTTTTATTCCTTTTATCCAAATATTGGGACGATGATCAATAACGATATTATAGAGATTCCGATATGAATTGATGCAAATAAAGAACCCATTTTAAGCAAACGCTTATAATTTAAATTATCTACTCCTGAATCTCTAGCTATTTTTAAAGTCATCATATCGGCAGCAGCACCTTGAGGTATGAAATTCCCCCCAAGATTTATTCCTATTAAAAAAGCAAAGAGAAGAGGAATTGGTGAAAAGTCATGTATAAGAGGATTTACCAAGGTTTGAACAATAGGAATGAAAATTAATGCAGTTGGTGTATTTGCAACGACACCAGAAATAGCACTGATTATTATGAGGAGAAAGAATGAAATCCAGAATGGATTTAATATTTCAAAAGATATATTTTCAAAAATTTCTGCAAATCCGGCTTCAATTAAACATCCAACAACCACATACAAGGATATGAAGAAAAAAATAATTTCCCATTCAATATCTTTTAATAACTCACTCATAGGTTTTTTTGTATATTTTCTATTAGCCAAAACTAAGATAAGTGCAGAAATAGCGGCGGTTAAATAAAGTATTGGGAGAAGCCCAAATAAAATGATTGTAATAATAATTGCTATTCCATTAAAATAGAACATCTTCTTGTTTTTAACCATTATATCAGTATCAATTAAGTCTATTACGAATTTTTTTTGCATTTCTTCTATCTTAGGCTCTTTTTTCAGCCAAAATCGATCGAGTAAAAATATTGTTGCAAAAAGTAAGATAAATGAAATTATCCAATAATTTTGAATGAAATATAAGGTGTCAAGATTAAATGCAGCAGAGATGATGATGTTTTCTCCACTTGAAAAAGGTGTTATTATCGAACCAATATTGATACAAATAGTCATCCCTAATAAATAGGTTCCTGATCTAATTTTTAGAAAATGACACAATCGAATGACTATTGGTGCTAAAATTAACACTACGACAACATCACTTATAATTGCCGCTAAGAAGGTAGTAATAATACATAATAACCAAAAAAAAATACGCTGATCACCTTTAGATAATTTAAAAAGTTTTACGGCAACAAATTCTAAGATATTAGAGTCTTGAGCAATTTTAGTTATAAGACTCATGCTTAATATGATTATGATTGCTGACCATTCTATAAAGGAGATAAAATCATCTATATCTGTTCCTCTTCTCATAAATGTTATTGTAGCAGCAATAAAGCAACATAATAGTGAAATTGCGACAAAGTCTAAATTAGATTTAGAATAACTTAGAATAATCAAAGCAAACAAAACAAAAATGATGATAAGAAGTACCAGATCCATGATTATGTAACACTTTTTTCAAAAAATCAATTAATAATTTTAAATAAATTGCTTTTAATAAATCTATTTGAAATCAATCATGTTCAATTTAAGAGCAAACTAATTAGAAGTATTAAAGATTTATTTTATATCTTCTTCCTATTTGTAATAAAAATTGAAATAACCTAATAATTTAAAGATAAATTACTTTAATAAAAAAAGCTGAATAAGAAAAATAAATAAATTCAAGTCATTAAGAAGAGAGAAGTTTGAGATAAGGTAATCAAAAATATTTTCTTCTATGAAAAGTTTTATTGATGCATAATATCCTTCTTCATCCTTAAGGATTTCTACCATGCGCTTGATTAGATTTATGAGTTGTTTTTCAACAATAATCGTATCACAGTTCATAGGATTTATGTTAATTATATTAATTCCCGTCTTTCTTTGAAATGTTATACTGCTTAATTCAGTATTTTTTCTTATGATCTCTAACTGAGAATAATTTTGAAACATAATCTCAATCTTCTTATATATTCTTTTCTTCTTTTTTTCGCTAAAATGACCTTCAATAACATTTATAACTAAATTTAATATTTGTTGAAATATTCCTAACATATCGACAAATTCTGCAACAGTAGTTATGTGTTCAGCTTGTTTCCATTGAGTATAGAATTCATCTATAGTGTTTTCAAATGGTTTATAGATTTCGACATTTCCTGCCCATTTACTCCCCCATCGATTTTTTTCACTAGCATATTGTTGTATAAACGTGTGCCGTATTACATCCAATCTCGATCTTAATGTATCACCACTCACATCTTTAGAATCTGCTCCTATAAATAGAAGATTAGTTTCCTTATCTTGTATATAAGCCCATCTTAATCCCCCCATTTCGATAGAATCTATTCCCTGCTTAAATTCCACTATGGTAAATTGATTTAGAGCTGTTAGAAGCCCAGAAACAAGATCTTCATTCACTGGAAAGTCCATGTATGGTTTGTACACTAAAGTAATTCCTGAGTCAGATTCCATAACCCAAATGTTAATTCTAAAACACCAAATCGACCATTAAATTATATAAATAATATTTTTCCAAGCCTAATACTAAAAACTTACACTAAAGAATATTAATTTTAGTCTTAATTAAAATATGGATTTAAACCTTATAAATTCACTATTTACAATAAATCTTCTAAAGAATTATTTCTTACCCAACGTTCTAGTTTTCTTAACATCTCTGTTATTTTATTTCTCAAGGTAAGTTCAGCTACGCTTTTCCCAATAAGATTGAGAAATTCACTCCCTAATTTGAAACTCTTTATAAATACTCCTAATTTGGATTTATTGTCTGACAAAGCCTTAATCCTTAACCTTCCTTCAAGTTCTCTAACATCCTTATTATTCCGAACGTTTAATTCAATTAATCGTCCTTTCCCTTCTTCTTGTTCACCCTCATCCTGCAGAACTAATTCTCCTTCCATTTCGATGGGAATATTTATAATCTCATCAGTTACCTTACTATATAAAACATTTGGTGAAATGAATTTTGCATCCATTTTCTTTGCTGGATTAACAGTTTCCCAAAATTTCACAGAATAAAATGCTTTTATAAGTAAATCCTTGTTACAATTATCTAATTCTACGACTTTAGAAATAATGTTTGATGTCAAAATACAATACCAATCTCAAAATTTTCTTAATTATTAAAATATTGAAAGCTTATAATAGTTTATATCTTTAATAAAGGTTTTGAGAATAGATGATTTTTTTTTTAGTTTTCCTAATAGTTTTGCCTCAGTCTTCCTCTGATTTAATCATTTTTTCTGAAAAAATCATGAAATATTTGTTTTCATCATAGGCTAAATTATGTTTTGAGTCTGTTTTCGAAAATAAAGTAAATGAGAAAAAATTCTTATGTTGATCTAAATAACTTACTCTCTTCGAGATTATTCTCTTCTTTACAATGAGGACAAATCCATGTTTCATCATTTTTCTTTGTAGAATTTATGCAATCATGGCAAATAGCCACATCGCATATACAATAGTAAGTATCTTCTATTGTACTTTCACAGCTTTTACCACATATAAAACATTCAGGGGGATGGTGGTCTGACATTTTACAATTATACTAATTGAATTTAATTTTTTCTATATTATACTTTTAATTCGAAGTAATATATTACTTTAATTATTAGATATAACTTAGTAATCATGGATAGATTACATTCGACTCTTCGGTTATTATCGCTTGTTAGTATTTTTTTTATTTATAGAGCAATTATGGGAGCAATTAATGATAAATCCAATGAAGTTATTCTATGGTCATTAATTACGATAGTTTATGTTATTTCACTTGTTGTAGCCTATTTTGTTCTTACAAGAGGGGAAAAGGAGCAAAAAGCTTAATCTTAAAATTTATTTCTTTTTCTTTAAAAAATCTGGAATCATCCCATCAATTCCAAGACTCTTCAAAATTGTATCTCTAATATTCATTTGAATTGTTAACTCTGACATTTGTTTCATAGTATCTTCCAAGGCTTTTGAAAATAGTTCACTCGCTTCTTTAATAGTGTGAGAAGTTAACTCTAAAGATTCCCTAATAGCAAGATTGGTATCATGTAGTTCCTCTGTTAGTTTTTCCAGACTCTTACGCATTTCAGATAGTTCCTCTTTAAGTTCTTTTATTCCAGCCATTTTTCCATTAATTTCGTTGTTAAGCTAAATAAATATTTACTATATATTAAAATTAGTAACTCCTATTGGATAAAATTATATTTATACACGATGAAAGAGATAAAAAAAAGAGTTTGAATTATAAAATATTTAAACCAAAGATACTTACTCCCCAAATCCATAACGCAAATCCCTGAACTAGGCAAAAAATCATTATAATGAACGCAATAGGAGGCCATGAAAGAAATTTCGATATTTTTTTCAACACTCCAACATAGAATTTTACAGTAAGTGCAACTATTACTGTTACAATTATAAATATTATTACCAGTAACCACTTTGGATTGATCACATCTGCAATCAATGTAACTGCTGAATCTGGCACGAGTATAGCTATTACAACAACCGTAACTGTACCTGCTAAAAGACCAATTATACTGGACAATGGAAGATCGCTTATTGGTTTCATGAACATGGTAATTCCTATTATGATCAAAAAGATACATGTAAAATGATTTGCAGCATCTTCGGTTACATCTCGATATTCAAAACTGGGAGGTATATTTCTGATTAACCCAATAGCACCTGACCACACGACAAATACTCCAAGTACTAAACCAAGATAAGATAATCCCCGTAAAAACTTAGTTATATCAAACTCTTCTTGTTCCACTTTTCTTTTTGTAAATGATCCTCTTCGCTTTCTTTCAAAGCCTAGCCAAGTAATCGCCATTAAACCACTTAAAACCATCATAATTGCGGCTGATTCTGCAACCCAATTAAAAAAACCTCTGATCGCATCCCAATAATCAAATAGCATATAAATCACTTTTTTGAAATTTAAAATTTTAAATATAAGTTAGATTTCGATTTTAAAAATTTATTCTAAAAGATGTCATTTCCAAGGGAGTTAAAATTTAAGTCTAAATTGTTTTTAACCTATTGACCATAAAAATAATGTATTTATTCTCTTATTTATTATACAATTAAAAAACACCTAAATAACTGATTCAAATGTCCGAGTGGAAAGATAGGATTCACACTTCGATCTGTAATAATTCTTATAATACAGGTTGAATTGCAATTGATCAAATCATAAATCGAATTAAAAAATTTAGACTTAAGAGACAAATGAAAAGAAAAAATAAACTAAATACCAGAAATCTCAAAGATTAGCTTATCAAATGCTAGAAGCTAATCTTAGAAATTCAGCAAAGAATTCGAGATTACACAACTTTCTTCTTTTTATTGAAAATTAACAAAAACTCATTCTTTTTTATGAAAAATTAATGTCTTATTTTATGATGTTATCTTTTATAATCGCCATCCTTTAATCTCTCATTCGTTTCTGATTACATAAGATATTAATAAGTGTATTAAAATGGAAGAGAAAAAAGATTACCTTGATTTAGAATTTGATGATGGCTGTTATGCGACATCTTGATCAATGATTAATATGTGGTATCAAAGAGCACGTAAAATACAAAAGTTAAAAGAAGAACAGGAACAAAAGCACAAATAAATACTAATTCTCAAGATATTAAATCGTAAAATGATAGGATTTAATATTAAGTTCGGCAAGAACTTAGAGATTAACACAAAACCTTTTTTATTTAATTAGAATTGTTTTTTGACCCTTCTCCTATTTTTCTATAGATAAATCCTTTACTTTCTATGATCTTCTTATTAAAGATATTACGACCATCGATAATAATGGGTCTGGTCTTCATCTTTTCTTTGAGATTATCAAGATCAATCGAATAATATTGTTTATGATTTGTAGCAAACAGTAATACATCAGAATTATTCACTGCTGCATCAAAATCAGCGGTCAACTCCGTTTCTTTATAATCTATTTCTTTAACCCAAGGATCATGGGCGATATATTCAATATTATGGGAATGGTATCTATTTTTCAAGAAATTTACAATTCTTTCCGTAGGGGTATTTCTCGTATCATCACAATCTGCCTTATATGCAACTCCCATTAAACCAATTCTTAAATTATCATGTTTGTCAGCTTCTTTTAGAGCATCTTCCATTAATTCAACCATATGTTCTGGCATAAAGTCATTCAATTCTCTGCCATAAGGTAGAATTTTTACATGATCAAGATATTTCTTGGCAGTATAAGTTTGAAGGCCATACATCAATAGCCATGGGTCTTTCGTGAGACAGTGACCTCCTACCCCACTTCCGGGAAAGTGCATCATTCTATCATGTCTATAATTTATTAGTTTGATAATTTCAAAAATATTCCTGTTAAAATCCTCAGCGACTAGTGCCATTTCGTTGGCAAATGCAATATTTATATCTCTATAAGTATTTTCTATACATTTTGTTAACTCTGCAGTTAAAGTATCTGTAACTTGAAGTTCTTCCTTGACAACTTTCCCATAGAGGAATTTAGCATTCTCATTAGCTTTTCCACATCCACCACCAATTACTCTCGGAAAATCTGTAATATACTCCAGTAATTTCCCGGGCATTACTCGTTCAAATGAAAAAACAAGGTAAAAATCTTTTCGTCTTTTCATACTACTACCTTCTTCTAAAATTGGTTGTACAATATTATCCGTGGTCCCTGGTGCTACAGTTGATTCTATAATTACCGTCACTCCCTTTTTCATTTTTGGAGCAAATAATTTTGAAACATCTATCAATGATTCGTAGCGTGGTATTCTTTTTTCGTCGACTGGAGTCTGAACATCAATCAAAATATAATCTGCTTCTTGAATATTGTCATAACTGTCCGTTACTTTGAATTTTCCATTTTTCACTACTCGTTCAATTAATGCATCTAATCCGGGCTCCTCTCCTTCAAAAGGATTCTTTCCCTCGTTAAGACAATCAATCTTCCACCCTGAACGTTTTGATCGACGCTGGATACCAGTAACATAAAAATCTTCTACATCTGCTAGCAGAGCTGCCATTGGTATTCCGACATAACCCATCCCAATTACTACA
This sequence comes from Candidatus Hodarchaeota archaeon, assembly GCA_048886685.1. GTDB lineage: Archaea > Asgardarchaeota > Lokiarchaeia > Sigyniarchaeales > SOKP01 > Loki-b32. The sequence continues at coordinate 170,571 of JBHLKM010000008.1, forward strand.
ATATTAATCGTCATTTTCTGTTTTGTATTGCTTTTAATGATTATTATAAATGGTATTATCTTTTCAAGTAATCCATTATAGAAAAAATTTTAGAATAAAAATGCAAAAAGAAGAGGGAAAAATAATAAAAAATAAGTGAAATTTTTCTATTTCTTTTTAATTACTATTGTTCTATTTTGGAATCTTCTATCTTTTTCAAAAAGTTATTATCCCAAATTTAGGAATAAAACACATATAGGAATACAAAATTTATAAATAGAAAATACTTAAGTCCTATAACGAAATTCTTTTAATAATAGAAATCTGGTTGATAATTTTATTTTATAATTAAAAAAAGGTAAATAATATGCTAGAAATCCCTAAACAGAAAGAAGAAGATCTTATTGATAAGAGAGATTTTCGAAAAAGAAGATTGAATGTGTATAAAAAACATGACCCAACTTTTCAAAAGATCATGAAGATAGATATTGAAAAAAATGTCTCATGGGGGACGATAGTTGAAGAAAACGCACAAAAGTTCCCAGATAATCCCGCGATCAAATTTGAAGATATAATGTTTACTTATAAAGAATTTAATGAATATGTTAATCAGTACGCTCATTACTTTATCTCTTTAGGCTTGAAAAAAGGTGATGTTGTTGAGATCTTTATGATAAATAGACCAGAATTTTTAATCATTTTTACTGCTATTAGTAAAATAGGAGCAATAAACTCATTGATTAATACCGAACTGCGAGAAAGAACCCTTGTGCATTGCTTAAAACTTACTCCTGGAAAATTGATTATCATCGGTTCAGAAGTAATCAATAATTTCATTAAAATTAAATCTGAGCTCAATCTATCACAAGAACAGATACTTTTATTTTCGTCAGATCGGGATTCTATACCAATTCCGGATGGTTTTATTGATCTTAATCAAGCCATTAAGGATTTTCCAACTCACAATCCTTCAACTACGGTTAATATTAAAACCAATGACCCTATTGCTTATTTTTTTACTTCTGGCACTACAGGCTTATCCAAAGCAGCTATAGTAATCCATCGTTCATTAGTTCTTAATGGTTATCTTTTTGGGCCTATAATAACCGAAGCAACTACGGATGATACAATTTATGTTGCGCTCCCTTTTTTTCACGGGACTGCTATATGGCTAGGTTGGGCTCCCGCTTTTGCAAGTGGAGCGATTTTAGCAGTAAGCCGCAAGTTCAGTGTTAGCCGTTTTTGGGATGAAATTCGTGAATATAATGCAACAATCTTTACTTATGTCGGAGAATTATGTCGATATTTGATGAATCAAGATCCAACCCCTAATGACAGAAATAATAC